>CAYPEQ010000074.1:0-3542 GCA_964409915.1 uncultured Methanoregula sp. | reverse complement strand
CGGGTATCAAATATGTGAAAATATTTGAGTACGTAAAAGGGGCACATATCCCCGGCAATGGACTCATCGAAGTCCCCATTAGGACCAATACGGGACGAGTCTTTGATTATAGCCAACAAAGCCAGGGAGGAGAGTTCGTTGTCCCATATTCAATGTCAGGAAATCCCTATGACGTTGTAGCTACCGGACCCTACCATATAGCCGGAACAGACCATTATATCAACGTCACTGAAACAGATGTGATGGATGGCAACACCGTTGGATAAGCCTGGGGATACCCGGATTCTGGGTTCAATATTCGAGGCAAACCTGAAGTAGAGAAGAGCCGATAGTATTTTTACAAATAAAACAGAGAGCCCACGTAAGTAAAACGGAGCAATATTATAATATTTAGTTGAGAATAATAACGAGAGAATATAGTATGCCCGATCCAGCAAATCCTGACGACCCAGTAGGATGGCTTACGGCTGCCATCAATTACGGCTACGAGCAGGATTACACTAATGCCCTTAGATGCTACCAGAAAGCCACGGAGCTCAATCCCGATTTTATCGATGCGTGGGGCCGGATGGGCCTTCTTCTGGTCAAATTAGGACGGTTCGAGGAAGCTCACACCTGCAATGCCCGTGTCCGGGAACTCAATGCGCATGTCTCCAGCGAAACCCGACAGTTTCATGCTGCTACGGACACATCCCATTCGCCGGCTTTAAAGATTCCACCTTCAAAACGGTTAATAAATATCTTTATCGCTGGTACTCTGTCAGCGATCTGTCCCGGGGGGGGCCGTGTCTACAATGGTGAGAGATACGCAAAGGGCTGGATCATCCTTGCGGCCATATTTCTCTCAGCCCTTGCCGGAATCTTCCTGAATAATTTTAAAGGAGAGTACCTGCTCTCTCCCCTTGCACCGTACTTGTCTATCCTCCCCAACCTCACGATCCTTCTTCCGGTTCTGGTATGGATATATAGTATTGCCGAAGCGATCTGGATTTCCTATACAATCAACAAACATCAGGACAGTGTTGTCAGGGCACGTCCTGTTAGCTTGTTAAAGTACCTGATAATCACGTACTTCATCGCCGCACTCATGTACCTGTATTTCCCCATGGTGTCCTCGGCTCTTTCCGGATTTTTAACGTCCGGCATACCCAAAATATAATGATCACATCGATGCAACACTTCTCAAAATAATTCAATTAACCATATACCATTGTTAAACAAATACAGATAATACGGGATATGCAGGACGTCAGCACCATAGACTGGAACGAAGTCTGGAAAGAGAGGGAAAAAGAAAAAAGAGCCCAGGACGAATGTGCCAGCTGCGCTGCGAGATGGTCGGATCCTGCCCGGTGCAGAAAATTCGACCAGATGGTCAAGGAAGACAACTGGAAAGACGCCCGGGAACGGATCTCTGCAATGAAGATCGCCCCGGATTTCCGGATTCTCGATATCGGCGCCGGTCCCGGGACACTTGCAATCCCTCTCTCCGGTATGGTCCGGCATGTCACAGCTGTTGAGCCTTCCTCAGGGATGCTCGAATGCCTTCACAACAACATCCGTGAGAATGGAATTCACAACATTACGACCCTCCAGAAAACGTGGGAAGATGTGGATATCCACCGAGATCTTGACCCGCCGTATGATCTGGTAGTTGCATCTTATTCGCTTGGAGTACCGGACCTACGGGACGCCCTTGAAAAGATGACCGCCGTTTCCCGGAAATACGTGTATATTTTCTGGTTTGCCGATCTAGTGTCGCCTCGTCACAAACAATACCTCGAAATATGGGAGGAACTCTTCGGGGAACAACCGGCTTCAAACCGGACACCCAACATTATTTTCAACCTTCTATACCAGATGGGAATTTCCGCCAACGTTGAAATTTCCCGAACCGATCGTACGATTCAGTTTTCGAGCTTCGAAGAGGCAATAGACGACCAGCGGGAAGTCCTGCATCTCAAAGAGGAAAAGCAAATCGCGGTACTCAAAAAATATCTCCGGAAAACCTTGCAGTACGAAAACGGGCAGTATTTGATGAAAATGCAGTCATCCCAGGCAAAGATCTGGTGGGAAAAAGAGGGTTGAACACGCGTATGACAGATGCTCTGGACCGGCCCGGTTCGATCCTCGAAGAGACTATTGCACAGATACAAAAAACCCTTGGCAGCGATTTTGAAAAAATAACGATAGATCGGGCAGTCATCGGGATTTTCTTTACCGGCGTGAAACTCAGCGAGGGTTCCGGGGGCATCTGTTTTACACCCATAAAAGAGATCCCGGAAGCCGTCTGCTGCCCCAGTTCTGCCCGGGCTATGCCATACCCGGGACGGTTTGCAGGCCGCAGTGTTACTGAATTCATTCAGGATCTTCCCCAAGCGCCTCCGTTAAAAAAGGCGGTCGGCATCGCCATTGTAAACGCCCTCTCGGAAAGTTGCCGGAAACGGAGACCGGACCTGTGCGTCGGCAGGGAAACCGGCAAAGATGCCCTTGAAACAATCCCCGTTCCCGACGAGGGATATGTCGTAGTCGTCGGGGCGCTCGTGCCGATCCTCAGGCGATTGAAAAACCGGGGAAAGCCGTTCGGGATCCTTGAACTCGACCCCCGCACTCTAAAACCGGATGAGCTGCCGTTTGTCATCCCAAAAGAGCAGACAGATGCAGCAATACAGAGGGCAGATATGCTTGTCATCACAGGAACAACGCTCCTCAATAATACGCTTGAACCGTTACTTGCCACCGCTAAACCCGGGGGAGCGATTGTCGTCGTGGGGCCAACCGCCAGCATGCTTCCCGACGCGTTCTTCCGGCGCGGCGTAACGATGCTGGGCGGGGACATCGTCACCGATCCAGATGTACTGCTCGACACCATCGCCGAGGGAGGCTCCGGGTACCATTTCTTCGGAAAATCCGCAGAAAAGACCAATATCTTCCGGGAGTCTCCTATTGCTGGAAACCATCAGATCGTATCAGAACACGTGAAAGGAAAATTTCCATGAGATGCAGTTATTGTGAACGGGCCTGTGATATTCAGGAAAGCCAGAACGGGTATTGCCGTATGTACCGGAACAGTATGGGCACGATTACGGAGAACTATCCGGATCGTTACCTCAATATCTACCCGGTCTCCAGCGAATCTATCCCGGTGCTCCATTTTTATCCCAACAGTATCTTTCTTTTGATCAGCACTATCGGTTGCAATTTTGCCTGTGAAGGGTGTATTTCAGAATTCCAGACTATCCGGAACGGAACCCTGCAGGAAATCCTCAACCACCACACACCAGAGGAGATCCTCGCCATAGCACGGGGATATTCCTGCCGGGGTATCACGTTCTGCCTGAATGAACCCACGGTCTCCCTCCCTACCTTTTTAAAAGTCGCACAAGCTGCAAAAAAGGAGGGATTCCTCACCGGGTGTTCCACCAACGGTTACATGACAGAAGAAACATTGCAGAAGATGCTGCCGTACCTGGACTTTGTCAATATCGGCCTCAAAGGATCGACGGACGAACGGTACCGCGAATGCGGAGCTGTATCGGCAG
>CAYPEQ010000073.1:0-3903 GCA_964409915.1 uncultured Methanoregula sp. | reverse complement strand
TGCATGCGCCGATGGTGAGCTCTTCATCCATCGCCGGCATGATAACCGAGACGTCAAGTGTCGAACTGTGAGAAAGAGGTGAATCCATGTTTGTCCTTTCCGGGAGCGGGGAATATACGAAAATAATGGATGTTTGTACTCAATAAATCCGTAGGAATGAAATCCATCCAGCTATACAGCCTTAATTACCGATGGCGATGTATGTTAATTAAACGCCAACAAAACAACTATGCATATGGCGTCCTTCACCAGCGAATTCTCCGGGGATACAGGATAGTGAAAGGATCATATCATCTTGTTCACCGTATAAAATTCCAATACCAGGATAAATGATGACCGCAAAAATCATGCAGGGTTCGGATGATATTAGCCAGAACCCGTCAGTTTTTACCGTAATTCTTAATTTCAATAATTATTCTGATACCCTTGAAACCATCGCATCTGTGTATGCCTCAGACTATGATGCCAATACTCTCATTCTCATAGAGAACAGCACCGATGAACAGATTATCCAGAACATACGCTTACGGTTCCCGTCTCTTGAGATTATTCAGAACAGCGAGAATTTAGGGTATGCGGGAGGAAACAACGTCGGGGTACAGGAAGCTATTGATCGTGGCGCGGAGTATATATTCATCCTCAATAATGATGTAATCCTTGAAAAAGACGTTATCACAAAATGTATTGATGCGCTCAGACGATGTCCTGATTGTGCAGCGTGCCAACCCGTAATCTCTTTTGATAATGACCGGAAAAAGATCTGGTCGGCAGGCACACAATGGTTCTGTGGTTATCCCCGTTTGTTTTTGAAAGGGCAGTCCATCATCAGAAATGGAGCGGTAAAGCCACTGTTCGGTCTTGTGGGATGCGCCATTTTCTTCAGGGTATCCGCCCTGCGGGAGGTTGGTTTATTTGATGCATCGCTCTTCCTTATGCATGAGGAAACGGACTGGTGTATCCGGGCCAAACAGCGAAATTTTTCTCTCCTCGTCATTACCAGTGCAGTAGCCTATCACAAAATTTCTGCAACTATCGGCCTGTTGAGCAGGGAGTATTTGTATTATGTCGGAAGAAACTGGTTGTTAGTGGGAAGAAAAAATTATGATATTCTCAATTATGGGTATATTCTCGTAACCGAGATGACCATTCGCTTTCCCTATTACCTGTATCATCTCGCAAAAAGAGGCCAGATTAACCAGATAAAATACTACTTAACAGGGATTATTGACGGTATTCGTGGCGTGTCCGGAAAGGCTGATTTTTAAAAAAGCTTTGAGTAAGTATTATCCAAAATACTCACGAAGATTAGTGCATGTCGTGTGACATTGATGGGGTAATAATTAAAAAATTATCCGTAATTCCTGATGAACGGGGATGGCTCATGGAGATCCTCCGGTGCGACGATCCTCTGTTTACACAATTCGGGCAGGTATACCTTACCACTGCATACCCCGGCGTGGTAAAAGCCTGGCACTACCACAAGAAACAGACCGATAATTTTACCTGTGTCCACGGGATGATGAAAGTCGCATTATATGATGCACGAAAAGATTCGCCAACGTATAAAGTTTTGATGGAGCTCTTCGTGGGCGAGAAAAACCCGGCCCTTATCTGTGTCCCTCCCGGTGTCTATCATGGTTTCAAGGGAATCGGTACAGATACTGCCTATTTCCTGAGTATTCCGACCCTGCCGTATAATTACAAGGAACCCGATGAATATCGCCTCCCCCCGGATACGCTGGAAATTCCCTATGACTGGGGCCTTGCACCGGGACTGAAACACGGATAACGGTTTTTTTAGGAGACAAACCATGAGACTGTTAGTAACCGGGGGCCTGGGATTTATCGGCAGTAATTTTATCCGGTTTATGCTCGGTGAGCACCCCGCATGTTCGATTACGAATTTTGATAATATGACCTATGCCGGCAATCCGGCCAATCTTGCCGATTTCGAAAAGGATCCCCGGTATTCGTTTGTGAAAGGGGATATCTGCGATGCACATGCCGTGGACCAGGTATTTTCCCGTCATACCATCGATGCGGTCATCCACTTTGCCGCAGAAAGTCATGTGGATCGTTCTATCCACGATGCCTCAGCATTTGTCACCACCAATGTTCTGGGGACACAGGTGTTGCTTGATGCCGCTCTCCGGCACAAAATTCCCCGGTTTGTCCATATCTCCACGGATGAAGTCTATGGGAGCGCGGCCACCGGTTCGTTTAAGGAAACTGATATCCTGACCCCTTCCAGTCCCTATTCCGCGAGTAAAGCGGGATCAGACCTGATCGCCCGTGCATTTTTCATAACGCATGGATTGCCGGTCATTGTAACCCGGTGCACCAATAACTTCGGCCCGTACCAGTACCCGGAAAAACTGATCCCGTTTTTTGTGACCAATCTTATCCGGGGAAAAAAAGTACCGGTGTATGGGACAGGAAAAAATGTCCGCGACTGGATTTACGTATTGGATCATTGCAGAGCGATTGATTTCGTGCTCCAGCAGGGTACTCCCGGGGAGATCTACAATATCGGGGGAGACAACGAGAAGACCAACCTGGAAATCACACACCAGATTCTGGAGATACTCGGGAAAGATTCTTCCTGCATTGAATTTGTAAAAGACCGTCCCGGCCACGACTGGCGTTATTCCCTGGATTCATCAAAAATCCGTTCTCTCGGCTGGAAACCCCAATCGACGTTTGAGGATGCGCTTAAAGAGACCGTTGCGTGGTATGTGCAGCATGAAGGATGGTGGCAGCCATTACTCCGGTAAAACGGACCCTTGTTCTCGGTGCCTATGGCATGC
Organism: uncultured Methanoregula sp.; assembly: GCA_964409915.1. Taxonomy (GTDB): domain Archaea; phylum Halobacteriota; class Methanomicrobia; order Methanomicrobiales; family Methanospirillaceae; genus Methanoregula. The sequence continues at coordinate 1,096 of CAYPEQ010000073.1, read as the reverse complement.
TCGGCCACGACCTCCAGCGCGTTTTCCCGGATGCTCTGTTCCGGGGACATGATCTGGATATCACAGATAAGGAAAAAGTGACTGCGGCTGTTCGCGAGATCAAACCAACGCTCGTCATCAATGCCGCTGCATATACTGATGTCGACGGGTGCGAGGATCACCGCGACCTTGCGTTTACCGTCAACGGGGAGGCACTGTCCACGCTTTCAGGGGCATGCAGGGACGCAGGGGCTTGTCTGATCCACTACAGTACCGATTATGTGTTTGACGGTACCCGGCAATCGTACGGGGAGACGGATATCCCCAACCCCATAAATGCGTATGGGGCATCAAAATTGTCCGGTGAACGATATATCCAGGAGATGATGGACGATTACCGGATCATTCGTACATCCTGGCTTTTCGGGACACATGGCAGGAATTTTGTCGAAACGATGCTCCGGCTTTCCCGGGAAATGCAGGAGGTCCGGGTGGTAAACGACCAGTTCGGGAAACCCACCTACACAGTGGATCTCGCACAGAAAACGGCCGAGATCGCCGGTGCTGCCCCGGGTATTTACCATATCACAAACGAGGGTATTTGTTCCTGGTTTGAATTCGCAAAGACGATTATTCCTAATGTTGTTCCCTGTTCGACGGCCGAGTACCCGCGCAGAGCACAACGTCCTGCGTATTCCGTACTGGTGAACACTAAAACGACGCCAATGCGTCCCTGGAAAGAAGCACTAGCTGCATATCTCAAGGAGAGAACTGGATGAAAGGTATTATTCTCGCCGGGGGAACCGGTTCACGGCTCTTCCCCCTTACAAAAGTCACCAATAAACATCTGCTGCCCGTCTACGACAAGCCGATGATCTGCTACCCGTTGAACACGTTGATTGATGCCGGCATTGATGACATTATGATCGTCTCCGGTCGGGGTCACGTAGGGCATTTTCTCGAACTGCTCGGATCCGGATCTGAACTTGGCGTTCGGTTATCCTATGAGATCCAGGACGGAGCTGGTGGCATAGCGCAGGCACTCGGGCTTGCGCGGCGTTGGGCAGCCGATGATGCGGTCACGGTGATCCTCGGGGACAATATTTTTGAAGATTGC
>CAYPEQ010000072.1:0-4050 GCA_964409915.1 uncultured Methanoregula sp. | reverse complement strand
CCAACGGTCCCGCTCACAAAAGCGATAAGACCGGCAGAAAGCCCCGGATTACCGGCAAGAAGAATCCCGCAGAGAAGCGCAGTAAGACCCGGAATAAAAAGCGAGGCACGCATTCCCACACCCACCATCGGCCGGGTCGTTACATAGGACATTGCAGCAACAATCAGGATGCCGGCAATTACTTTGAGGTAAAGCATATTTCCGTTTGCAACCAGCGATACACGATCCAGGAGATAGAGGGAAAGGGCAAGAGGAATGACTGCCCCGCCAAGGTTGACGGCTAAAGTCGTTTCCCAGAGACCCCCATTTTGATCCGGTGTAAAGGCATCGGGAAACTGCCCATCCTCACAATGCGGCATCCGAATGGTTGTCCGCTTGATCTTCCAGACCGGGATGTCCACAAAACTGCACAAAAGGATGAGGATAACAAGGGCAGTTGCCGACAGCCACGAAAGCCCGACAAGACTGGTAATCGCTTTTCCGGCAAGGCCAAGAAACAACAAGGGGATAACGATTATGATAAGGCCGATGACAGCAATCAGTGCGACGAGTGTCAGGGGTCCTGCGGAATAAACACGGAGATTATCAGGCATGGTGATGCTCCCTAAACAGGGTGATCAAGAGTACATACAATTGCAGCGTGATCCTGGTGGTATGGCGCAAGCCATGTGCTCTCACATACTGTGATCCCAAAAGACATGAGGATATCGAGTGTATCCTGGAATATCTGTTCAGGTTTTTTACGGATATCTACACTCCGGGTCTTGAGCATGAGAATAAGATGGCCGCCAGTTTTAAGGAATGCGCAGTTCCTGAGGACGATTGCAGCCTGATCAGGCTGGGCAACATCCTGGTAAAGAAGATCCACAGTTTCCACAAGGGGAGCATATTGTTCCGGGCTCGATGCATCTGCAAGGATTGGCATAACGTTTTTTCGCCGGCGCGCCACTTCAAGCAGATCCTGCATCGGGCGCGGGGCGAATTCAACGGCATAAACTACCTCCACATAATCGGCAACATGGGACACCGTTGTCCCGTTTGCCGCCCCCAGATAGAGAACTTTCATATCCGGCACGAGTTCAGGACCGGTTCCAACGAGATAAAGGGCGGCCAGCTTGCTCCTGTACGGATCCCAGACCCGGTAGCCATCCAGCATCCGCTCGCCATAGACGCCACCTTCACCTTTTGATACCAGCACTTCGCCGATATGGATCATTGCTTGTCATCTCCCTGCACGGTTCCTGCCAGATCAATGCGTGCCTGAGCTTTCTCGATGAACTCCGGGACTACGGAACCCCGGTAAAAGTCCAGTCTGGCGGCAATAGCCAGTTTCCCTGCAAGGACCCGGGCAACTTTTCCTCTCACTTCGCGGGGTGCGTTATGCACTCGCCGGTGCTGGAAAATGATCCCGTGTTTTGGCGCTGGTGCCCGGGTCCGTATATGCATAAAAAGGGCAGTCCGGGCCCCGATGACCTGTATCGTACTTGCGGGCAGCCGTGAAAGTGCCTTTAAGCCTCCTGCATGGGAGAGGAGCCGGGCGGCAACAAGTCCTCCGATAAGTGCACTTGTATTCGGCATTACCTCGCATGCCCGGGCCGATACTTCTTTTGCAAGAGCGGTACGGGTGTCAGAAAGGCCGGTGATCCCGGTAGCAACCTTCCCGAGTGCCCCGCCACCACCCCGTTCACTCACGGATTTGACCAGCATATGAGCCGGTGTTCTCCGGTATTTACGGGAAAACGAGGGGTGCCTGATCTGGTACCAGTCTGCCACCCGTTCAGAGAGAACGTTGATAACCGTATCCATCTCGTCAAGTGTCCTGACCATCTGAAGCAGTTCGACATCTTTTGCTGCATACTGTTCCCGGACAGCCTGCTCCGATCCTGCGATACATACCTTCTGGAGCAGCGACAGATACTCTGCCCGGTCGCGGCAGATCCCGCAGGCAGCTGCGATCTTCCAGTCTGGGGGGACTAGCGCGTCCATGCTCGTCCGGATCTCACGGACGCGCCGGGCATATGCGGCGGCATCACCGGAAAACGGAATGCATTTCCCGTTGTCCACATCACCAAACCAGCAGGACTGCATGATACAAACTAAGGAACGTCAGGCTAAAAAAAAGAATGGCTCGAAGCATTCGTAAGATAGGCCGAGCACTATACGGGAGGGTAGACGGGTTATATCCTGATAAAAGACAGGAGAATGAACATAAATCAACTAAGATGCATATCCTATTATCGTTCAGGAATGAAGAATCCATAATGAAGATCGCAGTTACGCGTCTTGCGGGAAAGGAGGGGCGGGATAAAGCCCGGTGCGCAGCGTTCGGACACGCCTGTTACAGCGTCCACCCGCTGCGTTCTGAGATCCACAATGACGTTGTTGCAGCGTTTACTGATGCGGTCGGGCACGAGAATTTTGACTGCATTTTTTTCACAAGCGCGCTCCCGGCAAAAATTTTTGGGCCTTTTCTCAAAAAAACGCCCCGGGTCATCGCGATTGGCCCCGAAACAGCACGAGAACTCGAGCGGTGCGGGATCACCTGCGAGACCCTTCCGGGGTTCTATTCCCGTGACTTTGTCCCGTACCTGGGAGATTGGATCAAGGGAAAAACGATCGGTATCCCCCGTGCCGATGTCCCCAATCCCACTCTTATTGATTCAATTGTAAATGCTGGTGGGACTGCCCGGGAATTCCGGTGTTATCAGCTTGTGCCGACGGATGAACCTCTTGACCTTTGTGCAGCTGAAGCCATCCTTTTTACAAGCGCAATGTCATTTACAAAGGCTATCTGGACCCCGCGCCCGGATCTGCTGGTGATGGCAATAGGGGAGATCACTGCAGAAACGATGATGCGAGAGGGGACGTTCCCGGTGATAGTTGGAGATGGATCTCTTGAAGGAACACTGGGAGCACTAAATGAATACCGGGGCAGGATGCGAGTAATACGATGATTTCGGCGCAGGATTGTAAGGGGACAGAAAAAACGCATGCCGAGCCGCTCCGGCAGGGCGCAGGCATTATCGTAATCGATAAACCACGAGGGCCTTCGAGTCACCAGGTTGCCGCATGGGTAGGTAAGATGCTTGGATGCCAGATTGGCCATGCGGGGACCCTCGACCCCCAGGTATCAGGTATTCTTCTCATCATGCTCGGAAATGCCGTGCGTCTTGCCCCACTGCTCTTAAAACACGATAAAGAGTACGTGTGCCTGATGCGTTTGCATCACGAAGTAGACCGGAGGCGCATTGATGAGGTTGCAGCGGAATTTACCGGCAGGATCTACCAGCGCCCACCCCGGAGAAGTGCGGTAAAACGCCTGCTGCGCATCCGCACCATCCAGAAGATGGAAATTCTTGGTGTCGAGGGAAAACTGGTGCTCATAAGCGTCAGATGCGACGCTGGTACGTACATCCGTTCGCTGTGCCATCATATGGGGCTTGCACTCGGGACCGGTGCGCACATGCAGGAACTCAGGCGGATACGATCCGGATCTTTTGACGAGAGATCGATGCATTCGCTTCAGGATCTGCAGGATGCCTGCTTTGCTGCAGCTGCAGGAAACCGCGAAACACTGGACGCCATGATTATTTCCGTCGATGAGGCAGTCCCGGATCTTCCTACCGTAACCGTGAGGGATACCGCAATTGACGCACTCTGTCACGGTGCAAAATTGGCCGGAGTTGGTGTAATCCAATGCGATGAGTTCAGGAAAGATCAGATCGTCGCAGTTCTTTCCCAAAAACGGGAGTTTATCGGCCTTGGAAAAGCACTCGCACCATCAGCTACCTGGAGTCCGGGAAAACCCGGCCTGTTTATATCCATGACCACTGTGTTCCTTGCGCCAGGCACCTACCCTAAAGGGTGGAAAAAAGGTTGTACGCCAAAAAACCAGAAAAATATAGCTCGATGAAAGGATAGCATTAAAAAAATGCCCGGCAAATACATGAGATACGCTTTTTGCTGAGGTAGTCTAGCGGTAAGGCGCAGGCCTGGAAAGCCTGTGGTGCGAAAGTGCCTCGGGGGTTCAATTCCCCCCCTCAGCGTTCT
>CAYPEQ010000071.1:0-4328 GCA_964409915.1 uncultured Methanoregula sp. | reverse complement strand
AAGATCACCTTAAATTTTTTTTGCCGATGCCCTAATCACCCGGGAGTTCTCATCAGCTATCTATGAAGATCCTCTTCTGCGGCGAGAGTTTTCCTGAGGCCCGCAGGCAGCTTAATGCCCTTCTCCCAAACGACGAGATCCTTGCTTTCCCTCCTGAAATGCTTGGCCCCCATATCGCGAATGCGGATGTAGTCGTGCCGCTGGTTACCCGAGTCGATGCTAATTTCATACAGCAGGGGACATTTGGTCTTATCCAGCAATTCGGTGTCGGGCTCGAATCGGTCGATATTGAGGCAGCGACCCGGCACGGGGTCCGGGTTGCCCGTATACCCAGTGAGGAGTCCGGTAATGCTGCTTCGGTGGCAGAGCATGCAATCCTCCTCATGCTTATGCTCTCCCGCAAATGGAACGCCATTGCCTCTGCCAGAAAGGAGGGGAGGCAAGTCCCGTGGGGTTCACCAGCCGGACAGGCACTCCATGGTAAAACGATCTGTATTGTCGGCCTTGGGGGCATTGGCCGGGAGATTGTCCGCAGGCTCGCCGGGTTCAGGGTACGTATTATTACGGTCGATGACCATCCCGGCCGGACGGTCCCCGGTGTAGAAATTGCCCGATCCTGTTCCCTTGCCGAACTTACGGAGAGTCTTGCACATGCAGATTACGTAGTGATTTGCATCAACTACACACCCGATCGGTTCCACCTTATCGGTAAAAGGGAAATCGATTCCATGAAACCGGGCGTGTTTCTCGTTAACGTGGCCCGGGGCGGGCTTCTTGACCAGGATGCCCTGCTGGCAGCACTCCGGTCAGGTCACATGGCCGGTGCCGGGCTCGACGTCTATTGGGAAGAGCCGGTAGACTTTGGCCATCCCCTCTTTTCGGAGAATGTGATCGCCACCCCCCATATCGCCGGTGTCACCGATGTCTCCTACGAGGGCATCGCAAGAGCGTTTGCAGGGAACATGCGAAGATACGCTGCCGGTGAAACGCCGCTGTACCTTGCCAATGCCCCGGCTTTACCCCGTGCCACAAAGCCACGGATATAATGCATCTACGACAGGAGATCCTTTGTTCCTTTAGTGATCCATAAAATACCGGATAAATTCTGATTAATCCTGATAAAACGCGGGAATTCCTCCAGCAGGCATTTATCCCCTGCACGCTAACCAGAAGTGAGTTACAACCAGTTTGTTTTTATGTGGAATCAATCATGAGTTTAGTCTGGAACAGGCGACTATCCCGCGAGATCAGGGAATTAGGATATGATATCGTTACAGGGAAGCTCATTGTTGTTTTCCCTGATGGGATAAAGAGGAATTACGGGCCGGTAACGTATGAAATGTATGATGCACTTAGTCACGCACCAAATCCCGGACGGTTGTTCCGCCAGATTGTCGAAGGGAAAATCCCCCGCATTTCGTAATCAAAAGCCATAAACAGGGATACAGTTCTCATTATTTCCCATTAGTATTCCTTTTTTACCGGGACATTCCAATGCATTCCCGGAAACAGCCTTTTACCAGTGTTTTCCTCTCTGTAGTTACCCTTTTCCCAAACTCTATCGTTGGGGGTATATTATTTTTATTTAACATACTTAAATTGTAAAATAAAAAAGGTTAAAATAGGTCAAGTGTTAACATAGATATTGTCCCTTTGGAATGCACCCCAACCGGACACATGCACAAACACACACGAATACATACGATGTTCCCGGGAATTTAATTGAATAACAGGTAGGTTTACACCATTCAGGCACCGGTAGATTCCAACCAACTCCATCTCTTGGTCAGTATAGACCATACCTCATACCCAAGAAGATCACCGGTGCCTGGAATCCTGCACTGTCGGGCACTCTTTTCACTTACTGTTGTCTGGTGAAGTTTCTACGGAATGAACAGACTGTATTTCTGTATACGTCTATGAGGAAATGGTCTGGTTCCCGTCACGGCCGCTTTGTACATGCTCATGTACGTCAAGTTAGTGCACAAGAACGAACATACCCGCAGCAATCCCCACCCCGGCAATAACCACCCAGAGGATCTCGGCACCGAGAAGGAGAGAAATAAATGCTCCTGCAGCAAGAAGGCCGGGGAACCAGGACCAGGGAACCGCAAGTGCAAGCTTAATAGTTACGCTCAGCAGCAGACCGACAAACGAGAAAAGGATACCTTGGAACATTTTTTGGTACAGCTGCGAACTGCGCAGCCAGTCATAATAAGGGACTGTCCCGACCACAACCAGGAATGAAGGGGTAAAGATTCCAATCGTTGCAACGATGCCTCCCCAGAACCCGTAGGTAAGAAAACCGACAAACGTTGCAGTAATAACGATTGGACCGGGTGTCACCTGGCCAAGGGCGAGACCATTAATGAAGGCAGTACTACTCAGCCATGAATGAACTACGACAACTTCCTGGAACATCAGCGGCAGTGATGCGAATCCCCCGCCAAACGCAAAGAGATCAACCCGTGCCATGGTAGCGGCGAGAGTAAAGAGATCGGTGTTGAGGAAGTACAGTAGTACAAAAAAAGTACATGCAACGGCGAGCAGGATAAAAAAGGACGTTTCCGGACGGGGAGATGCAGTGACCGGCTGCTCTTCTTTTTTGTCTGGTACAGGAAGAAGAGCGATACCCAATAGAGCCGCGAGGAGAATGACGATGATGGGGTTAACACCAGCGATGAAGAGTACCGCAGCGATCCCGGCAATGACAAGGGAAAACCACTGTGTAAGTGAAGTCTTCCCGAATGAGACTGTCGCATAAGCCACAAGCGCAACAACGATTGCCTGTAACGCGAGGAATAATGCTTTTACCGGGGGGAGATCCGACGTCGAGACATAGAGAGCGGAAAGCGCCATCATCAGGATAAATGCCGGGAGGCAAAAGCCCACAAATGCGGCAAGTGCCCCGGTGATTCCACGGATGCGAAGACCGGTATACGCTGTAACCTGCATGGCAGTAGCACCGGGAATAGCTTGGCAGAGTGCAATACCCTCGTCAAAGACCGCACCATCAAGCCACCCTTTCTCGTTCACTGCCATCTTACGGATGTACGTGACCATGGCAGGTCCCCCGAACGCTGTTAACCCCAACCGGAAAAAAGAAAAAAAGAGGGAACCAAGGGAAGGCTGCTGCGAGGCGGACGATGAAAGGGGATCAACCATATTACAAGAGAAATTTTGATCGCACTATTGATAATGATACGTGATGCTGAGATGGAGCTAGGTAAAAAAACGTGAGGTCCCGTAAACTAGTGGCAATCACCAGCACAGCATGTTCTCACTGGGGACACATGCACGATATCATTTTAGTCTTCCGGATTCATGGTACTTACCACCGAGATGAATGACCGATGAAAAAGGGCAGTGAGTATGTCCATGGCTATTCCCCCCGCGAAGCTGAAAGGCTGTTTGACCAGGCACAGACACTGACAGGTCTGCTGCACCATGACACCCGGTACCCGGCAGGGAGCAGGGTGCTCGAAGCCGGCTGCGGTGTGGGCGCCCAGACCGTTACGCTTGCCGCAGGAAGTCCGGAAGCCTCGTTTACCTGTATCGACTGCTCGGAAGTATCACTTACAGAAGCGGAGGCACGGATACAAAAAACCGGGCACCGGAACGTCGTTTTCCAAAAAGCCGACATATTCAACCTGCCTTTTCCTCCTGCCAGTTTCGATCACGTCTTTGTCTGTTTTGTTCTTGAACACCTTGCGGACCCTGCCGGTGCACTTGAAAGCCTGAAAAATGTGCTGAAACCCGGGGGTACGATCACCGTTATTGAAGGAGACCACGGTTCCGCATATTTCCATCCCGACAGCATGTATGCCAGAACGGCTATCGACTGTCTTGTTACGTTGCAAAAAGAAGCTGGAGGAAACGCCCTTGTCGGCCGAGAACTATACCCCCTTCTTAATGGGTCCGGTTTTTCTCATGTCTGTGTCTCGCCCCGCATGGTCTACGTCGATGCGTCCCGCCCCTCACTTGTTGAAGGATTTACCAGACTGACCTTTACCGCAATGGTCGAAGGAGTGCGGGAAGCAGCATTGTCCAAAGGGATGATGACAGGCCCGGATTGGGACCGGGGGATTGCTGACCTGTACCGGACCTGTGAACCGGACGGGGTGTTCTGTTATACGTTTTTCAAAGCTGTCGGCATGAGGAAGTGAGATTTTGATCGTTTCGGTCATTCTTGCCCATCCCCGACCCGGCAGTTTCAACCACGGGATTGCCGAAACGGTTGTTACTACTCTCACGGCATGTGGTCATACGGTCAGGTTCCATGACCTGTACCAGGAGCACTTCGATCCTATACTACCTTACGAAGAGAT
>CAYPEQ010000070.1:0-4418 GCA_964409915.1 uncultured Methanoregula sp. | reverse complement strand
CCGCCGGATACCGGCCCCTGGCTCGGTGCGAGGCCGGTGACTGTTGGTGGTGGTGGCACTGCACTGGCCGGCACCCCGATACCGGCTGCGAAAACCACGATAACGACGGTACACAGGAGAAAGAGGGTCCTGTTTGAGAATAGTCCGGTTGGTTTACCCATGCTTTTTCAATCCCTGATATATACGAATGTAATAATCATCGGTTGAGATTATTATATATTTGGAAATATGGCGCCGATGCATGCAAAAAGGTCTGTTAACTATGGGATCATCAACATCCCCTCTCCTAAAAAATACGATCCCTCAAGACGTCAACAGCGCTCTAAATCGCATTAAAAACATCATGGAATGAGTTACTCAGGCTTGATCGTGCAGATAAAGCCATCATATCCGGGATCCCGGTATCGAAATACTCCTGCAATTTCTCAACAATCCCCGGTACAATCTCCGGTGCAATCGCCATCGCGGGATCTCTCTGTTGGTAAAAGAAGTTTGAATAATGATTTTATTTTATTTTCCAGGTCTCCAGAGGTTTTGTTGAAGGTTGCGCTACCGCGGCTAAATCCGCTTTCAACTGTGCAAAGTCAAAACCGGGTGCAAAACCAGGTTTCTGCGTTTCAGGCGGCAGAAGGGCGTACGCTTCATCGACACACTCGTCCCACCAACCCCAGGTACCATTTTGCGTATTTCCCCAGGTCAGAACGGTAACGCCATTCTGATCGTATGCAACGGCAAATACAGCATGCCCGTCATTGGTCAGTGGACCCGGAGTCCAGGGTTTATGCGATTGGAACTCTTGTTGGCAGTTTTTCTGGACCTGGAAACCAAGATAAACACCGCCAAAGAGATGAAGGGCCTGCTGCACTTCCGTGTGATTCTTTGGATCAATTTTTGCAAAGGCGATGAGTTCGTCTCCGGAAACCCGGTTGCTCTGCCAATAATTCAGGACATCGAGTTCGTTCATGCCACTGTCCACACCACCGGTGAGCTGTAAATATAACTTGACTACTGCCGGCGAAGGCATGATCAACTCATTCCCGACGAGCCCACGGAAAACGGTCTCAGCGTGAGCTAGAGCGGCAATGGTACAATCCCCGTAGGTGTCGTTCCCATCCATCGGGAACAGCGTAGTGGGATCATTTATGTTTAGTTTTTTGTATACCTGGTTCAACTTATTTTCCGCCTTCGGTGGTGCGGCGATATTTGACTTCAGGTATTTTTTAAAGCGTAACGTACGAAAGTCATTTTTCGGCGGATGCTTTCCAAATCTGAACTGCGTCATAACTCCTCCACATATCCAAAAGACTTGACCACACGACATCTGATTGGCTATAATGGCCGCTTTTGGATACTAAGTCCATTTAATCTTATATATATTATAATTTTGTATAATGCTATTTTAATTAACTAAAAAAAGCTTTGGCGTTTGTCAATTATCACCGGAACAATCTCAGGGACAATCGCCATCTCAGGATCCTACAGATATTTCGCTTTGGTACCGGGCTTGGGATGGTGCAGGGTCACATCCTCATGCTGCTTGGCAGCGTAAGGGGTGTCATACACGATCTGGATAGCGGTGGGATCATCATCCACCGGCTCAACCGTTCCCGTTTCCTTAAGATGCATGGTCTTCCACGGCACCTGCGGTTCCGAGGCCTGAAGGATCAGGTCGGCATACCCGACAAGTTCCCCGATCACCAGTTCCGGGACTTCCTGCATGGCGCGGTTGACATTAGCCACAACCTCCTCGGGCTTTTTGTGGACATACGAATAACCATTGCTCACGTTTTTAGGAAACGCTCAATTCTTTGGACATACCGCAGAAGGGATTTCTTATCTCCTAACCAGTTGTCCCGAAAAAAGGGGGCATTTTGTGACACAGAGACTACACCGGATTGTGGCTATCCGGGCGATCCAAGGCGCAAGAGGGGCCATGCATTTCAAAAACATCCTCCGTCCCAACATCCATTTTACGGCCGGAACTAAAAGGGATGGAACCCAGGCATGCACGATCCGGCACCTGAACGCGTCGCAACCTGCCGGCCCCAATGCTTTCTCCGGGCACATGCTGATACACTGTCCGCATTCTATGCAGACTGGGCCATCTGCACTCTGGACATTCGTTTGGGCTTTACCGGATTTGCAGGCAGGTTGCCCGGTTACAACACCACTCAACATCAGCCGCGGGCCGAACTTCGGCGAGAGGAGGACGGTACTCCTGCCAAGGGATCCGAGACCGCCGGCTGCTGCAACCTGTTTTAACCGCACAACTCCTTGCACGCTCCCATCAGTTATTCTGATAGGGATGTACAACGGTACCGGCAGGGCCGGAATATGTTCAGCTTCCATGCAGGCGGCAAGTCTGACAGCAGTTTTATTAAGAGTCTCAGCAATCCGGAGCATCCCCCGTGTTTTCTCCTTTTGCAGCATAAGGTATACCGTCGCCGGAACTTCCTTCCCGAAAACTATTACGAAACGGGCACCCGGAAAAAATTGCATCACGAATGACCTGTCTTTATCTGAGAGGGTATCGATACTAACCTCCGAGAAAACATCTACACCCTGCTCCTGGAAAAATGATGCAAGATCCACTTCAGTTACTCCCCTCACTTAGTTTGATTTTCCAAAATTATTACAATTTAAAATATAGTTTATACCGGCTTGGTAGAAATCCTATTGTCTCCGATGTATGATCGCGTGGGTTTCACCCCTCGATCATCATGCTGTATCGTCGGCCTCGTAATCACCGTCAGCCGCTCCCTGTACCCAGACCTGGACACCGGGTTTTGCGTTCCCCGAAGTGTCATGTGTGCGTTCTGGGGCCTGGCCGGCATACCCTTTCTTCTTCCGGTAACAGACTCTCCGCACACGAAACCGCCATCCTTCCCTTAATGTACTCACTAGCGAAAGGCTCCTCTGCCTCAAAAATAGCGTGGGATTTAACCATGCTTCCATCAGCGAGGACGAGCGTATTCTTGATAACCTTGTTGTCGTATGCGTATACCGCCGGTCGTACCGGGGGATTTCCTTGTCGTGGATACGCTGGATTACCGAGAGGATCCCGGCATTGATGGTATTTTGGAAAAACCGGCCCATCAGGCATTGAATATATTGGTGTTTTAGGAGGTTATATCTGAGTATAAATTCGGCAGAATCGGGAGGCGAATAGAGGGATTTGGAAACGGAGATTCTGTCAAGTCTTGAGAATTTTTAATAAAGACTACTTTGGGGATACCCCCTTACCTCCCGCAGACCTGACAGAACCCAAAATATAGGTACGATCAATAAAATTAAGATGAGAAAGGGTAATTGGGGCATATGAGAGAGAAATGCCTGCTTCTTCTCGCGTGTCTTATCCTCATGGTACCTGTCGCGGCAATAGATTACCAGTACAATCCTATCAGCGTCGTTAACTCCGTTCCTGTCGTAACAACGACCACGGTGCCAATAGTGTATAAGGTGTCCAACGTATCCTTCGTTTACCCCAATCCCGTCGTAACACCCTCTGGTCCCTGGACGGAGATAAACGCCAATGCCCCATGGTCGCCACGGGCTTTTTTCAGCAGTGTGGTCGTGCCCGATGGCAGCATTATCCTAATGGGCGGCGGCCATAACGATGTATGGCGTTCGAAGGATAGCGGCACAACATGGTCGGAAGTGACCGAGAGTGCTCCTTGGGCATCGAGAAACCGGTTCAGCAGTGTGGCACAGCCGGATGGCAGTATTGTCCTTATGGGAGGGTGGACAGGAAGCACCTTTCTCAATGATGTGTGGTGGTCGCCGGATAACGGGGCTTCATGGACACAAATGACCGCAAACGCAGACTGGTCACCACGAGGCGATTTCTGCAGCCTGCTCATGCCTGATGGCAGTATTTTGCTCATGGGAGGCGACAATATCAACCCCCTCAGCAGTAACCCGGATACCAATTATAACGACGTGTGGCGTTCGGTAGATAATGGCATACGATGGACCCTGGTTACCTCAAATGCAGAATGGCCGCCTCGATCGCACTTTAGCGCCGGTGTAATGCCGGACGGCAGTATCGTACTTATGGGGGGTCTGGGCAACAGTGGCAACCCTATGAATGATGTCTGGCGGTCAACGGATGAGGGGGCAACATGGAAGTTAGTAACCCCTGATGCCGGGTGGCCGGCACGATACGGCGAGAGCAGTGTGGTCATGCCCGATGGCAGCATCGTTATAATGGGCGGGTTGAACGGCAACCTGTTCAATGACGTGTGGCGTTCGACGGACGACGGCACAACGTGGACGGAACTATCTGCAAATGCAGCATGGTCGGCCCGTTACGGTCAGGCAAGTGTTGTAATGCCGGATAAAAATATCGTCTTAATGGGAGGCTCAGATATCGGCAACATCTATAACGATGTCTGGCAGGGTGTATTGCCCATCTCCAA
>CAYPEQ010000069.1:0-4501 GCA_964409915.1 uncultured Methanoregula sp. | reverse complement strand
AGTAATTTTATATATTTTATGTAATAAACAAAATCCGTTGTTCCTGCCTTGGGCGAAGAAGAAATTGCGTGAACAGGAAAAAGAAACTATATACTTGAATGCGATCATTAGAGAGATCATGCAACTTCCCCGGGGGACATTCCGCGAGATCCAAAAGAACAAGGAAACTCACGACCTTCTCGCTGAGCTTGAACGAGGGAGATTTTCCGGGATCTGCAGCATTTCAAACCGGGATAGTATCTGCACTCTCGTAATGAAATCAGGGAAATGTATCCTCGCAGAGTACAAGACATTCAAAGGGGATGCTGCACTCGAGGATCTCCTCAATTCCCTCGAGGGAGAGAATATCGACGCGGCACTTTCAACACTGGATGAACAACAGATCCAGTTATCTTTGGAATTCAATAAAGCCGAACGGATTGTAAAAGCCACACATAACCGTCCGACCTCCCGAAAACAAACTCCTCACACTATCGTTCCGGCTCAACGAGTACTGGTAAAAAAAACCGGACCCAAACCTGAAGAAAACCCCTCTCCACCACGGGAAGAAATTGCGACATTAGTTGCGCATTCAGCGGAAAAGATTCCCCGGCGCCTTGCAGGCCCGCAAAATCCGGTTACCGGACCTCCTCCGGCGATACGCTCAGAAAAACATCCGGTTCCTCAAGAGCCAGAAAAACCTGAAAAAAATATCGAACAATCCGATTTCGACAATGATCTTGACATACTGGACTCAATGAATCTGGATCAAGTAAAAGATAAAATCAGGGACGATTGCAAAACAATGGTCAAACATCTCCATCTGGATCATCTGATGGATAAAGATTGATCAAGTGGTGATCGGGTATGCCAGTAATGTTTGGTATTGATAACGGTATTTTATTCATTGGTATAGTCATCGCAGTCCTCATCTGCATTGTAATATTGATTATACTATTAAAAAATCATAGGCGAGCGAAGGAATACCCTGACAATATAAATTTGGATCCGTCAAGAACCCCCCTTCGCGTACAAAAGATTCCGGCGTATACTACTGACAATTCGCCCACAGAGAATGCAGATTTTCCCAATCTAGCCCGAAATAAAGAGGGGGACTGCATTGAAGGAAAGGCAGATCTCTCAGGGAGTCTTGAAGCTCTTGCGGAAAAATACGCGCTCGATGAGATTACTCTTGCCACATCTGACGGCTTGTTACTGGCTTCATCCAAAAAAACGCATTCTGCCGATGCAGTTGCCAGATATTCAGAAATGTACGCAGAGAATATGCGGCCCTGGCCGCCGGGAATTATATTGTTTGGTTTAGAGCATAAGGGATCCTTATTGGTGGGAATTGCCAAAACGAGAGATATGCTTGCTCAGGAGCCAGATCGGGATTTGGTATGCGAGACAAAAGATATTTTAAACTGGTGGATATAAAACGATATGAAACACACTAAATAAAATATTCCATCTTACAAATATTTGCGCAAGGATAATTGTCAGGATAACAACAGGTGCTTAATGGTAAAAGTATATACGATTGCATCCGGGAAGGGGGGCACTGGTAAAACAACCGTTTCGGTTAATCTGGGAACGATGCTTGCGAAATTGGGGAAAGAAACCTATCTCATGGATGCCGATATCGGCATGGCAAATGTCGGACTGATTTTGGGTCTTCAGGATGCTCCGGTCACTCTTCATGAAATTCTTGCAGGGAAGAATAATATCGATGAAGGAATCTACCCGGGTCCGGCAGGCCTTAAAGTAATACCAAGCGGCATTTCGCTCCAAGGTTTCCAGCAGGCTGATCCAGACAAGATCCGGGACGTCCTTTCTGAGATTGTAAAAAGATGCGAGTTTCTGTTGATTGATGCACCTGCAGGTATAAGCAAGGATGGTGTCGTTCCTCTAGCTGTAGCCGATGAGGTTATCCTTGTAGTGAACCCCGAATTATCTTCTATTGTCGATGCGCTCAAGACAAAAATCCTTACAGAAGTTGTCGGAGGACACGTCCTTGGTTCAATTATCAACCGTGTCGACCAAGATAAAAGTGATGTTATTTCAAGGAAAATGGAGAAAGTGCTCGGAGTAAAAGTTCTGGGAATTATTCCAGAAGATTCCAATGTAAGGAGGGCAGCAGCAGCGCGCTCACCGATTGTTGTTTCCTATCCGGATTCGCCTGCGTCAAAAGCCATTCAACGGATTGCATCACAACTCATCGGCGTCGCTTATAAGGAAGAAGCCCCCGCCAAAGAACAAAGGGACGGATTTATTGAACGGTTCTCTAAGGCGCTTTTCAAAAAGAAGTCAGATATAAAGTAATCCATTATTTTTATTATTTCTTTCATATCTGTGATGGTATCAGATCTTTTCAGCCATTTTAATCTCAGTGAGGGTCTTTTCACGAATCTGGATTGATACACCTATCATTTCGTTTTTGTCATCTTTTACCGGGCGTGCCGTGAGCGCCACCAGACGTTTCTTGTTTGCAAGAGATACAAGAACCGTGTTAAGATCATGACTTACGACAATTTTATCTCTCAGTACGTCAAGCGCTGGATCGTTTATCCGTTCTCCGGTCTGCTTGTTTACAAGAATAAGAACCTTCTTCAGAGGTTTTGCAAGCGCATCCTTTTCCAGGACATCCAAAAGCCTGCATGAATAGGGATTGAGAAAAATGATGCGACCTTTAGTATCAGTTATGATCACGGACTCAAGTGCGGCCATGATCTTTTTTATATCCCAAAGCGAGGCTTTATCAAAATATCTTCTTCTCATGTTGTGATTATACAGGGCAATTTCAATATTCGAGACAATTTCGTTCGACGTGAACGGTTTGAGAAGGAACCCATAGGGTTCTGAGGCCTTTGCCCGGTTAAGCGTAGCGTCATCGCACTGACCGGTCAGAAAAATCACCGGGATGCGGAAAATAGAATAAATATACTGTGCTGCAGTAATGCCATCTAATGTGCCGGCGAGATTTATATCCATTAGAACAAGATCCGGCAGATACTCTGCAGCCTTCATAATTCCCTCTTCACCGGTAACAACCTTGCCGGCAACAGCATATCCTTTTTTCTCAAGAATAACGCCAATAAGGTTGGAGATTATCTCGTCATCTTCCACAATCAGAATCTGGATGGGCGAGGCCATAGCGTTCACAGGGAGCGTTTCCGGTTAACATTACGAGACAAGAGTATTTAAATATAGATTTCCCCATTTTATAAAAATTCTGAAAATCTAATTCTCCCTGGAGGGGAACATGCTCAAGGAAACTGCAATGAGTTTCAATAATATAAGAGAGGAGGAGGGGGGAAGAAACCCGAAATTTATTCAGCTTTATTACTTATTGTAAAGACGCAAAACTCGTCTCCTTTTGAATGGCATTTAATTTCGCGGGCCTGAACCTTGATGCCAAAAGACCCTTCTATTATCCCGGCGAGAAGACCAGCAGTACAGTAGCAGACATTCTTTCCAGTACTCCCAAATGCTTCGGATTCGACTGTATTATCGAGGGTAATTGTCTTTTCCTTCTTTTCCTCGTTCCATTCATCCTTAACCAGACGGAACCAGCCCATCTGCGAATAAAAGGTGAACGCCATATCAGAGAGCGTTTTAGGCTCAGTTATACCCATTTTTTTGTAATGTTCGATATTTTCCTTACCCATATCCATATATGCCCTGTAGTTCACGCCTCCAGCCGGAAGCTCCCCCATAGTCTTTTTTAGTGAGTTCATCATGGACGAAAAGACGAATCTTGGCATTATAACTACCGGATCATCGATTAACTTGATCGTACCTTTCACGGGTTTGTGTTCAATGAATTCAGTAATTGCAGAATCGCCTTTTACTACGGCCTGAGCTTTGAATTTCCAACTGGGTTCAACCTGATCAGCGACAAATTCACAACAATCGTCGCCGTTTGCCACACACTTGCGTTCGAGGCAGTACCAGGTCTTGCCGGTCACAGCCATCAGTACGCCCTCAATCCATCCCATGTGGACACCGCAGACAGGCATCTTCCAATCTTTAAGGATCTCCGATTCGAAGGTATGTTTTGTGCGTAACACAATTCTCTTGTCACTTTGTTCGACGAGTTCGAACGGTGCTCCCCAACCCTGCTGATGCTGGAGTTTGAAGACTAGTAAAAGGAATTCTGCAGGAGGTAGATCCATACCGGATTTTTTTAACAGATTAAAAAGGCCAAGAGAACCGAGACCAACTGATCGAAATAATTTACGGACAGCCTTTACAGCCAATTTCTTGTTTAAATGGGCCTCATTCATCTCGTAGATTGCTTTAATAAGATAATTGGGATTACTTGCAGTCCTCACACCAAAAACCGAATACGTTCCTGCAACAGTATCAAGCTCAATATAGGAGGATATGTCTTTTTCTCCCTTGATCAACGCTTCGAAGTCTTCCTTTCCAATCTTCATAAAATTACTCGGTTAGAATATAATTAAATGATTTCATCCTGTTCATGAAATGATAGCCGACGCTTATGAACAAAGGAACAGAG
>CAYPEQ010000068.1:0-4540 GCA_964409915.1 uncultured Methanoregula sp. | reverse complement strand
AAATCAGGTATCCCGCATTTGAACCTGATGAAGAGGAGAAGATAAACGCAGTTATGGAAAACTCTGGTAATGAAATAAGCGAGGAACGTGTTGCAGCACTTGAAATGAAAGTTAATAAGATGAACACTCTTGTTGAGGGACTTACAGCGGACCTTCTGGATCTTAAAGCCATTAACCGGGAGATGTCCAAGCAAATCCAGGATCATGGACTCAAAAATACGCATGTCATAGTCCAGAATTCCCCAGTGGACAGCGCTGTGATTGCTGACGAGCCAACACCACAGCAGCAGGATACGAGCACGGTCCTGGTAAGTAGTCCCCGTGCAGAGGAGCCAAAGGCTGAACCGGAAATGGTCATGATCATGCAGAACGATGGGACCAGAAAACTTGAGCCCCGGCGCGGGAACACCAACTGCTCTTTCCCCTTGGCGAGCCAAGGTGGAAATAAGCAAAAAACGTCGGTTAAGTCAAAACTGACCGATTTTGCCAGATAAGCCCCTTGTGTCTTTGTGAACGGACAACAATTGTCCGGGTTCACCCGTTCTTTGGAACTACAGATAGACATATGAGGCCACGAAACAACTCTTGCCCGTCACAAGAGAACCGGGTTTACCGGTTCAGGGAGAGATAACCTTCCTCGTAAGGGAAGCGATTGTCATTCCTGTTCATGAGTGCTCAGCAGCCGGTGCGGACGACCGGGAGAACGAACGGCTTTTGCCGGAATATCAAAAATAATAACAGTGAGGTTAACAATGTCACAACAGCTTGGCGGACAGCCAATTATTATTATCAACCAGGGGACGAAACGAAGTCGCGGGGAGGAAGCCCAGCATTCGAATATTATGGCTGCAAAGGCAATCGCCGGCGCAGTCCGGACCACCCTTGGCCCCCGGGGCATGGACAAAATGCTCGTCGGATCAACCGGAGATATCGTCATAACAAACGATGGCGCAACCATTTTAAGTGAGATATCGGTCAAACATCCCGGCGGAAAGATGATGGTCGAAGTCGCCATGACCCAGGATGATCAGGTCGGCGACGGAACCACAACCGCGGTGGTCATTGCCGGGTCCTTAATGGAGCAGGCAGAAAAACTGCTCGAAATGGGCATCCACCCGACCGTTATCTCTGAGGGATACCGCAAGGGCATGGAAAAAGCCCTTGAGATCGCAGACACCCTTTCGTTCAAGGTCGACCCGAAGGACAGAAAGACGTTAATCCGGATCGCCGATACTGCAATCACGGGTAAATCAGTCGAATCCGCCAAAGAGAAACTGGACGGCATCATCGTGGATGCAGTCATGGCCATCACAGAAAAAACCGATGGGAAATACACCGCTGATGAAGACGACGTGCTGATCAAAAAGCAGAAGGGCAAGTCAATCGATGATTCCGAACTTGTCCGCGGCATTATCCTCGATAAGAAGCGGGTATCCGAAGGCATGCCAAAGAAGGTCACCGGGGCAAAAATTGCACTCATTGCAATGCCGCTGGAGATCACAAAGACCCAGGTAAAGGCGAAGATCAAGATTACAACCGCTGATCAGGTATCCGCATTCTCCCAACAGGAACAGGATTCCTTGAAAAAACTGGCCGATTCCGTGATTGCATCGGGAGCAAATGTCTTACTCTGCCAGAAGGGTATTGCAGACCCGGTCCAGTTCTTCCTCGCAAAGCACGGCGTATTTGCAATTGAAGATGTTCCTGAAAAGGATCTCAAGTATGCAGCGCGTGCACTGCATGCAAATATTGTCAACAAGCCAGAAGACCTGACGGCAAAGGATCTCGGGCATGCCGAATCTGTCGAAGAGGATAACAATATCGACATTACCCGGATCTCCGGGTGCAAGAACCCCAAAACCGTCAGTATCCTGCTCAGGGGCACAAGCGATTATCTTCTTGACGAGCTGGAACGTGCGGTTGTTGATGGCACCCGCGTGGTTATGGACGCAATCGAAGACGGCACGTATGTTGTCGGTGGCGGTGCCGTTGAGGTCGAGCTCCTAATGAAGATCCGTAATTATGCTGAGACAATCGGAGGAAGGATACAAATGGCAATCGAGGGATACGCGACGGCCTTTGAGATTATCCCGCGAACCTTAGCGGAAAACTCGGGATACAGCCCGATCGACAAGCTGGTTGCCCTCAAGAATGCCCACGCGAAGGGGCAGAAGACAGCCGGCCTCAACGTCTTCACGGGAGAAGTAATCGATATGCTCAAGGAAGGTGTATTTGAGCCGCTCCGATCCAAGCGCCAGTCCATCCAGAGTGCATCCGAGACCGCCATCATGCTCATCCGTATCGATGACATGATGATCACGCAGTCTCCTTCAGCAGGCGAAATGCCGGAAATGTGAGGATTACCTCTATTCTTTTTTTTGAAAAAAAGATTGCCGGGACATTTTTTCTCCCGATAAGGACCTTGGAAACCTTAATAGATGAACTATAATATACCAAGATTTAAATAATTGACAATCGTTAAGATAGTCATCAAAGTTTTATCGCTCATTCAAGGGACATAAATGGGATTTTCAGATAAGATAATTTTTTGTGCAATAATAATTAGTATGGTGGTCTTCGTATGCCATGGGCAGGACCTACTATCAACTTCATTTGTGACACAGACCGTATTGAATAAAGAGACTACATCCTCATGCGGAAAGTTTTGCTATGAAAATTATTTGATTTTCACCGATCAGGAAACGCTTCAAGATTCTTCAAATCCTTTCGTCGGAAAACTATACAATGGCGATATTTATGATAAATTGGAAGTTGGTCATACGTATAATATGACATTAATTGGTTTGAGAATTCCAACTATAGGGTGGTATCGCAATATCATTCAATTTAAAGACATTGATGTAAATTGACGCGTGCACGTCGTAAGAGTACATGAATAAAGAGAGAATGCCTATTTTGGGTATCGATAAAACTTAATAAAAAATCTCAAGAAATGAGGGATGAAACCCCTTTTTTGAATTTATCAAAATTAACATTGTATTAGTTAAAATAATGAATCCATCGAGATTAACACCCCCCCCGATTTCAAAAAGTCTCGAAGATGCGCCAGAATCGTTTTGAATGGCTGCTCTTGAGATTACCGGGACAACTCCTTTTTCATTTTTGCATGGACTTCTTCAAGGTTCAGCGGGTTGAGCGGTTTACAGAGGATCTCATGGACGCGGAGATTTTTCAGGTGCTGCGAGGATGCAGCCTGCATGACCAGCGCTGTATCTGATCCTCTTCCTGTACCGGCGATAGCGATGATCTTCTCACCGCTCTTTACATGACCACCGTCAGTGGCCATGAGCACAATTTCAAAACAGACCTTGACCCCCTGGCAGAAGCAGCGCAAAAGGTTTGCCATCACTGCCGGTGTTGTCGATTCATAGAGGTCGTTGGTGTGAAAAAGCATTGTGCCAAAATGAACGACGTGTCCTGCGTCTCTCAATGTCTTTGCCAGATCCTGGGGAAACGCATTGATCTCGCGGTGAAAGTCCCATTGATGAGGAACAACAATCAGCTGTATGCCGTCGTTTTTGAAATATTCCATCGCTTTCTTTGCCGTAGCTCCGCTCGTAGACGCGATCACTATCTTCCTGATTTCGAGTTTATGGGCACGTTCGCGTGCTAACCGAAACGTGACATCCGTGTTCTCCGGATCGAGGGTTTCAAAGTACGTTATCGCATGTTCCATGATCGAAACTATAGCAGGAGGTGTTTATAATGCGTTTGATCGGGGAAAATACCAAAAGAGGGTGCCCTATGTCGGCATGTTCGCTTTCACCCATGCATACGTGCCTTTGCGGTCGTAGACATGCGAGATGATGTAATTATAGACATTTGCGTAGGTTTTATCGAGTGATACCTGTTGATTGTAATTGGCCAGTTCGGCATTATAGGCCGCGACCATTGCGTTTTGGGACGAGACCTGAGCATTGTAGCCGGGGATATTTCCTCTGCTGCGCATTGAATTCATCTGGGATTCGATGGATGAGATCTGTCCCTCTTTTGCATTGAGATCTGCCGCAAGTGAGTCATCCTGTGTTTCCATGCTGAGCGCTTTCTGGTTTGCAAGCGTGGCCACGTTGTTTATGTATGCTGTTTCCGCACCGCTGGTGTATTCTGTTGTGCCATTCCCCACAGCGATGACCAGCGGTTCTGAGGTGAGGACAATACCTCCTTCAAGTTCAGCTGGCGGAACGCCCACGTAGGACAGGTTGGTTGTCTCAAGGTAGGCATATCCGGTGTCTTTGTATAATGAATCCGGGGAACCGACGCCAAGTGCCATATGATTTTCCGGGGTAAACGTGAAGATCGCGACCTTGTACCCTTCCCGGGAAAGAAGGCCGGCGAGAAGGAGGCTCTTGTCAGCACAGTTACCTTTTCCGTCAACAACTGTCTCGACCGGGAACTTCGCGACTTCCCCGGGCCTGTCCTGGTAGGGCAGGGACTGGATATACGTCGCCATGAGTTCGAGGTACTCGTCGCTTGACAGCCCCATGCCATCCCGGATCTTCCGGAACTGGGTGAGGAGATC
>CAYPEQ010000067.1:0-4589 GCA_964409915.1 uncultured Methanoregula sp. | reverse complement strand
AAGATACAAATAAAGTATCGAAAATGATTATTCCGTGGTGAGAAATAAGGTCGGAAGCCAAAGGAGTATAAATTTAAAGAAGAAAGTTTTGAGAGAAAAAAGGAAAAAATAGCACTCTACAGGAAAAGAATATACCCCTCGCTACACTCGACCCCAGCAGCCATGCAGGGGTAACAACACGCCAACATAGGGATGGACACACTCCACAAAAAACACCTATAGAAAGCAGGAAATCAAGAAAGAATCCATTTGTATCGAATTTAATACATTTGATATTTAAATTTTCACTATACCTTATGTCCTTCAGACATTTTTTCTCTCTTACAAGGATTAGACCCGCACCCGCGCAAGCGCGGGGCGGGCGGGGATCCCCAAGCCAGACACCCCGCCAGAAGCCTTTAGTGCCTTTCTCTTGACAAATCTCACCAAGAATGGATAATTCGCCCCCCCCAACCCCCACAAGTCGAACTACCGCCACAGGCAGGCAGTTCTTTGTTGCGGGGGAGTCCGTTCATATGAGAGTATTAATATCACAATGTAACGCAAGGAAAAATTATGGCAGAATCTGACAAGCAGACGAAAATGGATGGCATCACATCATTTGTAATTGCATTAGCTCTTGCCGCATTGTATTATTCACTTTTCAGGGATATTGTGTTTGATTTTAAAGATTCGTGGATATATATGGTAATATACGCATTCTCTTTTATTATTGCAATTATCACGGTAGTCATTCTTCTCCGTCAAGAAAAAAAATTACCCGATGTAAATTCGAATATAGATAAACGCTTAGAAAACATCGAAAAAATGGTTAAAAAATGGGATTTTGATGATTGAATTATTTTTATCATTTTTCACAGTCAACAGTGTATTATTGAATAAAAATCTCGTCTCCAGATGCCGGAGATACCCCTGCTCGGTTCGCTTCAGCCTTACAAAGTAGCCGCCGCTGCCGATGGTGCACTCCTCGCTGAATGCCCTCTTTTCACCGCGAACAAGATCAATAAAAACGGTTGGGGTATTCCCTACGATAAAGCGGAGCATTTCGCCGCCTCGTTTACGGGAATGCCGATCCAGTATTGTCCGAAAGGTGTAGACACCGTTTCCAAAGACGGTTCCACGATTCCAGCCGCTCACTACTGCGACGCTATCAACAGCGACAGGACGGATGTCGGAAACATTGAAAGTGTCTATCCTGTGGGCAAAGACGACGAAAACCGGACGATCTACGACAGGAAAGCCCGGATTACGGACCCGAAGACCGCCGGGGAAAGATCCGTACGGATATCATGCCTCATGACGTCGCCATTCTTTGCCTGGCTCTGGCAAACGGTATCGTCCATAACGTTACAGAGTGCATGGAGCCGTCGGAAGCAAAACGCCTCTGGCTCATCGGGTTTGCCGAACTGACCGGTTCCGGAAAGACAAAAAGATAATCTCCGAAAAGGCCTTGCTGGCCCCGTCCAAACATCTCAGAGTATGTCCCGTTCGAGGGGCGAAGCCCGCAAGGCTCGCCGGGAAAATTACCGCTCTTGGCGGGAAAGGTCAGGTACTCTGGGGAAGGAACCTCCCGTAGCAGGATATGGATCCTATCCGGTATTCCTTTATAGGAACATGAAAAAACAGAAGTGTTAGCAATGGACAAATTCCTGAAATCCTTTTCAGATAAATACGACAAATGGCGCGAGGAGGGAGGCTTCGAGTTCTCTTCAAAAGTTATCCCTGTAAAGGAGTCGCTCGTTGCCCAGCAGTGGGTTCTTCCCGGTGAACAGGTACTCGAAATTCTCAAAAACGCCCGGTCGTTTGCGCTGGCTGATTGTATCTGCAGGACACATTATGCCCGGTGCAACAAACCGAGGGATGTCTGTTTTCTCATTGATGAACTGAGCGACAAGGTAGCAGGACATAATAAGGCCCGACGCATTACTCTTGGCGAAGCGGCAGAAGTATTAAAAAATGCCGATGAGCATGGTCTCGTCCACATGACGCTGTACATGCCAGGCAGGAAGATCTATGCACTCTGCAGCTGCTGTGCCTGCTGCTGTCATGATCTCCAGCTGATCCTGAATTATAACCGTCGGGATCTCGTGGCGAGGTCTGATTATATCGCGGTCACGGATCAGAAACGCTGCACAGGCTGCGGGAGATGCATTGAACGGTGCTTGTTTGGGGCAAGAACACTTTGTGATGATGTAATAGAGTTCGATGCCGGGGCCTGCCTTGGCTGCGGGTTATGTGTGTCTGTCTGCCCGGAGAAAGCAACGGTGATGAAAGAACGGTAGATCGGGAATATGGAGACGCTCGGTCATGCTCACGCCGGAGCTGTGCGGTACCTTGCTATCTTTTGCCGAGGTTCTGTCAGGTCCTGGGGAGTTATGACAAATACTCCGTTGAAAAATATAGGTCCCCTCCCGAAGACTTGACAGAGTCGTGTTTTTACATCCCTGTCCGTTATTTCTCCGGTTCCGGGAGTCTATTCTTCCAGCGTTGAGATATCGCCGGGATCCATACCCAGCTCCTTTGCCTTTAGGACCCGGCGCATGATCTTGCCGCTTCTGGTCTTAGGGAGTTTATCGACGAACGCGATTTCCTGTGGTACTGCGATGGGCCCGAGTGTCATCCGGACATGGTAGATCAGGTCCTGCATGAGCTTTTCACCGGGTTTGTTTCCAACTCTCAGGATAACGAATGCCTTGATGGAGTTCCCTTTCATCGGATCAGGTTTGCCGATTACCGCAGCCTCTGCCACAGCCTGGTGGGAAACGAGGGCACTTTCAACTTCTGCGGTGCCGATATTGTGGCCGGCTACGATGATTATATCGTCGGAACGACCAAGCACCATAATAGAGCTGTCTTCGCCTTTGACGGCGAGGTCTCCCGCCGCGTAAACCCCATCGATGGTCTCCCAGTATTTCCGGTATCGCTCATCGTTTTTATAAACGGTCCGGAACATCGCCGGCCAGGGTGCCTTGATCACAAGGAAGCCACCAGTGCCCGGAGGTACTGACTTCCCTTCCTTGTCTACCACATCAGCGATGACACCCGGTACAGCCTTTCCGGCAAACCCGGGACGCATAGGCTCCCCTACCATGGTGGTGATCATGTGCATCCCCGTCTCAGTCTGCCACCAGGTATCAAGGATCGGGCAACGATCCTTTCCTATGGCATGATGGTACCAGACGAATGCCTCAGGGTTCAGGGGTTCACCGACAGATCCGATAACCCGCAGGGAACTCAGGTCGTATTTGTCCGGCCATTTCTCTCCCATTTTCATGAACATCCGGATTGCGGTTGGGGCAGTATAGAAGACATTGATCTTCTGTTCCTCTATCAGTTTCCACCAGATGCCCGGGTCCGGGTAGTCGGGGGTCATCTCGGTTACAAAAACCGTGGTGCCGACAGCAAGCGGGCCGTAAACGATATAGCTGTGCCCGGTTATCCAGCCGGGATCTGCGGTACACCAGAAGATGTCGTTCTCCCTGAGATCGAAGACGTACTTTGTGGTATAGTAGGTTCCCACCATATATCCGGCGCAGGTATGCACGATCCCTTTGGGTGTCCCGGTGGAACCGCTGGTATACAGCATGAAAAGGGGGTCTTCTGCATCCATCACTTCGGGCGTGCATTCCGACGACATTCCCTCCATCAGGCCATAGAAATCTATCTCGAAATCAGCCCTTATCTCGACCGGGGGCTCCTTTCTCCTCCGGTAGATGATGAGGTGCTCGACGCTCGGGGCGTTGAGGACGGACTCCTGGACGGTCGTAATAAGCGGGATTGCCTTTCCCCGGCGGATGGAGATATCCGCAGTAATGACGACTTTTGCCTCTGCCTCCCTGATGCGCAGGTTCAGGGCAGTTACGCCAAAACCGGCGAAGACAACGCTATGGATGGCCCCAATCCGTGCACAGGCGAGCATGGCGATGATCTGTTCGGGCACCATTGGCATGTAGATACAGACCCGGTCGCCTTTCTTCACGCCAATCTTCTTAAGGCCGTTTGCAAAGCGGCTCACTTCTGAAAGAAGTCGCTGGTACGTGTAGATCCTCTCGGCACCCTCTTCTCCCCGCCAGAGAAGTGCAACCTTATTGCGCCGGTGATTTTTCACATGACGATCGAGGCAGTTCGCTGTTATGTTCAGTTTTGCATTGACGAACCATTTCGCATAGGGATACTTCCACTCCTTTACGTCATCCCAGAGTTGGATCCAGGTAAGCTCTCGTGCAATCCTGTTCCAGAATGCATCAGGATCGGCAAGGAAAGCCTTGTACGCGGTCTCGTAATCACCCAGCCAGGAATCCGTCCTGTATTCCGGACTGGGCGTATAACGGACGGTACTCTCAACCAGTTTGACGTCAAAGTTTTCGTTCATATATCTCTCCAATTTTACACTATTAATCATGTTAATTAACATATTTATAACTGTCGAATTATGATTCGACAAATACCGATCTGAAGGACGACCGGTTTTAAGAAAACGATGCGAGAGGGAGTCTTCCCGTTCTGCTAAACTGATGAAAATATTTCGGCACGAGGAATAATCTGGATAGCTGCGACCGGGCAGCGCCGGATACAGCTAAAGCAGAGCT
>CAYPEQ010000066.1:0-4830 GCA_964409915.1 uncultured Methanoregula sp. | reverse complement strand
CCGGATTCCGTCAGTTTCCGGATGTGGAAGAGGAGGTTACCACCCCGCAACCCAGTCAACTGTGAGATCTCCGAGAATGTCCGGGTCCCGGTCATAAGCGACTTAACGATCTGGAACCGCTGGATATTTGCCACCGGTTCAAGGAGGTCATTTACCACTATCTTATCGGGTATTTCCATATCAACAGTAGAGGGATTCTTCTGGTAGATACCGAGGGTCTGCATCAAAGTAACCTGTTTTTCGAAAAGCCGGCCAACCTCGGTAAAACAGGTATCACAGCTATCGTACGGCCCCTTCTTCCGGAGCGTCTTCATCCTTTCCCGGTACGATTGGATCAGCTCATCAGAGACATTACCCTCGGTGATATGCTGGGCAGACTCTTCCAGGAATGCCATGAACACACCGTAACAGGTCGTGCGCATGGCACAATTCTCTACCATGTGAGCTGACAGATCGGTTTTTGCCGTTCCTACCTGGTGATCCGCGATAACACCGGTATATTCTTTCTTGATATCCGCCAGTACTGCATTCACATGCTGCTGGTTCGCTTTTTCTATGAACCGCTTCAGATCAGTCCGCAGCCCTGTAATCTCCGTCTTAAGTTCGCGGATCTCGGTCATTGTCCCTGATGCTGCTCCCATTTCCCTGTCCTTTTGTTGAACCTTGTGTCCTTATGACTGTGCGGGTCATTTTTCTATACTAAAACACGTTTGTATATTTTTGTAACGCTCAAGTATATATTCCTAACATAAGCATCACTATTCGGTGAAAAAAAATGCCAACATGGAAACACACAGGAAAAGAAGTAACAAAGGCAAAGGCTGAAGAATCACTCAAATCCATCAAGAGCGCCTGTTTCGGGTGCGGAACCCATAACGCCGACTGCTCGATTGCAAAAGCAGCCGGTGAAATTGCAGAAATGGTCAAAGATGAGACCCTTTCTGTACGGGACCAGATCCATGCACAGATCACCGGAGCACTCAAGGGAGCGAAATTCCCGGTCAAGACACCAAAAGACCTCATCGCCGCGTTCCCGAACGGTGCAAACACAACCTGCCAGGTTGGCGACCTGAAAATGACCGCCGGAGAGGCAGGAAAACTCCTGAAGGCAGCGGACTTCCCGTTCAAGAGCGCAAAGGCTGTCGCTGACGTCATCGTTGAGCGGGCAGGACTGTAATCCCTCGAACCGGTGAATCTACCATGGCAAAACTAACCGCAGAGATGAAAGAAGCGTTTGGCAAAATGAAGATCTTCCCGGTTGCGACCGCCTCAAAAGACGGCACACCAAACGTCGTTCCCATCGGGGTCGTCGAACTAGTCAGCGACGATACCATCTGGATCACGGACAATTTCATGAATAAATCGCTTGAAAACCTCAAGGCAAATCCAAAGATTGCCATCTATGTCTGGGGCCCGGAGATCAAGGGCTGCTTCCAGATCAAAGGTCACGCGACCGTTAAAACCAGCGGCACTGATTTCGACGCAATGAAAGCGAAGATCAACGCAAAAAATCCCGCAATGCCCGCACGTTCTCTTATCATCGTGAAGATCACCGAGGTCTTCAATTGCCAGCCGGGCCCGGAAGCCGGCAAGAAACTCCTTTAATCTTTTTTAACTCGATGGTTGAGAGTTCTGGTGCGTTGACGGTCAATATCGCAGGAGGAAAGAGATGAAGATTAAAGTTCGGTTTTTCTCAGAAAACGGTGAGCTCCTCGGAAATGAAGAAATGATGGATGCCAAGGAAGGTTCAGTGCTTTCAGACCTCATCACGAATGTTTCCGGGAAAAACAAGGAAGGATTTGATGCAATTTTCGATGCTAAAGGGAACATAAGAGACTTTGTTGTTCTGGCGAGAAACGGCAAGCAAATCGACATGACAGAAGCGGAAAAAACTATTGTCGCAGAGGGGGACGATATTGTTGTTCTTCCCCCAATCAGCGGTGGGTGAATAAACCTGTAATCTCAAGCATCCCAGGCATCCGTCTGACCTACTGCAAAATCAATTGATTTGTTTTTGGGGTTCTGTCAAGTCTTCGGCAGGTTGTCACTTTTCTTCGGAGTGTTGAAATTCAGAACTGCCGACAACGTTACAGTACCGGTATTCGGAAAGCATAAAAATAGATCGCAATAACAATCATATAAGCAGACAAGGATTTCCTATGATTACTCGTTTACAAATTGAGCATTTCAAATCTATCGAGTCATTGGATATAGAATGCAACAGGATAAATATCTTTATTGGAGAACCAAACACCGGCAAGTCAAATATTCTCGAAGCCCTGGCATTTTTTACCTTCTATGATCAAATTGCGGAGGGATCTTTTGAGAAATTATCATCATACATCCGATTCAAAGACCTTTCAAATTTGTTTACTGATGGTTTATTAGATCATGATGTGAGTCTAAAGGTCACTCGAAATGTCGTTATTGAAAACGTAATATTAGCTCAACCGAATGATGAAAGAAATGTAATTACTGAAGAAATTAGAATCACACCAGAATCCAATAATTATAGATCGTATGATCGCATAAAAATGGGAACAGAAACGATAGAGAAAGGACAATTTACGTATAATTTTTCTGGGGAAGGCTCCGGCGGGGGTAGCGGTAACAGAGGGAACCTCTCATCGGTAAAATATTATGTTTTTAAAGAGCTTCCGGAATACACCGATATTAAAACAGATTCTTTAACACCACCTTTCGGTGCGAATCTGGTTTCACTTATTCGGGCACATAAAAATCTCCAGCAGAAAGTCAAAGATCTTTTAAAAACCGAAGGATATCGTCTTCTCGTTAAGCCCCACGATAAACAGATCGAGATCATTAAGGATAGTGAAGACATCTCATACGGCTATCCTTATGTTGTAATGTCGGATACTTTGAAACGCATCATTTTTTACATGCTTGCGATTCATTCAAACAAAAATGCCGCAATTGTTCTTGAAGAGCCGGAATCCCAAACATTTCCTTATTATACTAAACACCTTGCTGAAGAAATTGCACTTGACGATGAAAAC
Source organism: uncultured Methanoregula sp. (assembly GCA_964409915.1). GTDB lineage: Archaea > Halobacteriota > Methanomicrobia > Methanomicrobiales > Methanospirillaceae > Methanoregula. The sequence continues at coordinate 1,813 of CAYPEQ010000066.1, read as the reverse complement.
CAGTATTTTATCGCCACTCACAATCCCTACCTTCTTCGATCGATTATAGAAAAAGCACCTAAAATTAAAGTCAATATCTTTGTAGTTTCCACAGAAGAATATCTCACTAAGGTTACAAAGCTTGATTCACATAATGTTCGCGATCTTCTCGAATCCGACCCATTTTTTAATCTCTCGTCATTTATCCAGAAGGGGGAGGGGTGATGATAATTGTCGAGTGTAATAATGATGAATTACTTCTCCGGATTTTAGGAGTTGGAAAAAAGAAAATTAAACATGAATCAGGGAAGGGAGATGTCCTTCGTTTAGCCTCAAAGAATTCTCCTGTTCTGGCATTTATCGATGATGATCCTGATAGTGAACAGCCAAAAGAAAGGGATAATTATCGAATAGCTATTCAAGAGGAAACACTCCAATGTTGTGTCCATTTCGCTGATCCGGAAAAACGTCTGGTAATTATTTCCCCTCTCCTAGAGAAATGGCTTCTAATAAGAGCGAGAAAGAATGGCATTGATCCCAAAAAATATGGATTGCCGGAAGACCCAAAAGAATTGAAATCTATCCCTCATCTTGAAAAAAATCTAAAATTTAGACAATTCATAGAGGACTTGGCGAGAAAGGATTCAGAATTTCAATTGATTGCTTCATGGCTTCAAACGATTCAGTAGCGTTTGACGATATCCGGCGATCCCTGGAAGAAAATGATTTTGAGCCTCTTCAGGAGATAAAGACGCCCCCAAACAAAAGTGTTACCGGAAAGAGTCGAAAACCTGGGTAAAAGTCCCGATTTCAAAAAAGTTATTTTTCAAAGACAAAGATCTGCCATGCAGCTATCCTGTCCCGTTGAACGACGGTGCTGTTGGTAGCCTCGATAAAATTTTCCGGGGTAAACCGGGTATCCGGGCCGAGATCATAGGTCTGGTTGATGACAGGGCCGAGCACCGGGTTTTCTCCGGTTACTGACACAAAGACATGTGGCCGGGGGGTTATTATCATGCCACTCAATGATCCGGTACAAAATGCAATTGCAATCAACAACACCACAAAAATCAATGTGCTTTTTTCCTGCACGTTCCTTTCTGGTTTCTCATCGTTTCCTGCGATAAAAATCACATTCGACCGTTGCCCGCCCTGCGTTTTAAAGACAGGGTGCTAGTTTCATTTTTTGAAACTAGCCATTTTTCATTAACACACCGGGTTCTATCAGGTTATCGGGGAGCACCGCTGCCACCAATACTGACCATCACGACACCTCCAGGGTCGTTTGCCCGGAAGGACGAAGACCATGCTGTCTCATAAGGCGGGATGTGCGCAGGGGATACTGTTCCACTTCCACGGGGACTATCTCGATGTAGTGATCCGCCTTTTGTGCAAGCGCTGAGAAAGAGCGGTCCATCGATGGTGTGTACAGGATCACCAGTGCATCCCGGGCAATATCCTTGAGTGCGTCTGCGATGGGTTGAAGCATCTCAAATGCATTATCAAAAAGCGAAGGGTCGTGCTCGACGAAAACGACGGTATGACCGACTTCCCGGAGTATAGTAAGGAGCTGATGTGCAGTGAATCCCCGGCGGATATCAAAATTCTTAGACTGCCGGTTAATGCCTGACAAGATCCGGGAGTAGTTCCCGCTGATGTAGAGGAACAGGAACCGCTGGAGATCTGTGTTACTATTGATAGCGGCGATTATCTCGTTCTCGGGTGCAATTACCGCGTTAAATGTTCCCGGGTAGAGTGCCAGGCCCTTTCGGATCTCGATCTGCATAGCACCGGATCCCTGCTCCACTGAGGAGGATAAAGATCCGGCCATGAG
>CAYPEQ010000065.1:0-5054 GCA_964409915.1 uncultured Methanoregula sp. | reverse complement strand
GAGAATTTTAAAGCCAAAAATATAAATCCAAATTATAGTTATATTTAATTCTCTGACCGGGCATGAAGACCATCTGCACATTCTGCAATGCGGTTATCAGTGAAGAGCCCTCCTCCGAAGGAGGGGCAAACCATGGTGTTTGTAAACCCTGTTTCCAAAGGATTTTTTCCGAATATGGCTTTAATCTCAAGAAATTCCTCAACCTGTTTGACGCGCCCGTATTCCTTGTGGACGGCGATGCCAATGTCCTTGCCGCAAACATTCTTGCAACTGCGTCTGTCAAAAAACCGGTAGCATTGATGAAGGGAAAACTCTGCGGCAATGTGCTTGAATGTATTAATGCATGTCTTCCCGAAGGATGCGGCAAGACTGCCAGTTGTCCGCATTGTGTCATCAGGTCATCGGTAACCGAGACCTACAAGCTGGGAAATGAGATAACCCGACGTCCAGCTGTGCTGATCCGGAACAACGATGGCAACCCGGTAAAAGAAAACCTGCTTGTTTCCACACGGAAGGAAGGTAACATCGTGCTTCTGCGGCTCGAACCTGAAAATTAATAGTGGCTTCTATGACCTCATCTTTCCCCATAACCGTACTTGGATCAAAGTCTTGTATCCTTTAAATCAGGGAATACTTTTTCTTCGTTCCATCCTGATATATCATTATAATTGCAGAGCGACCCAGCCATGACTCTTTTTATTGACTGCCAAAAGGAACAGACCCCCGGTCCGGGAGGACACTATGCAGTTCGTTGATCTCCTTTTCATTCCTCTCTGGGCCGCGTTCTATATTTACTGGATGGTTTCAGCGTGGATGACCCGTTCGCCGGTAAAAAGGAAACAATCGCGGTTTACATTTTTATCCTACGGAATCGTCTGGGTCGTCATCTGGATATTTCTCGTAACCTGGTTTGTGCCCGATCTCATGGGAGACCGGCTCATCCCTGCAAGTATCGGCGCTACCCTTGCCGGCCTTCTTATCACTATAGCCGGTCTGGCATTTGCCATATGGGCCCGGGTGCACCTGGGAAAAAACTGGAGCGGGATGCCTGCTATCCGCGAGGAACATACCATTACCCGAACAGGGCCGTATAGTTTTGTGCGCCATCCCATCTACTCGGGGCTCACCCTTGCGCTCTTTGGGACTGCTATTGGTATCGGGTATTTATGGGTCTTCTGCTGTGTCCTCCTTGTCTTTGTCCTGTTCGTGATAAAGTTCCGGATCGAAGAAAAATTCCTTGAGGATGAGTTCGGCGAGGAATATGCCCGGTACAAAAGAGAAGTAAAAGCCCTTATTCCGTACGTGATATAAGGGTGCGAGATAGTAGCAGGGCATACATCTACCGGTTTTTTTGACCCGGTAGTTCAGCGGGGGGACCCTCCCCCCGTTTCTTGACCGGTTTCAGGACTGACCAGGCCTACATGCAAGTCGAACCATGACAGACTGGCACTATGGTTCTTATAGGTGTTGGAGTCGGTGTGGGGGTTGGCGTCGCAGTAGTTGTTGTTGGCAGGAACAGCCGGGGTGTGATGATGACATGGATTATAGAGGTAATCGTAACGCCCGGTGTAGTTGTCGTGGTTGTAGTACCTCCGCTCACACAGGTACTGGCGCTGCAAACGTCTCCGGATGGGCAGACCGTGCCATAGCTGCCGCAGTTATTGTTGTCGGACGCATAATCGTAGCAGTTCCCGTCGGGACCAAGAGTATAGCCAGCAGCGCAGGATTTACTGGTTGAACTGCCTCCACTTACACAGGTGCCAGCACTGCAGACGTTTCCGGCGGCGCAGACCGTTCCGTAGCTGCCACAGTTATTGGCGTCCGAGGCATAATTGTAGCAGTTCTCGTCTGGCCCAAGAGTATACCCGGCAGGACAGGTACTACTGGTTGAACTGCCCCCACTTACACAGGCACCAGCACTGCAGACGTTTCCGGCGGCGCAGACCGTGCCATAGCTACCACAGTTATTGGTATCAGATGCATAATCGTAGCAGTTTCCGTCAGGACCAAGAGTATAGCCTGCTGCACAGGATTTACTGGAAGAACTGCCCTGGCTTACACAGGCACCCGCACTACAGACTTTTCCGGAAGCGCAGACTGTTCCATAGCTGCCACAGTTATTGGTATCGGATGCATAATTGTAACAATTTCCGTCAGAACCAAGAGTGTACCCCGCGGCACAGGTACTCCCGGTTCCGGACGAACCCGAAGTGGATCCCACTGTGGGTGTGGGATTTGTTCCGGTGTTTTGATTTGTGGTAACCGAAGCTACCGGGATAGCAGTAGGTTGAATTGTCGGCGACGGAGTTGCTGATGCGCTGCTTGGGGATACCGACGAATCACTCGGGTTTTCCAGACAGCCGGCGGTGACTATCACCGCCATAAGGCACATACACAACAGGAGAATACGGAAGGAACTCATATAGATCGCATGAATTTTATTTAATTATATAAAAAACGTATCGAAATAATTCTTCAACTGTAATCTTATCAGGACACCACGCCAAACAATATTAGATCAAGCGTTTATTCATCACTAAGGAAATGAAACATCAGGAAGGAATCGGGTATGGAATGGAAACATGATTGGGGTCTGACCGCCAGAGTCTGGCTGACGATGTTCCTTTTATTCATCGTTTATCTCGTATTGATGAGCATTCTCTGGATGCTTGGCTTTGGTGTCGGGTTAATAGTGCTTCTTGCGGTTGTCGTGGCATTTGTCCAGTATTTCTTCTCGGACAAGCTGGTTCTCTGGAGTACACATGCTCGTATCATCAGTGAGGATGAATATCCTGATCTCCACCAGATAGTCCGGAAACTGTGTAATGAAGCGGATCTTCCCATGCCACGGATCGCGATTATGCCAAGTCCGGTGCCAAACGCATTTGCAACGGGACGGAGTCCTAAACATGCCGTAGTTGCGTGTACGGATTCTATCCTGAAACTGCTGAACCGGGATGAACTTGAAGCCGTTTTAGGCCACGAGCTTTCCCATGTAAAGAACCGTGATATCCTGACGATGACACTAGCCAGTTTCGTTGCGATGATTGCGGCGATTCTCATGCAGAGCTTCTTATTCTCTGCGTTACTCGGCGGCGGACGCCGGAACGGCGGAGCTTTAATTCTTATCGGTATAGCCTCAGTTTTCATCTGGGTTATTGCAAACCTCCTCATGCTGGCACTCTCCCGGTACCGGGAATTTGCGGCAGACCGGGGCAGTGCGCTGATCACGAGAAACCCCCAAGCGCTTATTTCAGCACTGAACAAGATCAGCGGCAGAATGGACATGGTACCTCCCCAGGCAAAAGCGAAGGTCGAGGGAGCAAACGCCTTTTACATCATCCCGGCCCTTTCCGGCAATAAAATCATGGAACTCTTCTCCACGCACCCGCCTCTTGAGAAGCGGATTGCCCAGCTGGATAAAATTGACGCTGAGCTCCACGGGTATTAATCCGGAATCCCGTACTATTTTTCCCGTAATTTTACGAACTGTCTGTCTGATACATCAGTTCCCTTAAGCCCCGGTTTTATGCTCTATCAGGATTATATCCGAAATACGGGAATTGTATGGATAAAAAATCATTAATCGATACCCTTGGTTGGGGCACGCTTCTGTGGTTTATCGGCTATGTGCTGGGCATGATCCTGTATTTTGTGCTCCCCGTTTCCATAATCGGCTGGGCGATCCTTCCGGTTGGCCTTATCATCACGTTCTGGGTCTTGTTCAGACAGATAAAAAGTACAGATTTCCGGTATTATCTGGTGTTAGCCGTTGCCTGGGCCGCGATTGCGATTATCTGCGATTACGTTTTCATCGTATTGTTACTGAAGCCGGAGATATACTACAAGCTGGATGTGTACGTCTATTACCTGCTGATGTTTGCGAGCCCGCTAATTGCATTCTGGTGGAAAAAACAGGGTAAAACCAGCATTCAATAGTAATCTCATTGCACCCTGCGGAATGAATTGTGGGATCTGCAAGGTACATTTACGCCGGAAAGATTCTTGTCCCGGGTGTGATACGATAACGCCCGATCAGTCCAGACCGCGGGTGCAGTGCCAGCTGCGCCTCTTGCGAAAAACGTGCTGGGCCGTTCTGCTATGCTTGTCCGGAGTTTCTCTGCGACCGGTTACGGCAACTGGATGACCGGTACCCGATGCGGTATGGTATGAGCGAAATGGAAAATCTTGCCTGTATCCGTGACCAGGGAATGGAAAAATTCCATCCCCTTCTGTCACTGCGCAATGGAGACGTTCATTACCGTAATATTGTAGGATTCATGCACATAGCCATAATCCAGCCGGTAGTTGAACACGTACTCATCCATTTCAAGGACAAATCCTGCCACCCCATGTGGGGTGATATTCACCGTCTGGTATGCCGTGGCCCGGGGAGGCATGGTGGGGGGATGCGCACTTATTATTTCCCCTCTCATGACGACCTGCAGGGGATACGAGGAAAGGGAGTCTATGAGTCCTGATATCGTGATGTTGCCTTTCGTGATCGTACCCTTATCATCGAAAGCAAGCGGAGCAACATAGGCGTTGACACCATAGAGATAGATTGATGACATCGAGGGATACGGGATAGGTTTTGTCGTCAGGGTAGCTACCGGTTCCGGGGTTGCCGTCGGTGTTACTGTTATTGTTGGCGTCTGATTTGCCGTCGTGATAATCGTTGTTTCGGGAACGGATACGAGAGGTGTGGTAAGAATCGTCGGGGAAACGGTTTCCGTGATATTAACTGGCTCCGTGGTATTAATTCCGGGTTGTGGGGCGATACACCCGGCCGAAAGGGTAACCAGCAAAATAAGTGCCCCGGTAAAAAGCCCCAGTATTTTCCTGTTCATGATATTTCCTTAAAGTCTGTGCATAGGGAAAATAATTGTGGCAGTACCTTGTTTTCTCAAGTATCCCCATCCGAAATGACGAGATCAATAATATCGAGGTATATGGTTCAAATCAAAAAATTCCTTCGAATTACACGAATCCTAGCTATTAGCAATAGTGAAAAGAATATACGCTCATGTAACGTATACTTTACAAATGCCACC
>CAYPEQ010000064.1:0-5892 GCA_964409915.1 uncultured Methanoregula sp. | reverse complement strand
CAAAATTAAATCAATTTATTTTGTAGTGGTGTAAGTGGACATTCGGGAATCCGGAAATATATCGTTCCACTCTGCTCATCACGCCAATTTTTTTGACCGTAATCCATGAATGTGACACACATAACACAGACCTACCATAAAGGTTCTCCATTAGTCTTATGCTTCGAGGAAAGTCATAGATCACCAGATGTCTGATAAAAAATATGAATCATTGAAGATTGAGAACATCGTTGCATCCGGTGTTATCGCCGATTCTATCGATCTCGTTGCGTTATCAGAGAAGGTCAAGAACTGTGAACTCAATAAAAAACGGTTTCCCGGCGCAGTATATCGTATAGCAGATCCTAAGATGGCGTCCCTGATCTTTTCTTCGGGAAAGATTGTACTCACCGGAGGTCGTAGCATAAAGGCGGTTATGGATGGCCTTTCTGTCATCACTACATCGTTAAACGAGGCAGGTATTGAGACGCTCAAAGAGCCAAGGGTTGCGATCACCAATATGGTCTGTTCCTATGACCTCGGTAAATACATCAACCTCAACAAGGTGGTTGTCACCCTCAATGTGGAAAATATCGAGTACGAACCCGAACAGTTCCCCGGCCTTGTATACCGGATCAGAGATCCCAAGGTCGTTGTGTTAATCTTCTCGTCAGGAAAGCTTATTCTCACGGGTGGCAAGAACCTTGACGACATCAGGAAGGGGCTTGACCTTCTCGAACAGAAGCTCGAAAGCATCTCCTGAAAAAAAGAGCATTTTTTTCGTTGTCGTTTTTAATTGTCCTTGCACCGCGACTTTCATCCACCAGCGTATCTTCACTTTCACCCCGCTCAGTCCGTCCCTTTATCTCCATCAGCGGGTGATCCGGTAGTATGGAGAAAATTCCCGTCCGCAAATACCAGGTGGTCGAGGAAGCGGAAATCGACCTTGTCCTCCAGTGCAAAGACAGCCGTGAATTTTTTGAGCGCTACCTTACGGTATTCCCTGATACCAAAAAAGGTCTTGATAGTATCTCAAAGATCTGGAAACGTAAGAGCGAATTTGCAAAGAAACGGCCTCTGTCCATTCCTCCAAAAGAAGCCGGTGCACAATCCCCGCATGAGATTGCCGCTCTAATCGCCGCACAGACAAAGATCCTGGGTGAGATCTCTACACATATGAGGGAAAATCTCAAAGTAAGTCAGCATATCCTTGAGGAACTTACCCAACAGAACCAGATCTTAACCGGACATGCCGTACAGGAACCGCCAAAAGAATCTTCGCATCACGTCCCCGCGGTACTTCATCCCCTGCAGGAAATAGCGTCTAAGGTACAGAGCCCGATACTTGTCGGTTCGTAAGTGCCGGTGCATCTGCGGTCAGGGACTCATCATTTCCCGTTTCGAAAAGACCCGAAGGGGGATCCCCTTATTTTTTTGCACCCGGTGCAACCATTTTGTCATTTCCGAGAGGGCAGTATGAGACCCGGGACAATTCTCGTTGCATCATCAGGCACGTTGCAAAAGCCCCTCCCGTGGAAGGGGCGTATTGATCGCACTTGGTTTCTTCGCAGAACTCTGCAAGCATATACCCACATGAAACGAGCGAGGCGTTAAAGCTGATGTGGTCCTGGCGGTCAACAGATGAGCCCTGCCGGTTACTTCTTTGCGGCAGGGGAAATCCGGTACATATCTTTTGGTAGGGTTATCTCGAAGCGTGCGCCTTTTCCCGGCTGACCGGTCTCAGTAATAGTTATACCCGTAATCGAAAGAATTTCTCTGGTAAGGAAGAGACCAAGTCCCGTGTTCTTTCCGAACCCCCGTTCGAAGATCTTCTCTTTTTCGTTTCCTGCAACCCCGTCACCATCGTCCTCGCAGATAATGACAGGTATATCACCGGCATTCTGCAGGGAAAACCGGAGGGTCGTAATTTTCCCGCCATGCCGCACCGCATTCTCCACCAGGTTATAAAAGACCTTGACGATGAGAGGATCCGCAAAAATTTCAGTACCCGGAGGAATATCATTTTTCGCCAACACCTTTCCGAGGGAGACCTGCGTTACCGCAGTGTCTACCAGGGTACGACAGTCATGCCAGACCGGGGCATGGACGCCGAGGTCCTCGTATTCTTTGGTAAAGGTGATCTGGCGTTCAATGGTGTTTGCAACCTGCTCTTCCTTGCCGATAAACTCTGACATCTTTGCAGCATCAGCGGTGTATTCTTTTGAGATCTCCAGGTATCCTTTTAATGCGAGGAGCTGGTTCCTGATGTCATGCCGGGTGATGCCCGACAGGATATTGAGCTTCTTGTTTGCCTGCCGGATTGCTGTCTCTTCCTTCCTGCGTTCAGTGATGTCGCTTACTATGGTCGATGCCCCGGTTATGATCCCCTCATCGTTCTTTATCGGGGAGACTATCAGGGACACGTCGATAACCCGCCCGTCTTTTGTCATGCGTTTCGTTTCAAAATAGCGGATCGTCTCCCCGGCCCGGATTCTCGCCAGGATCATGGGGATTTCGTCACGTTCTCCCGGTGGTACCAAAATTGAGATCGGTTTACCTATGGCTTCGCTGGCCGTATAGCCATAGATCTTTTCGGCGCTGGCATTCCACGAGGTGATGATACCCTCCAGGGTCTTTCCGACAATAGCATTCTCTGATGAAGTGACTATGGCCGCAAGGTGGTGGAGTCTCTCATCAGTCTGTTTGCGCACCGTGATATCCTCAAATACCGCAACGAAATACTCTTTCTCCGGGCAAAAGACAGAGATTTTCAGCCATATCTTCAACGGTTTAAAATCGATCTCAAACGTTTCTGGTATTCCGGTGGATGCCACGCGGCCATATATATCAAAGAGCTCAGGTGTCTGTTCACGGATATCCGGTAGTACCTCCAGAACCCTTTTTCCGGTAATATTTTCGAGGCCGGTGATCCTCGCAAAGGCCGCATTTACATTCAGGTATATCCAGTCAGCAGGTCGGCCCTTCTCATCATAGATCATCCGGCAGTAGGCAAATCCCTCAAGCATCTGTTCGAACAGGATCCGGTATTTCTTCTCGCTTTCCCGCAGTGCATCCTCTGCCCGATTGCGATCAGTCACATCATGGATGATCGAATGGAGAAATTGTTTGCCCCCGATCTTGATGGGAGCACTGAAGACCTCGACCGTGCGGATCTCCCCGCTCTTTTTCCGGTGCCGGAACGTGAAAAGTTCACCCTGGTTTTTCAGAGCATCTGACATGTCACTTTTGATGATCGACGGTTCAGTAATATTGATATCCATGATCAGCAGCCGGGAAAATTCTTCGTGGCTGTACCCATAGTAACGGCTTGCAGCGGCATTTGCATCGACGATGCTACCGGTCTCCGGATTGATAACGAGCATAACTGCATAGCTGAGCTCAAACATGTCGCGGTATCGCTTCTCGCTTTCAAGCAATGCACTCTCTGTCTGTTTTCGTGCAGTTATGTCCCTGATGTTGCACTGGATAATCCTCTTTTCACCTACGAGGTAGACATTGCTGATGAATTCCACGTGCATCTCTTTTTCCTGTTTTGTTTCAAGGGGCAGATCCTCATACCTGATATAGCCTTCAGTTTTCAGCTTCAGAAACGCGTCCTGTGAAAGGGATTTGTCTTTAAGAAAACCGAGCTCCCAGAGGTGCTTACCAATAAAATACTCAAGCGGGTATCCCAGCATATCGAGAATGAACTTATTGGCGTCAATAACTTCTCCGGTATCACCGTCAAGGATCAGGATAGCATCCTGTGCGGTCTGGAACAGCCGCCGGTACTGGAGTTCCGATTTTTTCAGGTCGTTTTCAGCAGTTATTCGTTGTTCTTCATGGTCAATGGTCTGCAGAGCAAATGAGATATCCCCGGATTGTTCCTCAAGAAGCCGGATGATCTGGTCATTAAAAAATCCCGGTTTAGCAGCATAGAAGGTAATCACCCCGGCATTCCGGGAATCAAGTGCGAAGGGGAATGCAGCAAGTGAACGAAATCCTTGTTCGAGTGCCGGCTCCCTTATGGATTTCATACCCTCATCTGTTGCAATGTCATTGCAGACACTGAAAGTTCTGGTGCGGAATGCAGTCCCGGTCGGACCCTGTCCGTGGGGAATATCTTCGGTTGATATTGAGATATTGTCGAGGTAGTGATCAACATGACCACAGGCGGAAATAGGTTCGATGATATGGGTTTTGGTATTAACGATACCTGCCCATGCCATAGCAAAGCCACCGGTATCAATAACGATCCGGCAAATCTCATTTAATAGTTCCCTTTTATCATGAATATGAACGATCGCCTTGTTTGATGCAGAAAGCACTGAATAGAGACGGTTAAGGGTAGCAACCTGCGCTTCATCACGCCGGTGATTGACTGCCGTCCGGATCTTGAGCATAAGTTCGGCAAACTGGCTCTTTGGCTCGCCGCCTTTCTGGAGATAATAATCGGCGCCATTTTCAAAGGCTTGGATAGCGATTTCTTCCCTGCCCCTGCCGGTAAACAATATGAATGGAATGGTTTTATTCGTCGCCCTGACCTGTTTTAACAGTTCGATGCCATCCATCTCCGGCATCTGGTAATCAGAAACGATAGCCTCGGTGCCATTGGATTTCAAAAGGGTAAGCGCAGCAGACGCAGATGATGCGGTGGTCACCGAAAATTCTTTTGTCTGCTCAAGGAACAGTTTGCAGATGTCAAGGAGGTTGCCCTCATCATCTACATAGAGCACTGAGATCATACACCATCAACTCTCGGAGAGGTATGAAACCTATATTTACGCCTCCCTTTATTAACGTTGATATAATGCGGTTCTTATGCGTTCTTTTAAACAGTCAACAGGTCACGACGACTTCCAGTTCCGACAACACACAAAAAGAGGATACTACAGCCTCAATATCGGAAAAGAAAGGGGTTTTACCGGAGTTTGCGGTCGCCACTCTGTTTCTGAAGAGCCATGAATTGCTCATTCCGTGGACATTCGTGCGGATTGACCCCGTCCGTTAAAGGCCATTTGCCTTCCCTCGGGTTGAACCGGGCCGGGCATGACCATTCGCCTGACTTCGCAGTGTTAGGTCCCTGGGCCGTCCTGGTTTTGATGTATTCACACCCTGTACAAAAATGGTATGTGCTCATATTCGATTCTCCTTATTTTTTGTATTCCTCAGACTTGACGTGGTCTCTTGTCACGGTGATGATATATGCCTTCTCTATAACGCCGTAGGTCGGCGTGATGTATTTGAAAAGCAGATTCTGTAAACAACAGGCAGGTATCTATGTAGACACGCCATGTATTCACCCGGTTTGGTATGAAATAACACTCAACGGGTTATCAGGACGATTTTCCCGAAAGCCTTTAAAAAAAATCATCATATCAGCTTTTGAGTTATGAAAGGAGTTGAACTATTATGCAGCCCACAAATACACACGATACAAAGATGACCGCTCCCAAAACGTTAGCGACCGCTCCTGTGAAATCCGGATCTGGTACGCACGGGTCTGTGGCGACAGCGAAAGCGATTTCCCCTCACGTGAAAGCGTCAGTGCATGCGTCGCACAAGATCGAGTACCGCAAGGACCATCCAAAGGCCGGTGTGAAAACGCCGTCAACACCCGTCCTGAAATAACCCGTCCTCCCATACATTCAACCCATATTTTTTTCTTTTGCGATTACCGCTTTGTATGCACGGACGGGTGGCTGGGTTATTGTTGCATGTATCAGGACCCATAGACGGTTACCCTGAAGCCTGATTGCAGATTTTCAAGCATCATGCAAAAACAGATTAAAACCGGCCGTCTGCCTGAAACCGGGACGGCGTGTCAGGGACTCCATACCCGGTCAGGACGGTTCTTTTTAAAAATAAGGTTACAGGGTAATATCAAGAAGGACTTGGTCTGTGCCATCGGAA
>CAYPEQ010000063.1:1879-5897 GCA_964409915.1 uncultured Methanoregula sp. | reverse complement strand
TAGGATTTTCCGGTCATTCCACCCAGTAAGACTTTAACCAGACAAACATTCTCCAGTTCTTTTTCTGTAAACGGGTGATCCTTGCTGCCGTAATGACGCATGATGGCATTCATCGCTGCACATTTCTCTGCATATCCTGTGAGGATCCGGGCAGTACCGGTACAAATAACGCTCTGGTACTGCATCTCCCATTTACAGGGATTGTCACTTTTTATTGGGCCTGATGAACGATCGACCTCAACACTGCAGCGCGGGTTCTTGGTGAGCATGGCGATCTTCTTTCCCGCTGGCGCCGAATGGAAATAAATCGTATTGTCCTCGTATGCAAAACATACCGGCACAATATAGGGTTCATTCTCGTCTGCAAGGGCTATCCTGCACACATCGGCACTATTGAGGATCGATTCCATTACGCTCCGGTCCGTAATCTCGCGATCTTTTCTTCGCATACTACTGATTGTACCGTTGAACATGGAACAATAAAAATGCCCTGACAATCAGACTATCTTGTAAAGGGTTGTGCGCCGGGAGAGCGTCCTTCCCAAATCTTCGGCCACCCGCTGCATTTCGGCCGGGTCAAGGTAATCCGTATTGGAGGCCCCGGCACCTTTGGAGATGCTTTCCTCAAACATCGTGCCGCCAAGGTCGTTTGCACCGGCAAGAAGGCCCAGCTGCGCCATCTTTATCCCTTCCTTAACCCAGGATACCTGGATATTTTTAAAATTGTCTAAAAAGAGCCGTGCAACGGCAACCATCAGGAGATCTTCGCGGCCGGTTGCTCCTGCCCGGGCGGAACCTTCCTTAAATATCGGGGTATTCATGTGGATGAACGAAAGCGGGACAAACTCCGTAAACCCCCCCGTTTCGTCCTGGATCTCCCGGAGGATGGTAAGGTGACGCACCAGGTCTGCAGTACTCTCGCAGTGACCATACATGATGGTCGCGGTCGTGGGAATGCCCATATCATGAGCTTCCTGGATGATCCTTACCCATTCGGCGGTCGAAATCTTCTGCGGACAGATCTGCTGGCGGACAGGGTCGACGAGGATCTCGGCTGCTGTTCCGCACATCGATGCAAGACCGGCCTCTTTCATCGCCCTGAGCACCGATTTTGTGTTGATCCCGCTCTTTCGTGCAGCATAGGCAACTTCCATGGGATTACTCGCATGGAGATGAATGCCGGGTGCGGATTCGCTGATCCAGCGGTAGACATCGATGTAGGACTGTGCAGTAAATGCCGGGTGCAGGCCGCTGACCGTGCAGATCTCGGTCACATTGCGGGACTTTGCAAGCGCTGCTTTCTCCCGGATCACCGCTTCATCGTGGAAATAGCTGCCTTCATCACCGGGTTTCTTGGAAAAACCACAGAAGCCGCAGGTATTGACGCAGATATTGGTCACATTGATATTCTGGTTACGGACATACGTGACAGTGTTTCCGGCGACTTGTTCCCGCTTTTCATCAGCGGCGTACGCGATCTTCCAGACATCGCGACCCCGGGTTGTAAAAAGGCGTATCGCATCCTTTTCGCTGATCCGATTTCCACCTGCTGCATCTGAGAGGATGGTTGAAAGTGCCCTGACCATACTGTCACCTTTCGTCTTAGTGTGTCACACTGTGTCAAACTTAACGTTAATCTATCGTATTTTCCTTTATCACAGGATTTTAATACCGTGAAACCAATGTCCCTTCCTGAGAATTATGGAAAACGTCACCGTTCAGTTGCCGCATAAGAAAGCCGAGGGGTACGTCATCCCGCTGGGACCAGCAAATCTCGTTGCTATCATTACCGATATAGGTCTCGTAGGCTGTGGCGCCTTTGATGTAGCTGCACTCGACTCGTTTAGCTACCCGGCAGCTAAAGTCCGCCCGGCAGTAGGGCCGTCCATTGTAAACACCAGTGATATCCTCACCGGCATTGTAAAAGAAGCCAACCGGGGCGCGATGGGCCGCGGGATCAAAAACGGCATGACCGGCAAAGAAGCACTGGAACTGCTGTGATCTATCCAGTAATACCGCGAAACTATTTTTTTTTAAATTATCTCGACGTGCACAGCTTAATTCGTTTATTTGAAACCTTAAAAGAATAAAAAAACAGGGAAAAATTCCCGGCTGCTCACTTGAGTTTTTTCTCGAGTTTCTTGAGCTTCTTTTTAGCGTCTTTGCTGCCCGCAGCCGCCGCCTTCGAGAGCTCTTCTGCCTTGACCTTCTTCACCTGGTTCAGCTTTGTGAGTTGTTTCTTACTTGTTGGCATTTTAGTAACCTCGTTACGTTGATTCTGGTTAGCTTTTTTCCTTCTTATAATATCCCTGTACCAGCCAGTAAAATCGGGGAGGTTTGGAATAGTAATCCCCGGGCTGTTTTTTCTTTTTCACATCTGTACTGTATCTGTCGTGATGAGACGGATGAGATTTTCGCGTCCTTTTTTCACTTTCTGGATGATTCCCCGCTGTTGGAGATCGTTAAGCGCAGAACTTACGGTGGATTTTGGCATACCAAGGCTTTTTACGATCTCAGATTGGAACTGTTCCCCGGCGTTTGCCTTAAGCTGCTGGACGATCCGCTCTTCGATGCTTAACCGGTCCGCTTCAGACAGGTCTGCTGCCGGTTCTTCAGGTTCTTCCGGTTGGTTGTCCGGTTTGGGATCCTGTCTTCTTTTCCGGTATACCAGAAAACCTGCAATGGCGACAATTATGATCCCAATAATTCCCGCGCCGACCAGCAGTATCGGCAATACTGGGACGACCGGCAGTATCGGTGATGCCGAGCCGGCAAGCACGATTTGCGGTTGACCTGGCTCGAACGAACGCTCACCATACCAGATGAGGCTGTCTGCCCCCTGCTGGTCAGGGACCGGCTCGACAGAGGTTACGGAATATCCCTGGGGGTAGGTGATGATGAGCGAAGAGTCCTTATCCAGGTACAGTCCGCCCACAAATGCATCGCCGGTGGAGAGATCACTGTCAACTACGGAAAAGTTTGTCCAGGAAAATGAGTACGTGACCACCCCGAATCGTCCGGTGGGAGAGGTCTGGACAATAGCATTGCCGGAAAAATTGTCTGCCACCATGGGACGACCCGTTCCGGTGGCAGCCTGAGCAGCGGATCCTTGCATCAAATCCTCCAGCTGAGGGAGGTAAACAGTATTCATGTCGGAGGAGTAGTTTTGGAAATTATTCAGGTCGTCATCTGTTTGAATAGGAGTACGGTACTCGACCGTCCACAACG
The DNA here is from genome assembly GCA_964409915.1 of uncultured Methanoregula sp. Lineage (GTDB taxonomy): Archaea > Halobacteriota > Methanomicrobia > Methanomicrobiales > Methanospirillaceae > Methanoregula. The sequence goes on along the minus strand of CAYPEQ010000063.1, from coordinate 2,669 downwards.
CAGATCCGTCCCCCTGAAGGTTGATCGTATACGTCGTAGTGTAATCAGAAGGTGCCGGGGCTGGTGCCGCCCATACCCCGGGCAGGGTGCAGACTAAAACGAGGACCGCAATAGCAAGAAGCCGATACCAGGTCCGTTTATCCACTACACACTTCCCTGTTGATCATTATTGTGTCCCTTGTAAAAAAAATTCGTGACCGGCTTTTTCATTGCCGGTGATTTACGTGTTCAAACCGGAAGGTTAGGATTACCGGGAACGGAACTGTGAATCATCACCATGGTAGGTGCCTGAGTTCCAGGTAGTGTTTGTGTACCGGTAGTCCTGATTATTTTGTTGGTATTGACCATTATCGGTCCGGTGCTGGTCCTGCCAGGTGTGGTCTGTATTCTGGTTCGGGGTCCACACCGGCGTTACTCTGTTCACGTTAGTGTGAGTGTGATCCCCGTTATAGACCGGCTGGGTCCAGTTATGGACGACAGGATGCAGCGGCACTACCCTGTAGATCGGCCTGTTATTATCGTCCCGGTAGAGGTCATAATGCACATGGGTCATCCACTCGAATCTATGTTCGATATCCTGACTCCGGTTATATGCATCTACTAGGCGCGTGTAGTCTGGATGCGAGTGCTGGAGATTTTGCAGGACTACCTGGTGGTTGAGAATCCTTGCCTGCGCGTCCGCGATAACAGGGTTGGTGAACTCCGGTGCGGGTCCCGTTCCGGTGTTATAAGAATCAGATGTTGTACCGCTGTTATCAGACCCAGATGTTGTACCACTGTTGTCAGACCA
>CAYPEQ010000063.1:0-1779 GCA_964409915.1 uncultured Methanoregula sp. | reverse complement strand
GTTATCAGACCCAGATGTTGTACCACTGTTGTCAGACCAAGTAGATGTACCTCTGTTACCAGACCAGAGCGTTGTACGGTTTAACCAGTCAAGGGTACTGTTAGTCTGGTTTAATTTATCCCAGTAGCGATCCAGTGCCCGGTCTGCGGCATCGGTCCTGTTGGCGTCAAGTGCACTCTCGAGTTCAGCTAAGCGGAGATCGGACTGGTCAATCTCTTTTTCCAGCCTCTCGGTCTGGTTGAACGTAAATGTATCATCCAGATTTTCAAACGCAAGCTTAAGTCCGTATACCGGGCTGTCAGCCCCGATAGATCCGTGATATGGCTCAATAGGGTCTACAAGAGGTGTCCCGTTGGTGTTGTCAGCGCCGACAGGCCCGTTGTATGGCTGTACAGTGTGCGCAGGGGGCATTCCCTGCGTGTAATTAGTATAGTCTGCTCCGGCAATTCCAATGGTACAGATCAATCCCAGCACCACCAGCACCAGAAGCACGCCAATTCTTGTTTTCATCATATTCCCTCCGTATTCGCGGCTTTCCTGCCGTTGAATAAAAATTCCCGTTGGGGTGGTTTAAGCATGGTTACCGTTCGGGAAAATCCCCTTTGTCCGTGAGTGTTCCCCCTCCCCAGTAATCGTTCCGGACAGTCCTGTTTGGAAATCGGGGCGATTTTCCGCGGGAAAAAATTCCGGCCACATACACAGGGAAATGCTCTTTGAATACGTGCCGGATCGGCCGGGCGCGCGAAAAAGATGTGGGTAAACGCGGGTAACAGGCTGGCCCCGCGCCTCACGATGAAAATCACGGGGATATACTGACACGTCTATGGTTGATTCCCGCTGTTTCACTTCGTAAAAAATTCCCAATCAAACGCCAACACATCAGGACCGGAAAATCCCTATAGAGGTAATACATCTCTTTATCGTATCACTAGCCAATCAAGCACTATCCTTATGCAACACACTGAAAAAAAGATAAAATTAATCCGTGACAAGTTAAGCAGGATTGGTATCGGAGAGAAAGACCTTGACGATGCTGCTATCCTCGCAGCGTATAACATCAACAATTTTGGCAACCTGTGTTCGGTTCCAAGGATATCCAGAAACCCGTTAGGTTCACATTAGGGAAGGTGCCCGTGTGAAAAAGGAAGAGATACTGCATCTCCACATGCTGATGTTCCTAATCAAAGGGTATTTCAAAGACATCCTCAATGATGAAATCTTCACGGAGCGGTACGATTCCCTAGAACTCCATCCCACCCACATTCATAAAGATAAAATTGCACATAGAGACGCTCTCTTTACCTTAGGTGACGAGATAGTCTCCCATGTCCACCGCCGGAAAGTGCCAGTGATAAACTTTGCTCACCTGACGGCACTACCGCTGGCTGCTGCCGAAAATTAATTTTTTTTAAAAAGATTTTTTTCGCCAGATTAACTACTTTCTCGGTACCGGTGCTGCCCAGGGATTCGGGAAATCGCGGTGGCATTGCTTACAATGCAGTTTCGGGGTGATTTCTGTTGTGCGCCACTTGAGGTCGCAATAGGGGCAGCTGAAAAGATGATCTTTACCAACATTTTTCATGGTATACCTATATGACGAGGGTTGCTGATAGGAGTTTGGATCGTTCTCATTTCCCCACATTGCACAACTATATCCCGTTAACAGGGAGATCCAATCACTCCAAAGGTCCATTTTGACCGACTGCATACTAACCTGTACTATAAGGAGTAGGCTGCCCCTATAGGTAATATTGTTAGTCATCGTTTCCGCCCGATACA
>CAYPEQ010000062.1:4560-6467 GCA_964409915.1 uncultured Methanoregula sp. | reverse complement strand
GGAACTCATTTTTTGTCTTAATTTTTGAACCGGGCAATTTTTCCCGTATTTTCTTTTGGAGTATGTTAAGAAAGATACGTGTCAAGAATAAAATTCTCTTTACACATGCGGATTATAGTTAATCGCTCATGTACGGCATCCCGGCAGAACTCGGATACCGGTTTATTCAGATGCTGGATGCATTCTATATCTTCTTTTGCAAGGTCGACCCTGATTGTCAGATTATTTTCGCTCATCATATAGGTGCATAAATCTTCAAGCGATGTTTTCACCGATTCATGGTTGAGGATGTTTTCCCAGGATTGTAACTTCTCAGTTTGATCGGCAGTAAATCCAAATTCGGTCATAGTGTATGTGTCCCAAATCCTATTCCCTATAGATTATTTTTATAGTATCTTAGTTGTAGTATTAAAGATTCTGATATTTTCCCGGGACTCGGGAGCAACGCATACTTATTTGTACGTATTTTTTCACAACGTCCTGTTAATCAGGGACTCCTGCGCGTTATGTAAAAAAAATTCGCCGTTCTGGCGTTTTTCATTAAAATGTAACCTGATTCTTTTTAGTATAAAGGTATAAATACTTCTTACATCAAGATATATCTTGAGATATGTCTTAAGATATATCCCAGTGAAAGGAGCATACACAATGTTTGAACATATGTTTGAAAGGGATGAGGGATGTGCCCCCGGAGAACCCGGTTTTTCCGGAAGACTCTGTTTCGGTCTGGGACATCATGAGCACCCGGACCATGATTCCGGTCACCGGATGCACCCGCTGTTTGGTGACCCCCGGATGCACCGCGGTCTTGGGGGCTTTGGCGGCGGGCGGGAACGCCTGTTCGAAGCCGGCGACTTTAAACTGGTCGTCCTTAAACTGCTCACCGAGCAGCCAAGTTATGGATACCAGCTTATCAAAACCATGGAGCAACGCCTCGCAGGAGGGTACACACCAAGTGCCGGTGTTGTCTATCCAACCCTGACAATGCTCGAAGAAGAAGGGCTTGCCGTCTCATCATCAGAGAACAACAAGAAGGTCTATGCAGTGACTCCCGAAGGTATGCAGTACCTCCAGGCGAACGAAAAACGCGTAAAAGAGCTCTTTGACCGGCTGGAATATGCGGGAAAGAGCTTCCAGCGCGGCAGATCACCGGAAATCATGAAAGCCTTCCACGAGATGCACCTTGCGGTGTTTGCACGGGTGTCGCGTGAGCATATAACGCCGGAACAAATCCAAAAAATTACGGAAGCGATTAAATCCGCCACAAAAGCTATTGACGAACTCTGATTTTTCGACTCAATAACGGTCTACCAACATAAGGGAGCATACCTCATGAAGAAACAACCATCGTCAGCCCATGACGGATTCAAAGAGATGCATTTCGATCAATTATTTACACACATTTCTCCGGAAGAGATATGCGACAATGTTTTTACGTTGACAGGAAAAGTTTTTCCGGTTATTACTGCGGGAAAAGAAGATCAGTATAATTCCATGACAGCCAGTGGGGGTGGTTTCGGGCTTCTTTTCATGCAACCCACCACGTGGTGTATTCTTCGAGAAGACCGTTATACGCTTGAAATGATTCAAAAAGAGCAGACCTATACCATGTCGTACTTCCCGCATGAATATAAGGAACAAGTACTCTTTTTGGGAAGTAAATCAGGAAGAGACAGCGAGAAAATGAAAGAAGTTGCACTGACAAGTGTCCAGACTCCTTCGGGAGATATGTCGTTCAAGGAAGCCAGACTTATTATTGAATGTAAATTAACGCAACTTACTACCGCCAATCCCGCTGATTTTTACCCACAAGAAACTAAAGACCTTATAAACAAAGCGTTCAAAGAAGCAAACGTTTACCGCAAATATGTATTTGGGGAAATCACCCATGTCTGGGTAAAGAAATA
>CAYPEQ010000062.1:0-4460 GCA_964409915.1 uncultured Methanoregula sp. | reverse complement strand
AAAAAAAAAGATTAGCCCTGGATGGCACTTGTCGTTGTTGGGGTGGGTGATACATGCTGGCTCTGGCGGTATCCTTTCACAATGTCCCGGAACTGGGTGGTCAGCGTTGAGAGCTGCTGGTTTGCAGCCTTGACTTCCTGTGCGTTCTGGTCGTCAAACCCGGTCTGGAGAGCGGCACCCTGCTGCTCTATCTGGTTCTCTACCGCCTGAGCCTGCGAGACGTCGATACCTTTTGCAGACAGTTTTTCAAGGATATTGTTCCGGTTCTGGTCATTGGTAGCGAACTCCTCCATCCGGGCAGTCTCGCGGTCTGTCCATGCCGTGGATTTAAGGGTAGCAAGGGTTCCTGCCTGTTGTTCCACGGAAGCATTGACACTCTCATGGAGCGCTTTACCGGTACCGTTGTATTCTTTGAGTTCGTCTTTAGCGTCAGACATGAACTCTTTTTTATCTGAAGACATCTGGGTTGCTGCAGCCTTTATCTGGTCAGCGGAGGTCATGCCCGTCACGGAGGTTACCAGTCCGGAGAAATCTGTTTCAAGGGAGGAAAGCTCACTTGTCCCGGCACCGTTGCTGATGGATCCGATATAGGTGATCGCCCCGTTCATCTGGGCCTCGCCGAGTGCCCCTGCATAGGCAACCGTTGCCTGCATTGCGGCAATATGGGATGCATTGGTATCCCATGAGTTCGCACTGATACCGGCAGCTCCTGCCGGCATGACGGCTGCTATAAGAAAGATCAGACAGCAGCTTCCTAACAACATTATTTTCGTGTGCTTCATTGTGTTCACCTTTTTTGTGGTTTGTCCTGCAAACCTTGCAGGCACGCACCTGATTCCAACGTTGCCGGCTTGGACGTATATATTTCCAAGATTGCCTGAGTTGCCTGCTGTAACCTTAGGGGTACAACAAGGAACTCGCTGTGCCGGATAACAGATGTCTTTGAAAAGAAAAGCGAGGAGGGGGTCAGCTGGGAAAGGGGAACAAATTTTTACATCCTGACTTTTAAACCGGGCAAAATCTGTCCGTATTTTCCCTTACGTTTTTCCGGGTTCCGTCACGTGTCGGCAATTCAGCACCGGGAGAAAACCCTGTTAAAATCGTCGGGCCGGTGCTGATACCTTCTGAAAATTGTTATGTCGTGATATCGTTAAAGAGGGGATTATTTGACATAATTCCGTAGTTTTTTGATAAGTTTAAGCTGATCATTAGTTTTCCTTTTTGCATCTTTCTCGATGGACTCCATGATATCAGTGAGGGGTTTTGCAAGTTCGTAGACCTTAAGCGTGGGTCCCAGAATCTCTGCTTTTCTCCTGCGGCACTTGATCCACAAACGATCGCTCATGTACTGCATTGTTACACTTACCTCAGGCTGGCAAAGGTCAGTTCCGCGCTCGATCTCACGAGAGGTTGCTTCCGGAGTATAGGCAAAAAATGCCAACGCCTTTGCTACATTTTTCTTGGTACCAAGCTCCACGAGAATGTTTGTTAATTCCTCTTCTTCTTTCGTAAAATAGGTCACTTGCTTTGTTCTCACGCTATCTCCCTCACGCCCTTGATCCAATATTTATTTTTTATTTATTTCACGGATAGTATAAACGAGATGGAACTGCTTTGCATATGCGGAAGTTTTATATTCAGGCCAGCTAGTAGTCACGGCTCTGTTACCTTTTAGGAAGATAATCCGTTTTTCTTTACCTGAAAAAACATCAGGTCCCTCACCAGGTTAACCACACTTTTTCCCGATGCTTTAATATACCACCCATCCCAACACTAACATGTATCTTACAATGCAAGGTACTGTGCAACACAACTAATTACGACGACCGATGCCCGGACCGGGCGATCAGGGAGTCATATCGGAGACGCCATGAATATCCAGTTCAAAAAAGGAGTGCTCGAGATCTGCGTGCTCTGTGTGCTTGCCAGAAAAGACTGTTACGGGTACGAGCTTGTGGACGAGATCTCAAAAAAGATCGACATTGCAGAAGGTACCATCTACCCTTTGCTCCACCGCCTGAAAGACGATGGCCTGGTAACCACCTACCTGCAGGAATCCGGTGAAGGTCCCCCCCGGAAATATTACCGGTTAACCGAAGCGGGAAGGACAAAAGAACAAGAACAGCGCGATGAATGGATCCACTTTGCCGCATCCGTCAAAGCGCTCCTGGAAGGTGAATCACATGGTGCAAACTGAACACGAATACCTGGACACACTTAAGGACCGGCTCACCGGGTATGTCACGAGCGAGGACCTCGACGAGATCCTGGAAGAATATGCCGGGCATTTTGCCATCGGGAAGTCCCGGGGCCGGACCGAAGAGGAACTCTGCCGGGCTCTTGGGTCTCCTGATGACGTGGCAAAAGAGATGAGGGCTGCGTACCTGATCCATAAGGCCGAGCAGTCCAAGAGCGCCGGCACGATCTGGCAGGCAACGAGGGCAACCACCCGGCTTTCCGGCCTCAACTTCGCTGTGGTGATAGTACCGTTTATCCTCTTTGCAATAGTCTTCTGCCTTGTCTTTATCGCGGGCCTTGCATTGATCTGCGGGGGAGCGGTCCTGCTTCTCCTGGCACTTATCAGGCTTATGGGCCTTTCACTCACCCTTCCCTGGCACCTCTTCCCCGCACCGGGGGTTCTTTCCTCGCTTGGGATCTTTGTTGCCGGGATTGTCGTCGTGGTCCTGGACGTGTGGCTCGCGCATTTCTTCGGCCGTTTGGCCATCCGGCACCTCAAGGGAAAACTCCCGGCAAAAAAAGAGGCATGGTCTTTTTCACCTCACCAGGAAGTCCCCCAGACGATTGCCATAGGAAGGGACGGTGCTTCGGCACTCGACCTCCAGGTGCACGTCGGTGCCGGCCAGCTCAACCTCGGGGGAGGTGCCGGGGACGAGGTCCTGATGAACATGACCGCCGGGAAGAGCCCGGGCCCCTTAGCGTATTCCACCTCCATGGACGGCACGACAAAAAAGGTCTGGATCCGGAACCGGCACTGTTGTTCCTGGTGGTCCGGACACGACTGGCCCATGGATTCGTCGGCATATACCTGGGATATCCGGGTAAGCCGGGATGTGCCGGTCGCGGTGGATATTAAAAACCATGCAGGCCGGATCTGTCTTGCCCTCGGGGAGCTCAACCTCTCTTCCCTGATAGTCAAAAACAGTGTTGGCGAGACCCAGATCGATATTAGCGGGTATCATGGCGGGAGTTTTGATGCTGTTATTAAAAACGGCGTGGGGGAGCTTGTCCTGCGCCTGCCTAAAGATGCGCATTTGAATGTTGAGATCCACGGGGGCATCGGCGCTATGAATGTACGAGGCTTAATGGTGAACGGGAATGTCTACACCTCCAGTTCTGCCCGCCCGGATGCCCCCCGGATCACGTGCCGGATCAAGCAGGGCGTTGGCTCAATCACGGTAGAAGCGGTGTGAACGATCATGAGGACGATTATCTATTATTTCACCGGTACCGGTAACTCGCTCGCCGCTGCAAAAACGATTGCCGCTGGTCTTGGCGACTGCGAACTGGTATCGATTGCCTCGCTTCGAAATACCCCCGGGGATATTGTCCCTCCGGCAGGACGCGTCGGGATTGTCTGCCCGGTCTATGATGCGGGCCTTCCCGTGATTGTCGCGGCATTTGCACACCGGCTCAGCCTGGCCGGCACCCGGTACGTCTTTGGCATTGTGACCTTAGGCGGGGCCGGAGGGACCTCAGCACTTCGGCAGCTCGACCATATCCTAAAAGAGAGAAATAGTCGCGGGCTTTCTGCCGCATTTGACGTAAAGATGCCCGGCAATTTCCCGCCGGTCCACCGGCCTCCTGAAGGTAAAGAAAAGGACGGGATCCTTGCCTCGGCTGATGGGGAACTCAGGGAGATTGCCGGCCGGATACAAAAAGGCGAACAGGTGCCTGTCGGTTTCTCGCTGTTTGCATGGCTCATACACGCTGCCACGTACCGGTTCTTCTCCGGGTCGGTTCATGCCGGGGACAAGAAATTCTCTGTCTCTGATTCCTGTACCTCGTGCGGTACCTGTGCAAAAGTCTGCCCGGTGGGAAATATCACCATGGTACAGGGAAGACCTGCCTGGCAGCACCACTGTGAACTGTGCTGTGCCTGCCTCCATTTCTGCCCGGTCGAGGCAATCGACCTCCATAGCATGCAGGGAACGAAGGGACGGGGCCGGTACCGGCATCCCGCATTGAAGATTGAGGATATGAAAGCCCAGGCAGAAGGTAACCGGTAAAGACTCTGGTGCGTTGCCGGGCTCGCGATGTGAAACCATGAAGACCAGCATCTTCTGTGTCAATGATGACTGTACGTCATGCGGCACCTGTGTAGACACGTGCCCGGTTAAAAACATCGCACTTGTGGATAGCAAGCCGGCGTGGCAGCATCACTGTGAGCTCTGCTTTAGCTGTATCCGGCGCTGCCCGGTCGCAGCTATCCAGATTATTCC
>CAYPEQ010000061.1:0-6537 GCA_964409915.1 uncultured Methanoregula sp. | reverse complement strand
ATTCTTATTTATGTCAAAAACGATTGGGAATATAGAGTGGTTTTGATCCGGCGCTCCCGGAGGCAGACATGATATCGGTCCTGTACGTTGACGATGAATCGGCACTCCTTGAAGTAACCAAGAATTTTATGGAACGGGGAGGTGGGTTTAATGTCGACACTGCCATTTCAGCACAGGAAGCCATTGAAAAACTAAAAGCAGAACGGTACGATGCACTCGTCGCCGATTACCTGATGCCAGATATGGATGGCCTTGTACTGCTCAAATACCTCCGGCCACGCTGTAACGGCATGCCCTTTATTCTCTTTACCGGTAATGGCAGCGAAGAGATAGCTATCGATGCACTCAACTCCGGTGCTGATTTCTATGTCCAGAAAAAAGGGTCGCCCCGGACCCAGTTTGCGGAACTCGAAACAAAGATACGATCAGCAGTAGCACGGCGGCAGAGCGAGAACATACTGCGCCAGTCAGAAAAGGACCTCCGGTCACTGGTGGAGCAGCTCACCGATGTAATCTTTACCGTCAGTGAAGATGGCCTGATAACCTACATAAGCCCCCCCGTATCCCGGTTCGGGTATACACCAAAAGATCTGATCGGTAAAGATTTTGCCATCCTTGTCGGTTCAGAAGATATTCCCTTTGTCGCACGCCATTTTGCCGATATAAAACAGGGAACAGCCGCATCGTTTGAGTTCCGGTTGGCGGATGCAAGTGGCCACCTGCATGTTGTGTATGCATCGTTTAGTCCGCGTATGGACAACGGGCAGTTCGCCGGAGGCCAGGGCGTACTTGCAGATATTACCGCGTCAAAAAAAGATACCGAGGAAGTAAAAAAGGTCCTCGATCAACACCAGCTGTTTTTTGATCTTTCTTCCGAAGGGATGCTTATTGTGGATCCAAAAACCGGCTTCCCTGTCGCATTTAATGAAGCGGCCTGCCGCCAGCTGGGCTATACCCGGGAAGAATTCTCCGGTCTTTGCATGCATGACGTGGAGATTGCAGGTGAAACCCAGAAGCTCAGTGAAAATATCCCCGCTCTTGTGCAGAAAGGCAGTATAACGTTTGGCGCCAGACACCGGACCAAAGAGGGCACCATCCGCGACGTTGTCGTCACGGCCCGGGCTATAGACGATGGATCCTCAAAGAAGATCGGCCTTGTCATCCATGACGTCACTGAAGAACGGAAGGAAAAACAGGTTTTAGCAGAGCAGGCACAAGGATCGGCGGCGATCTTCAGCCAGGCGCCTCTTGCCCAACTGACTCTTGCCCCGGACGGTACCGTAACCGGTATCAACCAGGCAGGCTCTGAGATTCTCGGTTGTCCTGCAGATCAGATTCTCGGAAAATCCCTTACTGAATTTATCGAAAACAACGACCGGGAGCAGTTCTTGCGGACACTTGAGGAACTGGTGCGATCCGGCAGGATCCACGTAGCACCTTTTTCACTGATTTTTCAAGATAAGAAAGTTACTGTTTCTGTCGATGGGTCAACCGTCCGCACCGATGATGGAACGATCCGCCAGCTGCTGGTAACGCTCACTGACATCACAGAACAGGTCAGGAAAACCGCAGATCTTGAGGCTGCTGCCATTTCAGCCGGTGGCGTCATTGCCGGTGCCCGCGACGGTATTGTGGTCTGTAATCAGGATCAGGTTATTACGACCTGGAATCCAGCAATGGAGGATATTACCGGAACTGCATCCCAGGATGCACTCGAGCAACACCTTGCCGATATGCTGCCTTTCGTTGAAGAGAAAGGAACGGACTCGCCGCCTTCGCGTGCTCTTACCGGAGAGATTGTGGCCACTCCTGATACCCTGTATGAATATCCCGCAACGGGAAAGAGGGGATGGTTACGGGCAATCTTTTCACCCTTACGGGATCCCACCGGAAAAATCACCGGATTCATTGGCGTGGTTCAAGAGATCACCACCCGCACAAAAACTCTTCTAAAAGTGAAAACAGCAAACCAGGTATTTTCAACCGGGGCGTTTGTTGGCGCAAAAGTCCCGGTCGTCCATGATCTCCAGGATTTATTATCCGAAACCTGCCGGGTTGCTGTTGATAGTGATGTTATAAACAAAGCGTGGATAGGACTCTTCGATCAGGCTGCCGGCATCCTCCGTCCGGTGGCACAGGCCGGCGCCGGAGAGGCATTACCCACTGAGGGGTTCACGGTTACCGGAGATCCAGAATGCGAGCTGGTAAGAGAGGCAATCCGTTCAGGAGAACCTGCGGTCTGCAGTGATACGGAAACTGACCCGGTAGCTCAACCTTTCAAAGACACGGCACAAAAGGCAGGGTTCAGGTCATTAACGGTTATACCCTTCCGGTTCAACGGCAAAATCGTTGGCGTCATCACCCTTTGTTCCCCTCACCCGTATGCATTTTTACCTGAAGACACTGAGGTGCTCGCGTACCTTGGCACCTCACTCTCGCTGGCACTCGATCTTCTCGACAAAAAAACCCTCCAGCGCCGGGCCGGCCGGGGAGGTCACGGAAGCTGGGAACGTACCCGGTTCCTTGCCGGGGGGATTGAATCCGGCACTATCCCGTTCATCGCGGTACAATCTGATGGTACGCTCTGGGTCGTGAACGCAGCACTTTGTACGATGCTTGGTTATACCGAAGACGAACTGCTCGCCATCCCCTTGTCACAGATCTTTGATGTATCATCTATAGACCGGTGCATCCAGGTTCTCCAGACTAAAACCCCGGATCACTTTGAAACCACCATCAGGAGAAAAGAGGGAGCCAATCTTCCGGTTGAACTTTTCCTCCAGGAAATACCTGACGAAACAAGTGACCAAATGTGTGTCGGTATCTTTATCACCGATTTCTCAGCAAGAAAGCACATAATAGATACTCTTGAAACAGACCGGCAAAAGTACCACTCATTCTTTGAAAACGTGAGTGCTGCTGTTGTAATAACGGCACCTGAAGGCACGATTCTTGCTGCAAACCCGGCTGCATGCCAGCTGTTTGGCCGGACCGAGGAGGAACTGTGCTCAGGTGAAGGAGGTCTCGCCGGTGCCGGGGATCCCCGGTTTATTGAACTGGTGAGGTCCTGCAGGGAAAACGGCTGTGCACAAGCTGAACTGCGCCTGGTGAAAGGCAATGGCTCATCCCTTGACGTGTCTGTCGAAGGCACCCAATTCCAGGATCAGGCAGGCAGGCCGCTGCTGAACTTGGTTCTCCGGGATATCACCGGTGCGAAGCATCCCCCGGGTGAAGAGGCTCTTAAGGAAGAGGTTGCCGCCGCGATTCTCGACAGTCTTCCTTACCCTGTGCGGCGGGCAGATGCCAGCAGCAATGAAGTGTTTTTCAACAAGGCGTGGTTCTCGCTTACCGGAAGAACGCGGGAACAGGAGCTGGATAACGGCTGGATAGAGGGCATTCATCCCGACGACCGTGATAATTACAAAAAGATCCTGATAAAACAGGAAGACATCAGGGATCAATGGATATCGCAATACCGTCTGAAAAACCATGCCGGTGAATACCGCTGGATCCAGGAGATTTATACAACCGACGCAATAGGAACCGGATTTACCGCCTCCTGCTATGATATCCAGGAATTTAAAGAGGCACAAGCTGCATGCGATGAGAAAGAGGAGCAGTTCAAAGCCGTCTTTGAGAACATGAGCGATGCTGCGTTTCTCATCAGCAACAACATCATTGACTGCAATATAGCCGCAACCCGGCTGTTTGGATCTTCCCCCGGGGATATTGTCGGGCGTGGCCTAGCGGATCTTTCGCCCCCATACCAACCTGATGGAAAGCGCTCGATTGATGCTGCAGAAAAATTCCTTAAAGCAGCACGCACGGGAGCGCCTCAGGCATTTCTCTGGGTTGTAGCAAAGAAAGATGGAACGAACGCGGAGACAAACGTTACCCTGAAAGTACTGGACACCACCCGAGAGCGATATGTGCTAGCGGTCATTTCTGATCTGACCGAACAGAACAGGAAAGAACGCGAGATCCGGAGACTGGCATCGTATCCCGAAATGAACCCCAACCCAGTTATTGAAGTCCGGCCCGACCATACGATTACCTATACCAATCCCGCAACTATGGGTGTACTGTCGGGTCTTGGCTTTTCTGATGACCCTTCTGTATTCATACCACCAGATATTGACGAGATCGTTGCATCATTCGAAAATAAACAACCCGTAATGACCGTCCGGGTAATTCCTCTCAAGGAGCGATCGTTCCAGGAGAACATCTGTTTATCACCGGAGTATAACCTCATAAGGATCTATGCGTACGATATTACCGACCGGGTCAAGGCAATGGAAGCGCTTGCCTATGCTAACCATAAACTGGGGACACTCACAAGTATCACCCGCCACGACATCCAGAATAAACTCACGGGCGTGAGGGGATACCTTGAACTCCTGAAAGGGATGCTCCGTGATCCAAAGCAAATCGAGTTTCTGGAAAAAGCGGAAGCCGGTGCTGAAGCAATCCGGCGGCATATCGAATTTACCAAAGAATATGAATCCTTGGGAGGAACCGCTCCCGTATGGCAGGAGATCTCCCCGGTCCTTGCCGAAATCAGGACGCATTTTGACCTGAGTGGCATTGTATTTGAAGGACCGGCACCAAGGTTTTCGGTCTTTGCTGACCCCATGTTTGGCAAAGTCCTCTATAACCTTGTCGACAATTCGCTGCGCCACGGAGTTCATGTCCGACGGATCAGGATTGCCGCTACGCCATCAGATACAGAGTGTGTTCTTACCTATGAAGATGACGGCGTGGGAATCCCCGGTGACAAGAAGGACCTTATTTTCGAACGCGGTTTTACCACTTCCTCTGGATCCGGGAAGTCATCCGGCCTTGGCCTGTTCCTTGCCCGTGATATCCTTGCCATCACCGGTATCGCTATAAAAGAGACCGGTACACCCGGTGCCGGCACCCGGTTCGAGATGACTATTCCCCCGGGGAAATGGCGGAACGAGTAAGGATTCCATAGCGAAAATTTAACCCGGATAAGCAGGTTACAATAATCTTCGGATCTCTACGAATTTTCCTTACCTTGAACGGCATTGGCCAAAAAAAGAATGTTTGGTTAAATAATGTCCTGCACCGGGGTGGACACATTACATCCGGCTGCGTTGCAGGCGATTAGTGTGGCTTTGTAGTTTCCTGGCATCACATAAACGTGTACCGGGTTTTTTGCGCTTTCACTTGTTGTATTGAACCAGGTTCCGTCACCGAAATTCCAGTCCCACTGTGTTGCATATGATGAAAGATCGGTGAAGCTCACGGTCAGGGGAGAAGATCCGGTCTCCGGGTCCAGGGTGAATGCTGCTATGGGTGTCGGTACATAGGTGTATACATCCGCTGATGACGTTGCTGATGTACCTCCAAGGGTGGTTACTGTAATATCAACGGTGCCGGCTGCCTCAGCCGGCGCGGTCGCGCTGATCACTGTTGAAGAATACACAACAACCGGTACCGTTGTGGTGCCAAAGTTTACCCCTGTCGCTCCGGTAAATCCGGTTCCCGTGATCGTTACCGCGGTGCCACCAGTGACCGGGCCAATCACAGGTGTGACGCGGGTCACGGTCGGAACCGGGGGTGCCGTATAAGTGAACTCATCGGCTGGCGAAGTCGCTGATGGGCCACCACCGGAAGTAATAACGATGATGTTAACAGTGCCAGCGTTATGAAAAGGAACGGACACTCCGATTGAGTCGCCAGTGTTATACTGGATGGTAGCGGGTGTGGTGCCAAACTTTACCGCTGTTGCACCTGCAAAGTTTGTCCCGGTGATTGTGAGTCCGGTGCCACCGGCTTCCGTGCCGGAGGCAGGGGAGATTCCGGTAACGACCGGGGCAGGTGCCGGTGACACTGTTACCGGACCGACCTGTGGGCTGACGGCAGTGGTGCTTCCACTGGTAACTGAAACGGTGAGGTATTTATATGCGTCTCCCTGAACCGGGGTATATGTTGAGGAAGTAGCGCCGGGGATGGCGGTAGATTCAACATCCATACCGATTCCTTCTTCAGTATACCACTGATACGTTCCTGTTGCACCCGATGGCAATACTTCCGCTGTCAATACACTGCCGACCTGAGGCGTACCGGAGATCGTGACTCCGGTGATCTGGGACTGTGTCGCCGTCGTTACTGGTGACGGAGTTACTACCGGGCCATTATACATATACTGGTCAGCTGTTGACGTCGCTGATGTGCCATCGGGAGATATGACTGTAACATCAACAGTTCCGGCTGCATTGGCCGGGGCGGTTGCAATGATCTCGTAATTGGGGCTTTCGATCAAGCAAAACCCAAGAATATCCAGATTACATATTTGCTCAACATTTACATCGGTTGATGCTGTGCTGCCAAAATTTACGCCAGTCGCCCCGGAAAGGTTTGTCCCGGTAATGGTTACTGCGATTCCACCGGCAACCGGGCCAGAAGACGGGGAGATGCCAGTGACAGTTGGCGCGGGGGCTGATGGTGACGTTATGGGGCCATAGGTAAACACATCTGCGGGAGTAACCGGGCTCATTGGTCCATTGGTAC
>CAYPEQ010000060.1:0-6737 GCA_964409915.1 uncultured Methanoregula sp. | reverse complement strand
GACCAGTTACAGGCATTCCTCGACGAAGAGGAACGCATGGTCAAGAATATCGTCGAAAAGATTGTCAAGAGCGGTGCAAACGTCCTCTTCTGCCAGAAGGGTATCGATGACATCGCACAGCACTACCTTGCAAAGGCCGGTATCTTTGCTGTACGCCGTGTCAAGAAGAGCGACATGGAGAAACTTGCCCGGGCAACCGGTGGCAGCCTCGTTTCAAGCATTGACGCTATCAGCAAGGAAGAAATCGGCCACGCCGGTCTTGTTGAAGAGCGCAAGGTCTCCGGAGAAGAGATGACCTTTGTCGAGCAGTGCAAGAACCCCAAAGCAGTCTCCATCATCGTCAAGGGCGGCACTGAACACGTCGTCGACGAGCTTGAGCGCGCTATCCACGATGCACTCCGCGTTGTCGGTGTTGTTGTCGAGGACAAGAAGGTCGTCGCCGGTGGCGGTGCACCCGAGACCGAGCTTTCCCTCCGGCTCCGCGAATACGCGGCAACCGTCGGTGGCAAGGAACAGCTCGCTATCGAGGCGTTCGCCATTGCACTCGAGATCATCCCGAGAACCCTTGCAGAGAATGCAGGTCTCGATCCCATCGACATGCTTGTTGAGATCCGTTCGACCCACGAGAAGGGCAAGAAAAACTACGGCCTTAACGTATTCGAAGGAAAAGCAGTCGACATGAAGGCAGCAGGCGTTGTTGAGCCGCTCCGTGTCAAGACCCAGGCGATCTCGTCAGCTGCAGAAGCAGCGATCATGATCCTCCGTATTGACGATGTCATTGCCTCCTCGAAGTCCCCCGGCCCGGCACCCGGTGCCGGCGGCATGCCCCCGGGCATGGGTGGCATGGGCGGAATGCCCGGCATGGGCGACTACTAACCCATCAAAATTTTACCTTTTTTTAGGATGTATTCTCTTTCAAAGGAACTTTCCTCGCAGATCCACTCTTCTGTGCCTTTTTGACATACGCTAAGAATTTCCCAAAGCCTTTCGGCTCCTCCCCGTTTCTTAACGTTGCTATGAAGGCATCCATATTCCGGATCCGGACTGATCCGTTTGGGACCGCCGGCGCATCGCCCGGCGTATCCCGGCCACCCCGTTTCCAGAGATCCGGCCGACGGTTTGTCAACCAGAATATAATGGCAGATAAACTGGGCGGGACAAATTTTACCGCAATTTCCTTTCTCGTCCTCCCGTCTGGATATTCGACAATCTTTCTGTGCGTCGTTTCCATACCCAGTGCACGTTTGAAAAGCGAGTTTTCGACCATACCGTCCACCTGATCTTTGCCTTTCTTTATGGACTGGAAGAAATCAGGATACCGGATTTTCCACCGGTTCAGGGTCCGCTCATTTATGTCAAAGACAATGGCCATCTGCACATCGGTTAATCCCATAAGTGCAAGCTGGGCCGCTTTCCGGGGGTGAAATGCGGCATTATAGACGGTCGGCCTGCCTCTCTTTTTCTTTTCATGGTCAGCTTTTTTCCGGGTCATATATCCTCAATTTAATATATAAAATATCCACTTTAAAACGCTGACACAATTCAGCGTCGTAATAGTAAACAGGTTTCTGGTGTATACCCATATAATCTACGTCAAAGAATAAAGCCGTAACGAGTTGTTAAAAAACTCTTATGGGGACAGACAAAATGCGGGCTTTCGAAAGGAGCCCAGGTACGCTAATCCATTTATGAAGATACCCTACTGTCGAAAAACCGTTATATCAGGTTTGTTGCATTATCGCCAGGCAAGGATGCGATCCCGGTCTGTTTATGAGGAATGCTGCAAGCGCCAAAAAAGAGAAATTAAAAGATTAGGATGAATGGTTTCCGTTGGATTGCGATGTTACAATGATTGTTCCGGTAACATTTGCATTATTCGACAATTGGTAAACGATTGTACCAGAATTCTGGCTGAACGTATACGGGAACGCAGCTCCTGGAATTATCGCACCGGAATTGAACATACCGGTGTTATTTCCTATCGTCATAACCGAAAGAGAGACGTTGTCATTGTTCACAAAGGATACACCGGTACCCGGGAGGACAATATCTGTCTGGGGGGTAAAACCGGCTCTCGTTATGTGGATAGTCGTGACACCGGATGCAGGAGTTGCCGTTGGTGTGACGTTTACCGGTGCCACGGTGGTTACCACGGCGGTAGTAACATTTACTGCCGGGGCAGTTACATTTGCAACCTTAGTGGTGGTGGTTGTTACCGGTGCCATGGTGGCGACCGTGGTTGGAACGGGGGTTGATACCGTTGTAACTTCTGTGACCGGGGCAGTTGTTGTGTTCTGTGCAGAAGTCGACGCGGGTTGCGTGCACCCGGTGACTGCCACCAGTGCAACAAGAAGGATAATAAATCCCATGAGCAGTTTCATACGGTGTACACATAAATCCTCTACAATAAAGAAACTTACTCTTTTTTCGTGGCTCAATCCTGATGCAAATCCAAAACAGAACCTGAATTGAGGTGTATATATAGAGCCGGTCGCGCAAACTATTGTTTTTATTAAAGTCAGCCGGGTATTTCCCGGTGCGACAGGTTAATGATACCCCGGATCCACAACACTCCAGTATGGATGAAAAATTCATCAGCGCAAATTATCCCACTGATTGTTATCACTGCCGGCAAACTGCCGATCAGCATATCCATGTTATGCCAAACCGGGCTGATGTTACCTGCGGGAACTGTGGGGCTACCCGGGTTTTCATACCCCTTAACGAGGATGTGGATAGAGAGGGTGTTTTTATAAAACCGGGGCCATGGCCGGTCTGGTCTCTTTTGGCACCTGCAGTATGCAGGAACTGTGGTATTGACGGGCCTCATGATATCACCGTCAGTTGCCGTACTATCACGGTACGGTGCCGGAACTGCCGGTTTACTCACCTGTACCGGTTCAATCTCGAATACATGGCAAAGGATGCATCAGATGACAAGCCGGCCGATGTTGTATCGGGACATGCGTTCTGTCCGTAATGATATGGTTAAAAAAAGAAACACGGTTTTATCCATTACAGTCCATGCACTGGAGGGCAGGATAGGTGTCTGCGTAGCATGCAATGACGTCATTAAGGCGGGTTTGGAGTTTCTGGTTTTTTGTAAGGATGAAAAAGACCATTTCTGTATCGGTAATAACAGAAGGATAAAAACCAGTCCATTTTTCGAGTTCCCGGGTGGCATCCCTGATAAAGGCCTCATGTTTCCCTTTAGGAAAATGCTGGTAGACCATGAGGATCGAACTGGTGTCCATCCGGTTTAATACTGCCTTTATTTCGGAATAAAGCAGGTGTTTATTGTCCGGGCCTTCCGTTTTAAGACCGGTATCCGGATCGATAAAGATAAGCGAATTTTTGGGGAATTTATTAAACACCGATCGGAAATAGGTGTCGCGGTCAGGGTTTGTGAACCGTTGTTTGCCGGGGATATCAATGAGGATCGTTTCATTTTGGAAATAGGTGGAGATGCCGTTGATATACTCAATGTCGTTGTCGATCTCCTGAAGCCTGGTTAAGTGTTCCCGGAGATCCTGGTTCTGGCTGCCGGCTTTTCCTGAACGATAAGCCTGATCCAGGTTATGCTTACCCGCATTTTTTCGGTGCCCGTTCCCCTCAGTTCCGGTAAGCATCGGGACAAAGGTGAACCCTTTCAGATCAGGCAGAGATTTCATAATATGCCGTACCAGATCGAATTTGAAAAGATCCCGCGTATCCCCAAAATTCCTGGCGCTCAAAGATATAACCACCTGTTTCGGTATATATAGAGCTGAGCATAAAAAAGGTTGCGAATTGCACTTCCGCCGGAAGGCTGCTTCCTTCCCCGGTTATGGGCACGAACCGTTGCAGGTTTCATCTGATTGGAATAAAATCAGATGCGCTTTAAAAAATAACCCGTAAATCCGGGTTATTTTTCTTCCCGGACCATAGTGATGGCTTTTTTCGGGCATTCGTTTTCACAGATGCCACAACCTTTGCAGTACCTGAGATCAACAACAAGTTCTTCATCGATTGCATTGTCCGGGCAGTACAGCGAACAGAGCCCGCACGCGTTGCATTTCTCTTTATTGACGACAGGCCGGAACACACGCCACGAACCGGTCTGCCCGGCAGCCCCTTCCGTCGGCCGGCTTATGGCCAGGCGCTCGTGTTTTGCACTGCAGCTCATATATTCATCTCCTTAAAGGCTGCATCTGCTGCCTTGACATTACGTTCGTCTGTAAACATGCCCCGGATTGCTTCCTTTGCCGATTCTGCTGAGATAATGCCCATTTTTGCAAGAGCCCCGAGAACGGGGGTATTCAGGATCGGGCTTCCGGCAACCACGAGTTTTTCCCTGAGGGCGATCCCGGTGAGGTCGACATTGAATGTGGTAAACCCTGCAAATTCCTTGGAATGTGCGCTGTTGATGAGTACCCGGCCTCCTTTTTTCAATCCGTTCAGGACATCAACGGTTTCCATTACACTGGCATCAAGTACTACCACAAGGTCCGGGTTGCGGATCTGGCTGTAGACCTTAATGGGGTGGTCATCGATCCGGACAAAGGAGACGACCGGCGCCCCGCGGCGTTCTGCACCGTAGAACGGGCAGGCAGTCGCATATTTGCCGTCGTGAAGCGCGGCTGTTGCAAGGAGCCGGGCGGCGGTGACACCACCCTGGCCGCCCCGGGAATGGATCCTGATCTCAAACATTTCAGGTCACCCCGAACCAGAACTCTTCTCCCATACGACGCTGCCGGACAAACTCAACCATGTCGTCGTAGGTCACTTCCTGCCCTCCAAGACCGGCGATCACACTGTACATCTCACACCGGTTCTTTGCCTTGATCTCATGAGCGACAATGCCGCCATACCCAAACGAATAGTCCCGGTCGATTACAACGACCTCTTTTCCGGCGAGATTGAGTTTCGGGAACGGACGGAACCAGCGCAGTCTCATTGATCCGGCCTTTATCCCTTCCTTCCGCAGGATGTCAATGGCTACCTCAGCCTCTTTCCCAAGCGTGCCAATGGCGATCAGGATAACATCGGCATCTTCGCACCGGTATTCTTCCGTAGGACCATAGCTGCGGCCGAAACGGTCTGCGAAATCTTTCTCGGTCGCTGCGATCACCTTTACCGAGTCACGCATCGATCGTTCGATCTCCCACCGGAACCGGAAATGCTGGTCAGGTCCGGTAAGACCGCCATACCCGGCTGGATTTTTGGTATCGATGGCGTGAGGCAGGTGGATTGGCGGGATAAAATCTCCCGGTTCGACAGTGTCCAGCGGCTGCATGATATGGGACAAGGAGAACCCGTCAAGGTTGACCATTACCGGCAGCAGGACATCGTTGTGTTCTGCAATCCGGAATGCCATCAAGGTCGTATCGTATGCCTCCTGAACCGTCGAGACATAGACCTGGAGCCACCCTGTGTCCCGCTCCTGCAGTGCATCGGTATGCTCGGCCCAGATATTCCAGCCTGGTCCAAGTGAACGATTCACATTTGCCATCACTATTGGCAGGCGAGCCCCCGCGGCCCAGTTGGTCATTTCGTGCATATAAAGAAGGCCATGGGCACTTGTCGCGGTAAATGTCCGTACTCCTGTTATGCCGGCCCCGATACAGGCCGCCATTGCGGAATGTTCACTCTCGACCGGGATGTAACGGCTCTTCATCTGGCCGCTTGTTACGTAATCTGCAATAGTTTCGACAATTTCTGTCTGGGGCGTGATCGGGTAAGCTGCCACGACAGCTGGCAATGCCTGTTTGACCGCTTCGGCGATTGCCTTGTTGCCGGTTGCGATCTTTTTCATGGTTCCGCCTCCTCTGCCGCCAGTTTTTTGAGGTTTACAGCAAGCTGTTGTTTGAGGATCTCAAGCGATTTTTTATCGATGCCCGAGAACCTGCCCTGCGGTGCGAGATATTCCTCGAGAGGGATTGGTTTTTTCATCGCAGCTTTTGAAGGAGCAGTGATCGTGAGCTTCCCGTGTTCACGCTCGTAAAGCACCCACATGCCGGATTTAACCGCAAGTTTTCCCATGTCGATTGTCTTCTCGGTTGGGTACCGCCAGCCGGGCGGGCAGGGAGCAAGAATATGGATAAAAGTTGGGCCCCGGAATGTAAGCGCTTTTGCCACTTTTTTATAGATATCCAGAGGATATGCGCTACAGGCAGTGGCCATATACTCGAGATGGTGGGCAGCGGCAATGGCGTCGATATCTTTCTTTTCTACCGTTTTCCCGGTGGGAGTTGTGGTGGTCTTTGCGCCAAGCGGGGTTGCGCCCGATCGCTGCATACCGGTATTCCCATAGGCTTCATTGTCGTAGCAGATATACAGGAAATCGGTGCCTCGTTCAAAAGCCCCGGACATGGATTGGATCCCGATATCAAGAGTCCCACCGTCACCGGCATATACTATCACGTGGGTCTTCCTGCCGAGTGCCTGAAATGCTTCGGACATACCTGATGCACACGCAGCGGCCGCGGCAAATGCGACGTTATAAACGGGGACATTCATCGCGGTATTGGGGTAGATTCCCTGGATGACACTTGTGCAACACGCGGGAACGACAAGAACAGTATCCTCACCGGCAGCTTTTAACACATAGCGTAGGATAAGGGACGAACTACATCCAGCGCACGCGGACGTGCATTTTTTCAGATATTCTTCTTTTGGGATTTCAGCGATGATCACCAACTCCTCACTTTTGTTATTGGGAATGATTGCGAAAACGAAAATCGCGAATCTAACATTAT
>CAYPEQ010000059.1:0-6862 GCA_964409915.1 uncultured Methanoregula sp. | reverse complement strand
GAAAGATAATCGTTTTATTTTCCGGCAAACTTTTTGCCGGCAGAGAATGCTTTCCCGATCTCTTCACCCACGCCAAAATAGGTGGCCTGTGCGTAAACAATCGGTTTAATTTTTGCAATATCCGGTTTCCCGTCGGTAAGACAGGCCTTATCGGCATGGATCTCTGCGATCTCCCCGACTATCAGGAGGTGACTTCCGCAGTCCACGGAATTAAACAACTTGCATTCGATGTTGACCGGGCATTCCTCTGCTAATGGGGCAGTCCTGAGTTTGCCATAGAACGACCGGAACACCCCGCTTTTGTCCTTTTGTGCACCGGAGACAAGGCCGCAGTGATCGGTTTCGATTACCCCCAGGGTGGAAGGAATATTGAGGCTGAATGTCTTATTCTCGTCTATCCCTTTCATGGTATACCGCATTTTGTTGATCGCTACACAGACCATAGGAGGAGCCATGCATGCAACGGTGGCCCAGGCTGCGGTCATGTAGTTTGCTTTCCCTTTCACGTTTGTACCCACAAGAACCGTGGGCATCACACTCATGTACGGCATCGGGCCGATAGGTACCTTTTCCATAGGGATTCACCGGTTTCCGGTGTGCGAAGGTAGATTTTAAGGGTATCTGTGACAGCGGGTTTTGGGGGTCTGCCCTATCTGCAATGAATATGATTATGAACATACTCTCCAATTGTCTGCTGAAAATATGCGTGAAAAACGCCATAACCCCGCATTCCTGCTCTAACCTTGAGAAAAGAGTGACTAAAAGAGGGGAACCGTTTCAACTGTGATTATTGTTTATTGGCATCCGCCGCGGGGTTATCCTGGACAACCTGGCGTAAGAGTTTGCGGAATTCATCGTCATGACGGGCAAGATTGAAGAAAACACTGCGCATCGTTTCCGGAAACCGTTCGCTGTTCATATCATAGAACTGGCAGTAAAAGGCGCATGCGTCAATGATTACCCCTTCCCGGGTAAGGTACTTGTTTTTAGCAATAGTATCCAGTTTTTCGACAAGTGCAGTTGGTATCTTCAACGAGATCGCAGTTTCGCCGTCTTCCATGGTTTCAACTGTTCATTGTAAGGATATGAAACTATTGCTCAAAGAAGAGAGCCGGGTTACACTATCCGGTAAGATGAAGGGACCGAAACCGGGCGTGAAAATATTGCGGTAATACCGGTAATCCGGGCATTCTATAGGAACCCGTATATTCCATAAGTGTTTTTTTAGATCATGGATGATGCTCAAACGTGGTTCAGGGAAGGGGTTACTCTTTACGAAAAGAGCGATTACCGGCGTGCTATAACCGCATTTGACAAAGCCATCGCCAGTGACCCAACCTTGGCCGAAGCCTGGAATAACCGGGGTCTCTCCCTTATCCAGACGGGCGATTATGAGGAAGCCCGGCGATCAATCCAGAAAGCGTTATCAATCAATCCCCGTTACGAGAATGCAAAAAAAGCACGGAACATTGTTCTGGGGCTTTTAAAAGACCAGGAAAAAACAGCACCGGCCCCGACCTCGCCCGGGGTCTCCCCTCAGGTTCCCGTTGTTCCGGGACGGAAACGTTCTGTGATCCTTATAGCCCTGTTCGTTGTAATCCTGGTAGCAGCGGGTGGGATTACGGCGGTGAGACATATGCAGGGTCCTGGCTTTTTTTCCTGGGGAACTCCCACGCCGGTACCGACAGCCATCCCGACCACAGTTGCGACGACAGTTGCGACCCTGACCCCTGTACCGACATCCATCAAACCCGTCATACCGTCTTCGGGGGTCTGGGTGGAAATTAATTATACCCGTTACTTTTCAGGAAACGTGGGGATACCCGGCAACCTGCAGATGCTTTCCGGAACCCTGCAAATGCAGCCAAATACCGGGGACCAGTTCTACCAGATCGCGCAAAACAACGGTATTATTTCTGCATCCGTTGCCAAGAACGACGGATCCGGAGATCCACTGACCGTAAACATCTATAAAGACGGCACGCTTCTTAAAACGGGTTCTACAAGAGTACCTTTTGGCAGTCTTGATGTGGTAACGGTTCTCCCGTCGCCAACGGTTCAATCTTCAGCCGGAAACGCTACGGAGAATGAAACCGTTGCTGTACCAGCTGCTTCCGGAACCTGACCTTTTATTTTTCCCTGTCTTTGTGGTTTTTGAGCACAGGTGACAGCCTCCTTTTCGCGTTCTTCAAAATATATATTTAGTTCATCAAATCTATATACTTTGGAAATAATATAGTGTTTAGAAGCACCGCAGGAGTGCGTGATTTCCTGGAGTAATGCCTATGATTGGTTCATACAGGATCCACCAAGAGCAGATAAAAAAAGTAGAGCAGAGCCTGAGAGCACCTTACCTGATCCGAAAAGGAGACGCCGGCGCATGCGAAAGATCCAGCGCAGGTAACCGGCAGGTAAAACGACAGGAACGGGATAGTACGCGACGGAAATCCCCTGCCCGTGAAATGGATGCCGGCCGCAGTGCACCCGGTAATAAACAGGTGCACCAGGATCCTCCGACACCGCCTTCGTCCCCGGTACCTGCACTCCGGTGTCTCCGCTGCAACACGCGTATTCCTGAACTGGATTTTCTCTATACCAACAAGTCCGGTTTATGCATCTGCTGCTGGGAAGAACAGGAGGCGTGCATATGAGCTTGAAAAAGAAAAAAACAAAAAAGGGCTCGCCATCACTAACGTCCGGCTTATATCCTGCACAACAGGCCTCTCTTCCCCGCCCCAGTGCCTCACAGAAACCCGGTCCTGTAACCGTTGGCACATCAGTCGGCGCCCTGCTTTTCCGGGTAAAGTCCTATTTAATTTCAGGAAAACCTGCAGAAGCGTGAAAATACTGTCTGGTCATAAAAATAGAAAGGGATTGATCCCGGGTCCAGGCGCCTGCCCGGGGGCAGCTCTTCTTTTGAAGTCAGGTCACAGCCCAAAAGGCTCTTATTTCCCGGATGGTTTCCGGTGCAGGGACTTGTCTTCCTCAACGATGTAGTTGATTACGTTCTCTGAAATATCAGCGGCATATTCTCCTGACCTGCGGATACTTTCAGCAATATAGCTGACAGAAATAGCCATCATCGTCTCCTGTTTAAAGGCCATGTTGCTGATATCGCCGCAGATATGTTCAAGGGCCGAGACTGATTCGATAGTCTTATGTGCCTCCTTGATATCGGCATTAAAAAACGAAATAATGCTCTTATCAAAGATCTGCATGGACATGGCACTTGCCTTCTTTAATGCGACCGCGATCTTTGGGTCGAACTCGACATCCATCACCGGCTGCGCGTTCTCGGCGATCCTAACGGCATGATCACCGATCCGTTCAATGATTTTACTGATCAGGTGATAGTACATGGCCATCCCCACAGATACTTCCATCTTCCGCGAGAGGGACGGGTTCTGCATGATCATGTTGGTCTGGCGTGCAATAAGCCAGTTGAGCCGGTCTGAGTCCATGTCCCGGTTGATCACATCAGAAGCAAGCGTGGCGTTATGCGTTTCAAGCGCTGTGATGGCGTCCTCATGCATGTTCCTGACAATAACAAACATCCGTTTGATGGTGTTGTCAAACGGCATCTCGGCCGGGTTGAGGAGGTCTTTAATCAGGATGATGGTATCGGTCTCTTCGATCACTTCCTGGCCGATAGTCATCTGCGTAAAGTCCCGGACGACTGTCCGTACAAACGGCGGGAACCGCTGTTTTGAGCTTATCCGGATCGTGGTAAACCCGGTAATATACGTCCCGATAAGGATCCTGAATAGGAATGATGGATCGGTAATATGACCGATATCGATCTCCTTGACCCGCTGGACCGGATCTTCCGTGGTCTTTTTGGTGACCAAAAGGGTACCATCCGGCTGAACGATCAGTCCGACAGGATCGTTCTTCTTGATGCGCATTTCCTGGACCCAGTCTTTGGGCAGCGTAACGACAAACGATGACCCCCCGGTCATCTGTACACGGCGTATTTCCATTTTTGGTTTTCCTCCTGATGAATAGAGTGGTATGATGAATATGCTTCACTCTATTTTCTCTCTTAAAGCATATATACCTGTATATTCTATGTCGAAAAATTGTATATCGCCCCGGAGTTAATATTCGTTTGAATATCAAAAACGATGAATATGGGGGACAGGTATGAAAAATGAAACGGTAATTTTTATCTGCTCTTTTAATTCAGTCAGGTCCCCCATGGCTGAAGGGTTTCTCAGGCACCGGGATGTGTGCCGCCATTATACTGTTTGCTCTGCAGGTATAGCACCGGTACGGGTACGTCCCGGCGCAGCTGCGGTCATGCAGGAGATGAAAATAGATATATCTGGTCATGTCCCTGCCTCACTCTACCAGTACCGGAATGAACATTTCGATTATGTCATTACGCTCTGCAATAATGTACGGGCGACTACAGAAGAGGTCCTGACGGGGGGAGACCGGTTTATTCACCGGGATTTTGCGAGCCCCGCCGAGATAGGAAAAACACAGGGGGAAATTCTCGAGGAATACCGGCGATTGCGCGATGAGATCGGGTTGTGGGTCGACGAGCTTTTCCCGGCGGTGGCATCAGCACCGGGAAAAAATAATGGCGAAATAAACGCGGGTCCTGCGATTTCAACCGGACACGCATAAATACCTGTCAGGTTTGACAGGTACAGCGAAGAGGGACGGATATGACCTATACATCGTCATCGAATATGATTGATCTGGATGGTCCGCTTATCCAGATATTTTTGGGATTTCTGTTCGCGATAATCGGCTGTGTACTCTTGATCAGCGCACCGGAATACGCGGATCTGGCCTATCTCCTTTTTCTCGTAGCCGGTGTCCTGGTTGCCCTTTCTATGATCTTCCTTGCCAGTGCATGAAAAAAAGCACAATAGATGTTTTCAATAAAATATATACATTGGAAAAATAACTATGTAGATTGTGCCCACCGGACCCTCTCCCCTTCTGGGAAACGGTCCACGGTCTCTCGAGGAGATCATGTATCGGTTTACCTCAAAGATAACAACAAACCCTATAAATCAAAGCGGGCTGATTGCCGGTGCGATTGGCGGGGAGTCTGTCGTACTGGTTGTTCTGGTTAACACGCTTATTATCCGGGCCTTCACCCAGGAAAACCTCCTGCCCGGTGATCCCAAGGTAATAGCTTGGAACACCATTTACCCGTTTCTTATTATAGCGATCTTCGAAGGGTGGGGCGTATTCGCTGCCTGGCTCGGGCGGGCTGAACTGCGGAGCGACAACGATGCATTCATAGCCGGATTTATTGCCGGAATAGTCATCGGTATTCTCCTTGAAGTAATGTGGGTAGCCCAGCTAGTAAGCCTGATTGCCCACCAGTTCGGGTCGTTTGCCGGTGTTTTTACCGGGTTCGGAAACATACTTGTGACCTCTGGTGTTTTGGTTATTTTCGTTATCCTTGGGGGAATACTCTCGGGATTTGGTTCGTACATTTTCTATTTGTTCAAAGCCTCTCCGCAGAATCAGGGGTAATACTGGCTTCGCACTGTCGGAAGAATGAGCTTATAGAAATCTGTAAAATCTATATAGAAATTATTTTAAGTATATACTGTGAGTATAAACTATGTGTTTATCCTTTCAGCCCTACCGGCATAACACCGGCCGGTGCCTTGATGAACCGGTTCCTGATACCGAAAAACCGGTACTGGAACGATCGCACACCCTGTCTGATTTCATGACAGATAACCTTGGTCTGACGTACGTGGCAGTCAGGAATTGCGATCTTGAACGGTTCAGTGTCAAATGATCCGGTGGTGATGGTATAATGCAATGCCAGAGTGAAATGCAGATGATGCTCTTAGCGCCCGCAGTCCTGTTACATCCTTTTGGGGCCATTGATCCCGAAGATCTCAAGGGTCTCCGTGAATGGGTTACGGCGAAAAGAATTGAAGAGTCAAAAACCAAAGAAAACTATAGTTCTCTATATTACGCCCCATGGCGGATAGGGTAACAGTGATTTTTATAGATATACAGCACTAGTTATTCAGAAAAAAAAGTCTGTGGGGGATTTGCGTGATGCAAATCAATGAAACGCATCAAGAAGCTGATTCCTTCTTGATAGCATATAGTTTAGTTGCTATCTCTATAAATAAATTTCGATGACCATGGCTGCGGAAACAGACAGTTTTGAGAAGTTTTTTGAGATGTACAAGCGTTTCTGCTACATTTTCGGCCGTTCTTTTGACCGGAATCCCAACCGCGATATCATCAAGCTGATCTACCAGGCCGATCTCGAAATGACCCCGGGTATGTTTACCTCACTATGGATTGTTACGACAATGGTCGTCGGTACCCTGATGATTATTGTTGCTGCCTTTATCTTTCTGCTTCCTCAAAGCCCGTTTGCGTTGCCAAACCCGTTGCCCTATATATTGCTCTTTGCGCTTATCGGTGCAGCTGCAGTAGCGATTGGTTTTCCGTTTTACCTGCAAAACCAGATCGAGAATAAAAAACGGGATATCGATACCCAGGTCCCGTACGCTCTGGCGTTCATGTCGATCCTTGCGAGCTCCGGTGCGACGCCACTTGATATTATACGGAGGATTGCCCGGGAGGAGTACGGCCAGATCTCCAATGAGTTTCGTAAAGTGCTTTTTCGGGTTGACGTTCTGGGGGAGGATGTGGTTACCGCCATGAACGGTCTTGTACAGAATACACCGTCCGATATATTCCGGGATATCTGCATTGATATGACCAATATTATCTACGGTGGTGGGGGCCTGAAATCCTATCTTGAGACCAAGTCAAAAGAGCTCATGGCCATCCGGCGCCAGACCTACAAGGAATTTGTGGAGTCTCTTGCCGTGTTTGGCGAAGGGTATCTGGGAGGGGTAGT
>CAYPEQ010000058.1:0-6866 GCA_964409915.1 uncultured Methanoregula sp. | reverse complement strand
TTCAATCAAGAGAAAAAGAGCTAAAATGTTACTCTGTTTAAACGCCCCGGCCGGGACTTGAACCCGGGTCAAAAGATCCGCAATCTTCTAGGATGTCCACTACCCCACCGGGACTAATGTTTTTTGGCTGACTGCCTTACTTACATCGTTTTCATCGCTTAAATATCTCACCGTTATATCAGTGAGGTAAAAATTAATTCAGGCATAAAAAATAAAAAAAATATATTTTAATAATTTGGTGTTTGCACGTTATTTGGTGTCCACGTGGGTGTTGGAGTTGGCGTCCAAGTCACTAAATAATTCTGTTGAGGACCGTTCCAGAATGTGCATTCGGGGAATGTCTGGTTTTGTGGATCATCAATATTACCTACGGGTTTTACCCAGATCCCAGTTGTTGCCGTGATGTTTTGTCCGGTCATCTGTATGAGGAGATTACCGGAATTGAGGATGGGGCCGAGCGTCGCAGTTTGATAAACACTCAAAGGATTGGGGTTCTTGTATGGTCCAAATCCGTCGTCAAGATAGACCTGACCTGTCGTCTTATCCTGGACGGTTATTTCAAACCATGAATTGGGGGCAAAATCCGAGTACTGAAGGGTTTCCCATTGATTGGATCCCTGTCCTGATTTTACATATTTATTTACTGTAATATTGAATGGAACAACTGAATAGTTAATATACATCGGGGGAGTTTTCAGGTTAAATGAAACTGCATTACTATTATAGCCATAAGTGTATGTCGTGTTGAGATAGATAAGACAAGACTGGTCAGCAGGATTTGGTGTAGGGGTTACAAATCTACTGTATGGTAACTGTCCGGTGGTAGTCTGGCTAGCTGGTGTGCTGGTTGCAAAGGGTGTGGCTGCTGATACATAGGAATTCGTTGTTGAAGTTTCCGGAGTTGGTGAAGCCGTGGCATAATAACTCCCGGAAGCTGATGACGAAGTTGTTGCTTTGGGAGGCGTTACGCATCCGGTTACAAGAAGCGTCAGAATGATAACAGACGCCAATATTACATAATACAATTTTTTTGTCATTATTGATTTGTACAGTTTTTATTATTATTTATGTATGCATGATAAAGATCCAGAATGCTGTTACATTACCTTCAATAATCTACTAATATTATATAACAAAAGTAACCCGATCTCAAATCCCTTCAAAAAGAGAGGTACTTTTTCACAGCTTCACAAAAAAGGGGTGAAAAAACGGATTATCTGGGTTTTCCGGCATCCTCATTCCGATGGTTTCATCAGAATCTCAAAGCAAATACATAACCAAACAACACACAATACTGCATCATATTTTTGTTACTGAACTGGAGACTCTCCGATGGCATCGATAAAGGCCCCTTTAATTATCCTGATTATACTCGGCACCTGCCTCATGGCACCGGCTCTTGCCGGGACAAAATATTTCGATGGCAATCCGAACCTGACAGCATATATCGCAGGTACGGATCAGTATACTGCCGGAAGCGACATCCAGATCCCGGTGGTTATAGAAAATACCGGGATAAGTACGAGTTATGAGATCGCTTCTAACCTTGTCAATATTGCGGACGCTCCGACAACAGCAAAATTTGTTACTGTTGCGATGGAAGCGAGTGACGCTCCTATTGTCATAAAATCCGATCCCCAGATGGTCGGGGATATTGGCAGCCAATCCCAGACTACGGCTATGTTCTCTGCGAAAGTAAACGCCGACGCTGCCGGCGGTACGTACCAGATCCCGCTCAATATAAGTTATACCCAGTATTCCCGTATCGACCAGTTTGGCCTCGATACTCTCCGGTATTACTATTTGCCCTACAACGTAACGATCACGGTTCCGCTGGTCATCAAGTCAGAGGTGATCCCAGAGGTTCTCTCAGCGACATCCAATCAACTGGTCGCTGGTGCAGAGGGGTATGTGAACCTGACCATCAAAAATGTCGGGTCACTCGATGGTTCCAAAGCGACGGTACAAATCATTCAGGATACCGGGAGCCCGGTGAGTCCCGTTGATACCAGCGTATATGTAGGGGATTTCCCTGCCGGTGGTACGGTGTCCTGCCAGTACAAAGTAGCGGTGGCAAGCGAGGCCATCAACAAGACCTATCCGGTCGATGTTGTCGTTGTCTACCAGAACGAGGAAGGGGATTTTATTAATTCAACTACCCAGACAGTCGGCATTAACGTTGGTAACAAAGTGGACTTTGCTATCCTGTCTCCACCCATCCAGATGAGCCCGGGGAGCAGGCAGACCATCCAGGTGGAATACCAGAATACTGGTGATTCCACGATCAAAAGCGCTCAGGCACGCATCAGCGTGGTGACCCCCTTCACCAGTTCTTCGGATATAGCCTATCTGGGTGATCTCGCACCCGGGCAGACCTCAGTAGCTACGTACCAGATTAGTGTCGCAAGCGATGCGACGATTAAGGAATATGGACTTGATTCGGAGATCCGGTACAATGACGCTATCGATGATACCTACGTCTCCGATCCCATGAAAGTCACGATAGATGTGGCAAACCTCACGGGGATCCAGGCGATTGTTTCGAGCCCAATCGATATTACCGTGCTGATCGCTGTTATTATCGGCATTGTCTATGCTGTAATTCATATGCGGAAGAAACGGTAATTTTTCTTGTTGGGAAGGTTTGACGTTCTTTTTTTCTTATATCATATTGAGATAATCAGAAAAGTTTTGTCTATCTTATACCGTCACGCAGCTTTTTTTACTGAATTTATTGAGAAAAAAATAATGTTATATGAGCAGGTTGCACAAGATGCGACAACAGATTCATGAATTATGCGGCATAATCATCAGGTAATGACGGATATGCGAAGCGACAAGGTCAGGAAAGGGTACGAACGGGCTCCAAACCGTTCGCTTCTGCGATCGCTCGGTGTGACTGATCGTGAGATGGAATGCCCGTTTATCGGCATTGCTAATGCGTATAATACTATAGTGCCTGGCCATACTCACCTACGTCAGCTCGCGGACAAGGTCAGCGAAGGAATTGCTGCGGCCGGGGGCGTTCCATTCGAATTTGGTGTTATAGGCATCTGTGATGGCATAGCCATGGGACATGAAGGGATGAAATATTCTCTTCCTTCGCGGGAAAATATCGCCGATTCTATTGAACTTATGGCACAGGCGCACCGTTTCGACGGTCTTGTGTGTGTCGGGACCTGCGACAAGATTGTTCCCGGAATGCTCATGGCGGCAGTCAGGATAAATATTCCGACAATTATCGTTACCGGGGGAGCAATGCTTCCCGGACGCATGGGAGGAAAAGATCTATCCCTCATTGATGTGTTTGAAGGAGTGGGAAAAGTTGCAGCAGGAACGATGGACGAGGCGTCTTTAAGAGACATCGAATGTTGTGCTATGCCGGGATGTGGTAGCTGCCAGGGTCTCTACACTGCTAACACCATGGCCTGCATGACAGAAACCATGGGGATGTCGCTTTCAGGTTGTGCCGCTATTCCTGCTGTGGATGCAGGAAAACTGCGGATTGCCAGAGAAAGCGGGGAAGCAATCCTTCCTCTGGTAAAAAAGAATATTACGCCACGTGACATCGTTACGAAAAAAAGCCTTGAAAATGCTATCCGCATGGATATGGCACTTGGCGGTTCAACCAACACCGTACTCCATCTCATGGCAATTGCAAGTGAGGCAGAGGTGCCGTTGTCGCTTGCAGATTTTAATCGTATAGCCGATGAAATTCCTCACCTCTGTTATATGCTTCCCGCAGGTCCCCATTCAATGCAGGCGTTGTTCCGGGCCGGCGGTATCCCGGCAGTTCTTAAGCGGCTTGAAAAACATCTTGACAATTGTCCCACCGTATCCGGGGTAACCATTCACCAGATCGCGCATGAAGCAATTATCTCTGATGAAGAAGTTATCCGGGATCTGAAGTCACCGGTAAGCCCGGCAGGGGGACTACGTATCCTCTTTGGGACTCTTGCACCAGATGGAGCTGTCGTCAAGTCCGCTGCTGTACCAAAAGAGATATGGATACATACTGGTCCGGCCCGGGTTTTTGATGGGGAGGAATCTGCAATGGCAGCCATCCTTTCCCGGCAGATATCTGAAGGGGATGTCGTAATTATCAGGAATGAAGGACCACGTGGCGCTCCGGGTATGCCGGAGATGCTATCCGCAACATCAGCGTTGATGGGCATCGGGTACAAAAGTGTTGTCCTTATTACCGATGGTCGCTTTTCCGGGGGAACCCGGGGTCCCTGCATAGGCCATGTTGCTCCTGAAGCTGCCGTCGGAGGACCTATTGCCTTTGTGCGTGATGGCGATCGGATAGCAATCGATCTCTTTACCAAAACTATCGACATTTTGGTAGATGCCAAGATACTTGAATCGAGGAAATCTTCATGGAAACCCATTGAGCGATCGCTAACGGGTGTCCTTGCCCGGTATGCAAAGACCGTGGAACAGGCAAACCTTGGCGCAGTGCAGAGATAATCTGTGATAAACCGCAGGGAATTTTTCTCCTATTTTTGATAGAATATCCATAATGAAACCAACAATTGGAATTTTGATGTTAATTAGATACTTTCGATGCAAAAAAGAAGCGTGTAAAAGATAAAAATATATAAAAAATTATGCTGTCCCGGCACTTTCATAAACCTGGGTCAGGTACCGGGCCTCGAATATCGCAAGGATTGGTACAACAATGAGGAAAATGATACACGCAATAACTAATCCCAGTATGGGTAATGCAATTATTAGCGCCGTACAGATTGCCCAGAGAATGAGCGTTGGTACTCCTACAACAATAGCGACGATAATCAGTGCCAGGATATAGGATAACCAGCCAATCTTCTTTATTGTTGCAAGAATTTCGCTGAAATTAAACGCTTCACCAAATTGTGCAGTCCGTGCAAACCGGATGATGCCGATTGGCGAGATAATCCATATAAGAATGGCAACGATCACCAGGAGTATCCCAAGAATACCTGCACCAGCCGTCGCTGTCATCATGCTGGCCGGGTTGCTTTTCATGGTTGCAATGGCCATACCTATCGTGAGGAATTCGAGGATAATAACCGGTATTGCATAAATTATACCAACAATAAGGAGCAGTATGCCATCGACGATGAGTTTAGACCAGTTTTCCACTTCGGGAGCGGGGTTGGTTCCCCGATATATGCTCAATATGTATCCCATCAGGGGGATGAAAAGGATAAGTGTGGCAATAATCAGAAGCAGCCACTTGTTCACCTTGTCAATTACACCTTCCTTTACGTAGGCAAAGGAATTCCCAATCAGAGTTCCATAATCCATTTCATTCACCTCAAATAATCCCGCCGAACCATCCATGACTGTGAAAGCCACAAACGATATAAATAGGTGATAGTAACTTCGCAGAATAAATAATTATCTTATTATTCTACTTAAAAACGAAAAATACCAAAAAATTATCAATGTTTGAAATATCTGACTCCGGTAAATACCATAGCAATATTCAGCTGGTTTGCAACGTCAATGACTTCCTTGTCCCGGATAGATCCGCCAGGTTGTACGAGTGCTGTAGCTCCGGATTTTGCGGCGATTTCCAGAGTATCCGGGAAGGGAAGGAAAGCATCAGAGGCGACAGCAGATCCTGCAAGAGGGGCGGTAGCTTTCTCAATGGCGATTCGTGCTGAATCGACTCTGCTCATCTGTCCGGCACCTATACCAAGCGTACGCTTTTGATCAGCAAATATAATTGAGTTGCTTTTTGTGTGTTTGCAAACTTTCCATGCAATACGCAGTGCCTGCATTTCATCGGTAGTAGGGTCACGGTTGGTGATTACTTTCCAGTTTTCCTGGTAAGGAGGTGTGCGCTGGATAAGGATGCCCCCGTCAATAGTGCGGACTTCATCGGCATTAATCCGTTCCGGAAGAATGAGTACTCGCATATTCTCTTTCGATTTCATCACATGGAGCGCTTCTGGGGTAAACGATGGCGCAACAACAACCTCGACAAAGGTTGAGTTAATCGCATCTGCACACATTTTATTGACTTCGCGGTTGAGAGAAACAACAGATCCATAAGCAGATGCCGGGTCGACTTCACGGGCAGTCAGGTATGCGTCAAGAATATCTGTCCCGACAGAAACGCCACAGGGATTATTATGTTTGATAATTACGGCAGCAGGCTCATTAAATTCTGCTAAAAGTGACGTACCCGCATTAACATCCAGGTAGTTATTATAAGACATCTGCTTGCCTTGGAGGGGTTCAGCTGCTGCGATGCCAGTTGAACCATACACAGCAGCCTGCTGGTGCGGGTTCTCCCCGTACCGGAGCATCCGCCCATTGGAAAACTGGAGGGACAGGGTGGGTGGAAAGGTCATATCCAGATTTGACAAGTAATTGCTGATGGCGGCATCGTAGGCAGCAGTCCGGGCAAACGCTTTTTTTGCAAACATCAATCGTTGTTCCGGTGAAAAACCGTCTTTACTGATCATTTTTATGACTGAGGGGTAATCAGCCGAATCAACTACGACAGCAACATCCTTGAAATTTTTTGCTGCAGCACGGATCATTGCCGGTCCTCCAACATCAATATATTCGATCAACTTGTCAAGTTGCATCGATGCAGCAGACATACGCTCGAAGGGGTAGAGATTCACGACAAGAAGATCAATCCTGTTAATCCCATATTTAGCCATGATCGCATCGTCAATTTGACGTCTTCCTAAGAGACCACCATGAACTTTAGGGTGCAGTGTTTTAACCCGTCCATCCATCATTTCAGGAAAACCCGTATAATTCGATACTTCGGTAAAAGGGATACCTGCCTCACCAAGGGTCAAACCTGTTCCTCCGGAACTGAGGATATTGTATTTGTTTTCGGTCAACGCATGTGCCAG
>CAYPEQ010000057.1:0-7186 GCA_964409915.1 uncultured Methanoregula sp. | reverse complement strand
GTACAGGCACAAACACTTTATCCCGGATAAAAAGAATCATCAATCAGAGGAGTATACCCGTGCCAGAAGAAAGTATTGCTATGCTTGATGTGGATCACCATATCCACTTAATCCCGGTAAAGAGAGTGCTGATGCTCAGTATTGAACATTCTGCCATCAAAAAGGGGGAAATCAAAAACTATGAAATCTCCTGCACCCTCAGGCTTTCCGCGGAAGGGGGGTCACACCAGTTTGAAGATACTATCCGTCTTTCATTTGCGGCAGCCCAGTTGCCCGGCCAGCGTTTTATGACAGAACTGACGTTTGTCCAGAACCATATTATAAAAAGTGTATTTGACCAGGTGTTATCCGGTGCATCGGTCTGCTGCAATCCAGACGACCCCCTCGCAAAAGAAAACGGGGTATCTCTTGGCTCTGTTATCATGGCCCAGATGATTGCCTCAAAGCCGCTCAAAGAAGTTCTCGCCCATCATGGGGCGCTTCCGGATTCTATGGTCTTTACGCATTAGGCCCGAGCGATGCTAAAACATCTGCGACCAGCCCTTGTGATATCTTCGAATGCGATTTCGGCAAAAAGGAAAAGGGAATGATAAGAAAAAGTATCCAGACAAGGTGCAGGCACTTCTGGATAATGATCCTGCATTTCACCCGGTCCCAAAATATAACAGGACATATGCTTTTATCCAAAACCGGCATTATGCTCAATACTGAAGGTATCTTATGACCGGGAAATATGCAGGACTGCTGCTGGTAATTGTCCTTCTGCTTGCCATTTTCATGCCACTCGCTGGTGCCCAAGGCGAAGGTTCCGTCACCCGGAGCCAGACATTCACCGTCACCATTGCCGGAACACCGTACGCGAACTATTATGTCTGGCTGGCGGGGACGTTTTCCCTGAGCGGGGCACCGGGGGAACAGCCACCGGTTGTCGTTGCAAACCAGGAAAATGTTGTGCAGGATCCCCCGGGCGGACCCTATACCATTGGATCGTACAAATACTACAATGGCGGCGGCCGCACGATTCTCGATGACGTCGCCCCATCTACAGCAACGGTCTCCGATACCAGTTATTATGCCGAGGTAACCACGGATCAGAACGGTCTTGCAACAATTGCATTCAGTACCTCGCGGGAGACAGCAGCACAGTCGTTCTCTGTCGTAGCCCAGAACCCGGCAAATCCCAGCCAGAATGTGGCTGTTTCTCTCGGGACACCAACCCAAGTCACAGCAGAGGAAGTAACACCCTTCCCGCGTGGTACGCCGCAGACATTTATTCCGACGACCGTCCCCTCTCTACCCGTGGTTAATACGACAGTAGTGGTGACGCCAACGCTCTCCCCCGCGAATGTCCCGTTGACCACACCGACGACGGCGAGCCCGGTTAACGTGATATTGGTCATCGCATCAGTGGGGATAGCGTTTCTTGTAATGGTCAGGAAAAGGCGATAACTTACCGAGGATGTACCAGATTAGGCCCCGATGAGATTTAAAAATCCCGGTATGCTGTTTTACATTCCTCGGCATTTATTTAAGATCAGAAAAATGACGTGAGATCGTATAAAATACCGGTTCGCTTCAGACAAAAACGCTCATCATCTCCTGAAAAAAACGGTACTCTATGGAACAACCGGACCCGGGTAGTATAATGTACCGGGGTGCAGGGCCCAGCCGGACTGCAGAAGGAGTTGCAGCATTCCGGGCTCTTGAATCGATGCTTCCTGAACAGGATCGGATATGCTACGACCCTTACGCGATCCGTTTCACAAGCCCAGCCCGGCTTGCTAGCGTGGTCGCACACGCTGATACCCGTTTTCCGGGGCTCCGGAACACCATCGTTGCCCGGGTCCGCTTTTTCGATGATACGATAAAGGAAGCCGCTCAAAACGGGCTTGAACAGCTGGTCATCATGGGTGCCGGGTATGACACACGGGCATACCGGATTGATGAACTCAAAGAAAATATGAGGGTCTTTGAGATTGACCGTCCCGGAATCCAGGAGATTAAAAAAGCGAAGATCCGAGATATTTTTGGCAGGCTCCCGGACAATGTCGTCTATGTTGCCGTCGATTTTGAGATACAGGATTTCGGCCAGCGGCTGTTCGAATGCGGGTACTCCCATAAAAAAAAGACTCTTTTTGTCATGGAGGGTCTTATAATGTACCTGACGCTTCCCGCCATCGACGCCATGCTTTCGTTTATCGTAAAGAACTCCGGCCCCGGTAGTGCTATCCTGTTTGACTGTTCGGGAAAAACCGGCAGCCATGATTCCATGACCAGAAAAAAGCTCGAAGATCATACGGCACAAAGCGGTGAACCGATCCGGTTTTTCCTCCCGGAAGAAGGTGCTGAAGCATTCCTGGTACAGAGAGGTTTCTCGCAGGTCAGGACCGTAACATGCAATGAATGCCGGCAGCTGTATTTTCAGGGAAAAAATAATGACCGGAACCTTTCCCGGTCATCGTCATTTACGTATGCGATTGTGGAGTGAACACTGGTTTATTCTCTAAGACCGGATACCAACAGTCACCAGAGTCTTTCCCAGAAGGGAGCGCCGCTGGGCCTTAACTTCAAAGCCTACCTGTTCGAACATTTCCCTTACCTCTCCGGCATTCCGGAATTTCCCGTGGTGAATAAATTTCAACAGGAACTTGGGAATCATCATATCCGAGAGGATAAACCGGCCCCCGGGGCGCAAAATCCGCCGAATCTCACGGATCCCCTGTGCCTGGTCCTGCCAATGGTGAAACGACGTTGTACTAAACACGAGATCCACCGAAGCATCCGGAAGAGGTATCGATTCTGCCGGGCTGACGATAAATACTGAGTCCGGCATCAGGATCCGGGCCTTCTTTACCATGCCTTCTGCCGGATCGACACCCGTCAGGTTTGCATGAGGCCAGCGTTCCCGGGCCTTTCGGAGCAACCTTCCGGTCCCGCACCCTACGTCAACAATACTTACCGGGGTAAATCCGGCATCGACACAGGCCAGTACCCGTTTATGGATACGATCGAAATACAGGTGCTGCATCCATGACTGATCGTAGGTCTTCGACCAGCGGTTGAAACTTTCAACATCCTTAGTGACTTTCATTTCAGTCATTACCTTCACCAATCCATTCTTTATTCACAAGGGTGATCTACCCCGTTTTTTTCGCGGATCATTCCAGAATATGCTCGCTCTCATTTACAAAAAAATATCCTTTAGTGCCAGTGCTCACTATGATAGAAGAACCCGTGGACGAGGATCCCGATCCCGAGCAAAATAAGGAACGCAGCAGCGATATACGGCCAGAGAAGTGCCGAAGCCCAGACGATCATGATACCAAAAAGGATAAAAAATATCCCCAGGAGTGCTATGCCGAAGCCATGTTTATGGCATGGAGACGGGGTGTTTTCATTCGAACGACCTTGAGCATTTACTATGGCAGATCCCAGGAATCCAATACCAAGGCCAATCAACCCGGCGGCAAAGATATGACCGAGAATAAGGCCGATACCAAGACCAATCAGGAGTCCGGCCGGGATTAAAGAACGCGTGCCACGCCGGCTCCTGCGATATTCTCTCCACGATCCGGCATCCCCGCCACCTGGCGGCTCATTCTGTGCCGGCGCCGGGGGTATGGTCGTATTTGTCTGGGTATTCTGGAACATCTGGACATTGGGACACCAGCCCAACCATGTATTTATCATTTCAGAAAATCGTGTAATCATACGATCGCCTTTACCTTTGCAAATAATTCTTCTGCCATTTTTGTCGGATCGGCAGTTTTTTCGATTTTAATACCAAGTTCAGCCGCATAATCCCAGATGAGCTCGATGCATCCGGTATACCTTGTGCAGGCGACACAATCGCCGTCATGCTCGTACCAGACCTGTATTCCGTGTTTTTCCGAGACAAAGATAATTGCCGGGGCCTGGAACGGGATTGACCTCCCTAAAAGGACGCCCCTTTCAGCGTTAATCGTTTCAGGCTCAATCTGGTTTGCATGGGCCATCTCCCGCAGGGTCGATTCAATTTTGCCGTCCATGAGCTGGAGCGCCCGGGAAACTGCCTGTCGTGAGATTCCCAGACTGTGTGCTATTGTTATGTTTGGTACACCGCTGCGCCGCATCTTCCAGAACGCGAACTGCTTCTCGTTCGTTTGCAGAAGCATATGTCAACGTTTGTATATTGACTATATAAGTATTTTTGTAACAAAAGGATTTTGATTGAGGAAAAAACCTGATTACCGGTTTTTGAATGCCGATAAATCAGGTTTCCTGCCGTGTTGCGCCATCATATCCCTGACCATAACGTCCGGGTGGTGGTAGCGTCCGTGTTTTTTTGATTTTTCCCCCATTTGTATGGATTTTGTCGGGCAGAAGTTTATGCAGGCAAAACACATCTCACAGTTGTGGTTCCAGACCGGCCGCTTCTTCTCTATCGTGATATTCCCCACGGGACAAACTTTTTCGCAGGTCGTGCACCCGGTACAGCTTTTAAGGACCGTGAATTTCCGATCCTCACTAGCACTTAACCAGCGAAAGATTGGATGGGCAAACCGGAGAATCCGAACTTTTCCGTCGGTCTCCACATCCCTTACCTTCTTTCGTTCCCGAATCACTGCAGCGATCGCCGTTACTTTCAGAGAGGCGTTCCGGAAAAAGTCCTGCATGGCTGCGGTTCCCGGGCCCTCCGGGCCAAACACGTAGTTCTGGGGCATGAGGACACCAAAGGCAGCATCGAGCGTTTTGTGTTTCTTCCCAAGGATTTTTTCCAGTTCCCGGAATGCCCCGGAAATACCGCTTTCCGCGAACGTGCAGGCACAGAAAAGGTATGTGGCATCCGAAAGATCAACATGCCGAGCGAACCGTGCTACGATCTTCGGAAGTCCCATGACATATACCGGAAAGACAAAGCCAACTGCTCCTACAGGAGCCCGGACCGGCAGCTCGGCGTTCATTGCTTTTGGGATCGGGACAAGATCGGTCTCCCCCAGTTCCGCGCCAAGCTGTCGCGCTACGGCTAGGGAGTTTCCGGTTCCCGTGAAATAATAAAGTGTGGTCGGCATGGATGGATCGCTTCTTTTAAAAAAAATAGAACGCAGGTAGATAATAAGGCGACCTGTGGCTCCTTTTTGTCTTTGCACCGGTCGATAAGAAAAAGGATGTAGTTTTTCCTCGCTCTAGAATACAAGATCATCCCGGGCGAACCGGATCTTAGGGTTTGGGGTATCCGCCGCATGACCAATCGGGCAGAGCATAACCGGAGTGAGATGTTCAGGGATCTTCAGGATCCGGGAATACGCTACCGGGTCAAAGCCTCCCATCGGAGTCAAAGCCAAGCGATTTTGCGCCATTGAGTGCGTTACCGAGCGCTAAGTAGGTCTGCGCCTGTGACCATGCTTTTTGCTGCTCCGGGGACATACGGGCAACAAACCCGGCTGCCATTCCGGTTATCATCTTTGTAACGTCTGCTGGTACATGATTCTTTTTCATCAGCTCACCGAGTCGTTTGATCAGGCTGTCGTAATCCGCATCTGCACAGAATACAAGAAGGTGCGAGCAGGTCGTAATCTGCTCCTGGTTGTTTGAAGCCAGATGCAACGCCTCTTTGGTTTTCTTGTCCGTCACGATCTTTATCTTCCAGGGCTGGAGGTTCAATGCCGACGGTGCAAACCGCACCAGTTCCAGCAATTCGTTTACTTTCTCATCGGGAATTGTCCTGCCGTCAAACTTCTTGGTTGCGTACCGTTGCATAACACATTCAGCAAACTGCATTCTTTTCACCAGATGCGATCATCAGCTGCTTTACGTAAAGGATTTGTCTTTGTACCATCTTTCATAAGTCTGTTTGAAGGCGAAATGTCAATATGATCGCATCGGTAATTTGTCATAAGGTAAACGCGATATCACAGTCCGCATTGAGCAAGACACGAACGTGAGGAGATGAGGCAATGAGCGAAAGTATAAAAAAAGTATCCGTAGTCCGGTGTGATGACTACAACCGCGAAAAAACATGCACAGCAGTCCAGCGTGCTATAGATTTGGCCGGAGGCGTGGGAGCATTTGTCCAGCCGGGCCAGAAGGTTTTCCTGAAGTTTAATCTCCTGCAGGGATCGGCGCCTGAGACCTGTGTGACTACGAACCCGGAAGTTGTGTATGCTGTCGCGAAGATTTTGAGAGATCATGGCTGCGAGGTGCTTCTGGGAGACAGCCCGGGATCCGGATCACGCTATACCGAAAACAACCTCCGGAAAGCGTACGCAGTGTCCGGGTATGATAAAATCGCAAAAGATCTCGGCGTCCATTTGAACTACGACGTAGGGTTCCGGGAAGTTTCTGCACCCGAGAGCCGGACCATCAAGCGGTTTCCGATCATCAACCCGGCGCTGGACTGTGATGCCGTGGTCGTTGTCTCCAAGGCAAAGACCCATATGCTGACGTACCTTTCGGGAGGGGCCAAGAATATGTTTGGTGTTATTCCGGGCCTTGACAAACCAACGTATCACGCGAGGCTGCCGGACCCGGGCGCGTTCGGGCGCATGATCATAGACATCAACGATGTGGTTAAGCCAAAACTGCAGATCATGGATGCGGTTATGGGTATGGAAGGAGAAGGCCCACATGCTGGTACCCCCCGGAAGATCGGGGCCGTCCTTGCCTCTGGTGACTACAATGCCATCGATGTAGCCACCTGCCGGCTCATGGCCATTGATCCACTCCGTGTGCCAACTATCAGCGCCGCTATTGAACGAGGGTACCTGAAAGAAGATTTCAACGACGTTTCCGTTGTTGGCGATAACCTGGAAGACTTCAT
Source organism: uncultured Methanoregula sp. (assembly GCA_964409915.1). GTDB lineage: Archaea > Halobacteriota > Methanomicrobia > Methanomicrobiales > Methanospirillaceae > Methanoregula. The sequence goes on along the minus strand of CAYPEQ010000057.1, from coordinate 387 downwards.
CGTAAAAGATTACCGGGGACCGTCCACCTTCCTTGGGGAGGCCAGTACTCAGGGAAAATCCCACCGGTTGTTACGGCTTGTCTTTAAACTGGTCAACGAGTACCCACCCCGGCCGGTCATCCATATCGATCGCTGCATCAGCTGTATGAAATGTGTCCGGAGCTGCCCGGTAAAGACCATTGAGGTTGTGGATAATAAACCCCGGATCGGGTATAAGAACTGTATCAAATGCTACTGCTGCCATGAGATGTGTGACAGTCATGCGATTTCCCTTGAAAGGAGCCTTACCGGTAAGGTGCTTGCACGGCTTATTACGAGAAAATGAATTACCTCAATTCCGCAAATTACGGATCTGTCGTTTCCCCGTATATTGAATATAAAGATCAC
>CAYPEQ010000056.1:0-7896 GCA_964409915.1 uncultured Methanoregula sp. | reverse complement strand
CCGAAACCTTCATAGACGCAACATTGCTTTTCTGTTTATGCAAATAAAAGGAAAACAGGGCATAACCACATTAGCTTTCCGGTTCTGTTGCGTTTGCGGTTGATTTGATAAAATCAACGAGGTAGAGAATTGGCAATCAACCGTAAACACAACCGCGCTAGGGTTGCTATGGTTTTCACTTTCACGGTCGGGTCGCTAGATTTATGGTAGGAGATATGTAATAAGGGTGTGTTGAATAAAAATCCGGGGATATTGGAATAATTCAAAGAGGATCGTGATAGTATTGAGCGAATCAATTGTTGAAATACATTTTCCAAAACTCAATCATTTCTGGATGGATGCCGGGTTACTTGGCCTTCACAGGATCGCACAAAAAGAACAATCCAAAGAATCCGGTGTGGAGATTATCCTTGATGATACCGGCGTTTCTTTCAAAGGATCGGAAAAAAAGGTCCAGTCATTTCTGCAAAAAACGTACGATCGATTGCTCAAGGATTATTACAATACTTCTTCACAAAGTCAGAAAGAGAAAAATGCGGGCTTCTATTACGATACAGAAAAGAAACAGTTCATTCGTTTCCCAAAAGTCAAACCGATGGGTATTGCGGGACTCGTGAAAATTTCCGGACAGAGTTATAAAAATAAAGGTGTTGCAAAATTTGAAAAATCTAAAGAATCACAAAAGAACTCGCAGTATCCACAACTTGAAGAAAAATATTCCTCCCTTCAGGATCGTTTTGAAAAATTCTTGGCGGATACAAAATTAAAACCCGGTGCATCGTTACTCCTTGATGGAGAAAATATAATTTCCCCCTCAATCCATTTAGAGAAAATTTCTGGCAAACCAAAAGGTCGTTGTTTCATGTGTGGTCAAGAGACCCATTCTCTAAATGAAATTGGAAGTACAATCTTTCCATTTATTACGGGCTCTTCAGGTGTACTATCATTTAACAGTCTCGGAGGCAGCGCAGAGAAAGTCTGCTGGAAATGCGACTTTATCGGAAAATTTGTTCCGGTAACAGGTTTTTACAGTATGAATAAGGACATCTATCACATTTATTTCCCGTATTCCGCAAGTCTCGAAAAAATGAACGATGTGTTCAGAAGTCTGGAAACCAGCAAAATCGATGATCCTACGTTCCTGCGGAATTTTGAGAACCGGCTTGGGGGATATTTCCAGAAACCCTACGAGCAGTTTTTCACATTCCTGTACTCGCTCTATCGTGTAGTCATGACAAAGAAAGTCTCCGCAGCCACGGATACAGATAAGGAATACGAACTTGATTACGAAAAACTCTTCGAAGTTAACCTGAACAGAACCCCTCTTGATTTTGTTGTTATGTATACTGAATCTCTCGGAGATGCCCAGATGGGAAAGATTATCTGGTCTTTCCAGGAATCGGTGTATATTTTCCGGTTATTTGACTATCTTGAACGGAACAAACTAGATCTGAAAAAAGTCATGACGTTACTTGTTGATTTCGATCAACCAAAAACTGAGAGTAAAACAATTCTTCGAAACCGGGTTTGTGAAAATATCCTGAAAAAAAAGAGCGTTGTCGATCTGATTGAGCAGCACGTATTCAGGATTAACAAATCCAAAACCCAGTACATCAGATCCTTGTATGATTTTGTGATTTTATATGAGAAAATTATCAGAGAAGGTGGAAGTACCATGGATCAGGAAACAATTGACATTGCAGTAAGTGTAGGAAAGACGGTCGGGATGAGTATCGCACCGAGCGGCAAGAAAGGCAAAGGAGATCTATTCCGGTTGAGAAAAACAAGAAAACCTGAAGATTTTCTGAATGAGATCAATCGCATCCAGATGAAGTATGGTACAAAAGTGAGCGCGGATCTGTATAACAAGGGGCAGAAAATGGAAGAAAATTTCAATGAGTTCAAGCAGTTCTGTATGATCGCGGCTTTGAACACCTTCAATGCAGGAAACCCGGCACCGATTGAATCTGGAAGCAAATCCAAAGCGGAGGCAACACCATGAAATCAGCAAAGGCATTAACGTTGACATATCTGACACCAGTATCTTTTGCATCATTGAACGGTTCAGATAAGGAAGCGGATAACATTTCGAGTATCAAGAAGATCAAAGTCGGAAAAGAAGAATATCCCTATGTATCGTCACAGGCAGTGCGAAGGGCATTGAGAAACCAGCTCGAAGTATTGGGACGCACACTCTCTGAAGGGGAAGCGGCAAAAATTAAAAAAGGAGCTGCCACTACCAAACAGGAACCCGACAATTATATCGATGACGATCTCTTCGGGTACATGGGTACTGAAGAAGCTGCTGAAGGGAAAAAAGGTAAAGCGACCAAGCGCACATCGGTCGTCCGTGTTTCACCCCTTGTTGCGCTCAATCCTTACCTGGGTGATCTTGATTTTGGCACCAATTATATGGCGACAAAAGCCGGCGGGGATCCTAACATTTTTGAGACTGAGATCCATTCGGGACTTTATCGTGGATCGATTCTTGTCGAACTTGATCGCGTCGGATCTGGTGATGGATTTGATAAGGATCTGAACAACAAAGAGAAAGCCCAGCGGGTAAAGGACCTGCTCAACGCGACAAAAAACCTTTGGGCATCCGGACGCCAGAGCCGGTTTTTGGCCGATATCGCACCGAAATTCGTAGCGGCTTCGATGCTGAAGACGAAAAATCCGATTTTTCTTGAGAGCATTCAGGTAGAGGGAAAGAAGCTCAATACCAGCATGATCAAGGAAACCCTCAAGGATTACAACAAGGAAGTCGTTGCATCAACAATAGGTGTCCGCCAGGGATTTTTTGAAGGAACTATCGAGGGTTCAAAATCCATTGGTGATGCGTTCGATGAAATGGCAAAGTGGGTTGATGAGTATTACTCCTGATTAAGGGAGTGAGCATGTTCTCTTTCTCAATCACGGCAAAGGCGATAACGGCATCCTTCAGAGTCCCCGAGACGCACACGTTTCACCAGACTCTACCCCTGCCCCCAAAAACGGCCATTGTTGGCATGATCGGTGCGGCATTGGGAAAACGTCTGGATGAGGCATTCGTGTTTGTTGAGCAGAACCATATCCTTGTCAGCGTGTATGGCACTCATGAAGGCCTCATGAAAGATCTGTGGAATTATCGGAAACTGACGGGAAAAGAAAAATCATTCACGCAAGAAGATATCAAGAGTCGTCGCCAGTATAGTATTCTGATCCGTGAGTTCCTCTTCTCCAATGATTTCACGTTTTTCTTTGCTGCAGAAAAACCGGAACCTCTCCAACAATTAAAAAAGGCATTTGGTTCCCCATATTACGCGCTCACTGCTGGAAACAGCGATGATCTTCTAAAAATATGTACGATTTCCGATCTCAGGGAAATTCAACCGGAGAAAATTTGCCGGTTTGAAAATACCGTCCTCCCCGGGGATATCTCCAGATCCTATAAACATGACATTGATCTGAGATCGGTACCGATCACACAGACACTCTATACTCCGCTGGTTTATCTTCTGCCGACAAAATTTGAGTTCAAAGGAGAAGAACGCCGAGTCATCGAACGGAAACCTTTCACATTCATTAGTACACCGGTTACACTATCAAACGCATTTGATGGGTATTGCATGGATGGCAAAGCGGTTGTCTTTCAATGACCCCCACTATTTTTTGGGCCAAACCTGATCAAACCTATGAAGAGCACATCAGGGCCGCATATGCTGCGTGGGAATCTACGGTTTCTGCGAAACGGAATCTGATCCAACGACTCGGCAAACTGTATGGATTCAGTGAAGAACGGTTTTTAAAAAGTTCACTCCTTACGGTAGTTCTTCATGATATTGGTAAGAATATCGAGCCTTTCCAGCAGATGATGCGGGCAAAAAAAAAAGGGAAAAGTTTTGATTACCGGGAAAACTACCGGCACGAACTGGAATCATATTGTTTTGTTTTTCGGGGCGCGATGGCATTGACCTCTCAAGAGGGTGGACCCCTTATCGGGAAATTGCCCCTTGAAGCACTTGCAGTATTGGGGCATCATAAAAAAATTGATCCGTCTCTGGATTCATTTCATCGGGAAAGCGTGAGCGCAAAACCCCCTATCTGCGAAGAGGGAATGAATCTCGCACTTACACTTGCCGTACAGATCTTCCAGAGCGAAGGCTACCAGTTTCCAGAAATTCCGGTTCATGAATATGACCCGTATAAAGAAGTAAGCAAACTCATCGGTTACGAGGGAATTTTCACAAAAATTTATGATAGGGAATCGGATCACGACGCCATCCGGTCAACCTATTCTTTGTTAAAAGCAATTCTGCACTACTCCGATTGGCTGGGCTCTTCAGGAAAAGAATTGCCCTACTCGGTAAAACTTGATGCCGATCAATTGTTCAAAGAGATCGAACAACGGTGTGCCGCAAAACAGATCGCCTTTACCCAGTTACGGCCATTCCAGCAGCAGTGTGCCGATACGAAAGGAAACATCATTGCGGTTGCCCCAACCGGGAGTGGAAAGACGGAGGCTGCACTTTTCTGGGCACTGAATAATATCCGCGAGATGCAGGATGCAAAACTCATCTATCTTTTGCCGACGATGGTAACTGCCAATAGCATTTTCCTGAGACTGGAAGAGTATTTCGGTAAAGGGAATGTGGGATTGTCACATTCAACGGCCACGTTCCTGCGCGAGAATGAAGAAGAAAATCCCCGGGAAAGAATGGTTCTCTTTGACAAATCCTTTATCAAACCGGCAACAGTTGCAACGGTTGATCAATTATTGACTGCCGGATTTAATACTGGTAAATGGACCCTTATCGAAGCGAATGCTGCAAACAGTGTCGTGATCATTGATGAGATTCACTCATACGATCCCTGGACGCTCGGGCTCATCATCGAATCCCTAAAGCATTTCTCAAAACTGGGAACCCGGTTCATGCTGATGAGTGCCACATTGCCCCGCTACCTGACTGAATTATTCACCCGCTCGCTTCCCGATGTAACGGTAATTCGGGATGAAACGCTACTCTCTTCCTGTCGGAATCAGTATCAGACGTTTGACAAATCTATCGATGATGCTGTCGCGGAAATTGAAGCTGAAGTTGTGAGGGGTAAAAAAACCCTGGTTGTCGTAAACAATGTGGCAAAATGCCAGGAACTGTACAAAAAACTCGGACATCTCAACCCACTTTGTTATCACTCGAAATTTACGTTCGACGACCGGAGAACGAAAGAGGAACATATTGACGATGCTAAACTATTGATAGCAACGCAGGTTGTTGAGGTCTCACTGGATATCGATTTCGATGTCATGTTTACTGAGTGTGCACCCCCTGACGCTCTCATCCAGCGGGCCGGCCGGGTCAACAGGAGACGGGTTAAAACGGGCAGTCGGATACTTATTTTCCTGCCATCAAAAACGTCTGAAAAAATATATGATCCCGATTCAACCGGGTTACTGGAAAAATCGTTTGAAAAATTTAAAAAATCCCGCCCGGATCTAACCGAATCAGATCTGATCTCTATTGTCGAAGAAGTTTACATCGGGCGGGATATCGAGCAATCTGAAATTTTTGTCGACGCAAGCAGACAATACGCAGAGATTCAGGATGCTCTAATGGAAATCTTTGATAATCCGAATAAATTTGAGGATAAGATCAAGACCCGCAAGGAGGAATATCTTCAGGTTCCGGTTATTCCCCTGCAATTCAGAGATCTGATTACTTCTCTGGACATTTCCCCATCAAAACGTCGTTTGTATGAAGTGAAGATGCCCTACTGGTATGTACGGAAGCACAAAGAAGTGCATGACGAGATCATGTTTTGCAAAATGAAATACGATTCTGATATCGGTGCATCATTTGCTGATGACACGCAAGTTTCGAGTTTGATCATATGATCCTCCACACCTTCACCCTGACCCTCGGCTCGACCCGTCCAATCCACGGCACCGCCCCGGAACTGCGCGGGTTCTTCGCCACGAAATTTACCGAGTACAACGAACTCCACCAGCATGACGCGGACAAATTCATCTACCGGTACCCGGTCGTCCAGTACAAGATGATCAAAGATGTTCCCACCGTCATCGGCATCAACGAAGGCGCAGATGTCCTTAAAAAGATCTACGATGAGTATCAGGAAATCCGGCTGGGTGCGAACACCTATCAGATAGTCGAGCGCGGCATCGCACTCAAAGACGAAGAGTTCGGGATCTCGGATATGATCCGGTCGTACGAGTTTGCGACGCCGTGGCTCGCGCTCAACCAAGAGAATTACAAGAGGTTTTACACACTCAAGGGAAAAGAGGAGCGGGACGAATTTGTCCTGAAGATCTTGATCGGCAACATCATCTCCATGTCAAAATCGCTGGGATACGAGGTACCTGCGCAGATCAAATGCGATACGAATCTCCATTTCCAGAAAGACCGGCTCAAGGATGTCAGCGTCATGACCTTCACCGGGAAATTCCACGTAAATTTCCAGATCCCCGATTATCTTGGCATCGGAAAATCCGTCTCGCGCGGGTTTGGGGCAGTAAAGCAACTCACATTGGAGAACGAAAAGGTCTGAATCATGCAGCTGGTCATCAATACCCGGGGTGCGTTTCTCAAAAAGGAAAAGAACTGTTTCCTGGTCAAGAACGACGAAAAGATCGTGGAAGTCTCCGCTGACAAGATCGACAGCATCCTCATCACGACCTCTGCGACCATTACGACCGATGCTATCGAGTTCGCGGTCGAGAACAACATCGACATCATCTTCCTTGATTATCATGGCAACCCGTTCGGGCGCGTGTGGCACTCAAAACTCGGGAGCACCACGCTTATCCGCCGCCGACAGCTCGAAGCCGAATCCGCCGACACCGGGTTCTATCTCGCCCGGGGCTGGATCGCGACAAAGATCCAGAACCAGATCGATCTTTTAAAAGACCTCAAGAAGAACCGTCCCGACCAGAAAGACCCACTCGACATCTCTATAGCAAAGATCGAAACCCTGTACGAAACGCTCCTTGCCATGAAAGGCTCGCTTGATTTTAAGCGCGGCTCGATCATGGGGGTCGAGGGCATGGCATCATCCGCCTACTTCGATGCGATAGCCGGCGTCATGCCCGAGCAGTGGAGGTTCAAGGGCCGGAGCCGGGACCCGGCAAAGGACGCCTTCAACTGTCTGCTCAATTACGGGTACGGCGTGCTGTATTCACAGGTAGAACGAGCGTGCATTATCGCGGGGCTCGATCCGTACGTGGGGTTCCTGCATACCGACAATTACAACAAGCGTTCGTTCGTGTTCGATCTCATCGAACTGTTCCGGGTTCACGCTGACCGGACCGTAGTGAACCTATTCTCAAAAAAGCAGGTGACTCCGGCATTCTTTGACCCGGTGCCGGGCGGGCTGTACATGAACAAGGAGGGAAAGGCCCTCCTCATTGGGGCGCTCAACGAGATGCTCGACCGCGAGATCGAGTACCATGGCCGCAACGTGAAGATCAGGAACACGATCCAGATGGAGTGCCACCGTATCGCAAACGGGCTGATCAAATCCGGGTAGGGGAGAGAGAAATGACGATGGTCTGGGTGGTGTATGATATCGCAAAGAACCGGGCGAGGAGCCATGTGTCGCGGATTTGCCAGGACAAAGGGTTGTACCGCGTGCAGAAGAGCGTGTTTCTGGGGAATCTGAATGCAAACGAACGGGATTCTCTCGCGCTGGAATGCGAGCAGGAGATCGATCCCAAGGTCGATTCGGTCTACGTGTTCCCGATGGATGACGACTCATTCAGGAAAGTAAAACTGCTCGGGCAAGCGTTCGACCGAAAACTGGTGAGCGACGAACTGCTCACGAAATTTTTCTGACATGTATGGCAGATAGCGAAACGATCATCACAATCTCCGATGTGCTTGAGTACCTGTTCTGTCCGCG
>CAYPEQ010000055.1:0-8606 GCA_964409915.1 uncultured Methanoregula sp. | reverse complement strand
CCTTAGCTTTTGTGGTCAGGTGTTACTTCATAAAAATAGGTTTTCTACAGAGCCGGTTTTTATTTCTGGCAGATCATGATAGTCAAGACCATCCTGATCCCGCAGGTCGGTTTTCATCACCGGTGAAATTTTTCCTGGTACAGGTTTTTCTAATTTTTACTCCTCCACTTCTGTCGCTTTCCGGAATAGTGTCACTTCAACAGCGGTGTTGATTTGTAGATCAGTGAAAGATTTTATGACATAGCGGTAAGGCCGGATACTTTTTGTTTTTTCAATTATGGTATCATCGGCATACGCTGTGATAAAAACAACCGGAATACCCAGTTCCGTCGTGATGATTTTTGCTGCTTCAATTCCATTCATCTTTCCTGGCATCAAGATGTCCATAAACACAAGGTCCGGGGAAAGGTGTCTAGCGTTTTCGATTGCATCCTCTCCGGACGCTGCCATACCTGCAACGGTATATCCCATTTTGCAATTCCTGTAACATTGGACCGGAATATTATTTCAGGCCATGATTTTTTTTTGCTTTTAACGTAACTGTTCAGCCAGACCTATGAGGACCTGAAGTGATGAACGGAAGATCCCCGCTGGAATTTCCGGCAGCGGTTAAGAAAATGCCATTGACGGTTTCCTGCGACCATGTTTCACCACCAGGGCAGACATCTCGGGACTGAATTTTCTGTCTCCCCTCAAGGATAACCTGAACATATGGCTCGTGGACCGGTGGCGAATCCCGACGACGTAAAAAGATTCAGTGTGTTCCCACACCTTCCTGCCTTATTTTTGATCGCCGCACATGTATCATGAAGCGGGCACTTCATATCGCGCTATAATTTTCCGGGATCCCGTTCGTTTGCGGAGATGGTGAGTGTTGCAAAGAGCTTAGTGGTCTGATTACCGGGAATACAGCGCTCGGAACTCGTCGACCGGAATTACCCGGGGTACTACACGTCCGATCTCATTAGTGTTTCATAAATAAATTTCTTGTATACTAACCATAACCATCGCGTGGGGGGGTTTTAGATGCGGCAAATATTTTGATTCATTGCAATTTTTGCAACGTTAAGTTAAATATAAAACATTTTCCGATTTTAAAACAAAAAAATTGTCATATTATATATAACAATGAGGTATTGCTCACGAAGAAGAATTGGATGTGTCAAGTATTTTTTTGACATTGCAATTTTTGCAAATTCCGGTTACACATATTTACAAAAATGAATTAGAAAACAAATCATCATGAAGGCTATATCGAATTCTGAAAAGAGGGAGAGAAAAATTTTCTCCCTTGCGTTCACCGGAATATCGGAAAAACGGTTTCCGGTGAAAAACATGTTCTTCTGGGCATGTTTCATTGTCTTGCTGCTGTTTATCGCTCCTGTTGTATCAGCAGCCTCGAACGACACCGCAGGTGTATTCCGAAGCGGTATATTCTACTTAAAGAACAGCAACGTGGGAGGTCCAGCAGACACAGTATTCGGCTATGGCAATCCCACGGACACTCCGGTAGTAGGGGACTGGATTGGTCAAGGTATTGACACCCCAGGAGTATTCCGAAACGGCGTAGTGTACTTAAGGAACAGCAACACGGGAGGTCCAGCAGACACAGTATTCGGCTATGGTAATCCCACGGACATTCCTGTAGTAGGGGACTGGACAGGTCAAACTAACAGCACCACCGGGCTACCCATGGACACCCCAGGAGTATACCGAAATGGTATATTCTACTTAAAGAACAGCAACGTGGGAGGTCCAGCAGACACAGTATTCGGCTATGGCAATCCCACGGACACTCCGGTAGTAGGGGACTGGATTGGTCAAGGTATTGACACCCCAGGAGTATTCCGAAACGGCGTAGTGTACTTAAGGAACAGCAACACGGGAGGTCCAGCAGACACAGTATTCGGCTATGGTAATCCCACGGACATTCCGGTAGTAGGAGACTGGACTGGTCAAACTAACAGCACTACCGGTTTTCCCATTGACACCGTAGGAGTATTCCGAAACGGCGTAGTGTACTTAAGGAACAGCAACACGGGAGGTCCAGCAGACATAGTATTCGGCTATGGTAATCCCACGGACGTTCCGGTCGTGGGACAGTGGACTTCAAGCCAATACCCATCTCCAGCAGCCGTGAATCTTGCAACGGCCGGTAATTACGCGATTCTGGCAGAAACAACCGTCACGACCACAGGGGTTACTAATATCACCGGAAATGTTGGACTGAGTGCCGGCACATCCTTAACCGGATTTGGCCTGGTCGCGGATTCCTCGAATCAATTTTCGACATCATCTCTGGTTAACGGAAAGCTTTTTGCAGCCAACTATGCGCCTCCCACTCCAGCTGTACTGACTACTGCTGAAAATGACATGGGCACAGCATACACTGACGGGGCCGGAAGAGCTCCCGATGTAACTAATCTGGGCGCCGGAAATATCGGCGGTTTGACCATCACCCCTGGTGTCTACAAATGGGGCACTGGTGTGACAATACCCTCTAATACCGATGTCACCCTCTCGGGCGGCCCGAATGATGTCTGGATATTTGAGATTGCAGGGACTCTCACTGCCAACACTAACACGCAGGTTATCCTCAGTGGCGGAGCACAAGCAAAGAACGTCTACTGGGTGGTTGCTGGCCAGACGGCGCTTAATGGACCGGTATTCAATGGAAACATTCTGGACCAGACAGCGATTTCGATGACTAATGGCGTAACCTTAAACGGCAGAGCCTTGGCACAGAGCGCGGTTACCCTGATCGGGGATAATGTGACCAGCCCAGTTTCATCGCCGACTGCTCCGACGTTCGTATCAGCAACGACCAACGTAGCCGGTACCGCAGTCAACGTCACCTTTAGCAAGCCAATGATCACTGTCGGTACACCAAGCAATTACACGGTTATGGTCGGTTCTAATCCTGATCCGGTCACGGGAGTGGCACTTAACGCGACCACTACTACCATAGACCTGACCCTGACGAATGCCGTTACCAACGGTCAGACCGTCACAGTGGCATACACTGGCACTAACGTAATATCCGGAGACGGCGGAGTTCTGGCGAGCTTCACCGCCCAGTCTGTCACCAACGCCGTCCCGTCTGGAGGATCAGCCCCGACGTTCGTATCAGCAACGACCAACGTAGCCGGTACCGCAGTCAACGTCACCTTTAGCAAGGCAATGAGTGACGTCGGGACATATGGGGATTACAACGTAACTGTCGGTGTAGTTCGTGATCCGGTCACGGGAGTTGCCCTTGACGCTACCACCACTACCATAGACCTGACCCTGACGACGGCCGTTACCAACGGTCAGACCGTCACGATGGCATACAATGGAACCGATGTAACATCCGGAGACGGCGGAGTTCTGGCAAACTTCACCGGCGAATCAGTCACCAACGCCGTCCCGGCAGCAGGTCCTCAATCCTCCGTGAATCTTGCAACAGCCGGTAATTTTGCAGTCCTCGACTACTCGGCACTTACAAATTCAGCTCCATCAACGATCATTGGAAATGTGGGTAGCGCGAGTGGCTCAATCACCGGCGGGGGAACTGTGACTAATGGAACTATATATCCTGTAGGAGGCTCTGTCGCACTGCAAGGTCAAACCGATCTGGCCGCCGCGATTAGCAATGCCCAAGGTAGAACAGGTGCGATTCCATTGCCCGCACAACTCGGCGGGCTAACCCTTACCCCCGGGCTCTATAACGTATCCTCTACGGCGCTGATCTCGCCGGTGGGAGGAAACCTTACACTCAACGCCGAGGGCAATTCGAGCGCTGTCTGGATCTTCCAGGTGCCAACCGCAATTACAACAAATGGTGGTAATGGAACTGTCCTCGAAAACGGTGCAGAATCTAATAACGTATTCTGGGATATCGGCAGTTCAGCCACAATTGGCGATGGAACTCCCAATCAATTCAATGGAACAATACTGGCTGTTTCATCAATCACTCTGAATGGCGCAACGCTGAACGGCAGAGCTTTGGCACATACCGGTGCGGTTACATTGACGGGTACGGATACGGTGACTAACCCAACCGCAGCTACGATCCCGATCACCGCAATAGCTGCACCCACCGGTACGGTCCAGGTGGGAGATCAGTTAACCGCCGGTGCGTTGACGCCTTCAGGTGCAACGGCAACCTACCAGTGGCAGATCTCTAGCACATCAGGTGGCACATACACCGCCATTCCGGGAGCAACCTCGTCTACCTACACCCCGGGAGCTAGCAATGCTACTATGTTCATTGAAGTTGTAGCCACGGGTACGGGCAGTTACTCCGGCACTGCGACCAGTACGTATGTAGGCCCGGTAGCGGCAGCTACGACCCCGATCACCGCAATAGCTGCGCCCACCGGTACGGTCCAGGTGGGAGATCAGTTAACCGCCGGTGCGTTGACGCCTTCAGGTGCAACGGCAACCTACCAGTGGCAGATCTCTAGCACATCAGGTGGCACATACACCGCCATTCCGGGAGCAACCTCGTCTACCTACACCCCGGGAGCTAGCAATGCTACTATGTTCATTGAAGTTGTAGCCACGGGTACGGGCAGTTACTCCGGCACTGCGACCAGTACGTATGTAGGCCCGGTAGCGGCAGCTACGACCCCGATCACCGCAATAGCTGCGCCCACCGGTACGGTCCAGGTGGGAGATCAGTTAACCGCCGGTGCGTTGACGCCTTCAGGTGCAACGGCAACCTACCAGTGGCAGATCTCTAGCACATCAGGTGGCACATACACCGCCATTCCGGGAGCAACCTCGTCTACCTACACCCCGGGAGCTAGCAATGCTACTATGTTCATTGAAGTTGTAGCCACGGGTACGGGCAGTTACTCCGGCACTGCGACCAGTACGTATGTAGGCCCGGTAGCGGCAACCCCGGTCACCATATTAACCGTCCCCAGTGTTGTTGCACCGGTATCAGGAGCAAGTCCAGTTAGGACAATTACTGATAACGGCCAGTATTCGGGTACAGTTACTTGGTCGCCAACGGTGACAACTACGTTCGTAGCATCAACAGTATACACGGCCACTATTACCCTGACCGCTGATACCGGCTATACCTTTACGGGAGTAGGTTCGAACGCTTTCACGGTATCAGGATGTTCTGCGCCGACCAACACTGCGGGTTCAGGTACTATAACCGCCTTATTCCCGTCAACATAATGAAAAAAATGGAATCTGTGAGGGATTTATCCCCCTCATTTTTGAAAAAGATACACTATCATTACTTCTCCAATTTTTCCTCCGCCAAAAAATAATCGACAACGATACCGACCCGCATTCTAACCACGAATTCTCAGAATCGGAATTTCATGAATAATGCCGAGAGTGGAACAAATATACTCCCAATCATCATGCAGAACGGATCAAACCTGAAGACGCGCATATCAACGGCCCTCGGTCCTCTTTTTAATTGAGTGACGTGCCCTTGGAGCAAAGCGACCCGGACATTTTTGAGCAGGAAATAAATGATTGCATAGGGGTACCGGATTACCAGGTTTTTCGAGGAGGTTATGGGTTTAACGATATTTCTCTCCGATACGAAGTCCCGATATCACACCGGGAACGATATGTTTTAAAAACCCGTTGAGGGCACCATAAGATCCGTGGACAACCTATTCCAAGGGAACAGCACCACGCTTCCCACGTTTCGCTTTAGCGTATTTTATCGCAATCGCAATAGTCAGTGTAAATGGGGCCTCTCCTTTCATGTAATACCCGCACATCGAACTTCACGGTATCCTTGATGAGATCAAGAATCTGTTCACGACATATTCAGGTGAATTAGTCTTTGCATCATTGGCGGGGGGAGATTTGGACACCCTTCTTACCTGACAACATCATGAAATCATCATTGCAAAAAATGCAAAACACAGGTGATTATATCTCCTGAATCAACAAAAAAAATGATATTATCGCATATTAATATGAGCCACATATGAGCCCTGCAAGAAAAATATTTTCCATTGTTTTTACCTTGGCAGTTATCTGCCTGATTATTACTGCGATAATTCCCGCAGTGAGTGGTACTTCAACCGTGAATCTTGCAACGGCCGGCAATTTTGCGGTTCTGGGTGGATCGACGGTCACTAATACCGGGGACACACAGATCAACGGAAACTTGGGTCTCTCCCCGGGTACCGCAGTCACTGGCTTCCCACCGGGGATAGTGAGCGGAACGGAAAATATAACAGACAATGCCGCGGAACAGGCTCAAACCGATCTGATCGCCGCGATTAACAACGCCTCCGTTAGGCCAGATGCAATCCAATTGCCCCAGCAACTTGGCGGGCTGACCCTTACCCCCGGGGTCTATTCCTTACCCGATGGAGCGTATATCTCGACAGGGAACCTTACACTCAACGCCGGGACCAACACAACCACGAACAATGTCTGGATCTTCCAGGAGTCAAGCTCACTTACAACGTTAGGTGGTTATGGAACTATCCTCGAGAACGGCGCACAAGCTAATAATATATTCTGGTATATCGGCAGTACAGCGAATATTGGAGATGGAACTTCCAATCAATTTGACGGATCAATACTGGCTGTTGAGTCAATTAATCTGAATGGCGTAACATTAAACGGCAGAGCATTAGCACAGATCGCTGCGGTCTCATTTGCGGGTGCGAATATGGTGACTACCCCAACCACAGCGAAACCGGTAATCACCGCACCGGTCATCGCCGGAGCCACCAGTGTAAGCGGCATAGCAGTAGCCGGTTCCAGTGTCATCCTGAGTATCGATGGTACGGCCCAACCGGCAGTTACAGCATCCGGAACGGGTGCATGGACGGTAACCGGCCTGACCGCATTAACTGCGGGTCAGAGTCTGACGGCAACCGCCCAAACAACCGGCGAGACGGTCAGTGCATCAAGCACGGCCGTTATAGTGGGAGAAGCCCAGACAACCGCCCCAGTAATCACCGCGCCGGTCATCGCCGGAGCTACCAGTGTAAGCGGCATAGCAGTAGCCGGTTCCAGTGTCATCCTGAGTATCGATGGTACGGCCCAACCGGCAGTTACAGCATCCGGAACGGGTGCATGGACGGTAACCGGCCTGACCGCATTAACTGCGGGTCAGAGTCTGACGGCAACCGCCCAAACAACCGGCGAGACGGTCAGTGCATCAAGCGCGGCCGTTAACGTAGCTGAGGCGCAGACAGTGGAACCGGTAATCACCGCACCGGTCATCGCCGGAGCCACCAGTGTAAGCGGCATAGCAGTAGCCGGTTCCAGTATCATCCTGAGTATCGGCGGTACAGCCCAACCGGCAGTTACAGCATCCGGAACGGGTGCATGGACGGTAACCGGCCTGACCGCATTAACTGCGGGTCAGAGTCTGACGGCAACCGCCCAAACAACCGGCGAGACGGTCAGTGCATCAAGCGCGGCCGTTAACGTAGTCGAGGCTCAAACAGTGGAACCGGTAATCACCGCACCGGTCATCGCCGGAGCTACCAGTGTAAGCGGCATAGCAGTAGCCGGTTCCAGTATCATCCTGAGTATCGGCGGTACAGCCCAACCGGCAGTTACAGCATCCGGAACGGGTGCATGGACGGTAACCGGCCTGACCGCATTAACTGCGGGTCAGAGTCTGACGGCAACCGCCCAAACAACCGGCGAGACGGTCAGTGCATCAAGCACGGCCGTTATAGTGGGAGAAGCCCAGACAACCGCCCCAGTAATCACCGCACCGGTTATCGCCGGAGCCACCAGTGTAAGCGGCATAGCGGTAGCCGGTTCCAGTATCATCCTGAGTATCGGCGGTACGGCCCAACCGGCAGTTACAGCATCCGGAACGGGTGCATGGACGGTAACCGGCCTGACCGCATTAACTGCGGGTCAGAGTCTGACGGCAACCGCCCAAACAACCGGCGAGACGGTCAGTGCATCAAGCGCGGCCGTTAACGTAGCTGAGGCGCAGACAGTGGAACCGGTAATCACCGCGCCGGTCATCGCCGGAGCTACCAGTGTAAGCGGCATAGCAGTAGCCGGTTCCAGTGTCATCCTGAGTATCGATGGTACGGCCCAACCGGCAGTTACAGCATCCGGAACGGGTGCATGGACGGTAACCGGCCTGACCGCATTAACTGCGGGTCAGAGTCTGACGGCAACCGCCCAAACAACCGGCGAGACGGTCAGTGCATCAAGCACGGCCGTTATAGTGGGAGAAGCCCAGACAACCGCCCCAGTAATCACCGCACCGGTCATCGCCGGAGCTACCAGTGTAAGCGGCATAGCAGTAGCCGGTTCCAGTATCATCCTGAGTATCGGCGGTACAGCCCAACCGGCAGTTACAGCATCCGGAACGGGTGCATGGACGGTAACCGGCCTGACCGCATTAACTGCGGGTCAGAGTCTGACGGCAACCGCCCAAACAACCGGCGAGACGGTCAGTGCATCAAGCGCGGCCGTTAACGTAGTCGAGGCTCAAACAGTGGAACCGGTAATCACCGCACCGGTCATCGCCGGAGCCACCAGTGTAAGCGGCATAGCGGTAGCCGGTTCCAGTATCATCCTGAGTATCGGCGGTACGGCCCAACCGGCAGTTACAGCATCCGGAACGGGTGCATGGACGGTAACCGGCCTGA
>CAYPEQ010000054.1:0-9013 GCA_964409915.1 uncultured Methanoregula sp. | reverse complement strand
TCGGCAAGAGCGGTCGTCAGGACCCGCATACCGTCTTCTTCAAGAAGCCGGGCATGTTTGAACGAACAACCAGAAGGGCCGTGCAGGATCGCGACGCCCACTTCGAGATCCCGTGCTGTATAAAGAGCGGCTACAATTGAGCTCGGCCGGGGATGCATGAATCGTGTTGGCATTGTTATCTCCATGTCTTGACCGCGAGCACGATGGCACCGGTCAGTGTCCTTTCAAGGGCACAACGCTCTGCCTCTTCAAGAGTCGGAAAAACCGCGTCGATAGCAGGCAAACTGTCAGATTCTTTTGCAGAAGGTAGATCCCCGACCCAGATAAGCATCCGGGGCCGGATGGTCCGGACTGCTTTGAGGATCTGGTCTTCTTTAAATCCTTCGCAGACCGCACCATCACCCTTGACCATGCCGATGACTAACGTGATCCCGGGAGAACCCGCACAAGTCCGGGCGTATCTGGCGGCGTCAATAGTTGTTTCCGCGGTTGTCCCGCTGTTTGCGTTGTCGATGACGAGAAGGTTGCCCTGTTTTCTTACCGACATACGTCCGGTTATACCGGAAAATGTCTCGAGGGGAGCCGGATCATAGCCAAGGATCATGGCAGCAGCCCCGGCAAGGGCAAGAGGTACGCGGTATCCAGGTGTGGCAAGGAGCGGGCTGGTAAATGTGCCTTTTCGCCCGTCCACGGATAGTGTGCAGGTTGTACCGGAAAGAGAAGCGACGTCGTCCAGCTGGACAATATTTGTATGTTTTCCGGCCGGTAGGGACTCTGCCACGAGCAGCCGTGGGCTTTTTTGTGCCGACGCCACTTTTTCTTTAAGGGCACTTTTCTTTCCCCCGGCACAGGGATAGTCTTCAGGGGACGTAATAATGGCAAGATCACCAGCGCCAGTCACACCAAGAGATTCTTCAGCCACCAGCCATCCCCGGATGGATACTGCCTTTTGTGCTGCATCAAGTACCGAAGCCGGCGTGATGCTTTTCTTAAAAAGCAGCCGATTCTCCGGCATTTCATAGGTACCGGTTGATGTATGTAACACTCCTGGCCCCGGTAGCAGGTGTGCAAGTGCATGTGCCGTCGTTGTCTTTCCCTGTGCCCCGGTAATTTCTATCATAGGTCGGGGAACTTTGTCGTCAAGCAGCTGTCGGACAGCGTCATGGTGGGAAATAACCGGTTCTTTTCTCCGGGAAATCAATGGGTGGGCGGGATCGAGGTGAACCGGGGCCACAACGAGATCGTAGGTCGTTTTTGCAGCCCGTTGTTCAACATCGGGCGTTGTTCCCCGGTACATGTCGACAATATCTACAGTGTTACCGGCATCAGCAAACGCTGCACCAATCCGGTCGCCGCCATGGATTGTATCGAGTACCAGGATCCGCATATGCTTCAGATAAGCGTAAGCGCCTGATGAGCATTTTTTACCATCAGTTGTGCCAGCAGGGGATCGATCCCTATGGGATCTGCGTAGACAAGCGGAATAGATTTTCCGTTAAGGGCAAACGTGCCCTTTTTTGTGCCTTCAGGAAGGCCAATCTCCGAGGGAATATCCTTTTCGATGTGGACGCCTTTTGCAAGAAAGAGGGGGACGACAACAAGCACATCGATTTTTTCTTTCCGGAACTCTTCAAGCGCATCCTTGATGGAGGGCTTATTGATATTCATAAAACCGCATTTGACCACAAATTCCGATGTCTGTGCGGCGATCAGTTTTCCTGTTGATTCAATGAGTTCTTTATTGAAAGGCATGGTGGATCCATGACCTACAAGTAACATTCCCTTAGTAACCATGTATGTAACCTCAAAATTATTTTTTGAAGGTTCGGTGTTTTTATGACAACGAACACGTGATGTATGGCAAATTGTTCACAATCGTAATAATTTTTATCGGTTTTATCGTGCTATTCGTGGTACTCATCGAAGGTCGCCACGGGAGGTCTTCACCTTTGCGCACTGAACGGGCTCTTCAGGTTATGTAGTGTTTCCGGCAGAATGTCAGAAGTATCGCAAGCGCCCCTTAAATGCCGGAACAACTATGAACACAGGGTTATTTTGAGAGGATCCCATCAGCAAACCGGCGCACAGTATCCTCATATAATCCGCTTTCCACTTCATGTTCCACGGTCGTGGCCGATGATATAAATTTCATGCCTTTCTTTTCGAGCTGGTGACGAACGGCTTCTATAGGTCTGTCAGAGCCCGGCGAACCGCGCTCAACGAGCACGTGGAACTTTTTTCCATCTATACCGGTCAACAGGGATAGATACATGTTGATATAGGGCGGAACTTTGGTTGCCCAGACCGGAGATACGATGACAAGTGTGTCAATACCGGAAAGATCGGTTTTGCAGGGTTTGATATGGCTGGTCATGGACATGAGTGCCTCCATGGCGCCAAATGCGAGATTCACGCGATGGGCAGGTTCAATCCGTAGTACCTCGGCATTCAGCTTCTTTGCAAGTGATGTTGCCACGGTCTGGGTATGTCCAGTACGGGAATAGTAAACAACAAGGAGGGTCATGAGTTTATCCTCTGGTTTCTGTGAGTTTTTATAATCCACGAAAAATTGCCCCGGTGTTCTCCCGGGACGTACCGAATTCTTCTCAGTATACTTGCTTACGTCTATAAATATATAGTTTTCTTATAAACTCTAGTTAAATTATGAAAACTATATCTTATATGAAAGCATAATCACAAGGAAGTGTCTGAATAATTGTTGTCATTCATTAATGCTCTTTGATAATACAGTATATCGCCGGCATCTGGTTTTTCAGATCTGGAAAAATCTTAATAGTATTATCTACATTCAGGATGAATTCATGATAACCAACTCTACCGTGCGACCAAATCACCTCAGGAGCAGGGACGTTCTGTGATCGAATATTTTGCCGCAGGTCTGATCGCGATTGGTATCGGCATTATTGCCGCTATAATCGGGCTTGGCGGTGGTTTTTTTTATGTCCCGACGCTTTCGTTGATCTTCGGGCTGGATACGAAAACGGCAATTGGCACCAGCCTTACCATTATGATCTTCTCAGCAGTGTCTGCTTCGTACTGGTACCGGAAACAGGGAATAATTCTCTATAAGGTGGCACTGATTCTCATCATTCCCAGCATGATTGCCTCGGTCATTGGAACCTATCTTACCACTCTTGTGGATGCCCGGATCCTTGTTACTATTTTCTGCGTTATGCTCACACTTATCTCCTTTGAGATGCTGATCCCTGCATTCCGGTTCCTGTGGGAGATACGGTGGGGGCCATCTTTTGTTCTTGAGACTCAGGTGGAAAACCAGGGTAAACAGCCGGTCGAACGTATCTATTATTCTCATCTTTTATTCTGGGGCTTTGCCGGTGGCCTGTTAAGTGGGATCACCGGGACAAGTGGGGGGGCACTCTTTGTACCTGCTCTTGCGACTGCCGGTATACCAGTGCATTATGCTATTGCGACATCGATGTTTACTATCATTCTCGTTTCGATCACCGGAGCAACAGCTCATGCCTCTATTGGTCAGATCTCGTGGCCGTTTGTTGCCGCATACGGTGCCGGAGCGGCTTTTGGTGCATTCATCGGGGCAAACATCGCACCCAGAATCAAGGAAAAAGAGATCAAGACGATATTCGGCGTTCTCCTCCTGTTTATTGCGGTCCTGATGTTCCAGCAGAAAGTCCTGATGGGTCTATAGGTATCAGGGGTCTCTTGTTAAAAATAATTGAGAAAAGTCTGACCTACACAAAACAAAAGGCTGGGATGGTGAAAGGGTTACATTGTGGTCTTTTACCATTTATTGCCACAATTTTTACAATACCATGTCTCTTCGCGATTTTTAACATCACCTATAATCAGTTTGCCTTTCCGCTGCTGGTTTCTCAAGGCAGGAGAAACCTCGTAAATGATGGGAATGACGCCGTCGGAATTCATGCAGACAAGACAATTTGGGGTGAGCCTTTGCATTTCGCTTGTACATTGCATATATGATAAGTCCCATACATTTTCATTATCATAAATGTTATGAAATGATCTTATGCCTATAGAAGCCGGTATTCGACATCTATATTTAATCTATCCCGGAACTTCACCATTGCCGGGACATATGCAAAGACCTTTGTGATGCAAATCGTAACTAGTATGAATTCATGATGGATGCATTCGGGCGCTTTGGCCTTACTATCAACAACCGCGTGGTCAGGACACCTCTGGCAATAGCATCCATGGCAGGCATCGTGGACGCCCGGTATGTCATTGAACGAAAAGATCATATCGGGGTCGCATTCATCGGCGGCTACGCTGTTGACCGGCCTACCATGGACGCCGCGCGTGAGATTGCTCATGACGGTACACGCACGGAATTTCTGTATGACGACCCTGTTAAAGCATTGAGTGCCGAGATTGCGCTGCTTAACTCAACTGATCTTGTCACTGGCATTAACCTTCGCGGGAGCTCACCGGATTCATTCGCACGCATAGCCGATGCTTTTGGGGATGATGTAGTCTACGAAATCGACGCACACTGCCGTCAGGCTCCCATGGTTGCTGCCGGGGCCGGGGAACATTATCTTAACAATCCCGAAGAGCTTGTCGCGGTTGTAAGAACCCTTAAAACAAAGAAAGTCACGGTTTCAGTAAAGATGCGGGTAGGCGTTGCCGCCGATGACCGGGCACTTGCCCGGAAACTCTGGAAGGCCGGGGCGGATATACTCCATATCGATCTGATGGATTCCGGTATAACAAAACTGCGGCAGATCCGGAACAGCTGCCCCCTTGTAATTATCGCAAATAATTCAGTTACGACGTTTGATCGGATGCGGGAGATGCTTTCCCATGGTGCCGATCTCGTATCTCTTGCCCGCCAGTCTGACATTGACACTCTTGCCGGCCTTGATGCAGCCATTTCCCGGTATGCCGATGCAGAAGGCTGGTATAATTCCCCAAAACAGCTGTGTCGCGGAGGAGACATCCGGGCGCTTACGTTCTGCTGCATGCCGGTTAAAGAATGTCCTCTTATTCCGGTACTTTCAAGAATCGGTCTATCTCGTGATGAGTATGTACGGCTTAAACTGGATTCTGTCAAAGGTACCCCTCTCGACGGAGGACCGAATACCTGTTTTGCAAGCCTTGCGTGGTGCTGCAAAACATCCTCGCCCTGTATGTTCCGGGACATGACTCTTGCTAATGAAGGTCTCTCAAAGAAAGAATATATGCGCCGGAAACGTGAGCTTTCAGCTACGATAATGAGCCGTGTGTTCCATGACGTCCCATCTGATGAGTCCGGCTGAGCGTGCACAGCTTGCGTTGATGCTTGAGGTAACGGCGTTTCCAAAGCCCGGAAATGTTGACCGGTGTCACGACTATCCGGACACACGGCTCGAACATTTTCTTGCATCGGTGATTTTTTCCCGTCCTTCCCTTGAAGAGGCTGCATCAGGAAGAGGACGGATAGGGGAGATTATTGGCCATGCGGTCCGCCAGACCAACGTGCATAACGGCGGCAATACGCATTTCGGGGCATTTATTCTCCTGATCCCGCTACTGTACGGCGGTGATATCGAGGGTGCGAAAAGAGCCGTTGTAAGGACTGATGTCTCTGATGCAGTTGCATTCTACAAAGCGTTTGCCCTGACCCGGGTCCGGATGAATGAAAGTGACGAGCTTGATGTGAATGATCCAAAAACCCTGGATGATCTCCGCAACCGTAACATGACGCTGTATGATGTGATGGAGCACTCTTCACCAAACGATATGGTGGCCCGTGAATGGGTCAACGGGTTTTTACTGACCCGGCGGGGCGCCGATATGCTCCATCAGATAGGACAGGGCCGGGAAGCCATTGTCGAGATGTTCCTGACCTTGCTTGCCACTGAGCCTGATACGTTCATCATTAAAAAACACGGCCGGGATGTAGCGGAAAGGACGATGGAAAAAGCCCGTGATGTGCTCGCTGGCCGCCGGGTGCTGGAAACATTTGACGCTGAATGTATTGAGAATGGTATCAACCCGGGCTCGATAGCAGACATTACGATCGCAGCACTTTTTATTGCATTAGGAGAGGGATGGGCATGGGACTATTAAAAACCGGTATTAACGAAATTATCGCTACAACGACATGCAACGCAGCACCCATTGGCATTCACTTACGGGACAAAAATGCGACGATGATCCTGTTTCCCGGCAGCCATACTGCGGAAAATGTGCTACGTGACGGCTGGGTCGTCGCAAATATAATTCATGACCCGGTTCTATACGTGAAGACCGCATTCGACGATCTTCCCTGCGACGCGTTCGTGGAAGAGCCGGTTTCGGGCAGATTGATGTACCGTCTCCGGGATGCCGAAGCCTGGATTGCCTTTACCGTCCGGGTCGAGACCAATACTGCCAGGATGCTAAAGGTCCACTTAACACAGGAAAAAGAGATTATCGAAGGGGTTGGAGTGCATCCGGTGAACCGGGGATTCAACAGTATCATCGATGCAACCGTTCACGCGACCCGTTTCCGGGTGAATAAAGACCCGGAACTGAAACGGCTTATCGATTACCATGCTGATCTTGTCCGGAAATGCGGCGGTAAAAAAGAACTGGAAGCACTTGATTTCCTGATGCAATATATCATTGATTAAAAAAAGTCAGCACACCCGGGGAACCGGGTCGCCCATGGGTGGCTCGATGAAGCGTTCGCCGCCGATAGAGGTCTCCATGATCACGTGGGATCCGGGAACAACCCTCCCGATAATTGCGGCATCTTTTCCGTACTTGTGTGAGTGGAGTGCAGCAAGGATAGCATCCGCGTCACCGGCCGGCACGCCCATCACAACCTTGCCTTCATTTGCCACCTCAAGCGGGTCGATACCGAGCATACCGGCAGCACTTTTTACACTCCGTCGAATAGGGATACGGCTTTCTTCGATCCTGACCTGCACATGGCTCTTTTTTGCCATCTCGTTTATGGCACTGGCAAACCCGCCCCGGGTCGGATCCTTCATCGCGTGGATGGTACCTGCTTCAAGGACACCGCTCATCATGCCCCAGAGTGGGGCAACATCGGAGAGGATCTGTTCGCCAAGATCAAACCCCTCCCGGTGGGCCATTATTGCGATACCATGATCGCCGAGAGTCCCTGAAACGATAATGAGATCGCCGGGAAGGAGACCGTTGTCCCGGACAATGATCCTTGCGACACCAATCCCGGCGGTGTTGATGACAATACCGTCAAGCGAACCTCGCTCTACAACTTTGGTATCCCCGGTAACAAGGTTTGCCCCGGCTTCTCCAAGTGCCTCGTCCATGGAACAGACAATGCGTTCGAGGTCGGCAACATCAAAACCTTCCTCGATGATCATGCCACACGAGAGCGCGACGGGTTGCCCGCCCATCATGGTGAGATCGTTTATAGTGCCGCACACCGCAATCCTGCCGATGTCGCCTCCCGGGAAAAAGATCGGGCGCACGACGTGGGAATCAGTCGTAAAGACGATATTGGTGCCATTTATGGGAATAACGGCACCGTCGTCAAGGGATTCAAGGCCGATACCTCCGGCGTTATTGTGGGAGAATTTCGTGAGCGTCTGCAGGAGTTCTCCCATAACCTCGCCGCCGGCACCGTGCATCAGGTTGACTTTCATGGGGAATCAGCCACCTCTATTTCGACATTGGTTACGACAATTTCACGGCCGCGGACGACTTGAGGTAACC
The DNA here is from genome assembly GCA_964409915.1 of uncultured Methanoregula sp. GTDB lineage: Archaea > Halobacteriota > Methanomicrobia > Methanomicrobiales > Methanospirillaceae > Methanoregula. Next base: position 1,324 of record CAYPEQ010000054.1, on the reverse strand, counting down.
CCCCACATCTGGGACAGACGTAAATCTCGTTTCCCTCATACCCGCAGGGACATTTCGTTTCCGGTTCTATCTCGGCACAGTCAAGAATGGCGGCGGTAAAAAGAGGGTCGTCCTCTTTTATGGTATCAAACAAAAATATCACCTGTTCAGGATTAACCATCGCCATTTTTCCGACATCGACCCGGATCTTCTTTACTTGGGTGGCATGGTGATCATTCGCTGCTTTCTTAGCGGTTGCGTACAGGTCGTAAGCAATGCTATACTCGTGCATCACTCCTCCAGTGCCGCATAGACCTGCTTGAAGATCTCCCGTGTCTCTAACCCGTCCTCGCGGGAAAGGCGCTGGATGGCAAACCCTACATGAACAAGAACAAACTCTCCAATCTTGACATCAACGAGATCGAGCCGGACTTCCTGTTTGAGATCGCCATAATCGACAACCCCGATATTTCCGTCCTTGATCTCCAGCACTTCAGCAGGAACTGCGACGCACATCGATACTTCACACCTTTATCCGATTATGTACAATGGCATTTCCCTCCACATAAAAACAGTGATATTGGTCGGTCATGCCAGAGATATTACATACTCATCAATTATGAATGTAAAAAACAACCGTTAAAATGAGATAGCCACTTATGTCAGAGGGTAGTTAAACAATTGAAAACTCATTAAAAAAAATTTTAGAAAACAGGCTCAATAGTACCCATATTTTTTGTGAGCCTGATCAATCGGAAGAATTTCTTGTACGATCACCATTTTTTTCTCTTTCTCAATATCATAGAACGCTGTATAACTTCGGGAAATATGGAGACGGTAGATAACACCACCGCCCTTTAAAACCAGTTTTTCCTTGTCACCATGTGTGCCCGGATAAGGATCTTTCTCTAATCTTTCCAGAGCGATTTTGATAATCCGGCGTGTTTTGTCTGGCAAACAGTTTATATCGTCAGATAATTCATGCCAGAGAACAAGTTTAAAGGTCAATCCTTAATCTCCGAGAGAGAGACAAATTCATCATCCTTGCGGCTGTGCCACCTCTTTACATCTTCTTCAAGCCGCCTTCGTTTACGTTCCTCGATCATATCCGCCAGAAGCTCTGCATAGGTCTGGCCGGCGGATCGCATCTCTGAAAGATCCTTCCACACTGGTTCAGTTACCGGTATCCGTTTCACAGCTGGCATGATCATATTGTAAATGCTGTAAATATGAATAACTTTGGATTGGTAGTAACCAGTGGTTCTATGTCTGTGAAAAAGTGCCTAGTCAACACAGCTAAGTTTATCCAAAAGAGATTTGAACTTTTTCGAATACGCCGGGGAAG
>CAYPEQ010000053.1:0-9111 GCA_964409915.1 uncultured Methanoregula sp. | reverse complement strand
GGGCGATCGAGCCCCGGTGATGCGTCCTCTAAAAAACCCGTCGCTACTCCCTCTTCTCTCTCACAATCCCCCGGATCCCACCTTTGGGATTCCGGACATCCCCGGCATACCTTGGGATCATATGGCAATGGCAGTGCATCACGGTCTGCCCGGCCGCTTCTCCAATGGTAATCCCAATGTTGTAACCGGTCGGCGCAAAATTTTGGTTCTGTTAACGACATGAGGGATCAGGAATTTTTTGGAGACCGTTGATTATCTCATAAAAGGTTAACAGAGCCGTTTTTGATACCGGATTAGAAAAGAATTTGATTGGCGAAGCATTGGGTGTCGGTTGAAGATCAACCGGAAAAGATGAATAAGAAAAATTTCCAACACACAAAATGCATGTCTGATACGGTGAAAAATACCCGCTTCTGGTTCCGGCATGATTCCACAAAGGACAGGCGTCATTTGAACAAGGAATTTCGGTTAGAGGAACACCAGTACTTCAGAAAGTTCGGAGAATTCCTCCGGAAGTATAAATCCCGGGGCTGGAAGACGTGGTAACTTTGGATCTCTTTGACTCTTTCAACAAAACGTTGATGATCCCTGCCGTCAATGATGGATAAGAGAAATCATGAAAGACACGGCACTCTCGCGGATCATTGATGTTATCGTCCGCACTCTCGACCCGGATACGATCATCCTCTTCGGTTCACGGGCCCGGGGCAATGCACGCGAGGATTCCGATTTCGATATCTGCGTTCTGAAAGACGGAATTACCGAACGGCGCCCGGTTGCACGGAAACTTTACCGTGCACTCTATGGTGTCGGTGCCCCGGTTGAACTGATAGTGGAAACCCCGGATACTTTTTCGAAATTCAAGAATAATCCTCACTTGATTTACCGGGAAATCTCCCGTTACGGTAAGGTAATCTATGAAAAACCCCGTGCTGGTTGAACAGTGGATCAGTCGTGCACAGAGCAACCTTGACCGTGCTCGTGCCGGGAAAATTTGTGATACTATCCTGTACGAGGATCTGTGCTATGACTGCCAGCAGGCGGTAGAGAAATCTCTCAAGGCTCTCCTGATCGCGCAAGATAAGGTGAGCCCGCACACCCACATCATTGCCCGGCTGCTTGAAACGCTTGAGGAGGAGGGCATTGTTATTCCCGACAACTTGAAATCTGCATCGGATCTTACCGAGTACGCTGTTCACACCCGCTATCCCGGTCTATATGAGCCGGTAACGGAAGATGACTACCGGGAAGCACTCGCAATTGCGGAACAAATTCACGCGTGGGTTTTTGTGAAAATCGGAAGGACGAACTCTGGTTCGTGAGTTTTTCGATACCGATATCCCTCACTTGACCGCATCATCCGAAACAATACACGCCGGTTCTGTTTTCGTCCGCAGTTGATAGGTAAATTCATCCGGCGGAAATTTCCCTTAAAAAAAAACACCAGTTAGGTTGGAATCCGGGTCAATTGTGTGACAGGAAATCATGGTTGGCCGCTGCACTAAGTCGGACCGTAAAGCCCACGCAGCAATGGGCGATCGAGCCCCGGTGATGCGTCTCCCCACTGGGCCGTGGTCGTACGTGATCCGTTTCCGTTGGGTTAATGGAGTAACATGGGGTCACGTCGTCAGGATGGATGTTCTTTCAAAGGAGCGTTCCTGATAGATCCACTCTTCTGTGCCTTTTTGACGTACGCTAAGAATTTCCCAAAGCCTTTCGGCTCCTCCCCGTTTCTTAACGTTGCTATGAAGGCATCCATATTCCGGATCCGGACTGATCCGTTTGGGACCGCCGGCGCATCGCCCGGCGTATCCCGGCCACCCCGTTTCCAGAGATCCGGCTGGCGGTTTGTTAACCAGAATATAATGGCAGACAAACTGGGTGGGATATATTTAACGGCAATTGTCTTTCTCGTCGTACCGTCAGCATATTCGACGATCTTTTTCTGTGTCGTTTCCATACCCAGTGCACGTTTGAAGAGCGAGTTTTCGACCGTACGATCCACCAGGTCTTTGCTCTGCTTTATGGACTGGAAGAAATCAGGATACCGGATTTTCCACCGGTTCAGGGTCCGCTCATTTATGTCAAAGACAATGGCCATCTGCACATCGGTTAATCCCATAAGTGCAAGCTGGGCCGCTTTCCGGGGGTGAAATGCGGCATTATAGACGGTCGGCCTGCCTCTCTTTTTCTTTTCATGGTCAGCTTTTTTCCGGGTCATATATCCTCAATTTAATATATAAAATATCCACTTTAAAACGCTGACACAATTCAGCGTCGCAAGAGTGAACAGGCAGCTGGTGTATATCTATATCATCTACGTCAAAGAATAAAGCCGTAGCGGGTTGTTGTGAAGTACTTATAGGAACAGACAAAATGCGGGCTCGCAAAAGAAAACCTGTCCAAAAAAAGGTGTACCGATGTCTGAAAAAGAGCTCAGGTACGGTGTCTCCTTTACCGGGCCGTTTTCTCTCTCGTACCTGAACCTCCGGGCCGTAAGCCCACGCGGCGAGGGGCGATAAGCCCCGGTGATGCGTCTGCTAAAAAACCCCTCACTACTCCAGCCTTTTCCGAAACTACCCCTGGTTCCTGAACTGGTATTCCGGCGCTTTCCGGTATAACTCAAAGAAATGCCCGATGAGATCGTTTTCCCGTTCCTTGAGCTGGTGCGGAAGTACCGGTTTCTCCACGCCATGAAACGAAAATGCCAGTTCCTTTCCGTCCCAGGATTTCCTGCTGTGGTCCAGCAACCGGTCCGCACAGTTCCCGGACTGGCCGATATAGATGACCTCCTGTGAACCGGCATCGATCAGGACATACAGGCCCGGGCCAGCGGGAGCAAGACTGGTTTTTTCCGGCGCAAGCGGTTCGCTGTTGCTCCACGAGAGCCCCATCCAGTCCGGATCGCCGGGTTTTCCTGTTGGAGACAGCGGGGGATAACTTGGTCCACCGGCCGGGTTATCCTTGTGGTTCACTTCCAGTTTTCCGCCTCGCAGGTTTTCTTTCCGGTTGGTTGATCTCCGGTACCGTGGATGAAACCGGCCAAAGTTACAGAGCGGGGATTCCCCGCGTTCCTGCCGGTACCGGTACAGGAGAAAACTTTCCATGCCTTTTCTCCCGTTAATGGCAGCGTCAAGCGGGGCACCGGAACACTCATACGCGAATCCTTCTGCATCCTGCCATGCCCAGAGCGAAGGGGCAACCGTGTAGGGATCGTTCCACGGCATCTTCCCGGCTCGGTTAAGAACAAGCCTGAGCTCACTCAGCCGCTCATGTACGGGTCTCCGGGTCTCACCGATGTACATCAGGAAATCTTTTCCCACCGGCCGGATACGATAGAGGCCGGCCTCCCGGGGGATATCCCGGAATGCGTATCTTTCTGCCGTGAAGGGAATCCACGGGGACCAGGGAAGCGAACACCAGTCTGGATCAAAATATGCCATTGTTTTCCTCCGGAACGGATGCTCTTATCCTGATTTTTTTAGAACACACCCGCTCAATAATCGTATTGATCGTTTTGAAATTTTCGAGATCAAACAATTCCATAGTACACAAATATCATCCAGGAATTATCTTTTTTCTCTATAATACCTGAAACTCCGGGCTTTAGCCCACGCGACGAGAGGCGAAGCCCCGGTGAGCGTCTGCTAAAAAATCCCCCCAGTACTCTCTCTTCCCCGGCACAACTCCCCGAATCCCATCTTTAGGATCCCGTACATTCCCACAGAAAAGTTGCCACAAACAAAGGAATAAAAAACAGAAAAGTGATTGTGATGCAACCAAGTATTCCGGAGCAAAAAAGACATGAGCCAGATTATCATCGACACAGCAGCAATCAAGAAAGCAGTTATTTACGGATTGGCGATTATCGGCCTCGTGTGTATCATAGTAATCGGAGCGTATGCTGTAATACATAGCGTCAGCCCGGGGATGAGCTCAGCCTCGGTTCTCCCGGTAACGACTGTCCCGGTAATTACAGCAACACCCGTACCAACACAGACCATGGTCATGAGTGCGCCAACCGCAGCAGCTTTTGTAGCCGCTCCCGCCCCGGTGGTCATTCCACAAACACCCACCGAAGCATCATTTACCGTACAGTCTATCAATACTATCGATGGTTATATCGGGGCAATCGATGTTTACGGCAACGAATACATCGTTTTGAGCTACGATGCAAGCATCCAGTACGAGGGCCTTGTTGTGGGATCCAGTTATACCGGGCAAGTCGTATCGAGTTATGACGGGGTACCTATGTTGCAGGATGTGACACTAGTGGGAGAAGGATACGAATCCCTGCCAACAAACGTCGTGGATTACGTCTATACCGGGAATTATTATCACGATGATGGATATTCCTCTGTCCCTGTTGAGCATATAACGAATAACCAGGTAGTCAGCCATGCCCCGCCACATTATAGTAACCCGCGAACGCCGATGAACAACGATTACCTGAGGACGAACCCACCGCCGGTACACATTGATACGAACATGACAAGAACCCGATAACTTTTTTTGAACGTTTTTTTGGGCTCTGTTACTTTGTCAGGGCATTATAAAATCGCCAACACAGGAGAAAACAGCCGATCCCTCACCAGGTTAACAGAGATGTGGGACGGACTGTGCTTCTCAGCATGGGATACCTCAAAGGTAAAGAGCCATAGAAAGCATCTATACTTGAAAAACAAGAGACTGCCTTCTGGTGATGGTAATGACAGAAACCGATTTACAACGTAAACATACGAAAATCAGCGAGATCCGGGAAATTGTCGGGACTTTTGAAATTGATGTAGAGGAAATGAAATACAGTCCCTTAAAAATCAAGGTACACCATATCCTGAATGCAAGCGGGGAGAGTTACATCGGCATTGCAAACCTGATGGTAAAAGGCAAAGGTTGTCCCGATTATTTCCGGAGCATGCATCCGCAAAAAACAAAAGGAGAGGCCCTTGAAGATGCGGCAGACGGGTTTTTCACTTATCTTTCCGACGAATCTGAAATTAAAGAAGACAAAAACTGGTAATTTTTTTATATTGTGCTGACCGTTTGACGCGGCCGCATTCCGGAGTCATCCACGTTCCCGCGCACGCCGGTTCAAATGGTATATAGAATGCCGGTTACGTATGAAAGCGGGGCGTTGTAATGGTTGAACGGTTCCTGCACTGCCGGCACGTGGAATCCCGGGATGCCTTGAAAAAATCCCCCGCTGTTCTGTTAATAATTGCATTTTCTGCATAACATGTGGGACAGATCCACCGGATGATATTTCCGGAGGTTGTTCCCACAACTACCGGTTTGAATAATTGTTTAGCCATTGTTTCCTCGTTGATATACTGAATGTGCCCAAGGGAAAATAATACCAGACCCTTGTTTTTCATCGATCAATACTTGCAAAAAGGGTTTCATAGGGAAGGTGATGGATCGCAGGTATCATCAGGATCGAGCGCGATCGAAGGTATGCCCAAAACCGTTTGTGTACATATGAATAGGTTGTCCCAGCGTATAGCATGATGTAAGGAAACAATGTCGTTCTATAAACCATGAGACGGCATCACCGGAACAATCATTTACTTTAAATTTTAAGTAAATAACAAAGTAAAGGGAGAGAACGAAAAATGCCAGAAGATATCCTCTCCATCTTAAACGAGTCCGAAGCGCTCAACGCAAAAGTCTTCTCGCTTGTCAGGATGAAACTGCTCGCAAGCATAGCCGCACTTGGTCCCGATGGGGCAACCTTTCGTGAACTCAAGGCAGCACTCACCATCAATGACGGTGTGCTGTTTGCAAACCTCAATGTCCTCAAAGATATGGGCTACCTGAGGTCAGAGAAGATCACGTCTGATGGAAAAGAGCTGGAACTCTATACCATCACAGCGGAAGGACACGATGAATGGAAGAGAATAAAATCCTGGTTACGCAGGTTCCTTGACTGCGAGGCATGAATATGAAAAAACACAAAAAAGTAATTGCGTTCTTTAAGGAACTGGGCTTTGCGTTCACTATCTCGCGGTTCGATGACCGGCTCATTGCCCAGAAACTTGTCTGCCTGCTTGAGCTGCGGGGCATCAATCTCGGATATCCCTGCAGCATTTACGTACGGGGACCGTATTCCCCCAACCTTACCGAAGATCTGTTCTCATTCAAAAACGAGTTCGAGAACCTGGAGACCAGTGCCCGGCTGAGCTCAACAGATAAAGAGACCGCAGGCGACCTCGGCAGGATTTTCGGGCTCAAACCCGTCCCACTCGAAATCGGCGCGACCTACGGGTATTATGCAATCAGTCAGAATTGTGATCCTCTCGAAGCACTCCGGCAGGTAAAACGACTCAAGCCATTCTATTCAGAGGCTCAGGTTGCCCTTGGTATCTCCAAAGCAAAAGAGTTCCTCTTCCGGCCTACACCCGGCGATCTCGAAGAACTCAAAAAGGAGACCGGTATCTGGCAGAGAGCCTCGTTAAAAACGCTGGAGCATTAAACCGATGGAAAATGGGGACATCTGGCTGGTGGATCTCTCGGATGCGAAAGGGCATGAGCAGCGAGGTATGCGTCCGGCAATTGTTGTGGGAGGTGCCAACGGCCTCACCCTTGTCGTCCCGCTGACAAGCAGCATGAGCAGTGCCAGGTTTTCGCATACGTACATCATTTCCCCAAACCCCCACAACGGCCTTGATGTCGACAGCGTTGCACTCGTATTCCAGATCGTTGCTCTGGACAGGGACCGGTTCCAGCACCGGATCGGCACCATTGGAGAACAGCACAGGCTCGCGATCGTTGCTCTTATCCGCGACCTCATGGAGCTGGATTAACCGGTTCATCCCGGAAAGGCTCTGGCTTACTTTAAAATCGTCCTTAAAAAAAGGTGGGTTAATAATCGCCCATGCCCGGGGGCATCCCGCCGGGTGGCATCCCGCCCTGTTGGGGAGCTCCTTTTGACGAGGAAATGACATCGTCGATACGCAGGATCATGACTGCTGCCTCGGCTGCACTCGTGATGGCCTGGGTCTTGACCCTCAACGGTTCAATAACGCCGGCTTTAAGCATGTCGACGGGTTTTCCCTCGAATACATCAAGGCCGAAGGTCCGGTGCCCGGCTTCATGGGCAGCCCGGATCGCAACCAGCATATCGATAGAATCAAGCCCTGCATTCTCGGCAAGTGCTCGGGGGATGACATCCATTGCGCTTGCAAATGCTTCAACGGCAAGCTGGTTACGGCCCCCAAGCGTCGAGGCATATTGCCGCAACTGGAGCGAAAGCTCGGTCTCGGGCGCCCCGCCCCCGGCGACGATCTTCTTGTCCTTTACGACAACACTGACTACCATGAGTGCATCATGGAGGGCACGCTCGATCTCATCGATAATATGGTCTGACCCGCCCCGGATGACGATGGAGACTGATTTTGGGTTTTTGCATTTAGAGACCGTAATCATCTCTTCACCGGAAAACTTCTTCTCCTCCACGAGGCCGGCGGTTCCGAGATCGGAAGCGGAAACTGCGTCGATGCTGTTGACAAGCGCTGCACCGGTAGCACGGGCAAGGTTCTCCATGTCGCTCTTTTTTACCCGGCGAACAGCAAGAATGCCGGCTTTTGCAAGATAATGCTGGGCGACATCGTCTATTCCCTTCTGGCAGAACACTACGTTCGCACCGGTTGCGATAATCTTTCCGGCAAGAGCGTGCACCATCTGTGCTTCCTCGTCAAGGAAAGCCTGTAACTGGTCGGGGCGGGTAATATTGATCTCGGCGCTGACTTCGGTCTTCTTGAACTCGACTGCCGCATTGAGAAGAAGGATTTTAGCGTCCTTTACCACTTTTGGCATGCCGGGGTTCGCCCGCTCCTTGTCAAGGACCATACCTTCGATAAGAACGGTATCTTCCACGGCACCGCCGACTTTCTTTTGCACATTTATGTGTTTGATGTCGACCGTCCCGTCAGGGTCGGCAATCGCTGTGACCGCTTTTACAACCATCGTACAGAGCAGTTTCTTGTAGGCCTCTGCACCTTTACCGCTGATCGCCGTCTCCGCGACTTTTTCAAGCATTGCTGTATCGGAAGGTTTTACCGCAACGGCGAGGCTCTCAAGGATCGCCAGTGACTTTACGGCAGCCTGCTGGTACCCTTCCCCAATGACGGTCGGGTGGACACGCGACTGGAGCAGTTCTTCGGCCTGTTTTAAGAGTTCACCGGCGATAACGACAGCCGATGTTGTGCCGTCGCCCACTTCATCGTCCTGGGTCTTTGCAATCTCGACCATCATCTTTGCAGCAGGATGTTCGATGTCCATCTGCCTGAGGATGGTTGCGCCATCGTTGGTGATGACGATATCCCCCATGCTGTCGATGAGCATCTTGTCCATACCTTTTGGGCCAAGGGTAGACCGGACCGCGGTTGCCACTGCCTTTGCTGCGGCAATGTTATTCTCCTGGGCTTCCTGCCCGCGATTCCGTGTCGTTCCCTCTCTGAGAATGATAATTGGCTGTCCGCCAAGCTGTTGTGACATTTTAAACCTCAATTTTTTTTATGTTCGTTTGTTGTATTTTCCGGCAAAAGCCGTGAGTACTCCCGGTATACTGCACCGGGATGGGTAGACTCGTGACAGGAGATTATGAACGCTCCCCGTCACACTATATTCGCAGGGATGTCGCCGGCTTAGCCGGTGACACTGGTTCCCTTCTTTCCTCCTGTGACTGGCAAGACTTGTTTCGTGACCTCATATGTCTATGTATAGATCCGGTTTTTTTTGGCGACCCGGATAATCCCTGGGATCGTAGGAGAAGTCACCTGGATGCAACAGGTCAGCGACTATCGATACTGTATAAAGAGCATGATGCTGTTTTGAGTGAACCCCATGAATGCTATTGACGCTATCGAAAAGGTTGGGAAATCCTCTGCCGGAACAATACCGGAAAGGCTCCAGCCGCAATTATGACAATGCTGCCGGGTTCGAAGTGGGGCCTTAGCCCACGCGGCGAGGGGCAAAAAGCCCCGGTCCCTCACTACGAAGTCAGAAGACGTCGTACTTTAGATCATTCTTTTTACTGTTTTTCTTCAGAGAGTGTCTATAGAGCATGACGTTTGTGTTCCTTACATAAAATCTGTAAAACCTACCCTAACC
>CAYPEQ010000052.1:0-9906 GCA_964409915.1 uncultured Methanoregula sp. | reverse complement strand
CAGGTATGCAGGAAAAGGAAAACCCCTCTCGTTCCCAGAGGAAACGCGGCCGATACCCGTCCTCTGGCTGCTGAAGAGTAATATATATTCGTACTTGCTGCAAATATATATTTCCCGTATAAACTCTATATATAAGGGAAAAGTATATTTCAAAAAAATAATTTATTGAATCTTTCCAGTGCAGGATCTTTTTTGAAAAAGAAGATTAATTCCCGTTCTTCCGGAACAGGACGATAACACCGCACAGGCCGAGTGCACCGATGACCGGTATTGCATTGATCCCGGACTTGGGTGTATTTGTCGGCAGGGGTGGTTCGGTGTATGCAGGGGATGGTGTGGCCGCTGCCGTCACCGGATCACTCACTATGGGTTGCACCGTGGACACCTGCGTAGGTTTGACCGGTGCCGGGGTGGTAGCAGGGCCGGTGTACCCGGATGTCGTCCCGGTGTTACCGGTATTTACCCAATACGCGGTAGCCGCATGGGGATGACTCGTGGCTGCTGTCGGCTTTGGCGTTATCGTAGGTGAAATTGTCGGCGTTGATGTTGGGGTAACCGTAGGCGAAGTTGTTGGGGTTAGTGTCGGCGTAGGGCCCGGCATGGCGTTTGTGACGTGTTGGTTGTTGAAGGTGGCAAGAACACCGCCATCTGTAGAGGTAACTGAGGTTCCCGTGTAGTTGATGGTGACTGTATTATCATACGCGATGGCCGCACCGGACGTCGTTAGATCGATAACAGCGGTGTTACTATCGAGCACTGCCGCACTGAATGACTGAGGGGTTCCACCATTGATCGAGTAACTGAACTGATTCGCGTACCCTACTGGACTATTCATCGCTTTGCTGAAGGTTATGTTGATGGCCGTGCCGGTTGTGGTGGTCGTAGCGGAAACAAAGGTCGGGGCTGATCCATACGTAAATTTGTCAGCAGGTGAAGGCGAGGATGTGCCACCGGGTGTAGTGACCGTGACATCGACCGTTCCGGCTGAACCGGCGGGGCTGGTTACCGTAATTGACGTAGCACTGTTGACGGTCATTGCACCCGTAACATTCGCTATTGTCCCAAACGTTACAGAGGTAGCTCCGGTAAATCCGGTCCCGGTGATGGTTACTGATGTTCCCCCGGAGAGGGGGCCGGATGCCGGGTAAACACCGGTGACCGTTGGATTTGCTGCATACGTGTATGCGCCAGTCTGGTTTACGAACCCGTCGTTACCGTTGGTGATATTTACCCAGGTGGATCCGGTTGTGCCAGCGGGTGTGGTAGCTGCAATATGGGTAGCGTCAGTTATACTGACACCGGTCGCTGGTGTACCACCGATTGTTACCCCGAGCGAACTCCCGGTAATAAATCCTGAACCGGTAATGGATACTGGTTGACTGCCGGATAACGGTCCTGCGGACGGCACGATGCTGGTGAAGACCGGTGGGGCAACATAGGTGTATGCGGCTGATGTATTGACAATTCCCCCATCTCCGTTGGTGATATTTACCCAGGTGGATCCGGTTATGCCAGCGGGTGTGGTAGCTGCAATATGGTTAGTGTCAGTAACACTGACACCGGTCGCTGGTGCACCACCGATTGTTACCCGTAACGATGCCCCGGTAACAAATCCTGTACCGGTAATGGTTACTGGTTGACCGCCGGATAACGGTCCTGCGGACGGCACAATGCTGGTGAATGTCGGGAGTGCATCGTAGGTATACCCGCCGGACTCGTTTACGAACCCACCGTCACCGTTGGTGATATTCACCCAAGTGGATCCGGTTGTACCGGCAGGTGTGGTAGCTGCAATATGGGTGGCGTCAGTAACACTGACACCGGTCGCCGGTGTACCGCCGATTGTTACCCGTAACGATGCCCCGGTAACAAATCCTGTACCGGTAATGGTTACTGGTTGACCGCCGGATAACGGTCCTGCGGACGGTAAAATGCTGGTGAATGTCGGGAGTGCATCATAGGTATACACACCGGATTCGTTTACGAACCCGCCGTTACCGTTGGTGATATTTACCCAAGTGGATCCGGTTATGCCAGCGGGTGTGGTAGCTGCAATATGGTTAGTGTCAGTAACACTGACACCGGTCGTTGGTGCACCACCGATTGTTACCCCGAGCGAACTCCCGGTAACAAAACCGGTGCCGTCAATGGTTACTGACGTTCCACCAGACAAGGGGCCGGATGCCGGTGAGATGCTGGTGAAGACCGGCGGTGCTATATAGGCGTATGCGGCCGAAGTGTTAACGGTTCCTCCATCACCATTGGTGATGTTAACCCAAGTGGATCCGGCAGTACCGGCGGGAGTTACCGCTGTAATCGAAGTGGAAGATGAAAAGACGACATCCGACGCACTGTTACCACCTATGGTTACTGCCAAGGGACTCCCGACATTAAAACCCGATCCGGTGATCGTTACTGCGGTACCGCCAAGTGTTGTACCGGATGCCGGTGAGATGCGGGTGAAAACCGGTGGTGCAATATAGGTGTAAGCGGCCGAAGTGTTGACGGTTCCACCGTCACCGTTGGTGATGTTGACCCAGGTGGATCCGGCAGTACCGGCGGGAGTTACCGCTGTAATCGAAGTGGAAGATCCAAATACGACATCTGACGCCCGGTTACCACCTATGGTTACGGCAAAAGGACTCCCGACAATAAAACCCGACCCGGTGATCGTTACTGCAGTACCACCGAGTGTTGTGCCGGAGTTAGGGAGGATGCTGGAAAAGATCGGCGGTACTACATAGGTGTATGCAGCCGAAGTATTGACGGTACCTCCATTACCGTTCGTGATATTTACCCAGGTAGATCCGTCAGTGCCGGCGGGTGTGATAGCTGCAATATGGGTAGCGTCAGTTACACTGACCCCGGTCGCCGGTGTACCCCCGATTGTTACCCCGAGCGAACTCCCGGCAACAAAATCCGACCCGGTGATTGTTACTGCGGTACCTCCAAGTGTTGTGCCGGATGCTGGTGAGATGCTGGTGAAGACCGGCGGTGCAATATAGGTGTAAGCGGCTGAAGTGTTGACGATTCCCCCATCACCGTTGGTAATGTTGACCCAGGTGGATCCGGCAGTACCGGCGGGAGTTACCGCTGTAATGGAAGTGGAGGATCCAAAGACGACATCCGAAGCCCGGTTACCACTTATGGTTACAGCCAAGGGACTCCCAGTAACAAAACCCGACCCGGTAATCGTTACTGCAGTACCACCAAGTGTTGTGCCGGAGTTTGGGAGGATGCTGGAGAAGACCGGCGGTACTACATAGGTGAACCCGTTCGCAAGAGTGCCGGTATTCGAGTCCGGGTCGGTGACCACGATGTTAACTGCCCCGGCTACATGAGCAGGGGTTGTAACGGTGATAGTCGTGGGGTTGACAACGTGAACTGAGGTACCTGCGATTCCTCCAAAGGTCACTTGGGTAGTCCCGACGGAATTAAACCCGGTACCGGTTATGGTCACGGAAGTGCCGCCAGATGTCGAACCGATTGCGGGCGTAACGGTCGAGATTGCCAAAGGAACAAATTTCTGCACCAGGTTGTTGCCAGTATCAAGAACATAAACATTGTTGGATGCATCAATGGCGATATCTGCGGGAGTATTGAACTTCCCTTGACCATCGCCTAGTGATCCCAATTTCGAGATATAATTCCCGTTAGTATCAAGAATCTGGATGCAATTATTGCTCTCATCTGCAACGTAGATATTTCCGAAGGAATCCCGGGCAATTCCCCAGGGACTGCTCAATGACATACTACTATCGCCTGTTGATTCCCATAAAGGGCTCCCTCCTGCGGGAGGGAATTTATAAACCCTGTTATTATAATTGTCCACAACAGAGACATTTCCCGTGGGATCAACAGTAACTCCGGCAGGGTATTGGAGCGGCCCTTCACCAAATGTATTCAATTGAGCCCCCGAAGAAGAGAATTTACCGACATCGACATTTGCCAAATCGGCGATGTAGAAATTGCCAGAGGAAATGGCAATTCCCATAGGGGAGATTGGGGAGCCGACCGCAGATATAGACAGCTCGGAAGGAGACCCGGACAGAGGGTATTTATCAATCACACCCTCGGTATTCCAGTCAGAAACATACGCATTGTCTGAGGAATCGAAGGTAATTTCAACAGGGATGGAGCCGGAAATCGGAGTCAATGTAGAGACGAGCGACCCCGAGGGTATGAATATCTTGATCAGGTTGTTGCCCGGATCTGTAACGTATACATATCCTGACGAATTGACAGCAATTCCTCCCGGTTGCGGATACAGATTGAACCCACCCCACTCGGTAGCATATTCATACACGGGAGCTGCAGCTGATACTGTTCCTACCAGTACCAGCGCAATTATCAACATCAATCCTAGAATCAGATCATACCGTTTCAGACTCAACTTATGCCAACTCCTACTTCTGACCAGACGTCCGGGTGATGTACTGCTTAACAAACGCAGAGCATGGGGTACTCCGGTTTTTAGAAAAGCCTGCGCACCCGGTTTCGTCAATCGTGGGGTGACAGGGAAGATAAAGATTGGGAAATATATTTGACAATATTATCCAGTAAATGCACCAGTTATCTCACCGAACATTTTTGGGAAAATTGCATTTTAGCGATGTAACCCTGTTCAGTAACTATTCGCAGTCCCGATAACTAATTAGAACGCAGCGATCCAATGATGATACAAGAGGAAAAGTACCATGGCGGATCAGGAAACATTTCCCTGCCGGATTTGCGGGGGAAAGAAGAAGAAAGAAGATCTTGTGCCCGCTGAGCGGATCCCTGCATCGATTGTTACCAGTATCATCAGGGAATGCCCGGAATGGTCACCTGAAGGATTCATCTGCCAGACCGATCTCGACCGGTTCATGATACAGTATGCCCGGGATGTCGTGGATCAGGAAAGAGCCGGGTATGCTTCGCTTGAAGGGACCATTAACGGTGACATACGCGTGGAGGACCACCTCCCCAAAAATGATAATGTAGAATATGAAAAGGCGATGACCCTTGGCGAACGGGTATCGGACTCACTCGCCGGTTTTGCGGGGAGCTGGACGTTTATTCTTGTTTTTGCCGGTCTGCTTGTCCTGTGGATCGTCCTGAACTCCTATATCTTACTAGCCCGGCCGTTCGATCCCTACCCTTATATCCTGCTCAACCTTGTTCTTTCAGTTATCGCCGCCGTTCAGGCGCCGGTCATCATTATGAGCCAGAACCGGCAGGAAGTCCGCGACCGGCTCCACGCTGAACGTGATTTCCAGGTGAGTATCCATACCGACGCTGAAATCCACCGGCTCCACAAGAAAATTGATTATCTCATGACGGATCAGGGACAAAAAATCCTGGAGATCCAGAATATTCAGCTCGAACTTATCGAAGAACTCATCAAAAAAACAAGCTGACGCGGTGTCACTACAAAAAAAATTACGCGGTCTTGATATTTTCTGCCGCTTCAAGACCGAGTTGCTTAATAGACTCGTCCCGCATCACAAACTTCTGGATCTTGCCGGTGACACTCATGGGGAAGTCGTCGACGAAGAGAACGTACCGCGGGATCTTGAAATGGGCGATCTTTCCTTTGCAGAAGTCTTTTACCTCCTGATCGGTCATGGTCTGGCCCGGTTTCATTTTAACCCAGGCGCACAGTTCCTCGCCGTATTTTACATCCGGTACCCCGACAACGTAGACATCCGCGATCTTTTCGTTGTGGTGGAGGAACTCCTCGATCTCTCTGGGGTAAATGTTCTCGCCACCCCGGATCACCATGTCCTTGAGCCGGCCGACGATCTTGAAATAGCCTTCCTCGTCCATGGTGGCGAGGTCACCGGTATGGTTCCAGCGGTCCTTGTCGAGTGTTGCATGGGTAGCTGACGGGTTGTTGTAATAGCATTTCATCACGCAGTAACCCCGGGCACAGATCTCACCGATCTCGCCCATCGGTACAATTTTACCGGTCTTGGGGTCGATGATCTTGAGCTCGGTGTGGGGGAATGCCCGGCCGATAGTCGTGACACGGCGTTCGACAGGATCTTTAGTCGTCGTCATCGTGACTCCCGGAGACGTTTCGGTCTGGCCGTACACGATCACGATATCGCTCATGTGCATCTGGGTATTGACCTGCTTCATCACTTCGATCGGGCAGGGGGAGCCGGCCATGATGCCGGTCCGGAGTGAAGAAAGGTTGTATTTAGAGAAATTGGGATGCGTGAGCTCGGCAATAAACATCGTCGGAACGCCGTGGAGGGCAGTGCAGCGTTCTTTTTCGACGGTTTTTAAGACTTCCTCGGCATCGAAGGTGGGAGCGGGAAGCACCATCGTCGAACCGTGGGTGGCGCAGGCCATGTTGGACAACACCATGCCAAAGCAGTGGTAGAAGGGTACCGGGATGCAGAGCCGGTCTTTTTCGGAAAAACCCATGCCTTCACCGATAATGTACCCGTTGTTGAGGACGCCATGGTGGGTGAGCACGACGCCTTTGGGGAAACCCGTGGTGCCGCTTGTGTACTGGATATTGATGGGGTCGTCAAACGTGAGGTTTTCGCCCCGGTCTGCGACTTCGTCCATGGTAATCTCGTCTGCCTTTTCCATGAGTTCGTCCCAGGTGAACATGCCGTTGTACGGGATCGCGCCCATGAATATGACGTTTTTCAAGAAGGGGAATTTCTCCGAGGAGATGTGGCCCGGCTTTTGTTCCCAGGCTTCAGGACAGGCCTCGTAAAACATTCCTACATAATCGGAAGTCTTGAACCGGCCCTGCAGGATAAGGGTCTGGATCTCGGACTGTTTGAGGACATATTCGAGTTCGTACGTACGGTAGGCCGGGTTGATGTTGACCATGATCGCCCCGATTTTTGCCGTTGCAAACTGTATAACAACCCAGTCGGCATGGTTCATCGCCCAGATGCCTACCCGGTCTCCTTTTTCCACGCCCATGCCCATGAGCCCGCGGGCTACCAGGTTAATGCGTTCAAGGAATTCCCGGTAGGTCCAGCGGATGTTTTCGTGGACTGATACAATCGCTTCGGTATCCGGGTATCGTGCCACGGTATGGTCGATCATCTCACCCATCGTCATGCCCAGCAGGGGAAACTCTGACGTCCCGCACGTATAACTGCCCTTATCCATCGTGAGAGTATATTTTCTCCTTACTTTTAATGAATTGTTCGGGTACTTTTAAAAAAAGTTATGTGGCTTATCCGGGTTCAGACTAATAATGAATATTGTGCTGAAAACGGGGATCGAAGTATGGTACCCAAATCACGTCAAAGGAGTTATGCTCATGGAGCCGGAAGTTTTTTCCTGCGCTCCATGATGTTTTTAATGATGTTATCCGGGTCTTTCTCCAGATATTTTTTCCGGTCTTTTGTCCAATCACCGCTGCCTGTTTCATAGATATGGAGGAACCGGATAGCATCGTCCGGGCCAAGTTTCTCGACCAGCACGTCAAGTCCTTCCTGCTGAATCTGGTGCAGTGTTCTGGCGCTCATTTGTTTTCCTCCTTTAACCAGGTAACCGGGTTTTCTATACGTACCTGTATGTCCTGATGCATCTTAAAAAATGTTATCATGCCATCATCTGTTGTGAGAAGGATTGCCCCGGCACGTTCTGCACAGGCGATATGAAGCGAGTCCATCGCATCCCCTCCCATTGCGATGAGCACGTGCATACGGGCAATGATATCCTCGTCGAGGATCACCTGTTCATCCGCAATGGATACAATTTTCTCCACGCGAAGACGTTTCCTGATATCGGGGATTTTTGAGATTTCTTCTGTTATCGCTTCGCTATTGACCAGCGTATATTCCCGCGATGCGCAGCGACGGATGATCTCCTGCACGGCAGTTACTTCCAGACGAATGCGCCCCACGGTCTGATCATCAAACGGCCTGCACAAACAACAGACATCCATGTAGATTTTCATTTCCCCTTCCCTTCCAAAAGCGCAATCTCCTCTGCCGTCATCCCATACAACTCGTACACCAGTTTGTCACTTGCCTCATATTCGCCGTCATTCGGATGACTGGAAATCCTGCCGAAAAATGGCTTGATGAATCTATGAATGTAAAATGGGGCCGGTCGCAAAGTTCCCTTCTATATCCATCGTTAAAGAATGGAGCAATGACAGGATATATGATTAATGGCTCCGGCGACAAATGTGGGTCTTAATGTCGCCGGTTCGCGGGATTTTCTGGAGGAAAACTATTAAATTTCGTCAGCGCGATTTTGTATAGTCAAAGGGAGTCTTGTAACTCTCGTGACAGATTTGCGGGGTTGTGGCCAAGCCCGGAATGGCGACGGGCTCCAGCGGTCTTTGCGTTCTTTCGTGCTCGCAGATGATGAACAATGGGTCTCCTGAGTTGATTCGATGATGACCCGTTGGAGCACTGATGCATGTCGGAGAGACCCGTCGATCGTGAGTTCAAATCTCACCAACCCCACGTTTTCTCTTAACCGTTTTTTTAAAGAGCAAAGCGGTTATCAGTGAGATTTGCTGTTTTTTTCGGATCTTTTATGAGCCGGAATACCAATCCACTATCATGCCTTGTGAGCTGCACGTTGTCGATGCATTTACCCGTTCTGCATTCCGCGGGAACCCTGCCGCGGTCTGCGTTCTTGAGAACCCGGCCGATCCCGTCTGGATGCAACAGGTGGCAGCAGAACTGAAACATTCGGAAACGGCGTTTCTTTCTCCCGTTTCTGGTGGTTGGAACCTGCGGTGGTTTACACCGGAACAGGAAGTTGAGCTCTGCGGCCATGCGACCCTTGCCTCTGCCTTCGTTCTCTGGAAGACCGGCAGAGTTCCTCAGGGTACTCCTGTAACGTTCGAGACGCTCTCCGGAAAACTTTCTGCCACGCAGGAAGAGGGGTGGATTGACCTTGACTTCCCTGCCACACCGGCGAACGCTGTGCCTCCTATCCCCGGTCTTGACAAGACACTGGGTGCGGCCCCGCTTTTTGTCGGCAGGAATAAGTTCGATTTACTGGTAGAGCTGCCTACAGCAGACGATGTCTGTGACTCTGAACCGGATATGGCTGCGCTTGCTGCAATTCCGACACGGGGAATTATCGTTACGGCTGCATCCGATCTCACCGATGTGGATTTTGTCTCCCGCTTCTTTGCACCAGCCGTTGGGATCCCGGAAGACCCGGTGACCGGTTCTGCCCACTGCACTCTCGGGCCGTACTGGGGCGAAAAACTCAATAAAACCGAACTTTCCGGGTTCCAGTGCTCAGCCCGGGGAGGATCCGTGAAGGTCAGACTCGCCGGTGACCGGGTGATCCTTGGCGGTCACGCGGTGGAGGTCTTTTCCGGGAAACTGCTGGTGTGATGTCCTTACGGGTGCAATAACCGCGTAATCTTATCATGGTTGACGGTCACATAAGTAACCGGAGATTAAAGAGTATTATGTATCTTGTCGGAGAAGCACTCATCGGCGACGGCGCAGAAATTGCGCACATTGACCTGTTGCTCGGAAACAAGGAAGGACCGGTCGGTTCTGCTTTTGCAAACGCGGTTTCCCAGCTGTCTATGGGACACACCCCGCTTTTGGCGGTTGTCCGCCCCAACCTGCTCACCAAGCCCGCTACCGTTATTATCCCGAAAGTAACGTTAAAGGACATGGGCCAGGTCAACGAGATGTTCGGACCTGTCCAGGCAGCGGTTGCAAAGGCGATTGCCGACAGCCTTGAGGAAGGTGTGTTTGCAAACGTCGATATCGAGGATATCGCGATTATTGCTTCAGCCTTTGTGCACCCGGATGCAAAGGACTACAACCGGATCTACCGGTATAACTACGGTGCAACGAAGCTTGCCCTCCGTCGTGCACTTGACAAGTTCCCGGACGAGAAGACCCTTATCTACGAGAAAGACCGGGCTGCGCATGGTATCATGGGATTCAAGGTGCAGCG
>CAYPEQ010000051.1:0-11135 GCA_964409915.1 uncultured Methanoregula sp. | reverse complement strand
AGCGCCGGATCAAAACCACTCTATATTCCCAATCGTTTTTGACATAAATAAGAATATATGTCAATCTCTGTCTTTTCGAACAGGTTATTCATGTACACGCAAAAACAGGAGGGGTAACCATCTGTTGCCGTCCCCGAAGTTGCAGTCTCCGAAAAATTATGCAAGAAAGTGTGAAATCGCGGCTTTGAGTTCATCGTACGTAACCGGTTTCTGGAGAATGCCCAGTTTTGGATCATTCAGTTTCTCCATCTTTTCCGGGACGACCGGTGACGCAGTAAAAAGAATCACCGGTACCTCCCGGAGGTTGTATTCATTCCTCAGGCGTTCAAGAAACTCCCAGCCCGAAAGAGGGGACATCATAATGTCAAGAAGGATGAGGTCCGGAGGGTCAGCCCGTACAGAAGTCAATGCATCGAGCCCGTTCGGGATAAGGATCGGCTCGTATCCGAGTTTTTTTAACAGGATACCCATAAGATCGAGGATCGGCTGGTCGTCCTCGATCACAACAATTTTGCGTGTCATGATGGTTGGTCTTTGTCTGGTCGTTTTTTCGGGATATGGATAGTAAATGTACTCCCGATGTTCCCAATACTGTCTACACTGATATACCCGCCATGCAGCTGGACATACTTCTTTGCAATTGCAAGAGATAAGCCGGGTCCCCCGGCGTTGTGCTTAGAGGAGAGCGACGTGCCATCATCTTCAGGTTTAAAGATCGCATCCAGCTGGGCTTCAGTGATGCCTATGCCGTTATCCTGGATCGCAAGCCGGTGGAACGGAAGCGTCGGCGAGTCACGGTACGTGATCCAGACTTTTTTTGGGGGTTTGGAATAATTCACACCATTTGCGATCAATACATCAACGACATACGATAGTTTCTGGCGGTCTGCCTCAAAATGGAGGTCATGCGGAATATCGACAGCAATCTCTGCTTTAAGGGTGTACCCTCCATTTGCGATTACCCCGTTGACAATCCCCGGCACAGAAAAGACAGAATAGTCCAGACTGGTTTCCTCCCCCTCAAGGACTGATAGTTCCAGCATCTGGTTAATAATCTGGCGTTCCTGATCCACGCTTTTTGCACACCGGTCCAGGATCTGCCACGTTTCATCAGTTATCCCAAAAGAATTACGGTCCTGGAGAAGGAGGTTGAGATAGCCCAGGATCGGCTGGAGCGGGGTCCTGAGTTCGTGGGCAACGGCACGCATCATTTCCTTCCGTCTTTCCTTTGTCTGCTCGACCCGTCCCCGGTATTCCTCCCATTCGGTATTGTCAACGATATTGATGAGCCCGGCAGGCCGGCTATTCCGGATAATGGGTGTAAAATAAAGGACAGCCTGTCGGTTTTCTCCTTCTTTTGTGAGAAACCGGAACTCCGCGCGGTCAGGGACTGGTGAAGGTAATTCCCACTTACCGGCAAATGTTACGAACCGGTCTTTGTCCTCTTCCAAGATGCTGTCGGTAATAATCCTTCCGATGCATTCGTCCGGTTTATAACCTGAGAACCGGGAAAACGCGGGGTTTGCATAGAGAATTTTCGTGTGATTGGTGATTACAATGCCAGTAGGAGAGCTCTCGGTCAGTTGTTGGTACTGGGTTGAACTGTCCACTGCCATTTCCCTAGCCATCTTCTCAGCATGGATATCCGTGATCGAGCAGCTTACGACAACATCGTCAATCCGGCTCCAGGAAAGGATGACCCAGTGGGGTTCTCCGGTTTTTGTGGCAAAACAGGTCTCGAAATTCTTGATGTTTTCCCCGGATCCGAGGTGTTCGAAAAACCGGCGTTGCAGATCGCGGGAAAAAAACAGATCGGAAAATGTCACGTGGCTGATTTCTTCGACAGTGTAGCCGAGCATCGCAGCTATCTGGTGGTTAGCAAGACTGATGGTAAACTGGTTTTTGTCAAAGAGGATAATGCCGAGCAGGGAATTTTCAAAAATGCTCCGGTACCGGGCCTCAGAGATCCGGATTATGTTCGTAAAATAACCGACGGCGAGTGCAACGCAAATAAAAAGGATCGCCTGGCCGGTGGCTGACCAGAGGGCGAAGGTGTCAGGGTAAAGTGAAAAATAGATCAGACATTCATAAACGACACCGCAAAACCCGGAAAGGATGATACCGCGTTTGGGATAAAAATAGGTCGCGTACAGTATGGGAAAATAGAAGAGCTGAGGATAAAGTGCCCCGGCATTTTTACTCAGTGCTATCGCCGTAATTAAAATGGAACAAAGAGTAAGCGAGGCAATGACGGTGTAACGGACGAAATCCGTGTTGGATATAGGAAAGCCCCGGATGGAGAATTGGTGTTCCATGAGTACTTTGAATTTAGGCTGGTACCCTATAAACCTGTTATTGTCGTTTGTGCCGTTCCTTTTGGTATATCCGGATTCGGCTTAGGAAAAAAAGGGGTTTTTTGTTACTTTGGCGCACCCGTTTTTCACCCCGGTTAAAAATCGGGAATTACTGAATCAGGGGCGAGAGTTTCCCGATTACCCGGTTGACCTGCGACACCGATGTGCCGATATATGAATCCGGTGCGAGCAGGGTTTCAAGGTCTTTTCTCGAACAGTACCTGAGTATTTCCTGGTCTTCGCTAAGAACATCTGCAAGCGGCCGGCTTTCCGCGAGCGCCTGCATACTTGCCATCCTCACCCGTTCATGGGCGTCCTGCCGGTTCATCCCGCGCCGGGTAAGTTCGATCATGACGGATTCTGCCATATTGATGCCATGGAGGAACCCGAGATTGCGCCGGATTGCCGCGCGATTAATCTCCAGCTTATCGAGCACTGTTGTCATGAGCCGGAGACAGTGATCGGTAAGGATAGAAGATTCCGGGAAAAGGATCCGTTCGCAGGATGAGTTGGTGAGGTCCCGCTCGTCCCAGAGGGTATTGTTCAGAAGCGCCGGTTCGACAGAGGCTCGAACAATCCGCGCCAGACCACAGACCTGTTCGGATTTTATAGGGTTGCGTTTGTGCGGCATGGTCGAGGAGCCTACCTGGTTGGCACCGAACGCCTCTTCCACCTCGCCAATCTCGGTTCGCTGGAGCGAACGGATCTCGACACCGATTTTATCCAGGGTCGTTGCGACACCGGCAAGAAACATAAAATATTCTGCATACCGATCCCTTGAAATCACCTGGTTTGAGACATCTACCGCCGAGAGATGCAGGATCTCCATCATAGCTGCCTGGACTTCCATCCCCTTTGGCCCAAGGGCTGCCTGGGTCCCCACCGCACCGGTCATCTGACCTACGGCGACCCGGGGGCGCAGTTGTTCGAGACGTTCAATATGCCGGCCTCCTTCGCTTGCCCAGATGGCAAACCTGAGACCGAACGTGGTAGGTACCCCCTGCTGCCCGTGTGTACGCCCTACCGCGACAAGTGTTTTGGTTTCCTCTGCCCGCCGTACCAGCACGCCAAGCAGTTTCCGGAGTTTTGTATCTATCAGATCGAGAGCTTGGGCCAGCTGGAGACCGGTCGCCGTATCGAGAATATCATTTGATGTGGCACCATAATGCACCCAGCGGCCTGACTCCCCGCATACCTCGGAGATTGCTTTTACGATGGCCATCATATCGTGGCTTATCTCTCCTTCAATTGCTTTTGCCCGGCTAAGAGACGCCTCTGGTGCATGCTTTGCGATATCCTCTGCTGCTTCCACGGGGATCATACCCTGTGCCGCCTCTGCCTGTGCGAGCGCTGATTCGACTGCGACAATGCAGGCAAAACGGTTCTCCTCGCTCCAGACGGCTCGCATTTCCGGGGTGCCATACCGGTTCTCGATGGGGTGGATTGCCATGAGAACAAATGGATCGTTTGGGAATATTAGATTTGAGCCTGTCCGGCAGATAACCACCGTACCGTTCCGACGCCCATAATATCTTGTCGCGCTAACAGGTACACCACATGGACACTCCCGACGGGTTCTTCCCGTACAATGAGTACCGCCCCCACCAGCGGGAGATGCTTGAGTTTGCCGCATCGGTTGCCCGTGAGGGTGGGATTGGTATGATCGATGCACCGACCGGCAGCGGGAAATCGAGTGTGGTCGCTTCGCTGTTATCCGAACGCAAAGGACGCAAAATTGTGATAGCTGTCCGGACGGTCAGCCAGCTTTCAACCTTCATACGGGAACTTGCCCTTATAAAAAAGAAACGGCCGGAACTCAAGACCGTTTATCTGGTCGGGAAAAAAAGCATATGCCCCCTTGGCGGCGAGGGGGATATATACCGGCGCTGTGAAGGCGTCAAGACCTTTTCCTCAGCACTCATGCGTGAGCGGGCTGAGCGCGGGGCACTCATTCCCCTTAAAGATCCATTTATTGTCCAGCAGATCCGGAAGATGGATCGCGAACATCCGTTATTGTGCCCTTATTTTATTGCGAGCAGGCAGTTTGTTCCCGGAGATACCGGGGGCCTTAAGATGGTGGCATCTGCCGGGGTCCGTTCAAAAGCCGATAAAGTACTTGCAGACTTGGTCCATCCCCGGGAACTCAGCAGTTTTTCCGGTGACATCTGCCCGTACGAGATGGTCATGCATGCTGCAAAAAATGCCGATGTCATCATCCTGAATTATCATCACCTTTTTGATCGCGAGATTCGCGAGCAGCTATATGCCAATCTCAACGTCGAAGACCATGACGTTATGCTCCTTATTGACGAGGCTCACAACTGCGGTGACGTTATCCAGTCTGTCGAAAGTGTTTCCCTTGCCCAAAAGGACCTTGAACAGGCGACCCGGGATCTTTCGGGATTAAAACGGCTTCACAAAGGTGCTGAGGCGATACGGCACGTCCTTCCCCGGCTCTCGGAATTCATGGCAGGCCTTGCAAATTCGACTGAAACTGAAGACTGGTTTGATCCTGGGATATTTGACCGGACAATAGTCCGCGGCTCACTCTGGAAAGACATGAGTGACATCGTTGACGAACTCATGGGCCTTGCTGAAATGATCCGGGAAAAGAACCAGAAAGCCGGGGAGTTCCGCGAGACAGCTATCGAGCGGCTTACCGTTTTCATGTACCGTCTTACAGAGTCTGCCTATAACCCGGCTTACCTAACTGTCTATAAAAAGAATGAAGAGGGGATTATCCTTGAAGTCAGGAATATCGATCCGTCGGCTCCTCTTTCAGAGATTTGCTCGACCCACGCTTGCTGCATCATGATATCTGGTACCCTGTCACCAGTTGACAGCTTTAGGAAGCTGTATTTCAACGATGCAAAAGTCGCGACTCTCGCCCTTCCCAATTCCTTTCCAAAAGAGAACCGTCTCATCTGCTGTGCGACCGATATAACAACGGCGTACTCCCTGCGGCAGAACCGGGAGAATACGGACAGGATCGTGCGCTACATAACGGCATTTGCCTCACTTAAGAAAAACCGTGCCATCTATTTCCCGAGTTACCAGATCCTTGAATCGTATGTGTCCCTGTCATCTCCTCACATCAGCAGGAGGAAAATTTATGTCGAACCCCGGGATGCTGCGGGTGCCGGTGCTGCACTCAACGAATTCCTCTCGCTTCCGGCACAGGGTGAGTCCGGGATCATGTTTGCTGTGTGCGGGGGAAAATGGAGTGAAGGTCTCGATTACCGGGGGGAGATGCTCTCCGGGGCAATGGTCGTGGGGCTTCCCTTGGCACCGTTTACCCGGGTCAGGAAGATGATCATTGAATATTTCCGGCACAAATATGGCGAAGAGGGCGAGTTTCTCTGTTATATGTTGCCGGCGATTAACCGGGCCCTCCAGGCCCTCGGGCGCGTTTTACGCACACCCGAGGACCGTGGTGTTCTTGTATTCGGCGAACGGCGGTTCCTTGAAAAGAAGGTACATTCGGCTCTACCTGCATGGATTGTGGATGAGATGATGGAATGTGACTATCAGAAGTTCCACGAGGTACTTACACGATGGAAATAACCGGCGGTTCCTGCAGGCTTGGCCTCTGGTATGTTCATGTCTGGTGGAGTGGCGACAACATCCACCGTGTCAGGTTTGCCGTCACCGGCATTCCCGGGCCGGTCCCGGTAAAAATACAACAATATTGTGCAGGCCATCCTGTCGACTTGTCGGCATTATCGACTATTGCCTGTGAGGGAGATTCAGTATCCCCCCGTATTTACGCAGCTGTACGAGATATCCCTTATGGTACTACCGCAACATATGGGGAAATAGCAGCCCGGGTCGGCACCTCTCCAAGGGCGGTGGGTCGCGCCATGGCGCGGAACCCGACCCCTCTTGTTGTGCCCTGCCACCGGGTTGTTGCCGCAGCGGGAATAGGTGGATTTACGCCGGCGCTTGAGATTAAGGAATATCTGCTTAATCTTGAAAAAAAGGGAGACACCAAGCGGCAGAAAAAGCCTTCATCCCGTATTGTTCCGAATCTCTAATTGCCATCCGGCAACATATAGATGTAGCAGCAAGGGATCACTATGAAGATACTGGTACTGGGTGCAGGTGCGGTAGGTCTGTCGGTTGCCGCAAAACTTTCCTGTATCTGCGATGTCCATGCAGTCTGCCGGAAAAAGACTGCTGAAGCCATCCGTAACCACGGTTTCCAGTTGACTGGTATCTGGGGAAATGGATCGTTTGCGTTCAGCGTTTCAGCTGATATTCCCTCGGGAGCCCGGTACGATTATATCATTATTGCCGCCAAATCCCGGGATACGGAAACACTCTGCCGTGAATATGCGGCATGCATACGGGACACGGAAACCGCGAGCCTTCAGAACGGGATAGGAAACGAAGAGATCATCAGCCGGTATACCGATCGGGTAATCGGGGGAATGATAATTACCGGTTTTGAGTGGCGGGGTGATAATGCGGTGCACGTTTCCGTTGAAGCCGGTCCAGCAAAACTTGGCCGTTTCCCGGCAGGACTTGACAATCCGGTGCAAAAACTCCTTGACATTATGGCGGATGCAGGGATCCCGGCCGAGGGGACCGCTGAAGTGCGGGCTGAGTTGTGGGGTAAGACTCTCTATAATTGCGCCCTTAACCCTCTTGGTGCCGTTATGGGGGTTCCGTACGGGGAGCTGGACCAGCCGGCAGCCTGGAGGATTATTACCGGGATTGTACATGAAGGATTTGCTGTCATTAACGCTGAGGGCATCCGTCTGCCGTGGGAGTCTGCTGACCACTATCTTACATTCCTCCATGACGTTCAGCTTCCTGCAACGGCACGGCACCACTCTTCCATGCTCCAGGACCTTACCCGGGGACGACCAACGGAGATCGATTTCCTTAATGGTGCTATTGTTGCAAAAGGAACTGAGCACGGGATTCCCACACCGGTCAATGCCTGTATTACCGATCTGGTGAAATTCCGTGAGGCTCTTATGCAGCAGGGAAGGCCGCAATGAAATCTGCAGTAGTGCTGGCTGGAGGCGAGGCTCGGCGGGCAAACGGTCAGGAAAAATACTTTTTCACCTACGAAGGAAAGACGTTTATCGAACGTCTCATTGACTCGCTTTACGGGGTTGTCGATGAGATCGTCATTGTCGCCCGTAGTCCGATGCAATGTTCCCGGTTCCAGACTATCAGTAATATTACCTGTATCAGTGATATCCGGCAAGGAAAGGGACCTATTGGTGGCCTGCACGCCGGTTCTCTTGCGGTAAAGGGGGATCTCATATTTGTATCAGCCTGCGATATGCCCTGTATCGATCCCCGGGTAGTTTCGTACCTTTTCGAGGCGATCGGTACGTACGATGTGGCTATTCCCCAGTGGAATGAACAGATGCTTGAACCCCTGCACGCTGTCTATCGCCGGACTGCCCTGTTGTCGTATCTTGAAAGTCACACGTCCCTCTCGTTACGGACCATGATCCAGACCCTGCATGCTCACTATGTCCCCGTAGATGACCTCAGGGCATTAGATCCTGACCTCAGGACGTTTACCAATATCAATAAACTCGAGGAACTGGAACGAATCAATATTTCCTCAAAAATGGGACCCGGGGGATCGTCTCCTAAAGTATAACAGGAAGGATTACCTGCACAGATTTATCCCTCCCCTTTTACCCGGATCGAGCCTCTAACATTATATGCATTAAAATCACTGTTAAATAATAAGTATACCGCTACAAGGGTGATGTAACGCTTTAATCCGGGAGAATGCACTTACATGGGACCACACGCACTTGACAGGGAAGCATTTTTCCGTCTTTTTATAGTCATCCTTGCCACTATCACTGCGATTGTCGGAACGTTCTTTTCCCTCACCCATGGGATTTTTACCGTTTTCTCGTTTCTTTATATCCTCCCCATAATTTGTGTTGTTTATTTTCATCCCCGGTGGGCCGTCCTCTTTGCGCTTTGTATAAGCATCATCTATATCGGCCTTGTTTACGTATTAGGATCCTTTAACCCGTTCCTTATCGCCGTTTCCACGGCCTGGTTTGCCATCTTTGTTACGCTTGCTGTTGTGGCTTCTTCCTATGCAAACGGTCTCCTCGAAGAAAAAAAGCGGATCCTCAATATTATGGATAATACGATAGAAGGAATACTCTGTTTTGATCCCACTACTTGGAGAATCCGGGAGATTAACCAGAAATGCACTCAATGGCTCCAGTATTCCCGTAACGAACTAAAAGGAGCTCCTTTGATCACGATCTGGACCGATACAGGTTCACATCAACGATTCCTAGCCGAGATAAAGAAAAGAAAGACCGGGGTAACATTCGAAACGCTCTTCCGGCAGAAAAACGGCGGGATCATCCGTATTGTTATCTCACCTCTTTACGTGGGAAAAGACTTGATTCTCTGTTCTGTTGTTAATGCGACAGACTCAAGAATGGCTGACGAAGAGATACGCCAGACCCTTGAGGACCTTGAACGCCAGGTCAGGGAACGCACCGCGCATCTCGAACGCATAAACGACGAGCTGCGCAATGAGATTATGGAGCGTCGCCGGCTTGAACACAACCTCCTGTCCAGTGGCCGCGAAGATTATTCAGAAAATTTTGAGGAGAGAAAATCATGATCGACAGGATTTCTCCGGAAAAAAGACATCAGATTTTCTGGACTATAACTATCATCATCAGCGTGTTTATTACCCTGTACTCCTCAATCTACTCCCTTTCCCACGGCATTTATGAGGTTTTCCCCTTCATCTATTTCATTCCTATAATCCTCTTTGTGTACCTCTACCCGGGAAAAGGGGTGTATTTCTCACTGGGGATGAGCACCGTCTACATCCTTCTAGTCTACCTTTACAGCGGCTTCAACCCGCAGGATGTTGCGGTCTCCACAGCGTGGTTTGTGATTTTTGTTACCATAGGTGTCGTTACCTCATCATTTGCCGAAGGATTACGTGAAGAGGAGCGGAAATACCGGGGCATATTCGAAAATTCCCAGGCAGGGATATTTACCTTCGATTTGAATACGCTTCGAATTACCGAAGCAAACCTAAAATGCGTGCAGATGCTCAAGTACGACCGAAACGATCTTTCCGGTGCAAATCTCTCACGCATCATTAGTGATGCAGGAAGTCTGGACCAGTTTGTCCAACAGATCCGCATGTCCCGTGAAACCGGCGATCTTGAACTGTTCTTCACTACCCGTGACGGACAGGTTCGCCAGGTGCTGGTTTCTGCCTCGTTAACGCCCGGTGATGTTGCTATTTGTTCAGCGATAGATATCACCGCACGCAAACTGGCAGAACAGGTTATTGAACGGGCCCGGGATGACCTGGAACGGAGGGTGAATGAACGTACCGAAGAACTTTTGCGTGTCAACAAGGAACTTTCCGCAGAAATTGAAGAACGCAAACGGTTCGAGGCGGCAATCCGGCTTGCCAACCACAAAATAAACACCCTCTCCGGGATCACCCGCCATGACATCCTCAACCAGATAACAGCGATTGTCATGTACCTGACGCTCATCAGTGAAATGGAAACAGACGATCTTATCTCTGGGTATCTTAAAAAGATAGAGGATGTAACTGACCTGATCCAGAAACAGATCTGGTTTACGCAGGACTACCAGCATATCGGTTCGGGAGAACCCAAGTGGCACAAGGTCAGTGCTGTGATCAGCAGTGTTGCCAGCGGTCTTGATAAAAAAGATGTTGTTATCGTCCAGGATGTTGGCGATCTGGAAATATTCGCCGATTCAGGATTTCCTAAAGTATTTGTCAACCTGATCGAAAACGCGCTGAATCATGGCATACACGTCAACCGTATCCGATTCTCCTATTACGAGACCGAAAACGATCTGATCCTCTGCTGCGAGGATAACGGTGTTGGTGTCCCCGAAGAGTCAAAAAAATTGATATTCAGGCGCGAATATTTACGTAATACGGGATACGGCCTGTTTTTAATCGTCGAAATTCTCAGTATAACCGGTCTTTCGATTACCGAGACGGGCGTGCCGGGAAGCGGGGCCCGGTTTGAGATCCATGTTCCGAAGGCGGATTACCGGTTCAGTGCAGAATCCGGCGGAAGTACCCGCTCATAATAAGACGGACTTTTATGGGTAACATAACATTAACTTAAAAAACAAAAATTTTTCCCGGTTCAGATATTTTTCTTCGTGCCACTTGCACCCCGGGCGTAATGTCCAAACTCACTTTTCTTGAGAAGCTCCCCGGAGAATACCGGGCCATCCCGGCAGACCCGGAGACCGTCCGGGTCGATACAACAGGAACCGCAGATTCCTATGCCACATTTCATATAACGGTGAAGCGAGAATTCAGTTCTCGAAGCAAACCCCAACCCGTCAATCATTGCAAGAACCGCCCTCATCATAGGTTCCGGGCCGCAAACCGCTATCCTATCGTAGGCAGCAATGCTGATATCCCGCATAAGGTCAGTGACAAATCCGCGCTGGCCAAGCGATCCGTCGTCTGTAGCAATGATGACGTCTGTACTCTCGTCGAGTTGGTCAACAAAAAGAAGTTCTTTCTCGGTCCTGGCGCCAAGGAGCATGGTCATTACACAGTCAGACCGGGCAAGCGGTAGGAGAGGTGCTGCCCCGACTCCCCCGGCAATAGCGAGCATTTTCTCACCCCGGGTAAATCCCTTTCCTAACGGTCCGCGTATACCTAGCATTGCACCGGCAGAAAGATCGAACATGATACTGGTTGCATCACCGGCTTTCTGGACCGTTATACTGTTAGCCGATGAAAGTGCCATT
>CAYPEQ010000050.1:0-11161 GCA_964409915.1 uncultured Methanoregula sp. | reverse complement strand
GAATTGTTTTAAAACTACAATATAAAAATATTTGCATTTATTCCGCCGTTGCATTAACCCTCCAGAAAATAAATAATCTCATATTAATACATCTATAAAGAAGAATCTCCCCTCGTGGAGAAAGTAACTCTTTGCAGGGATTTGTCTTAAAACAAGGCAATTTTTCCGGAAAAAGCGGATCCTGTCCTGGTTGAACCTGATTAACTCTTTCCATCTCTTTTAACCGCGATCTTTTTCTCGTCAAACGTAGACCTTTACGGAGTTATTATATGCCACGTGAGGGAATATGAGCGATCCAGAACATAAGGAAGAAATCCTTAAAGAAAGTGCCAAACCTGTTGAGGAGAATACAACTGTGCAAGAAACTCCTGCTGGCGAGAAAGAGAAGACCCCGACAGAACCGGTGAATGGGAAAACAGAAAATGGGAACCAGAAAAAACGAAAGATGCTCCTTGTTGTGGTCGGGATTGTAATAATTATCGTAATTGTGGTAATCAGTGCCTATATCCTCTCGCTTTCTCCTGTTGCTACGAAAGGGGATGCCGTATTTGTATATTATACTGAATCATTTGAGAACGGGACCATAATTTCATCGAACATGAATAGTACGGATCCCCTTGTTTTTACCATTGGAAATTCCAGCATCATTACCGGTTTTCAGGACGCTGTGACCGGAATGTCGGTAAACGAGGTAAAAACGGTTGATATCCCGTATACAAATGCTTATGGGGCGTATGATCCGGGGCTTGTCCAGACTTTAAACCGCACCGGGCCGATTGCAAATAAAACCTTTACCCCCGGGCAATATTATCAGGTATATTACAAACCGACAAATTCTTACAGCAAGGTAAAAGTGCTCAATGTGACGCCGACAACCATAACCTGGGATGCAAACAACCCCCTTGTCGGGTATAACCTTACGTTCACTATAAGATTGGCTGATTTACAAACGCCATCGTGAAGGGGAATTAAGTTTTTTCTTTCTTTTTTAAAAACTAAAAAAAAAAAGAAACCTGTTTTTTTAGTTTTTTCATTACTGATCCGGGCCGTCGGTAGTACTTGGTATTTCTCCTGCTTCTTCAGGTGTAATCAGTTCCCCGATATCCTCTACCTCGTCTTCATTGCACCATACTTCGATGGTAATTTCTGAGCCGGCGAGGTCATTTGTATAATCCTTTACACTCGCTCCCGGTGCCATTACCAATCTGCGGGTCGGTTTTCCGGAAGAGAATCCGTAAATCCGCCGGAATGCCCATGGTTTTGTAAGGATTGTTGAACGCTCATAGTAAATATCCTGCGCAAGATTATGGGTGCAGAAGATCCCGTCCTCGATTTCAAAAAGTGTCTCCCTTACGTATCGCCGGAGATACCAGCGCAATTCTGAAATGAGAGACAAGGCACTTCCCAGGGATGCGACCGAGATCGTCACGCCATACGAGACTTTTTTCGGGTGGTAAAACCGGAGTGCAAGCCGGCTGGTCTCTGATGAATAAAGGGTATGATGGAGATCGGTGCTTTCCCGTTGGATCAAAAGAATATTCATCCGGGCTCTTCCGTGCACCATCCTGAAAGCCCTGCCATGTGACAGGGTTCAGGTATACATGCGGCTGTCAATGGTCGTATCTGTCCTGACTTTCTTTACGGCTTCTGTGAAATCCTTCATCTCTACAGATGCGGCATCACGGCGCACTGCCATCATCCCTGCTTCCCGGCAGATTGCCTGGAGTTCTGCTCCGGTCGCTCCTTCGGTCATGGTAGCAATAACCTCGATGTTGATGCCAGAGAGATGCATCTTTTTTGAATGGATTTTGAGAATCTCAAGCCTCGCTGAACTGTCAGGCAGCGGAATCTTGATCAGGCGGTCAAATCTGCCGGGGCGAAGGAGGGCTGGATCGAGCATGTCAACCCGGTTTGTTGCAGCCATGATCCGTATATCCCCTCGATTGTCAAAGCCATCCATTTCCGCAAGGAGCTGCATGAGTGTCCGCTGGACTTCGGCACTGCCACTTGTTCCGTCATTGGTTCGCATGCTTCCGACCGCATCAATCTCGTCAATAAAGACAATTGCCGGCGCCCGTTCGCGGGCGAGTGTGAAAAGCTCGCGGACGAGTCCAGCCCCTTCCCCAATAAATTTATGAACAAGCTCGCTACCTGACATCCGGATAAACGTGGCTTTTGCTTCGTGAGCGACAGCTTTTGCTATCAGGGTTTTTCCCGTTCCCGGAGACCCGTAAAGCAGGATACCTTTAGGTGGTTCGACACCGATCCGCCGGAAGATCTCGGGTTTTGTAAGCGGGTATTCCACCGCTTCCCGCACTTCCTTGATCTCGTCGGACAACCCGCCGATTTGGGCATAGCTTATATCAGGTGACTCTTCAAGTTCCATGACCCGGACGCGGGAATCGTACACGTTGCCAATCACTTTGACAATCGAAAGTGCGTTGTTAACCGCAACTTTTGTCCCGGGTTTCAACAAGGGCCGGAGCTCTTCGGATGCATGGGTCAGGTATTCCTGGTTATTACCCTGCTGGCGGAGATAAATCTCGTTGTTCTCCAGAATATCGATGATGACCGCAACAAAAAGCGGCATCCGCTTGAGCTGGTTATTTTCCCGTTTCAGCTGCGCGTTTTCTTTCTGGAGATCTTCGGCTCTGACCTTCTGTTCAAGGAGCGCCGCCTCGAGCTCATTTATCTGGATCTGGTATTTGAGTTCATTTTGGGCCGGCGGATTATCGACCGAGGTCTCTTCCATATTACACTTATATCTTAATCTTCAACCATTTATGTGGTGTGATTTTGATAATTACCGGTCGCAGTATTTCCGGAGGAAAAGGTTCAGGTAGGCTTCTGGTAAGTCCGGAGCCGATATCATTCCTTTCGGGTGTCGATCCTGAAACCGGAATGGTTGTTGAGAAAGGCCACCCGCTCGAAGGGACTTCAGTAGCCGGCACGGTACTCGCGTTTCCTTACGGGAAAGGTTCGACCGTGGGCTCCTACGTAATATACGCCCTTTCAAGGAACGGTCATGCGCCGGCTGCCATTGTTAATACCGAAGCGGAATCTATTATCGCCACTGGGGCAATTATCGGTAATATTCCGATGATAGATCGCCCCGATGTCTCCCTTGATCGGTTAAAGACCGGGACGCGCGTAAGTGTGGACGGCGATTGCGGGACAATGGAATACGAAGGATCCCCGGGATAAGGCATACGTTACCGGGCACTGATTCAGGATTTAACCGAAGTCATCGGCATTTCAGAAATATTTTCCTCTTCCTTCTGGCCGTCGCAGGTGTTGGATGTTATCACTTCTATTTTCAGGCGTTTCTGGAAGACTCGTTCGAAGGTACGCTGCTCGGCCTCTGCACCCCAGATCTCGAGCTGGCAGTCGCTTTCTGCAACGATGTTGAGGATAACCTCGTTTTTTTCTGCCCGGACAAACTCGGCGTGCTGGACAAAGCCGGCATGGCTCCGATCTAGACTCTCGCTCAGCCTGATAAACATGGCAAGCACCAGCACAATCCGCTGATCATTATCGGCAAATTCCGGAAGATCGAGGTGTTTCTTTCGCGGTTTCTTCTTTCTGTGGAATTTGGCGATATTAGCCATGATATCGATCTCTTTCTGGTCAAAACCGAGCAGTTCGGAATTCTTGATAATATAATAAGAATGGGCATGGTGGTTGGTAAAGGATATAAACGAACCAATGTCGTGCAGGAAGGCGGCATACTCAAGGAGTTCACGCTCCCAGTCTCCATAATTGTGCAGACGTACTTCCTTTGCCGAATCAAAAATCTCGAGCGCAAGACGGGTAACATTCCGGGCATGGGCTTCGTTTATCCCGCAGGATCTTCCCAGCTGCAGCACACTCCTTTCACGGGGAGATAATGTCCCAAAGAGGGGGAAGTTTTCCATGCGGGAGAGATAATCCATTAATAGACCGTCCTGCAAGCCGCGGCTTGTGGTAGTTATCGACTCTAAGCCGATCTCTCTCATGAATGTCTCAAGGATTACCGCCCCGGCAATGATAATATCGGCCCGTTCCGGATTAATTCCGGGAATCTTACGCCGCTCTTCAAGTGGGAGTGCACATAAAAGATCAATAGTCTTTTTGAGATCACGGTAAGTGAGTACTCCGGCGGGAACATTTTGTTCAGTATGGGGTGATCGCTGGACAATGTCGGCAAGATTCATAATACTGCCGGAACTGCCGACAGCAAGATCGATTTTCTGTAGTTTGACTTTCTGGATCGTGTGGATAATGGCGTTTCTAACGTATTGCTGGACGATCCGGTACTGCTCAGGCCGTACTGGTCCTAACGGTGTCTCGGAAAAAAACATGTTCGTCAACCGGATAGCACCAAGCCTGAAACTCTCCAGAATCTGGAACTGGTGCTGGCCCCCGACCGATATCTCAGTGCTTCCGCCACCGATATCGATAAAAAAAGCCTGCCGTTCGCCAAGGTGCATGCCACTTGCAACGCCAAGATAAATCAACCGTGCTTCTTCAAGGCCTGAGATAACTCTCACGTCAATCTGGGCTTCATGGCGCAACCGGTCCAGAAGCTCGTTCTGGTTAGATGC
The DNA here is from genome assembly GCA_964409915.1 of uncultured Methanoregula sp. Classification (GTDB taxonomy): domain Archaea; phylum Halobacteriota; class Methanomicrobia; order Methanomicrobiales; family Methanospirillaceae; genus Methanoregula. The sequence continues at coordinate 6,578 of CAYPEQ010000050.1, read as the reverse complement.
CTCCCGGGCCGCAGACGTGGCGACCGCTATAAACTCTTCGGCATTGAATGTCCGGGCAAGATCGGCGAATTTTCGGCACACGACGCATGCCCTGTCAATAGCTTCGGGGGTAATCTCGTCATCGTCAAACTCACCTTCGCCAAGCCTGACCTGTTGTTTCTGACTCGTCAGGATACTGTAGGAATGGTTGGGATTAAGCCGGACCACCAGCATCCGGACCGAATTTGTGCCGATATCAATAAATGCAATAATGCGTCCGGCAGCTCCTATCTTTCGTTTGGACTTCATGCAACCACCAGCGTCTTTTTGAATACTTCAGTAAACAGATCGCTTTTCCTGACGGCCCGCGTTTTCTCGGTCTCAGCATCAGTCGTTGTGGTAAGTGTACAAAGAATGTTGGTTTCACGGATTGTGCACCGAAGCCCGGTGACGCTTCCGGCGTGAAGATAATCCAGACCGTCAGCGACCCGGAGAATTGCGGCAAGGACAAGAGCCTTTTTCTGGTCGGCCGGTGAAAGGAGGACAAAAAAACCATTGGGGCGCGTCTGCACGTTTCCCCCGTGCAGCCTTGCGATAATGGCGATGATTCCCTGTTCCCGGACCTGCACCGGAAGGCCTGCACAGGAAAGGATCAGTTCCGCGCTTTTCTTTTGGTGACCGGACTGCCCGGTATTCCATCCAATATCATGCACCATAGCGGCATAGGAAAGAAGCGTACGGTCGCGGCGGCCAAGGCCATGGAGTGGTTTGAGGCCATCAAAAAGCCGTAGTGCAAGTATCCTTACGGTATGGGCATGAGCAGTATGATCCGGTGTTCCCGCCGCAAGCTGTTCGAATGCACTCCGTTCCTCTTTTGCCGGAAGGGTACGACGGCTACAGATCGTGGATCGCTGCCCGGAAAGTACCTGGGATTTCAGATTGTCCCAGAAGCCGGTGTGGACAAGAGAATCCCAGTACCGAACAAACTGCCGGTACAGTAAGGCCCGGCGTTTCTCGCGGTTTACCAGTAACTTTCGGAGAGGAGAGATGGTAGACACAGATGTAGTTGGCAGCGTGTCCAGCGGAGTCCGGCGGGCCCGTTGTTTTACAATAGCAAGGGACATATGCTCGATCCAGACGTCACAATCATGGATGTCACCAAGAAGATCCTGGAGTCTCTTTATGCGTTCGATAGGCTTTTTGAGATCGCGCCGGAATAACGGTGCATACGTCTCGAGCGTATACCGCAGTTTTTTTGTTGCAATCCGGAGTGCGTGATGCTCGAACACCGCATCCGGATTGTGAACAAAAGGTTCGAAAAGGTATACTTCATGCAGTTTCCGTCCGATATTCTCTGCGGCAATAGGAAGGGTTCCGTCATACCTCTCCCGTTTTTTTATACCAAACTGTTGTTCAAGTGCAAGACACGCCGATTGCAGCTGGGGGATCATCTGCGAGCGTTCCAGTTCATCCAGTACGGCAATTACGTCTTTCTGAAAGACCCCTCGCTGTTTCTGGAACCGGGCAAGAAGTGCTGTAAGGGGGTTTCCTACATTTGGGAGGGTACCGGGGATGGATGTTGTTTTAGGTGGTGCCGGATCAACCTGTGTTTTAAGATATTTTTTCAGGAATGCTACCTGGACATCATTATCCCGGGCTGCACCAAGGGCCCGGGTGATCATTTTTATCTGCCGCATCCAGCGACGGAAGTCTTTATCCGAAAAACAGGAAGAAAAAAGAGGAAGTGCAGCACGGAGCCTGCGTGAAGCCACCCGCATACGGTGGACAGGTTCAATGTCGTCAGCTGTCCTGACACCGGCTATCTCTTTTGAAAAACCCTCAATCAGGGGTAGTAACCTTCCTACACCATAGGCGCAGGGACCGGGAACGGTTGGTTCCGGATCAGGCACCTGCATGGTACCATACCCCTTTATGATCGAGGAACCAGGATTGAGAGTCAACAGGAGGTTCTCCCGATTCGGGATGCCTTCGTATATACGTCCCGTCACTTGACATCAGCCTGAGTTGCTGGTTGTCTTTGAGTTCAGTATCAAGGATGATCGAAAGAAGTGCTTTCTTTATTGCAGGATCTGTTACCGGGAAAAGCACTTCCACGCGCCGGTCAAGGTTCCGCGGCATAAGATCTGCGCTGCCAAGGAGCACGTCCTCTTCTCCGTTGTTCCTGAAGTAGTAGACTCGTGCGTGTTCAAGGAATCTGCCGACAATCGCGCTGACCGTGATATTTTCGCTTACGCCGGGAATACCGGGGCGCAGGCAGCAGATACCCCTTACCTGAAGATCGACTTTAACCCCTGCCTGGGAAGCGCGGTACAGTGCGTTGATACACGCGTAATCCACAAGCGCGTTCATCTTGAAAATAAGATGTCCTCCGCCATGCTCACTGTGGCTTTCTATCTCCCTATCGATTCTTGAAATAATAGAGGTCCTGAGTGTTACCGGTGCAACGGAAAGTTTCCGGTAATTGTTAAATCGGGCATAGCCGGTCAGGAAATTGAAGAGATTGGCCATATCGTACCCGATGTCCGGGTCACAGGTGAACATGCCAAAATCCGTATAGATCCGGCTTGTGGTCGCGTTGTAGTTGCCGGTACCAAGGTGCATGTATCTCCTGATACCATCTTTTTCACGCCTCACAACCATGCAGATCTTTGCGTGCACTTTGAGGCCGACAACGCCGTAAACTACGTGGACCCCGGCGCGTTCAAGTGCTCGTGCCCAGCCGATATTGTTTTCCTCGTCAAACCGCGCCTTGAGCTCGATTAAGGCGGCCACAGCCTTCCCGTTATCCCGTGCCTCCATCAGCGCTTTTACGATCGGCGAATTGGATCCCACCCGGTACAGGGTGATCTTGATGGCAAGAACGCCCGGGTCATGGGCCGCCTGGCGGATAAAATCAATTACCGGTGAGAAACTGTCGTAGGGATGATAGAGGAGGATATCTTTTCTTTTTATCGCTGAGAATATGCTTTTTTCCTCGGCTAGTTCAGGAGGGACCGATTGCTGGAACGGAATATCTTTTAGATCCGGGCGGTCGAGCGACATAAGTTCCATGAGGTCTGCCATACCGACCGGGTGGCCGATCCGGTAAAGCATATGAGATCCGATGCCCAGTTTTTTCTCAAGCATTTGGCAGGTACTCTCCTGCATCGTGCAATCGACTTCTATCCTGACCGGGGTTCCCCGTGCCCGCTGGCCCATGATCTCCTCGACCGTTGTCAAAAGATCGGACGCCTCGTCCACCTCGATATCAAGGTCGGCATCCCGGGTGATCCGGAAAGGGGCGGCACCGATTACTTCAAGGCCCGGGAATAACAGGTCGAGATTTGCAGCGACGAGGTCTTCCAGGTAAACGAGATGAACTTGTTTATCGTCACTGTGGCCTGAGTCCGGGATCCGGATGAGCCGGGGGAAAAGACCGGTAGGTACCTTGATCCGGGCAAAAAGTTCCTTTCCTTTGGGATCACGGATGGTAATAGCAAGATTCAGTGAGAGATTGGATATGAAGGGAAACGGGTGAGCCGAGTCAAAGGCCAGCGGTATGAGTACCGGAAACACTTCTTCGACAAAGTATGTGCGTAGAGCCTGTTTCTGATCATCATCCAGCTCACCATACGGGTGGATGAAAATACCCTCACTAGCAAGACGGGGAAGGATCTCGCTGTTCCAGCATTCAAAGGAAAGATCAAGATCGGGAATGAGTGCCTTTTCAATGGCGAGAATCTGTTCAGAAGCGGTCATCCCGTCAGGTGGTGCCTTTAACATCCCTTGGGCGGCCTGTCGCTGGAGCCCCGAGACCCGGATCATGAAAAATTCGTCAAGGTTGTTTGCATAGATAGCAAGGAACTTGACCCGTTCAAGAAGCGGGTGCCGCTCATCCCGTGCCTCATCCAGTACATGGCGGTTGAACCGGATCCAGCTAAGCTCACGGTTGATGTAAAGTGACGGGGAATCAAGCGAAGGTAAACTATCGTTCATGGGATCACCGGAAAACTGCATAAATTATCGTTACGCAGGGGGCGTGGTTGTACTGTGATGATAGGGAGGCCGGGTTTATCAATCCTGCACCCGGCAGGAGAACTATAGTGGGCACATGAGTTCATACAACAAAAAGATTTACGGCAATATCTCTTTTTATGAGAGAAATTTGTGTTTCATACCACTGATTCATGGTTCACGAAAATCAAGTATACCGGGAAATACCATGACCGATGATACATACGGTGCAAAACTCCAGCGGGATGGAAAAACCTATGCGATCCAGACCCGGATCCCGGCCGGTGTCGTATCGCCGGATGATCTGGAAACAATTGCGCGAGTAGCAAAGAAGTATGCAATACCTCTTGTCAAAATTACCTCCGGCCAGCGATTCCTGCTTGTCGGTGTACAGGAGAAAGATATCGGTAACGTGAGAAAGGATCTGGGACCACTTGGTACGGCATCCATCACACCCGGTGTACGGTATGTCCAGTCCTGCCCGGGCATTTCGTATTGTAAGAACGGCACACAGGACTCCATCAGTCTTGCAAAGGAGATTTCCGATGAATATGCCGGAAAAGAGTTCCCGGCAAAGATTAAGATCGGTGTCTCCGGCTGCCCGCGATGCTGCGGGGAGAGCCGGGTCCGGGATATTGGCATTATGGGAACTGCAAAAGGCTGGACGGTCTCTTTTGGCGGACACAGCGGATTTAAATCACGTCAGGGTGAGCAGGTCGCAACCGGACTGACATCAGATGAGGCCCGGGATTACGTCCGGAGGCTTCTTGCATATTATAAAACACACGCAGAGCCAAAGGAGCGGACTTCCCGGTTCCTTGAACGGACGGGAACGGATTGGATAAAAACGATAACTACAGAATAAAAGTATAACGTCCGCATTTTTTGGGCAGGGCTTATTATCCGTTAAAATTGTGGTACCGATAGCAGTTATCGATAAACTCCTGTTTACGGTGCTCGCTTGCATTTACCGGCGGCTTTAAGTACCCGACTGCGGGCGTCTGCTGTGCCGGGCAGAACGGGCAGAGCGCGGCATCGACGTCATTCGCTTTCTCTTTTACCGGGCAGTAATAGATCCCATCGATAACCTCAACGCGGTCTCCCCCGGGAAACCGGAGTCCCACCGGATGTCCTGGTTCCTGGCGGACGATCATGCAGAAACCAGCGAGTGAAAATTTTAAAAAACGGAGCCTGATGTCACCGGTCCCATCCCGGCATTGGTCGCTCACCATTGCCCAGTAGCTCTTCTCTGCATCTGTTACCGGTTCCTTCATCCGGTTAAACACTCCTGATTGGTTCATGAGCCGTATTGTCTGGTACATGCCGAGTAGGTGACCTGAGATAGCCGTTTCGAGTTCTTTCCGGTACTCGGGTGAAAGGTCACGGATTGATGATCCAAAATTCTGTTCCATCTTGCGGATGTCATGGGGCTGGTATTGCAGGACAATCCGCGCAAGAAAAGCGCCGAGTTCTCCCCTGGTTCGGATCGTCATGAGCCGGGTGCATTCCTTCTGTATTGCCGAAGCGATCTCTTCTGGCGATGCATTCTCCGTGGTATAGGGGGTCACTGTATCCATGGCTGCACCGATAGTATCTCTCTGGTACTGATTCCTCAATGAGGATATGTAAGGGTTATGTTCTCTCCCGAACTTTTCTATATTCTAACTTACGGTTTGATAAGTTCGTGGTTGATCATTGATATTTATCTCGGCAAAAAATACAAATTAATCGCCACCATATCAGGGCCATGGCACTCAACATTTATATATTCGCCTGCAAAATGCATCCTTACTCAATTGCGCAGGTGAAGAAGTTGGAGATCGGCCACACCATATCACAGGGGGTTATCATTGTAACTCCCACCGGCTGGCTCGACACCGCTTCCTACGAGGAATTTTTGAAGTACTGCACAGCCCTGCCTGCAGGCCCGGTTATTCTTGATCTTTCGAACCTGACCTATATAAGCAGCGCCGGCCTCAGGGCATTGCGTCAGTTTGAGAAGGGACGCAGAGATCAGGGAACAATGGTTGTTATAGCAGGGAGCAAAGGATTTGTCCATTCAGTAATCCGGATGAGTGGATTTGACCAGCTCTTCCTGATGTACCCCTCTGCAGCCGATGCAATTCAGGTGATTGGAAAGCCCGATAGCCAGCATTAATGCCATAAAAATGATTAAACTCCTCGTATTTATCTCACTCTAATTATTCTCTCATTGTGATTTGAACCCCGACACCTATAGCCAAAATACCAAACTTTATCTCGAGTAGAAACTTTTGAATTGGTGTACCTGTTGGAATTGGCGTGAAAACCTTTTTTTATTTGTCGTTAACCCCCAAATCAGAGTGCGCCAACCGGGAATTTTATCAATCCGGTAGCATCATCTTACCTTCCTTTGTGGATTTGGTATGACAGCGATGCATGGCTTCATTCTGGTGCAGGAAAAATATTTGTCCTTGAGCGATCAAAGTCCATGTATGGCAAAGCCGAACGGTTTTTCTTTATGCGAGATATCCAATAATCCTCTCCCCTATTTTATAATTCAAATTATTGTAAGTATTCGGGCGTAATTTAGCGTCCGATTCAAA
>CAYPEQ010000049.1:0-11868 GCA_964409915.1 uncultured Methanoregula sp. | reverse complement strand
ACAATCACAGGACCTCGCCAGAAAAAATAAAAATGCGAAAAATCATTCAACTGTTGGAACAGTTTAGGTGTTAAACTGGTAGTTTACCCTTTTTTTTTAATTCACTTCCAAAAGGAGATCACGAGGGGAACTCTGTAGTGCCGGGAAAAAGTTACTAAAAAAAACGCGAAAAAAGGAGGAATTTTTCCTAGTACTTGTGGACCTATTTCTTGAACAGCAGCGGGTTCTGTCGCTTGATCCACCATCTTCGCAGGATCGCAACCAGAATGATAATGATCACAGCGAGGATCAACCAGAACTGGTATTCCTGCAGTGTCAGAATAACCATGGCAAGGATGGATGGGTTCTGAACCGGTGCAAGTGCAGTTATTGAAGCGATGGGTGTATTTTCAGGAGGCGCCTCCTGCTGGACAACTACGGGTTTAGCCGGGACTCCTCCTTGGGAAGCGGGTTGCGGCCCGGTATATCCATTTTGTGTATTGCCGCCTGTCTGACCCCCGCCATTATATGGGGTGCCGTGATGTTGTGTGACTATTGGCGTGGGTGTCATCGTTGGAGTCGGAACATATTGGGTTGCGGTAAAAGTGACCGAGGCATTCGTACTTTCCAGACCATCAGGGTTTGTAATAACAACGTTCCAGACACCTGCTGGAATCCCCAAGGGGATTGTCCCATTAATGGATGTAACGGAAGATACATTCACATTGGTAAGTGTGACATTGTTGTAACCATTCTGTGTAAGGTTTACTGTCGGCAATGTCGTTGTTGTGTTATAGAATCCGTTTCCCGCAATAGTGATTGGTATTGCAGTTGTATTGAAAGCATTTGCCGGAGTTATTCCTGTAAGGATTGGGGCAATGTCGAAATTTATTGGTATAGTTTCAGCATCGACGGTTACCTCGACGGTTGCTGGTCCTCCAATCGATGGCGTGAATATCGATGCCGGTGATTGCATGGTCATAAATGTCCCCGAAGAAGGGTTCATTGTGCCGGATGTGGTTGGAATAACGGTAAAGGAAACTGGCATCCCGTTCGTGGGAATATTGTTGTACTGAAGTGTGGAGTCATTGTAAGACGTGAGGTAAGCCTGGATTGAGCTTGTCTGGCCCATTTTGGTTACAGGTGTAGATGTAACAGTAAGGTTCAGCCAAGGATTAATGGTACTAATACCCCCGGCAGAAAGTATTGTGGATTGTACCGGGTTGTTGGTTCCCCACCAGTTATCCGGTGCATAGACATCTCCTATATATGATTCGATAATATTACTATCAGTAGGAAGGATATTACTAAATCGGCAGAAAGTAGCATTTACTCCATCCTCTCCATAAATAGCGCTACCCGATGCAGTCGCATAATCGTTGACAAAAGAGGAGGAATTCACAGAAACAAAATCAATATCATCATAAATAGCGCCCCCAAAAATGCCCGCCGAACAATTTACAAAGTTCGACCCGGAAACGGTTATATTTCCCCCTCCTCCATGGTCACTAAGGGCTCCACCATAATGGTTAGGTAGAGCGCTGTCATTGATAAAATTTGATGAAAATACTACTATATCTCCATCAGATAAAACTGCACCGCCGCCAGAAGGGTGCTCTGTCCATCCATTCTTTAACGTTAGATTCCTGATAATAATCGAGGTGCCTATAACATCACTTGTGCCATTGCCTATTATACCTCTTGCTGATAGAATTGATTGTCCATCAAGGGTAGTATTCTGTGTATTCCCAAGCATTGTTATGTTTGATTCTATTGTCAAAGTATTATAGAATGTAAGATTATGCACGTCGTAAGTTCCCGGTTCAAGGTCAATAATATCACCACTATTAGTTTCATTAATGACCGCTTGAAATTGTGCAGAATTGGTGACGATTGTAGTATTAATGGGAAACACATGGGGGCTTCCCGACACCGGCATGACCATTGCAAATAAAAGAAATAGGGCAAAACCCAGCGTTAAAAACGAATATTTTTCTCTCCCTATCATTAAAATCCCTCTCTATTTATCATATATTCCTTGTTCCTTATAAATCTCATAGTAATCATTTCTACCGTAAAATGATAGAATTGGGGGGGGTAAATATATGCATTAATACTAGAATTTCTCAATTTATGGAATATTCCATTGAATATACCACTTAATCCCATAACCAATTTCATGACCATTTCTTTAACATCACACAATATAAATGAGGGCAAAAGTTTCAAAAAATGAAACTAGGGGTTTTTGGAGAATTTACAAAGCATCGTGAAGTTTGTCCTATTTATGGAACAGTAACGGGTTCTGTCGCCGGATCCACCATCTTCGCAGGATTGCAACCAGAATGATGATGATCACTGCAAGAATCAACCAGAACTGGTATTCCTGGAGTGTCAATATAACCATGGCAAGGATGGACGGGTTCTGGACTGGTGCAAGTGCAGTCACGGTTACGATAGGTGAAGGCGTATTTTCAGGAGGTGCCTCCTGCTGGACAACTACGGATTTCGCCGGGACACCACCTTGGGAGGCGGGTTGTGGTCCGGTATATCCGTTTTGTGTGTTACCCCCGGTCTGACCTCCACCATTGTAAGGCGTGCCGTGATGCTGCGTGACAATGGGCGTTGGTGTAATGGTAGGTGTTGGTGCAACAACCGTGATATATCCTGCTTGGGATAGTGTATTTGTGCCGAGGGTGTTGCTGGCGGTCAAGTTGACAGTATAGGTACCTTTCGCAGCGTATGTATATGAGATATTCTTTGCGAGTGTATTCGTGGTGTTGAACCAGTGGCCATCGCCAAACGACCAGTTCCATATTTGTGGGTACCCGACTGAGGTATCGTTGAACTGAACTGTCAGCGGTGCAGTTCCGGTTGTCGGGGTACCTTTGAATCCAATAACTGGCGAGGTGCCAACCGTGATGGTATTAGTGGATATTCCTGAGGTAGCGCCTGTATTATTGACGATCAGAGATACGGTGTATGTGCCGGCTGCGGAATATGGGTGCGTGGGGTTCTCGTCAGTCGTTGTGTTGTCCCATGGGCTCCCATCGCCGAATGACCAATTCCATGTGGTCGGGCTTTCGGTTGATTCATCTGTGAACTGTATTGTTAACGGATTGCCGGTCAGCGAGCTGGTACTGAAGGCAGCGGTGGGGGGGGGAATTATAACGTAATTGTTCCGGATGAGGGTTGTGGTTGTTGGTACTCCTACAATATAATTTTTTGCGGTCAGGGAAACGTTGAACGAACCACTGGTTGTGTAAGTATGTGTGACCTCCTCTTCAAGGGATTGAAGCGTGGAACCGTCACCGAAGTCCCAATACAGGTAATAGGGGTTGTTCGTAGTCAGATTCCGGAATGTGACCGGGATATGGGTGTTTGTGTAGATTGAAGTTACGTTGTTGAAACAGGCGCCTTCGGTGAGCCTGACAATGTAGGCATTATTTGAATCGCTTCCGCCGTTGAATGTTGTCTCATATGAACCGAAGGTTACCGGGAAATTATTCTGATCCGTGTATCCGGTAAAGATTGTATTGATCCCGTTGGGGTCAACGAAGAAATCGTGCTGAGTGACTCCTCCTCCGCCAAAGTACGTTGAATACTCAAGAGTTTTACCGTCATTATGCAGTTTTGTCAGTGTAACATCTGGTGATCCAATCAGGTTCGATTGGAATGCATCAGGAGTTGTCGGGAAATCGGTCGAAGTTGTAGACCCGACCACAGTGACGTTTCTGTTGCTGTCTAGGGCTATCCCCGTTGAAAAACTGGTGCCCGTCCCGTTAAGGTACGTGGACCATAGCAGACCCGTGCCGGTGGGATTCAATACCGTGACAAAATCCTCAGGTGTTCCAACGCCATTATATATGGTGTTATAAGCACCCGGTGTAGTTGGATAATTATCTGCATCAGTGTATCCGCTCACGTAGGCATTCCCGCTGCTGTCAAGCGCAACCCCTGTTGCCAGGGAATTGCCATCTGATCCACCAAGATACGTGGAATAATCCAAGGTCTTACCATCGTTATGCAGTTTTGTGACAACCCCGTCCTCGTAACTGCCTCCCTGGTATGTCTGGTACGCTCCGGGTGTTGTCGGATAACCCTGATCAGATTCCGCGGCAATAGTGACGTTCCCATAACTATCCACCGCGAGACCCGGTGGAGATGTCAGTGACGTTCCAACAGAATCCGTCCCGTTGAGGTATGTGGACCAGATCTCAGAAGAGCCCGAAGGATCCAGCTTCGTGACAAAGAGATCTTGGCTTCCTGGTCCAAAAGAGGTCTTATAGGAACCTGCGGAAGTGTTCATCGGAAAGTTGGTCGATGTGGTTACCCCGGCAATGTAGGCGAATCCGTTGTTGTCAACCACAATACGCGCGTATTCATCACTGCTCTTATGACCATTATAACCGATCGATCCGCCAAGATACGTGGAGTAGAGCAGGTTAGAACCGGTTTGATTCAGCTTCGTAACAAAGACAGTCGTTTCCGCCCCGTTTCCGAATGATGTCTGGAATCCCCCCGGGGTGGTCGGGAAATTACCCTGGGTTTCCCCGGCGATATAAGCATCCCCGCTGTTGTCCACCGTAATACTGTCTCCTTGAGCGCTGGCATCCCCGCCAAGATACGTGGAATAGAGAAGACCGGAACCATCCGGGTTCAGTTTCGTGACAAAGGCATTGTAACCACCACCGCCAAGTGTTGTCTGGTACGCACCAGGGGTGACAGGAAAAGTGGGTATGTTTGTCGTCCCGGTTACATAGATGTTCCCAGTGGTATCTTCAGTAATGCCAAAACCTTCTGTGTCAGTAGTATAGTGGGGACCATCAAGATACGTGGCAAAGACGAGCGCTGGGTCAATAACGAGCGGGTAGGTTGAATCATACGAGCCCAGATTAAAAGTCACATCATTGTTACCCGTGATCTGGTATGATGCCTGAACTGGTACCCTGTCACCATTAATCACCTGGTAACTGACTAGGGGTGATTCCGTGAGCGTGCTGTTACCGCTGGTGATGAGAAGCGCACCAGTGTTGCCAAGAGCGATGCTATCCGCACCGTCATAGTGTAGGTTAATTACCGATGGATCGGCACTCGGGGCGACAACGAACTCGCGTTTGAGCGTGCCGGTAGTTCCATTGTACCGGAGATCGATACCCGGGTAGAGGTTTTGGTAAACAATGGATCCGTAAGTCGGGATATTGGTATGCCATTGCGAAGAGTCGTTCCCAATAAAAAAGTTCGCTATCCCGGTGAGTGGGTCCTCTCCTGTTATTACCGGGTTTGTTGAGGCACCCGGGAATGTCTGCTGGATAACATGAGTTATAGTGTTATTACCGGTTCCTTCATTGGTAGTAATCATAATTGAATCTGGGGTAAAGAACAACTGTGACGTTGGCCCTGTTACCATATAGGACACAGCCGGGTTATACTGGCCCTGGTTGGGGATAAACGTTAGAGGGAGGGTCATCACCTGCATGGCGGCGTTATTCTGGGGTGCAGGAGAGGGTGCAACTTGTTGAGAAACTGGTGCATTAAGCAGACTCCCGGCTATATTCAGTGAAGGCAAATTTACACTTGTTGCTGATACTGACACAGTCAAAAAGAGTAAAAGGATTATGGTAAAACCCAGTGCAATATAAAAACCACTTTTATAATTTTTCACTATACTTCCTCTGTAACTATAATGTTTATTTGATTTCATATAAACCCTACAGACGTAATTCCGGTTCGTGAATAAGGGATCTGGCTTTCCGGGATCGAAGAAAATATGTTTGAAATGGCAAATACGTTCATACCCATCTCACGATAGATACTCTGATTGCTGGAAATATATACACCGAGCCATAGTTTCAAAAAATGAAACTAGCCGGTTTTTTCCCGTCGTGTCTGATAGAATATTGACATGTATTCTCCCCGTTACTATATCAGCGCCGTATTTTCAACATGTTAAAATATTATCACACCAGTAGGGATAGATAATGGAAACATCTGGTAGTTTCGAGCTGAGAAAATTTGTTGCACCAGAGTTTGTGCTGGGGACTGATGCCCGTCTGCTGGCAGGAAGGTACGCTAAAAACCTTGGTGCCCGGCATGTGTTGGTGGTTACCGGTCCCAATATAATCCGGCAAGGCTGGGTAAAAGGGATTACCGATAAACTGGCAGCGGAAGAAATCGATAATACAATTTTTTCCAGTGTCACCCCCAATCCCCGTGATCATGAAGTGATGAATGGGGCACAGGTTTTCAAAGAATCCGGCTGCGATTGTATCGTCGCAATTGGTGGCGGTAGTCCTATCGACTGTGCCAAGGGCATTGGCATTGTCTCTTCAAACGGGGGAAATATCCTTGACTATGAAGGTGTGGATAACATTCCTATCCCTGCTCCACCCCTGATCTGTATTCCCACAACGGCCGGGACCGGGGCCGATGTTTCACAGTTTGCCATCATTAATGATACAAAAAGAAAAGTGAAAATTGCTATCGTCAGCAAAAAAACGGTTCCCGATATTGCACTTATCGATCCGCTGCCGCTCACAACACTGAGCCATGAACTGACCGCTCACACCGGTATGGACGCGATAACTCACAGCGTGGAAGCCTACGTATCCAACGCCAGTTCACCGGTGACTGATATCAACGCACTCGAATCGATCAGCCTGATGCATGCACATCTCCTTCCGGCAGTAAAAAATCCAAAGAACCTTGAGCACCGTTACCAGACGATGGTCGGGAGCCTGCTTGCCGGTCTTGCGTTCTCCAATGCCAGTCTTGGCGCGGTCCATGCGATGGCCCATAGTCTTGGGGGTTTTTCTGATCTCCCTCATGGAGAATGTAATGCCCTTTTGTTGGAGCATGTCATGGCGTTTAACTATCCTGCGTGCCCGAAGCGGTATGAAACGATTGGAAAAACGCTTGGCATGGACTTTTCCGGCTGCAGCGTTGCGGAAAAGAAAGAGAAAATTATTTCCGGTGTTGTATCACTCCGTGAGACGCTTGGCATAACCGAGACACTTAGCGATCTTGGTGTGAAAAAACAGGATATCCCGTCTCTTGCACGAAATGCGTTGCAGGATCCCTGCATGGCTACCAATCCCAGAAAACCAACAATAAAGGATATTGAACGGATCTATGAAGAAGCACTCTGAAGAGACCCCCGACTGGAACGATCAGCGAAAGAGAATTATCGGTCTTGGAGAATCGTCTATCCGGAAAAATTACTTTCCCGAGCTTCAGCAGAAGATATTGGAGCTGGAGAAGAAAAACAAAGATCTGAATGCCGCATATGAGGATCTTTCCATAAAAGAAGAAGAACTCCGGCAGAATTATGAAGAACTGAGTACTGCTGAAGGCAGACTCCGGGAGAGTGAGGAAAAGTACCGGGCTGTGGTATCATCTTCAAACGATGGGATTGTTATTATCCAAGACGGTTTTCTGCAGTTTGTCAATCCAAAAGCTGCTGAAATGCTCAGTGGAGCTGCGGATGAGTTTGTCAACCTGCCCTATCTTGAATTCATCCATTCCCGAGAGCACCAAAAAATAGACGAAATTTACCAGAAAAGGATGCATGGCGAACCGGTAAGTTCGGTAAACGAATCGGTTCTTGTTAACAAGAAGCAGGAGCTCGTGGATATCGAGCTTAACGCAAATATCATAACCTATCGAGGAAAACCCGCTGACCTTGTGTATATACGGGATATCAGAGAGCGTAAACGTTCACAAAAAGCGCTTGAACAAGCCAAGAAAAAACTTAATCTCCTCAACTATGTGACCTTCAACGAAATTAAGAATAAAATCTTTACCATATCGGGTTACCAGCACTTTATCAAATCCAAGATAGGAAATGCCGAATCGCCGATTCTGTCGTTTCTCTTAAAAGAAGACGATCTCCTGGGAGATATTACCGAATCGCTGAAATTTGCCCAGACCTACCAGGATCTCGGGCTTAAAATTGCCCGGTGGCAGAATGTGAACCAGGTGTTTCTTATGGCGATTTCTCACCTGGATTTCATAAAAATTAAACACCATGTTATGATAGGTGATTTGGAAATATTTGCCGATCCGCTGCTGGAACAGGTGTTCCAGATCCTTGCTGACAACATACTTGTCCATGGTAAAACAGCTACACAGGTTACGTTGCGATATGAGCAGAATCACGACGAATCTGTGACCATATTTGTTGAAGACAATGGAGTAGGTTTACCCGCGGAAATCAAGGAAAGTATTTTTTTGCCCGAATTCCAGAAAACCAAATCGGTCGGGCTGTTCCTTGCCGGTGAAATTCTTGAAATTACCGAAATTTCCATACGGGAAACCGGAACGCCGGGAAAAGGGGCCCGGTTTGAGATGACGGTGCCAAAAGACGGGTATCGGTTCGGGGGCTGTGGGACTGAGAACGGGAAAAGTGCGTAAGAAAGAGTTATACCAACGTAACTCGTCCTATTTTTTTCCAGCCAGATTGAAATAAATCTGCAACGCCGGGGAAAATTCCCTAGAATACCTCCGGGATTATAAATCCTGGATCTGCCCGGACTGGTCTTTTTTCAGGAAAACAATTTTTGCCCGGTCAAAATTCCGTATTTTTTTGATGTTTTCGATCTGATTGGTATCTTTGTCTATCATCTCTTTTTCGATGTTTTCAGCAATCACCGTTATCGGTAGTGCCAGATCGAACGCTTTCTTTGGCATACCTGTCTTTCCGGATGGGTTTGTACAGTGCTTGATCCAGCACTTTTCGATGAGGTATTGCGTCGCTGCGCTGACATTGGACTGGAATGTATCGGTTCCGGATTCAATTTCCTGGAGAGTAGCTCGTGGCGTATTTGCAAGAAACACCAGCACCTGGGCCACCGGTTTTTTCATACCGCTTTTGACTAACAGACTGATTGATTCTTTTCTCTTTGGATAGTGGCTGAGGTTGTTCCGGAATTTTCTGATATAAGTGAGCCGGATGCTGGCTTCTTTTCTCTTCTCTGACTCAATGCCGTCCATAATAACAGGAATGGGCTTTTTTAGCTGCCAGACCTTTATTAGCTGACGATTTTGACCGGAGGGGATCTCATGGCTTTTGATCCAATCCTGATCCATCAGGTACTTTATTGCCGTAGTGGCGTCTGCCGGGCGTAGGCTAATTCCCTCCTCGATTTCCTGAAATGTAGATTCTGATCTGCTTGCAAGGAACGTGAGCACCATTGCATCCTGTTCCCTCATGCCAATGCTGATCAGGAGATTGACAAATTCTTCTCCGTCTTTGGTAAAATATGGTAACATTCCTGACTAAACCTCAACGAAGCGCTTATTTAATAATTGTGTCATTTCCAAAATCCCCCCGGGCAATCCGTAAAGATTATTTCTTATTCCATCAATTAACGGATATTCTCCAGAGGTTGTTGGTTATTGATGACATAAATTCCGGAGCTCCCGAGGCACTTCCCCTTCGGGAAGTCATCGAAGGTGAATTATCAGCCGTCAAAAAGACCCGGGCTGAACTAATGCCACATCGTGGCCCCCTGGGTATACAATTCCTGACCCTTGCAGCATGCATCCTAATCAATATCATCTTTTTCCTGACCCGGTCCGATTATTTCGGCGTTTTTATTGCGGCCAGTTTCTATCTTAACATGTATTATTTTATCACCCTGATTATCCCGACTAATTTTAATAAGACTAATCCCCCGGCCGCTGACCTCTCACGGTTTCAGGCATGGTTAAAGGAAATTGGTGTAACCTCAGGTGCAACACAATTCACCCGGTTGTTTATCAATTCGCTTTTCATCAACAGCCGGGCTCTTTCGTTGGGGATCGGGTTGATCTTTTCCATTGACATTGCTTTTACCGTCATTGATTATTTCGGCGAAGGCCTTCCTCTCCGGACAACTGCCATTGTCATCTTCCAGTGTGCCGTTATCGTTACCTTCTATCTTCTCGTATGGAAGATTGAACCTTTTTCGATAACGTATATAAAAAAAGTTGAGGGGGTAAAACGCAGCCTTCACCGGCAGAAACTGCCGCCACAGTTGATTACAGGTATGTTTATTTTTGGCTTCCTGACTGCCATATTTCTCTTCCTGGTTACAATTATCTGGTTGCCGGGTGTTACGCTACAGGCATTCCTTAATTACTCCCAGCTGACCGAGCTCGGACACCTCTTCGCCCTCGTTGCTATCCTTGCAATCAGCCAGTATTTCATCATTCGGTACATCCACGGTATTACCAGCAGATCTATGGCAGAACGGCTCTTTGACTTCAAAGAGACTGCACTTACGGATCTTCTCGATACGGATATGACGGCATCACCCGGCATTCCCAACCCGGCTGAAAGTCCGTTCGAGACGAGCAAACTCTTGCTTGAAACGAAGATCTTTATTGTTAAACGAAAGACGATCGGTGGAACCTTCCCGGTCTTTATTGTGGACCTTGACTTCTCGGTAATGCTCGACAATACCACCCTGACCGCGATTAGAGGTTACATTATAGAGAAAAAGCAATGAGTGAAAGAAATTTTCCGGATACAAAAAATTGCCTGATTTATTTTAATTCGGGGATCCTGATTCCTGCATAATTAAGAATTCCGACAGCGAAGGATAAGCCTGATTTAATAAAACGCTCCGCATCACGAAGTGATATCGGGTTTTTGGGGAGTTTTTTGTAATCTTCAGCATGGCGTCACATTCATCCTCTTAGACTCCCTATAGAACAAGATGGATTCTTTTTTTATCCGACCCGAAATTCCTGCCGATATACCCGCAATTTATGAGGTTAATCTTCAGGCTTTCGGCCAGGATGGTGAAGCCAGGCTCGTCCGCGCCCTCCGTCATGATGGAGACTATATCCACGGACTCTCACTGGTTGCCGTGCATGAAGATAAGATAATCGGGCACATTCTCTTTGTTCCGGTATCAATTGAATCGGACGAGGCCCACGTACCTGCTATTGCTCTTGCACCGCTTTCCGTATGTTCCGCATATCAGTGTCAGGGTGTTGGGTCCAGTCTTATAAAGGAAGGCCTCCGGGCGTGCCGGCAGCTGGGGCACCGGATTGTGATCGTGGTGGGGCATCCCTCGTATTACCCCCGGTTCGGATTTACCACAGCGCCTGTATTGGGGATTAAAGCTCCGTTTCCCTGTAAGGATGAAGTGTTCATGGCCTGCCCCCTTATTCCCGGGGCGCTTGATGGCATCCATGGTACCGTTCACTATCCCCCGGCGTTTGACGCAGAAGGGGCACACGCCGGATAGACCCTCGATATGAGGAGTGTCTAAAGAGCTACAGTACTGGAAAATAGGGGACGCCCCAAAAGTGCAGCAATACGCTAAGATGATATCAGATGAGCCTCAGTATCAGTTATCTCATAGGTAACATTTTCTTTTTTCTGTTTGAGTTTCTGAAGATCATTGATCATTTCCTGTAACTCATATTGGTGATCACGTATTGCAAGAACATATGGTGTGTCCGGCGTTGGGTTTTCCGGGGTGGTTGCAAGAAGTTCAAATGTGTTGCGCAGATGGTTTATCTGGAATTTTGAAATTTTATCGAGATCGAGGGATTTGAACACTCCAGAATGGAATTGCCCTGATTGTTTGAATTTTACCTTAACCGTCATATGGTACTCCTTTTAGTTCCTATCTGACAATCTGAAAACCGCGAAACTACATTTGGATGTGGTAAAATCTCGTAATCAGTCTGTGCAGGTTAGGCTACAATAGGTTTTGAATCAAATTAATGTATCTCTCCCCAAGGTTTTTCAAAAATATTGAAACTGTGAATACTTTACACGCATTTTGATTGGTTACACTATCAGAACTCAAAGTTTAGAGAATAGAACCATCCGTGATGGAGTGCTGCTATGGGGATTTGAACCCCAGTCGCGGGCGTGAAAGGCCCGCATGA
>CAYPEQ010000048.1:0-12498 GCA_964409915.1 uncultured Methanoregula sp. | reverse complement strand
CATTGGGCATGGTGGTGTGCTCAGGTGCGACGAGCACTGAACCTTTTTTTTATAAAAAATTTGTAGACGGTTTTTCCGTATATTTCATTGCTACTGCTGTCGTTTACCGGTCCTGCGCTCTTCATACGATATCTGGGTGCTTCTCCCCGGGGTAAGTTCTTCTTTTTTATTTTCAACATTTTGGAATCGTTCATCAAGGGGAATGCTTGCACTCCTTCCTGCAGTCAGTGTCCTGTCCTGTTCCCGCACACTGCGGAACCTTTCCTCAAGCGGGATCCGGCTGCTTTCCCCTTTCTTTAACTTATCTTCGTCATCGTTTCCGCGCTGCCACCGCTCCTCAAAGGGAATCGCATTGCTCCGGTCGTGTATTGAAGGGCTTCCCTTGGCTGTCGACGATGATGCTCCATCGGGAATAAAATCGATAATATCGTCATTACCGGCCATGGTTCTCTCTTCATGAGATCTGCCTAAAGTCGGACGCGATTGCGGACCGGGTTGGGAACGCACAGCAGGCACACGGTCATTGGAAGAATGTTGCGGGCCGTTGTACGCAAACCGGCTTTTGCCGGGAGCTTGTGCACGGATTTTTGCTACCTGCTCATCTATTTCTGCTTCTGCTTCACCTGCACTCTTTTCCGTAAACATCAGGAACTGGAGAAAAGCTTCCGGTTCACAGAAAACCGACACATCCAGACGCTCAAAAACAAGCCTTCTTTCAATGTCTCCGTACCATCCTCCTGACCGGATCGTAATTGTTTCATTCTTGGGATCAAAGGAATAAACCCTTTCAATGTTTCCGTCACGGCCGAATGCCGTTTCGGTGACACCGCTCCCTTCAAAGGTAAAGGTCTTTCCTACGGCCCCGTACTCTCCGCCTTCCCGCATGACGATTTGCCGGCCTCCGGGCTCGTAATTGAATGTGCGGGGAGGACGACCGAAAGAGAAAGTTTCCTCAAGCATCCCGTAGTTGTCAAAGACGAACCGGCGCAGTATCTTTCCTGGCTGCCGGGGATCGTTTTCCGTCATCGTGTTCGATGACGGGTCGAACCGGTAAAGCCGCTGGACGGCATTGTGGCTGTCCAGCACCGTAACACCCGCTGTACCGTAACGATATAGCCTGCCGACAGTCTCCCGTTGGTTCCCGGTAAATTCGGTGATAACAGATTCGGTCATGATCCTCTTTCCTTCCGGCCACTCCTGATTTTTATATTGCTCTCCCGGTAAATAGGGTTTTTCTCCCATACGATCTTCCCGGAAAATGTCATACTCTCTTATTTTGAAAGATGACCTTATCTCAAAGCAAAGATTACACTTGCTGTTCCTCAAGGGATGTCCGGCTGCAATTCTGGAGAAATTTAATAGGTTCGCAGAATTTATCGGTTCAGCCGCAGAACAAAACCACTATGCCATTAGCATCAGATCCTGTGCCAAGCATTGAATCGATGTACCGGAGAAAGGATGGCCGGGTCCTGATCGAGATCAAGCTGACGTCCGTAAACCAGCTCTTCAACTCCTTTGATCCTGCCCCTTTCTATGAAAAAGAGCTTGACAATGATGCGGAAGATTATATCGTGGATACGGTCCAGGATTTTCCAGCTAAGACAAAATTCATGATCCACCTCTACCTTCCTCCACCGCTTGTGGCGAGCGATGAGGCAAAAAAGATCATTCCTGCCATCCATAATCATTTCCGTTACCGAATGCTGGTGACGGAACGCAAATACCGGCTTAAAGTCCGGTTCGGCCGGTTCAGCCTTCTTGTCGGACTCTCCTTTTTGGCGATAGCCCTTATCGCAAGCCAGCTCGTAGCAGCCATGAACATGTATATCATTGCTCAGCTGCTGTCATATTCACTTTTGATCATCGGCTGGGTAGCGATGTGGCAGCCAATCACCGTCTTTTTGTACGAGCTCTGGCCGATTATCCGTCTCAAGAGGATCTACGAAAAGATCAGTACGATTGAAATCGAGGTCCTGCCCCTGCCGGGTTGAATTTTTATACGTTATTGGTCCTCGATGCCGGTGAGCCGGCTTAAATCTGATCGATCTGGGGCAGTAGCCGTTCCTCGAGCTGCTTTTTACAGGTAGTGCAGAAACTTTTCTTTTTACCGTTCAGTTCATCGAGTGTGTCCGGGCAGAACATAATGCATTCACGATCGGTACAATGATCAAGGCCAAGTAAGTGACCCACCTCGTGGGCCCCTTCGGTGACAATACGGTCCATGAGATCGGAATCGCATGCGTCAAGTCCGTAATATTCGTTTGATAGACGGGCAGTAGATACAACGGCTACACCCGCTGCCTCCCGGGCAAGCCCAAAAAGCGCTGAATGGCCATGATTAAAAAGATCCTGGCTTACCACAAGGAGAATGGGATCGGCCAGATGGTGATGATGTTTGAATGTTGCCAGGTGGTCGAGCTGTACCTGGGCATCGATCTGTTTTCGTTCATTAACAAAACCCATGATGCGGACCGGGTTTTCAAAAACTTCTGCAGACAACCCGGTGACTGCTTCAATCATCCGGCAGACCGGCAGCTGAAGACCTTTGGGGGAGAGCTGATCCCAAAAAATATCGAGCCGCATTGCGTAATGGTATTGGATGGACGGCTATAAACATATTGAGCACTGCTGCGGCGTATTCATCGCATCTCACTATAAAAATCCCGTCGAGATTGGAGTTGGAAATAACCCTGATGCAGCGCGTTATATTTACGAAGCCGGCTGTCCGATTCGTACCATCGATATTCATGACTACAGGCTCCCTCCCTGGCTGTCTTTTTCCCGGGACGATATTTTCTCTCCTGACCTCTCATTGTATGCTGGGGCAGATGTCCTGTATGCCATAAGGCCGGCTGAAGAGATGATCCCGCCGCTCATTTCCCTTGCTCAGGCTCTTAACTGCGATCTTGTCGTCTACCATCTTGGGTTTGAATCTTATGGCGACGGAGGAAGTATTGTTGACTGCGGGGTTCCGCTCCATTATTATTACCTGAGTAAATCAGGACCCGTTAAAAAAGTGTTGACTGATTAGATTTCAGCTTTTTATCGGGTGATTCCGGTACCGGTGCAGGATTGACTTCCGGTTTTTCCTCCGGCACCGTGGTTTTCGTGGAAAACGTTCGTTCCTCACCAGACTCATCAGTCTTTAATTTTTTGGGTTTTTTCTTCTGCTCTGTTTCCTTCTCACG
The DNA here is from genome assembly GCA_964409915.1 of uncultured Methanoregula sp. Lineage (GTDB taxonomy): Archaea > Halobacteriota > Methanomicrobia > Methanomicrobiales > Methanospirillaceae > Methanoregula. Next base: position 9,310 of record CAYPEQ010000048.1, on the reverse strand, counting down.
TTCTGTTTTGGTCACGTTTTTTACAATTTCCTGTGCCCGGGCTTTATCATTTAAGAAAAATGTAAGCCCTTCAGCATCCAGCGCCATTTCCCGGGCAAATGTTTCAGGATCGAGCTCCACAAGGAGCGTGATGATATCAAGGTACTTTTCACGGAGGGTCATCTGGGGAAGCTGCATTGAGGAAGCAAAGCGTGAAAGCACTGCATTACGGATTGCTTTTTGTTTTTTTGCCGTCGACATTTTCTGCCAGCGTTCCGGGGGCAGGATACGGGTATGGATGCCTTTACCTCCTGACGCATCTGCCACTCCTAGGAGCATTAATGCCGTAGCGTAGCGCCAGAGCGTGTGGTACTGGCGCCGGTAGGTATTGCCAATGTACTCATCGGCACGTGCAAGCGAGCTATAGGCCCGTCCCATTGCCCTTGGATCAGCAAGGGTATGCACGCTTCCTTCCACCCACTGTTCTACGACTTCGGGTATCTCATCGACATCCCGCGCGATATTCATCAGTTTCTCATCAGGTGCGTTACTAAAAACGGCTGTAACAAGCGAGAAGATCGAGATTCGTTCATCCTTTTGGGAAGTATGCACCTGCTCACCGGCAAGTGACGTCCTGCCGAGCGCCGACGCGTACAACATATTCACTGCCGATCGCATGTCTCCTCCGGCACTTTCCGCTATCTCGTGGACAGCTTCCTCGGAACAAGCGATTTTCTCACTTGCACAGATGAATTTGAGACGAGGTGCAATTGACCGTGCCGGGAGCGCTTTAAACTGTACCGGCTCACATCTCAGGCGAAGCTCCGGGGCGATCCCGTAGAGATCGTTTGCAATCAGGAGTATGGGTTGACGAGCGTTTTTTATACATTCGATGATTGCCTTTGCCCCGCCCCGGTCGGCAGTTCCCTGCAGGTTGTCTGCTTCATCCATCACAATAAGTTTGCGTAATGAACCGGTCAGGCTCGCTGTTGCGCTTCCTTCACCAGCGACGCGCTCAATGACTGCGGCCGTTCGCTGGTCGCTCGCATTGAGCTCGATAATATCCCACTTCATGTCATAGCCAAGCGCATACGCACTTGACGTCTTGCCAATACCGGGTTTACCATACAGGAGGAGAGGTTTTGACCGGGTGTTCCAGGTACGGGCCCATTCGGCCATCTGGCGGACGGAACTGGTGTTGCCGACGATATCCGCAAGGTGTTCCGGCCGGTATTTCTCTGCCCATTCCATGCTACATGAGTCGACCCCGTATCAAATAAATTATCTCTGATGAGGCCACACATAGCCTATAGCAATTTATCCAGTGGTGCATACCCGGGTGACATCGTGGTTTCTGACTGTTCTTCTACAAAGATCGCTCACGTAGTCAGGGAATATGAAGGCGTAAAGCGCAAGCATGCCATCGGAGAGATGGTAAATGCTCTCCGGATCGATGCACCTGACGTGGTAGCCTCTTTCGGCGAAGATGCAGCGGTTATAGAGCATAACGGTGAAGCTCTTCTCCTTGCCGCCGATGGTATCTGGAGCCGGCTTATGGAGGCCGACCCGTACTGGGCTGGGTACTGCTCGGTCCTGGTCAATATCCATGATATTGCGGCCATGGGTGGAAAACCGATCGCGATGGTGGATGTCTTTTCCATGCCAAAGGACACCCACACCCACATGCAGGTTGTTCGTGGCATGCATGATGCATCGGCGCAGTTCGGTGTCCCGATCGTAGGTGGACATCTCCACCCGGATGCACCGTATAGTGTGATCGACGTCTCTATCCTCGGTTCTGCCCGGCTTGATTCAATCATTTACTCAAATACTGCCCGGGAAGGCGACTGTATTATCGCGGCTATTGATCTAACCGGCCGAGTCCACCCTTCCTGTGCGCTCAACTGGGATTCGGTGACCATGAAATCGGCGGCTGAAGTTCGTGCCCAGATTGCGCTTCTTGAGGAGATCGGTCGGGATCACTTGGTTACTGCCGGGAAAGATATCAGTAATCCCGGTATTATCGGGACAATTGGGATGCTCCTTGAGGTGAGTGGAAAGGGTGCTGAGCTCGATCTTGGCCGTATTCCAAAACCGGATCTTGCAGCAAACAATATGACGTTCGATCAGTGGGTGAAGATGTACCCGGGTATGGGTTTTGTCCTGACTTCACGCGAAGAAAATATAAATGAGCTCATCCGGCGCTTTGCAACCGTCGGCATGACTGCACACGTCATCGGCATGGTAGATACCACCCGGCAGCTCCGAATCCGTTATGACGGTGACGAAGCGCAGGTCTTTGATTTTATTGAAAACGGGATTACCTGCCTTTTGCCCGGTGAAGGTCCATGCCGGCAGCAGTAAAGAAGATCGGAATCGGGGCTGGTTTGGATGCAGGGAAGGTTATCGATAGTGCATGCCGCGTCAGCGTCCCCTGCGAAATAATCTGCTATCTGCACCCGGGTGCCGGGAAGGTGCCTGCCGGCCACAGAAATGTACGGATTCTAGAAAGTAATGAGCCGGAAACGGCACTTGTCGCTGATGTAATGTGTGGTGCGATTGATGCAGCGGTCCGGGGGACCCTTCCGGCAAATGCCACATTACAGGCTCTTAAAGCAGCCGCTGGTGTCACGCACCTTGAACGAGTTGCACTCCTTGAAACTGCTGCCGGGAAGAAATTCTTCTTAGCCCCCGTGGGGATCGATGAGGGATGGACGGTTGCCGAGAAACTTTCACTGATTAAGAAAGGCCGGCTCATAGCCCGGCGGTTCGGCCTGCCGGATAAAGTAGGCATTCTTTCCGGTGGCCGGCTGGGGGATGTCGGCCGTCATGCCGTTGTGGACCGGAGTATGGCTGATGCCGAGCTTATTGCACGATTGGGGGATGGCGTTCACTGCGAGATCCTCATTGAAGATGCAGTGTCATCCTGTGGTCTTGTCATTGCACCGGAAGGTATTTCGGGTAACCTGATTTTCAGAACACTGACGTTTCTTGGTGCCGGTTATGCCCATGGAGCGCCGGTAGTAAATATCGACAAAATTTTCGTGGATACCTCGCGCGCCTCACCAGATTACACGAATGCGCTATTGCTCGCAGCATCATTGTTGGAATAAATTTTAGCCTTTTAAAGTGTCTTGTTTTTTAAAATAGACTATTCCATGTCAGTAAAAAATATTCTGCGAAAGTATGGGGCGCGTTTTGCCTGAACGGTTCTACATGCCTTCCAATAGCGTTTTTCTAACCAAAATGGAGGATTTTCCCCAAAAGTTTTTATACGTACCAATATACTTTCTTTTTGAGGTAAGAAAAATGGCAGATTTACCAATTGCTGCAGTTGTACGTATTGCAAAGAAGAACGGAGCCGAAAGAGTAGGCAGTGACGCCGCAGAAGCACTTGTCGTGAAGGCGGAGAAATACATTGCCCAGCTCACCAAGGAAGCAAACAAGCTCGCAGAACACGCGGGAAGAAAGACGATCAAGAAAGAAGACGTTGATCTCGCTTCAAAATCCAACTGATCAACTCTTTTTTCTTAAAATCCTGAAATCATTAAGCGCACTTTTATTATCCGGTTTGTTATCTCCCCTTTTGTCAGTTTGAGCCACAGCGGTGTCAGGAAAAAAGTGCTGGCAGGATTCCTAAAATTCGTTGCATTCCTACCATATTGGCAAGTCTTTTTACCCAACTGCAACAATCTCCATGAAGAGCACCTGTATGCCCCAGATCTGTCCCCACTGCGGTAAAGTATCCAATGAGCAGGATCCGCGGTTCTGCAGCGGTTGCGGTGCCCGTATGGATGGGAAGAGCCCTGTTGGTTATCCCTGCCTGCCGGTGCCGATGCGGGAGCAAAAGAGCCAGATGATTGCCGGGATCTGTTCGACATTTCTTCCCGGGCTGGGCCAGGTTTATAACGGGGAAGCCGCAAAAGGATTTGCCCTTTTTATTCTGACCTGTGTGGGATTAACATTAGGCCTCATTTTATTAGGCATCCCTGGTGCTATCGTGTGGTTGTATGCGATGTATGATGCATACACAACAGCCAGAAAGATGAATACCGGTGAGACTCCGTTTCACGAGACCCGGATGCTTCATATGATCCTGTTTATCGTGTTTGCGATTGCGGTTATTGTGATCACGCTAGTCATTATCTATGTGATGTTTATCAGTCCTCTCATGTCACAGTTCGGCTCGCTTGATATGGGTAATATAGGTAATATTGGTAATACGGGCAATAGCGAAGACATTAACCGGCTGATCAACAATGCTGGTATCTGATCCCAGGGATCAGCTGCCAGAAAAAAAGCGGGGATTACGATTCCTGTATTTCCCGGCCGCTTACAAACGACCGGCTGCCATCTTCTTTGTTAGCATGTTCATCGATGCGGCGCCTGACCTCATCCATCACTTTTTCCTTGTCCTTATGTCCGGTAAAGAGGACTCTTGTGCCATCAATATCATCCTTGAGGTACACTGCCTCATCATAGATGATAACCATGATCTGGTTGTCCGGCCCGAAAAAGTGCTCCTCATAGTCCCCTTTCATATACCGCTCACGCTGCTCCCGTGTCGGCGCCGCGTATTTTGTATCATACCGGAAAACACCCGTAGTCGTCACCAGACCGTTTAGTACTGAAATGTTTTTTCCTGAAGTATTGATAAAGAATTACTTTATCAGCGAGGTTCAGAACGTCCCCTTGGTGCTGGGGATATCTTTTATTTTTTCATTTTTTGAGAGAGCTTTACCAAGGGCAATACCGAAAGCCTTGAACGCCGCTTCACACTGGTGGTGATCGTTCCGGCCGGTAAAGCTGATGTGTGCTGTAATGCCTGCATGGATGCAGAGGGTATAGAAGAAATGCTCGAAGAGATCGGGCGGGATGTTTCCAAGAGTCCTACTGCCAAACATGCCGGAATAGACCAGGTACCCTCGTCCCCCGCAGTCAAGCGCTACCTGGGCAAGGGCCTCGTCCATCGGTATGATCGCGTGTGCAAACCTTCGGATCCCCCGGCCGTCGCTGATAGTCTGTTTAATAGCGTCACCAAGGACAATACCCACATCTTCGATAGTATGGTGGTAATCGACATCAAGGTCTCCGGTCGCTGTGCAGGTAAGATCAAATCCCCCATGCTTTGCCATGCCGATAAGCATATGATCAAAGAAGGGGATTCCTGTTTCAATCGATACGTTCCCGGTACCATTCGGGTTGATCGAAAGCTCGATTTTTGTTTCTTTTGTTTCCCGTGCAAGCGTTACCGTGCTCATCGAGATTCCTCTAGTGCCTCTGAAAGGTTAATCTTTCCGCTGTAAAGTGCGGATCCCAGCACTGCGCCGTATGCCCCGGCTTCCCGGAGGAGTGCGACATCAGCCCTACCTGAGACCCCTCCGGCAACTACTACCGGCACATGGACATGGGCAATAAGATCCTTGACCGGCGTGATTGCGATGCCTTTCTGGAGTCCTTCGACATCCACATTTGTATAAAGCAGGGAACCGGCGCCAAGTTGTTCGAATGTTTCTGCCCAGGAAATATAATTTCCGGCCGTTTCCTGCCAGCCGTGAATCGCGACGTTGCCTCCTCGTGCATCTACACCGGCCATTACCCGGTCGCTGCCAAATTCCTTGGCTATCTGGCTGATGTAGAGGGGGTTCTGGATTGCAAGTGTTGAAAGAATAATCCGGGAAACGCCGGTCCCGAGCCACTGTTGCGCATCTTCTATGGATCGAATCCCGCCACCAAGTTCAATCTCAATGCCGGTATCTTTCACCAGTGTCCGGATCAGGTCGGCATTCTTTGCCGCATCGCCAAAAGCACCATCGAGATTTATCACATGCAGGGCATCAGCCCCTGCATCAATCCACCGGTGGGCACAGGCAAGGGGATCACCGTACGCGGTTGCACTTTCGCGTTTTCCCTGCACGAGCTGGACGCACTTGCCACCCAGAATATCAACGGCGGGAAAGACTCTCATACCAGATCAGCGGATCATCCGTTCGATGGCCATCACTAAAATATCCCGTGCGCCTGCCCGTTTCAGCGCATTGATCAGCGTGTAGACCCGTTCCTCGTTCACTACCGCATGGACGGCAACCATATCCTCGGTCGATGCCACGTCCATCACCGTAGGTCCAGAGAGCCCGGGAAGCACGCTTTTGACTTTTTCAAGTGATGCCCGTTTTACGTTCATCATGAGGTAGCACTGTCCGCGGGCCCGTATGACACTTTCAAGGGCAAGATGAATCTCATCGATTTTTTCCCTTTTTGTCACAAGTGAGGAATGGTTTGCGATAAGGAGGGTAGAAGTCGTCAACACTTCGTCGAGTACCCGCAGTCTGTTTGTTTTCAGGGTATTTCCCGAACTCGAAAGATCCACAATGGCGTCTGCTATACCAAGGTACGGTGTTGCCTCACACGCCCCGCCAACGAGCACAATCGTGACCGGTACATGGTGTTTTGCAAAATACTGTTTTGAGATTACAGGAAATTCAGTCGCGATCTTTGCCCCTTTGAGATCAGTGACAGAAGTGATGTCTGCCTCTTCACGAACAGCGAGTACAAGCTTTGCTTTACCGATCTGGAGATCGAGGAGTTCCTCGACATCAGCTTCGCGCTCGATGACCATATCATAGCCGGTAATCCCGAGATCCGCTGCCCCGGTTGCCACATATTCCGGGATATCGATAGGCCGGGCAAACAGCACCTCTACATGGGGATCAAGTGTGCGAGCTATCAACCGGCGTTCTGCGCCATCGGTAAGGTGGAGCCCGCTTTTCTCCATCAGGTCCATGATAGGCGCTGCAATCCTTCCTTTATTGGGAATTGCAATCCTTATCATTTCGGAAAAAGGGGGAAGTCCGGCCCCTTCCGGGCCGGCTCTCTTTTTTTCGGTGTGCTTCTTAGAAGGTTTTGAGTTCGCCACGGATTACCTTCTCCGTGATGCTGGTAACGTTCGCGAGTTTATCATCAACGATTGCCTGGATTTCACTATTGATCTCAGGCAAAGAGACGCCCTTAATGGGCAGTACCTGGACACTTGCCACCAGAGGCTGGTCGATGGGTTTTCCGATCTGGGAGAGCAGCCGGACATACATTTCCTCAATCCCGTCGACCTTTTTAATGGTGTCAGAAGCGATCTGGGTGGAAAGGAGATTATAGATCTTACCTATATGGTTAATCGGGTTCTTACCGCTCGTCGCTTCCATGCTCATGGGTCTGTTGGGAGTTATAAGACCGTTGCACCGGTTGCCGCGGCCAACGGAGCCGTCGTCGCCCATCTCTGCAGATGTTCCCGTGACCGTCAGGAAAACACTCTCGTTCTTGATGTCGTCCGCAGTATTGACATTGACCAAGACCTTGCGCTGCGTGCTCTTTTTTGCGACTTTTCCTATTTCTTCGGTCAGAAGTGCCATATATTCCTGGTATTCCTTTATATCAGCACAATATTTGTCGACGATAGCGCAGGCAATGGTAAGGGTGATCGTGTTCCCGTCCCGCAGGCCCATGATCTTGATGTCCTGACCGATAGCCGGATATTTTTTGCGGAGTTTGGTATCGATATAGTCCGACGTGTTCCGGATAATGGTCTCTACATCAGAGAACGGGGCGTGACCTACCCCAAATGAGGTATCGTTCGAACGCGGGACTTTGCCTTGACGGGGTTTGAAAACATCCCGTAGGTCAGTTGAACCGGTCCCGAGACGGCTGTCAATGGTAACATCCCTGGTCAGGTTGAGCTCAGGAAGGATCTTGTGAAGGTATCCGTGTGCCGCCTCGACTGCCACTGCATCGGTAGCGATGGTAACCCTGTTGAACTGTTTTGTAGCGCGGCCGTCGATTAACACATAAATCGGGCGGATCATCTTTCCGCCGCCGAAAGTCGGGCAGGATTCTCCAGCGACAACTTCACCTTGATCGGTATTGTGGTGCAGGACCGCCCCAAACTCTTCAAGATACACTTTGCAGAGTGCCTGGGAGATGGACTCAGCAATGCCGTCGGCAATGCTGTCAGGGTGACCTAGGCATTTACGTTCAACAAGTTCAATCCGCTGTTTTTCAAGAGGGATCTGGTTCAAGGCTTCAATCTGGATATTTCTTTTCATTAAATTTCCTCGTTTTCTCCGTAATCGTACTAATACAAGAGACTGGATTTCATATAACCGTTTCTTTTTAGGAAAAAATGCTATATAATGTGTATTCTTTGCCGGATTAAAAATCTGACGAGAAAATGAAGGTAGTTGGTGTCAGCGCCTGAGGAATTTCTGCAGGATGGTCATATCACTACCTTTCGGGGTCTTTTTCACCGGTGGACGCTTGGGTAGTTCATCGTCATCGTCATCTTCATGAACCTCTTCAATTTTTGGGATCTTACGAGGGGAAGCTGGCGGGGTAGCCACCGGGACTGCAGGCCGGGGAAGGGTTTTTGACATTTGCGTCGTCGGGTCTGTCCGCGAACGCCCGAGCCGGGTCCCGCATCCCGGGCAGAAGTTAGCTTCACCCGGGAGCTTCTTTCCGCAGTTATGACAGAATTGCGGACCGTCTGCCGGCTCTTCCGGTATAATTGCTCTGCGCACAACCGGTTTTTCCTCAGGCATAATCTCACGGGCCGGTTCTGGCAGGGGGCGCCGGACAGGTTCGGCAATTACACTTCTTACCGGCTGGACCTGCGTATACCGCACTGGCTGGACCGGGTTATTCATTGCCGTTCGCACCGCAGTTTGCACTTCGGGTTTCCTGACCGGTTGCGATTCACCCCTTACCGGTGTAGGAATGCCACGGGTAACCGGCACCCTGCGCTGTTGCGGTTCTTCCACGGTCCTGACCTGCACCCGTCTCGGTGGCAGGATCACCGGTTCAGGTTCCGGTTCTGGCTCCGGCTCGGGGGCCAGAGGGATGAGCCGTTTAACCGGGGGCTGGCGTTCATGCTCCTTGAGCGGTTTTCTGGTGGGATGCAGTTCTTCCTGGCGTACAGGGGGTTTTACCGGGCGGACGGGAGGAGCTTCCACCGGCTCTTCTTCGGGGACCTCTTCTTCAAGTGGTTCAGGTGCTTTCTGTTGTTTTGCCAGCGTTCGCTTTTGAGGAGGCTCCTGTCCGAGCAGCGATATCCAGTCGTCTATTTCTCCGGTACGATCGGTACCGTTCTGGGTAAAGACGAGTTTCATCGTTTTGATCTCGTCATCAGCCGATTTTACCGAGAGTACGAGCACCGGGTCAGCATTCTCAGAGTATTCAACAATGCTGTCGGCGATGGTGTCACGGGGGATATCTTTAGCCGTGACCTTTAGTTTCTTTTCCTGGGTGTCAATCAGGAAGATACGCTTGTTGGTGAGATAAGCAT
>CAYPEQ010000047.1:0-12500 GCA_964409915.1 uncultured Methanoregula sp. | reverse complement strand
CACCGAAAAAAGAGTTCTCTCAGGTTTGTTGAATACATGTCCAGTGGGATCAAGGGTCAGCCCACGCGGCAAGGGGCGAAAAGCCCCGGTGAGCGTCTTCTGAAAAAATCCCTTCAATATTCTCTTTTCTCTCTCACAATCCCCCGAATCCCACCTTTTGGATTCCGGACATCCCCGGCGTACCGGGGGATCATATGGCAATGACAATGCATCACGGTCTGCCCGGCCGCAGCACCAACGTTGATCCCAATATTATAACCAGCCGGTTGGAGATTTTTCTCAATAACACCTTTGCACTCATTGATCAGGCCAACCATAGCTTGTTTCTCTTCAATAGTAGTCGAAAAGAAATCCGGTACATGCCGGAACGGAATAATCAGTAAATGCCCCTTACTCACCGGAAAAATATCCCAGCGGGCATAACAGAGATCGTTCCGTGCGACAATATCTTCAGCCAGCGGATTACAGAACGGACATTTCACAGACTCCATGCATCGAACCCCCGGACATCAATAAGATATGCGCATTTTTCACCGAGCCGTTCCAGGGCAACATCCTGCCAGCCAGAAGATTGCTCCGGCGAACCAACCAAAGCAATATTAATCTCCCGCAAGAATCGTTTGGGATAGACCTCGTACATACTGTTCCAGTTCGTGACAATGGCATCAGATCTTTTCTCAATAAAATCCGGTGAAGGAATCATATCCCGTTTTTTTGCATTAATACTCTCAATCGCCGGCATCAAATTCCAGAGATTGTTGTTTTTCCAGACGGAGAACGGGATCATATGGTCCACACAAAGCAGCCTCATATCCGTGATCGGCTTTCCGGACCACACGCATGCAAGATTGTGATAGTTTTGGTACAGCCGGGTATAGACCTGCCGGGCCTCGCTCACCGCCCTTTCGGTTTCCGGCATAGTCCGTAATGTTTCCATAACCGCAGCAACAGCAAGGGTGCCCCCGCTTGCCTTACGGGTAAACTCAGCCCATTGGTATACCAGCGAATCATCACCGGAGATGAAACTGCCCAGGTACTGGAATACCAGGAAAAGGTCCTTCCGGAAAGAAAATGTCCCGGAATACTGCACAACCGATTCCTGGCCGAGAGACATCCCGGCAGGAATCCTGCGGGCATCCCTGTTGTACGAAAAAACAGAATAATCCCGGTGTCCCTGCGAGCGGCCGAGATGTTTCATGGGCATAGTGGTTATCGTGTTCCTGAGTTGTGCAATCAATGCATAAACAGCAGGTGAAATTTCAGGATCAAGGGATCCATTCACATAGTCATTATAGAAAGCCGAAAAGCCGCCCTTTCCAGCATAATAATCAGTCACTTCCCTGAACAGTGGCCGAAAGGAGATCCTCTTGTGGAAAGAATCCGGTTTCTCGCCATGCAGTTGTGGTAAAAATGCCTGGCTATCAATGACAGGATAATAGTACAAAAGCCATTTCTCAATGAGAAGACCGAGAGGAAGCGAAACACTTTCCCCGGATTCCTTTACCAGGTGTTGGTATTCCTGCGAGATCTCGATGACACCGCGTAACAGGGCAAACTTATAGGTTGTGTCCTTGCTGTCCCGCTCAATAATCGTATTGATAGTCTTGAAATTTTCGAGATCAAACGATCCCATATAACCAGATATATCAGTTCGGGAATTATTGCTTTTTCTCTATAATAACCGGATAAAAGCGTGAATAAGCGACGGGTAAAATTCCCGGGTTTCAATAAGGATACGAAGCACACATCAAATGAAATGTCGAAAAACCTCGTAAATCCTCTGCCAAACCTAATATTCTCCCAGACACTATACTGAAGTCAGAAATGGAGCCGTACACGCCCCGGACCCTCCCGCTCGATGACATCGACTGGATGGCACACATTCCCCTTATCGGTAAAGCGAATGCGGCCCTTGCCCGGTATGACGGCCTGCTCCAGGGCATTGTCAATCCTGAGATCCTTCTTTCGCCGCTCGCCATCCGGGAAGCAGTCCTCTCGTCACGGATAGAAGGTACTCAGGCATCCCTCGAAGAGGTCCTGCAGTTTGAAGCGGACCAGGCACACAAGATTACTCCGGAGAAACGGTTGGATATCCAGGAGATCATCAATTACCGGACCGCAATGCGGGCTGCGGTTGAGGATCTGGGAAAACGGCCGATCTGTACAAACATGATTCGCGATCTCCACCGCATCCTGCTGACCAGTGTCCGGGGGCGTGACCGGGAGCCCGGGGAGATCCGCCGCATCCAGAACTACATCGCTCCTTACGGTACGCCAATCGAACGAGCCACGTTCATTCCTCCCCCGCCGAACCTCATTATGGATGCCCTCACAAACTGGGAGAATTACCTGCACAATGAAGAGCGGGACCCGCTCGTTCAGCTTGCGGTACTCAAAGCGCAGTTTGAGCTCATCCATCCGTTCCGCGACGGGAATGGAAGAATCGGGCGGATGCTGGTTCCCATCATCCTCTATAACAAAAAGATCCTTTCAACGCCGATGTTCTACATCAGTGCTTACCTCGAGCATCACCGGGATGAATATTACGAAAGGCTGCTTGCCATCTCCCGTGAGAACGACTGGAACGGCTGGATAGGGTTCTTCCTCCATGCGCTCATCGAACAGGCGACCGAGAACAACCAGAAAGCTACGGCGATTATTGAGCTTTATGAAGAGATGAAAAAGGAAGTCCCTGAGGTAACGCATTCGCAGTATACCATAAAGGCGATTGATACGCTCTTCTCACGCCCGATTTTCAAGAGTTACGATTTCATTGCGGAATCGGGAATTCCCAAGCCGAGCGCCCACCGGGTCCTGAAGGGGCTGACAGCGGGGAATATCCTCACGGTAACCCGGGAAGGGAAAGGAACGAGCCCGACGATTTACCGATTCTCCCGGCTGATCGCCATCACTGAGAGCAGCAGCTGGTAATTTTTCCATAATCGTCCGGGACCGTAGTGTATCATAATCATACAAACGTGAGACACAAAGCAGTCTTGTGTCTCACCAGTGATACACAAGAGCTGTTGTGTATCGTTTTTCCGGTTTTATGATGCACTGTCATTCGAGGATCTTTTTTCACGTCATTGCCATCCCTTTGGGGAAAGCCCACGCGTCAAGGGGCGGTAAGCCCCGGTGAGCGTCCGCTAGAAAAATCCCCCATCAATACTCCTTCTTCCCCGGGACAATCCCCCGTACACCGCCTCTCGGGTTCCGGACATCCCCGGCATACCGGGGGATCATATGGCAATGGCAGTGCATCACCGTCTGCCCGGCCGCTGCGCCAACGTTGATCCCGAGGTTATAGCCGGCCGGTTGGAAATTTTCCTCAATGACACCTTTGCACGCATCAATCAGGCCAACCATCGCCTGTTTCTCTTCAACAGTCATTGAAAAGAAATCCGGTACATGCCGGAACGGAATAATCAATAAATGCCCCTTACTCACCGGGAACCGGTCCCAGCGGGCATAACAGAGATCGTTCCGTGCAATAATATCTTCAGCCAGCGGATTACAGAACGGGCATTTCACCGGCGCCATGCATCAAACCCCCGGACATCAATAAGATATGCGCATTTCTCAATGAGAAGACCGAGAGGAAGCGAAACACGATCCCCGGATTCTTTTACCAGTTGCTGGTATTCCTGCGAAATCTCGATGACACCGCGTAACAGGGCAAACTTGTAGGTCGCGTCCTTGCTGTCACGCTCAATAATCGTATTGATCGTTTTGAAATTTTCGAGATCAAACGATCCCATATAACCAGATATATCAGTTCAGGAATTATTGCTTTTTCTCTATAATAACTGAAAATCCGGGTACAAACATGAGCTAGTTATTATATTATTAATAATTATATTCTCGGTACCCAAAAAGGGAGATGTTATGGAGGAACCTCAGGGTTTCTTCTCAGGAATTCGTTATCGAAAAAGGAGGACCACCGGTATGAAGAAATCTAATCTTAAAATCTGTTTCGATCGTATCATTCCTAAAGAAGTGGCAAATTCGAAGAAGCATCAGGCATATATCGCCGCAGCGCTGCATGGCACTAAGCGTACTGTTAACCCGAAGATGGGTATTGCGGTCCCGCTGATGGCTATCCAAAACAATAAAATGTGGCCAGCGGGTTTTGAGTTGAAGTGCCGCTTTATCGGCGGTAAGGATTTGCAACGGGCTAAAGTCATGGATATAGCCAAAGAATGGACGCAATATGCCAACATCAAGATCATATTTGTGAATACAAAAGATGAACACGTCCGAATTGATTTTATGGAGGGGGGCTCCTGGTCGGCCGTTGGCACCGATTGTGTGAACCCGGAATACTTCCACAAAGACAGCCCTACCATGAACCTTTTCGATTGGCTCGATGCAAAAAAAACACCAGCCGATCAATGGCGGCAGGCAGTTCTTCCATAGTTCCCGGTCAGCGAATGCACATTTAGCGCTTAATGCACATTATGTGCATTAACGTTCAGAAACCGGTTTGATACAAAGTTCATCCTGTTACTTTGTCCATCTCGTACGTTTTTCCCAATACTTCAGAAATTTCCCAGCGTGGAGAGCAACAATAAGGATACCGGAGTAATTGGTTTTTGTAATGAGAGGTTAAGGAAAAATACTCGTCAATGACTAAACCTCCGGGAGCTAGCCCACGCGGCAAGGGGCGAAAAGCCCCGATGAGCGTCTGCTAAAAAAATCCCCTCAATACTCCCTCCTCTTCGACACAAAAATGGGAAAAAAACTGATAAAAAAACCGGTGAAGTAATATCTTATGAAACACAGGATATCGAGCCTACTTCAGTACCTCCCACATTACTGAAAGATCTTCAGTCTCTGATTGAATCGACCCGTGTTCGTGTTGCAGTCGGGGTAAATGCCGAACTCGTTATGCTCCATTGGCATATTGGTCGCCGGATTCGTGATGATATTCTCAAATCCGGACGAGGTGTTTACGGCGAGAAAATTGTCGAACTCATTGCACGCGATCTCACGAATGTATACGGTCGAGGGTTTTCGGAAAAGAGCCTTCGCCACATGATTCGGTTTGCCGAGGCTTACGAGGATGAAGCAATAGTCTCGACACTGTCGAGACAATTGAGTTGGTCCCATTTCCTTGACCTGATCTACATCGATGAACCGCTGAAACGCGATTTCAACACTGAAATTTGCCGGCTGGAGCGATGGAGTGTCCGGACCCTTCGGACAAAACTCCCCGGATCCCGCCTTTGGAATTCCAGACGTCCCCCGGACATCAATATTAGGAGATAATCAATTTTTCAATACCACAAAAAAATATGCTTTCCCTCAACAGACCTGTGACCCTCAATTCTGGTGCCCTTTTAGCCAAGTACCCATTCCGGCTGATTTTCGTAGTCAAGCGTTACATAGGTTGTATGCGGCGAAAACGAACTCGGAATCTCATAAATGATATACCCGTCCAACCCGTTAGACTGGCCCGGTTGGACAACGCCGGAAGCTCCATTCCCGACCAGATCAGCATATTGTGATCCCACTACCGGGGTAAGAGTGACCTGGGGTGCATTGATAGATGACGGGCTGTACGAAGTACCATTGATGTACACGTAAAACTGATTTGCGGAAGGAGCATTTATCGCACTTGTGCCGGTGTTGAAATACCGGACAAACACAAACAGGAACGTGTTGCCCGCGTGAGGCGTCACCGTGGTGTAACCATTTTCAAGGTTCGGTCCATTTGCTATTTGCTGGTAGGGATTACTGTTGTATTGAGGGGACGTCCAGTTATAGTTGGATAATACCTTATATCCATACACGGTCACCTTGCCCTGATTTTCTCCACTCCCGAACTGGTCATATTGATTAAGTGCCAGGGCGTTGGGGAATGGCACGGAAGTAGGTGTCGGGGATAGTGAAAGGGTGGGAGTATAGGTCGGTGCCTGAACTACCTGTGGTGCTGTACTGGTACTGGTGCATCCAGAAACGAGGAGGAAGAACACCAGCACGCCAAAACCTGCTAAAACATAAGAAAATTTCATACAATATCAATCTCCAAAGAGGACTCACTCGTTTGAATCATGTGGGAGAAGGATTATGCGAAGGATAAACATTTGGATACTGACAAAATCCGGGACAATTTTGACCACCGATTCATCATAACGGTGATTATCCACACAGGATCAATTGACCTTCACATTTCGTGCCGGGTTACCGGGCCGTTTTTTTCTATCTCATACCTGAAAACTCCGGGCTCAGAGCCCACGCGGCAAGGGGCGATAAGCCCCGGTGAGCGTCTGCTAAAAATAAAAATCCCGGAAGGCCCCTAGCCTGCAAGGAGAACAACGCTTTGGGGAATAATTGGCTCTGTAGAAATCCTTGGTTTCCAACAAATTACAAAACACATAGTGACGGAGGGGACAGTGCCTGTTCCCCTGAACCGCCCTTCCGCTATGCGACGAGGGTGTATTACCCTTTCGTGGAACTATCGTAACAAGGGGGTCTGCCCGCAGGGATTACGAAGTCTTATTCTTCTCTCTTTTTTCCCTGACATGCTGTTCCCAGAGATGAAATAATAAAGCAAAAAGAATACTGTCCCAGAACAGGACAGAAATGCCAAGGATATTTTGATCAATTTTTAGGGACGGTACGATACCGTTCAATACAACCATTATCACCGCAGGTACAAAATTTAGGATGAGAAAACCCAGCATTGCAATAAGATAAACGGCAGCTGCAATTCCATATGCCCCTCCAAGTGATGCAGCACCACAGCACAGGTACGCAGGATCGCACTGGCAGGGAGGATTGGTTTGGAGTGAAAAGAGGGATAAGATAAGGAGGAGCAGGCGACCGAGAAGAACACCCACTATCGCCCAGCCTTTCCATGTATTCCACTTCATAGCCTCAACTCTTGATTCATTCGTTCATTTTATTTTATATATTAGTCAGGGATACATATTGCCGTATGAGGCCCTCTCGCGAAGAGGGGGATGCCCACGCGGTAAGGGACGAAGCCCCGGTGAGCGCTTCCCTCTCTTCCCGAGTGCATAAACAGCCTAAACCGTAAACGTGCTTGAGTTCCTGATTTCAGGATTATTCAGAGAGGTGATATTGACCTCGTACAAGCCGTGCGCAGAAAGTGCAGACAGGTCCACGGTGTAATTCCAGCTGTATCCTGTTCCGTCAAAGACCACAGGGACAACGGTTATGAGCGTAGCGTTGGAACCCGAAGATATCTGCAGGAGGAATTTTTCCTGGGGGCCAAAATCTGTACTCGCGGACCCGGACAACCGCAGGGCATTTTCGCCGGGGTTCGTCACGGGCTGGCTGATGGTAACATAATGAAATGGATCGGGTTTCTGGACAGCCAGAATATTAAAAAGACACTCATTCATTGCAAGGCCATCCCTGCCTGAAACTATCACCAGGTATGGCTCTCCTCCCTGGAAATCATGATATGAGGTATTGACGTCTAGGGACCAGGTATTGGCGCCGCAATTTCCGGGTATAACTATTACCGGTCGTGCGAAACTGCCGCAGCAGCTCTCGACTGAATCATTACTTATCACCTGGCACTTCGCGCAGGGATGGAAATCGGCATCATAGATCTGTACGGTGAGCGTTTCCCCGGGGTCCAGGTTTGTGGTTCCCCCGAAGGTAACAGTATCGCCGAGGACGTGGTCGGGTATGGGATCGATAGTAATCTCCGGCTCTTCCACGTAAAGGGTGATACCGGTAACATTTTCGGTGCCGGTCTCCCGGATTGCCTGCTCAACGGCAGCCGCCGCATGCAGACCGCTGATTTGGTTATCGTTGACATCGCTGAAATCCAGGATCCTGCTCCCCGTATGGTCATAGAGGACCGTGTCATTCAGCGTACCGACAGAGGCAATGGTCAGGCTATACGTATTTTGCGGAGAAGGGAATTCAAAAAGGATCCGGTACGTCCCATTGATCATCGCGGAGGTCTGGTTTTCCGCGAGCCTGAAAAGGAATGGAGAGTACTGCTGGACCGGAACGGTGGCAACTGACGTGGAATTAGAGCCAAAGAGCCAGACCCGCATTTCAGAAATATTCCCGGAGGGAATCGTTCCCGGGAAGGAAACGGGATCACCCTGGACGATCGTAAACGAGCTGGTGTTTTCCATCGGGCATTGCACCGGCGCAGGCGTTGCTATGGGGGGTGTTGTCATAGTTATGGGGAGAGTGATAGTATCACTTGTATTTCCTGCCGGACTGCCGGCAGGTGACGGCGAAACACATCCGGTTGCCAGGAGAAACAGCACTATCAGAAGTGCTGATACTGACCGAAAACGGGATCGTTGCGACATTGCATGCACCTCCTCACAGAGTATTAAGCGCACCCGGTTTTTCCGGGTTCTGTATTATTTGTATTTCCGGAACAATGCTGGGTTCAGTCGGCGGATCCACCAGCGCCGGACTATAAACCCACCGCCGGTAAAGACACCGATTCCCGCGATACCTGCAATCACAGAGACAACCGGGACCCCGCCGGACGATGAGCCGGTTCCCGAAGAAGCAGCCGGTGCTGGTGCTGATGATGACGAGCCCGGTGATCCCGGCTGTTGTGTTCCTGCGGCGGGCTGCTTTGGTACCGGCTGAGGTACCGGATTGGATGATCCCCGTGGCACAGGAGCCGGGCCGGCATATCCCGTTGATCCGGTGTTACCGGAATTTACCCAATAATCGGAGCGACTGCCACTATTGCCGGATTGGGTCTGCGTAGGTGTCGGCGTTACAACAGGTGCTACCGTTACCGGACCTACCGGGGTACTATTGACAAAGCCGGTGTAACTGCCAGTACCGGTAACGTTAACCTCGATGTAATTGCCCATATCCCCGGCAACGGGTGTGTAGGTTTCTGATGTTGCCCCGGAGATTGGCGAATACGGTCCGTTGATCGACGCCGATTCATTCCACTGGTAGTTTACGGTTGCAGCTGCCGGCGTCACGGTACCGTTGGTCAGGATATCACCAACCTGAGGTGTACCAGTAATTGCACCGATGCCGATCAGGGGTACACGTACGGCGACAGCTCCGGACGTTCCGGTGATTGATGAGGTACCGGTATCAGTTGCTGTGATGGTCTGGGCACCGGCCGTATTGAGGGTTATTGTTAAGGTAAAGGTGTGGGTTCCCGCGTCTCCGCCGGTGAACGTGTAATCTGCCGGGAGAGTTGCGGCACTGTCTGTGCTCGTGAAATGCACGGTGCCAGTATACCCGGTTGCCGTGTCCCCGAGCTGGTCAAGGGCAGTCACCGTGATACTGAACGGTGAACCGCTTATGGCTGTACCCGGCGCAGTGACCGCTACGTGCGTGGCTGTGCCGGCGGTGTTTGTCAGATCGAAGTTCACCGAGGAAAGACCGGTCGCTGTAGCCGTCACGGTATACGGTCCCCCGTTCACGGTGTTCGCGGTAAATGAACCTGCCGAGGCAACGCCAGCAGCGTTCGTAGTCACGGTGATCGTGTTCGTGCTATCGGAGAAAGTACCTGATGCTCCAGATGCCGGCGCAGTAAACGTCACACTTACGCCCGGGACCGGGTTGCCTGCCGCATCCTGTACCGTTACGGAGAGGGGGTTGGCAACCGCTGTGTTGACGGCGACTGATTGGGGCGTGGTGCCGGAATTGGCACCCATAGTCGCCGGCACCTGCACCACCGGGATGCTGACCGTGCCACTGGTAGCAGATGCACTTGCACCGCCCCCGGATGCCGTGGCCGCATTCGTTCCTGTAGGATTGGACGCGGCAGCCGGAACTGCGACTGCTATATCGATCTCCGGGAACGACGAGCCGCCAGCCACTGCCTGCGTGCCGGTGCACGTCACGGCATTCGTTCCCGAGCAGCTCCACCCTGAACCGCCAAAGGACGTGGCGCTGAATCCGGAGGGCAGTGTCTCGGTCACCGTAGTCGTGCCCCAGGTTGCGCTTGACGCACTACCGGTGTTCGATACCGTGACGGTGAGTGTTCCGCCGGTCTGCCCTTGCGTAAATGTCCCGCTGGAGCCCTCGTCCACGTCCAGTACTGGGGTCACCGTCGGGATGTACGTGAACCCATCAGAGAGTTCCCCGATCTGAGAATCGGGATTAGTGACGACAACATCAACCGGCCCGGGGGGAAAATATGGGGGTGTTATGGCGGTAATTACGCTTGAGATGGGAACATTCACATCGATTCCGGGTATTCCCCCAAATGAAACGGTAGCCCCGGGAAAAAATCCCCCTCCGGAGATCACAATATTAGTCCCTCCTGTTGTTGGTCCGGAAGATGGGGCGATGAAGTTTAGATACGGAGCCGGAGCCAGAACATACGTGAACTGATCGGCAGTTGAAGTCGCGGATGTTCCGCCGGGTGTAGTGACCGTAATATCATGTTTTCCGGCGGGTCCCGGAGGTGATATCGTGGTTATTTGGGTATCAGAGTCAACCCTTACATACGTAAAAGGTGTGCTCACCGTTGTACCTATCATATGAGATGTCGCGGTAGTACCATCATACCCCCGGATCACACCCGTAAGGGTAGTGCCACTGATCCCCTGATAATAAACAACCTCTTCCGTGAGTCCCGGGTCGATAATAACACAATTTGGACCTGCAGGAAAATCTGCCACACTGGAAAGGGAGATAGTGGTCGATGTCGCTGTAATAGCTGCGGCGAGAGTGGTAGATGCAGTCGGTGCACTCGGCGAAGCCGGTGTCCCTTCAAAGGTGACTGCAGTAGCGCCGGTAAAACCGGTTCCGGTGATGGTTACCGTAGTATAGCCACAAGGTCCCGTTGTCGGTGAGATGCCGGTGACGGTTGGGGCTGGAGCATACATGAAGTGATCTGCTGCACTGGTAGTACTTGTCAGGAATGGGGATGATACCGTGACGTCAATAGTCCCTGCTGTACCTGCCGGGGCAGTAGCTGTGATCTGGGTATCAGAGTTCACCGTGTAGGTAGCGGCGTCAGCACCGCCGAATTTTACCGCGTGCGTACTGTTTCCATCCAGGAACCCGGTACCGGTGATCATAATCAAGGTGCCCCCGGCCAGTGGTCCGGATGAGGGCGAGACTGCAGTAACGGTCGGGCGGACAGCATACACCCCAATCAGGTTCGAATCAGCAGTGGTCACGTAGATCATATTGTCCTTGTCAACGGCTATCCCCTCAATGGTGGACGGGAGCGAGATTGTACCAAGAAGGGTATACTGGTCCCGGGCCGTGGTGCTGGGGCTGTAAATCCTGAGCATCGTCCCGTCACCGACATACAGACGCTTCGGGTAAGGACCGTAGGATTCCACGGCAATGGCTCTGGCATCCGTGAACCCATCCATGGTGGTCCTGAGTGTTCCCGTCTGGGCATCATAGAACGATATCCCGCTGGTGTTAATGATGTAAACCAGGGTGGACGACGTGGTCGTGATATCCGGGGCACAGGTAATAGCAACCGGATTTGCCGGCCCGGAAAAAGAAATGAGGAGAGGGAAAAAAACTGGTTCACCTCCCCATGTGCTTGGTAGGAGTTCGTCAACGGTCCCGTTAGGATACGCCATGGATACCGCATACGGGGAATAAGAGGAATCATAACAGTCAGTCAGGGCTCCGGGCTGTGCTGTAAGGGCCTGATTACCCTGAAAATTCCAAGATCCGTCGTACATATAGAGGGAATTGGTAGGCGGTTCGGTCGTCAAAAAGACACTGCCTTCATTTTCGGCAAGCACCATGTGAGTTGCGTTGGGAGCTGAGTTGACCTGGCCAATACAGGATCCGTCTGTAAAGAATCCGACTACTTTGTTTGAGTTGTTGTTCAGGATATAGAGTTCACCGGAAGAATCATCCACGGAAATTTCTGTGGGCTGGAATGGCCGCGTCAATCCGGTGCACAGATCACCACTGATGTTTCTGACCACAGCATAGGTGGGCGCTGCCGATACCGGCATCGCAAATACCAATACCGTAATCAGGAGAAGGGCAAATACCCGGCTGTACCGTTTCGTACCGATCAGCGCCATCCCGTTCACTCCATCACAGCAACCCGGGGTGACGCATAAATCCTCGCGGATGCGGTGTGCTTATCCCAAAATCCTGCACACCCCGATTGCTAGATCTCTTGAATAATGGGCAATAAAGATTGGGAAATATATTTGACAATATTATCCGGTGAGAAACGGAAATGGGAATGGATACCATCTCTATCATCTCGAAACGTACGCTCGCGATCCATATACGGATCTGTTACGGTGGAATGCCACAGAGCCGTTTTTCCTCTATAATACCTGAAACTCAGGGGGATCAGCCCACGCGACGAGAGGCGGTTGAGCCCCGTTGATGCGTCTGCTAAAAAAATCGCGGAGGTTCTCTATTAACCAGGGGAGCGATCAGGAATTTTTTGAAGATAGGGGAAAATTGATTATCTCATAACAGGTTAACCGAGCTATAAATCAGATACATTTTTTACTCAATTGGATACATTATGTACTCATGCTTGAAGCGCTCATCCCCTCAAAGACCCGGGTCAAACT
>CAYPEQ010000046.1:0-12972 GCA_964409915.1 uncultured Methanoregula sp. | reverse complement strand
CTTGTCTATAACGTTTTTCCTTATTATTCTCAAATGCTTTCCCAAATTCCCAAGAACACCCTCGTTTTCCCAATCCCTCCATTTTCCTTGCGTTTTTGCCGAATTCGCACTCAGATATAACTCCGTAAAACACCAATATATTCAATGGAAGCAGGTGCTATCACCGTCACGTTAAAGCGGATGATTTATTCACATGTAATATATATTAAAATGCGTGGTAATCTCAAGAAAAATTGCTGTTGAAGTTATCGTTCTAGCGATTCTAACATTAGGGCTCCTCTGGCAGACAGGCTGGCTTCAACTCATGCTTACGCCTCACGTCTCTGTGGAAACTCCAGCTGGAATATTTAACGTCCCTACAGCGCTATTACAGACCTCGGAAAATCTCACCATCCCTCATGTGGGAACGATCCCCGTAATCTCCGCTCAGGAAGCATTACAAGAACTCAAGAACGGGGTTTCACCGGAGGGTACTATCATCATGTGTAACTGTGACGTAATTAGTTACTTCGTTTCCCGATGCGGTTGTGTTTTAACGGTCAAATCGATCACCTTAAGTTACAACGATGTAGGTCTGTATGATCCCCACCAATCCTTGAACCCGGTTTGGGATTTTGGTGGGACATTGTCAGATGGCGGTGCGTGGTGGGATTATGATGTTTATGCATGGAAGTTTGCAAACTTCACCGAGATTTCAAACGCCGGATCCTCGCCATTAACCGTCCGGTTCAATGATACTTCGCAAGACTTCCCCAAACAATGGCTCTGGGACTTCGGAGATGGTACCAACTCAACCCTCCAAAATGTAACGCATAGCTATGCCTCTCCGGGAACGTATAACGTCACACTGAATGCGTGGAACGATAGAGGGAGCGATAGCGTAACTAAGGAAATTATGGTGAGCGATACGGAGAATTTCTGAATCCTGACTCAACCAATGGGCGATAGCCCGGCAACAATCCAACGGAAACTGGAACTTATGGCAATCTCGACGAGGCAGCGGTGAGGATCTGTAAAATCTGTGAAGTGCAACATATTTTCCTCGATGAAGGCTTAATGCAACCTTCCGAAGATTCGACAGAGCCTGCATCTGTTCACAGGCATCGCAGATACTTTTAATTATCGACGATTCAATAAAATTGATATGAAACAAATAAATTTTTTTCTGATTTTTATTTGTATTATTGTTATTTTATCTTCTGGGTGTACCAGCACTTCAAATAATGTGCCAACAGTTACTCCAGTGGTACCAGCAACTACAATCATGCCGATGCCAACAATAACTCCGGTGGTACCAGCAACTACGATCATGCCGGTTACAACAGCACCGAATGTAACATCGACAACTCAGGCCGCTGCAGTTGTAACCACTCCTGTTCCAGCGGTCAACGCATCATTCGGAGTCAATACAACGGACCCGATACTCCACCGATGGATCCGTGAGTACGGTTCCACAACTTCGTCTGATTCAACTGGTTACGAATTCAAGTTCTATCCAGAGGGAACCGTTGATTACCTTTCAGGCGATACAAGGATGGTGTCGGGCAATATTTTTATAGACCTCACGCAACCTTATGTTGAATATTCAGGGACTTGGACAAATATCGGGAATGCAACCTATCTGGTTAAGTTACTCCCGGACGGATTGAGCGGGGTGACAATCCTCCGGGAATATACTCTGGTGCCGGCCCATGTCGATCCAGATTATCCTGGAATAACAATCCCGGCACAAATCCAGAGTTCTTACGAGATGGCGTTTATTGGAGCTGGAGGTAGTCGAGAAGATCCTCATGAAGATATAATGTACTACCCCGAGCAAGCATTGATTGACAACGTGTAGGATTTGAAGGAAAAGGGGCAACTTCGCAAAAGCGCTGCGAGAAAAATCAGATGAACAACTGACAAAATCCTATATTTTTTCTGTGAACCTAACTCGCTTACTTTCCTTAAAAAATACTCTTTTTTCCCCAATCCCTCTCATTTCCTCCAGATTTTGCCGAATTCATACTCAAATCTAATCCCGTAAAACACCAATATATCCGATGGATGCAGGCGCTATCACCGTCAGGTTGAATCTCTTTTACTACTTTTGGCCTGGGCGGTCCTTGCTGAAATAATTCTTACACATTCAACATTTCCGGCAATTTTCGCGCCCATGACTTGATCTTATCCCCCTCCTGAAAATCCGTTGAGGGAATATTTTTGTTTTTTGCGAAACGCATCGTGATGCTAAGTTTTTTCTGATCCGGTGCAGCGGTAAACAGGATTGAAGAGACCGGAGAGATTGGAGATAATGCCATTTTCACGGTTGTCATCACAGAGTCAGGATTCATTCCCTCAGGACCGACAGCAAAAATGGCTACCGGCATGTGTGACAGCTGTTCGCTAAAACGTTTTTTTGTAAAATTTCCAATATCCCCTAAACCTGCAGGTCCGGTAAAAATCGCCACTCCGATAATAACAGCAGAATAATTTTCCAGCGAGGACACGTTTTTCATATCAGTTACATCAACAGTATATTCTGCCGTACGCAGTTCGTTTCCGATCTCCTGCGCGATTTCTAGTGTTGATCCGAGGAGTGATGAATAGGTGATGAGAATACGATTGCCGTAAAACTCTCCTCCGTTGTAAGATTCCCCGGATAAGGGCATATTTGCCTTTGTATATCTGTCATTCCAGGAATCCGGAACATATATTCCATTGCCTGATGTCGACAACGGGGTCCGGTTTTGACGTTTCAATTCCTGCAGAAGGTGCGTGTGTACAAAATGCCACCGGCAATAGTCTAAAAATATAGCCCCAGAAAGTAAAACGACAAAGATGCCGATGTCAAAACCCCTAAAAGGAAGGATTGTAAAACGAAGCTGTGGAATAATGAAGAATAAAATAACAGCTGTCACTAGTACTTTCAGAACAAATATTTTCCAATTATTGAAGTATCCGGTAATATAATCCATGAATTAACAAATACTATTCAGATTAAATTATTATAAAGATGATTTCTACAGAGCCAAAAAAATCCTAATAAGTGATTTCGAAATAAATTATTCTCCACGAACCTCCCCTTTTTCCTAATCCTCCTATTTTCCTCGTGATTTTGCCGAATTCATACTCAGATATAATCCCGTAAAACATCAATATATCCGATGGCCTGTTTTCAGAAATTCGCCGATGTATACAACGAAGGTGCTTTGAGGAAGGCTCTGTCGAGTCTTCGGGTGGTTGTGTTAAGCCTTCGTTGATAAAATATGTCGCCAACCGCAGACTTTACAGAGCCTCGGTAGATCTGGTTAATATATCACATAATATAACCATTTCACATAGACGATTAATATACAAGAGAAAAGTTCTGGTGCGTTTCATGGTGAGTGCCCGGACTTTTCCTCCCGGTAAAAATGCATCGGCACCGAAGGGGGAAATCTATGACATTAAAACACGCGACCATTGACGGCATCCGGCTTCACTTGAATACCAAAGAGAACAGCCTGCTAATCAACGGCTATTATCACGTACAACTAAACGACACGGCAAAGACAGAGATCGAATTATTCCTTGATTCCTGTCTTTCAGAACCACGAGACAGAATCATCCCGGTAACGCTGGATAAGATCCAGAAAAGGTATAATTCACTGTTGTATAAGAAAGTGTCCCGGGAGCAGGCAGACCGTGATCTTAAGAAACTCATCGAAGCGATATACTACTTCGGAAAAGGGGAGGTCCCGTCACACCTGGTCGGCCTCGCACAGTTCCCTGACCGGAATGCCCCGATGCGGATGGATCTCGCGCTTACCTACCGCTGCGACAACCAATGCCCCCACTGTTACCTCTGGAAAAATGAGAGCACAAAGGAACTCTCGACAAAAGACTGGAAACGCGTTATCGACAAACTGTGGGAGATCGGCATCCCCCAGGTTGCCTTCACCGGGGGCGAATGCACGTTGCGCAGCGACCTCCCCGAACTCGTAAAATATGCTGAACAGATGATCACCGGTGTGATCACGAACGGGACGCTGCTCACACCGGATCTTGCAGTCGCGTTAAAGAACGCCAACCTTGACTGGATCCAGATAACCCTCGAATCACCCAAAAAAGAAATCCACGATGAGATGCAGGGCGTCCCCGGTGCATTTGAAAAAACCGTAGAGGGTATCAAAAATGCGGTAGCTGCCGGCCTCTCGGTCAGTGTCGATGCGACGATTACAAGGAAAAATCAAAACGATATGCCGGACCTGATCCGGTTTGCGAAGTCTCTGGGTGCACATTTCGTCGGGGCCAATGCTCTGATCAACTCGGGACGCGGAACGAGCGTTAAACTGGCAGATGAGATCCCGGAACCGGAACTTAGGGGAATCCTTGACAATGCAAAGGAAACAGCGGGGGTCGAGGGGATTGAGTTCAACTGGTTTTTACCGACCTGTTACCATAACTATGACCCCGTAGAAAACGGGTTTGGCCAGCGGTGCTGCTCGGCATGCAGCATCAATATGCTCATCGAACCGGACGGCATGGTCATCCCCTGCCAGAGCTGGACCAATATCAAGCTTGGCAACATCTTCGAAACACCGTGGAAGAAGATCTGGAACTCAGCAATCTCAAAGAAGATACGGGAGCACAAATTTGCTCCCAACGAATGTAAAACATGCGACAAACTGGACGTCTGCGGAGGGGCGTGCCCACTCTCCCACCTCAACGCTCACGATGGGGGAAAAGCGTGACCATAAAAAGAATGTTCCTGGTAGTGATCGCACTGGTGCTTCTCGTTTCTGCTGCTGCCCAGGCAGAAAACACCGGCGGTATAATCATACAGAAGCAGAACGTCGAACTGTACCTCCAGGAAAACACGGATGTCCTTATCCACTACGATGATGTCATCCAGGTAACGAGCGGGGATTGTCCATGGATTACTATGGGGTTACCGAACCAAAACTTCAACGTAGTAAACATTGGGGGGGCTGCATCTTCCGTTGTCCCGCAGAACTCGGCCGGTTGGTCAGGAGTATATGTAACCCTTGATAAGGATTACAAGCCCGGCCAGACCTTTGAATTCCAGTTTACGGTAGATCAGCATAATTTTGTTACCCTTAATGATAAGGGCATGGCCAGTGTCGAGATCATCCCGGTATGGTTTGACGACACACCGATTACCGCGATGACGGTTACGTTCCATATGCCGCCAAACGCCCACCAAGTAACAACTAGCGACAATGCAGCGCACTTTTTGAACGGGATTGTGTTCTGGACGTTTGCGAACCTTACACCAGGCCAGCAGGAAACGGTGGGGGTAGAGATGCCCGCTGATGGCGTCTTTACCGCCCCGGCCCCGTCTGCGACTTCCGGGGGCACATCTTCGATCGACTCCTTCGCAGGTCAATGGGGAGGAATCATAGTATTCGGGATCCTGTGGATTGGTATCATGGTTTTGGGACACAATAATCGCTATGGGGGTTACCAGGAGCCACAAATGAACCTGAACTCCGCACTCTCCGGAAAGACCGTCCACCGGAACCTGCACCTGAAATGTCCCAACGACGGCGTGACCATGGATGACAAAACGGCAGGCAATCCGGCCGGGTCAGGTTTTACAAAATATGCGATCTGTCCAACCTGCGGGGCCTTGTTCTTTGACCGGGGCGAGATCGAAAAATTGCTCAAAAACGAGGTCGCCGGGTCCACCCTCTCGATGGGGTTCACGGGGAATGTTTCCCCGGCACCCGCAGCGGTATCTCATGGCCCGGTAACGACGTGCGAACGGTGCGGCGGAAATATGGAAGAGGTCAGGAAGACCTTTAACGGAACCACGGCAACGCTCTCCTTTTGCAAGGACTGCGGCGGACTGCATATACAGAGCGGAGAATATGACAAAATCCTCCAGATCCACGACGGCCAGAAGATGGAGCTCGAAGACAAGGGTACCTCTGTAAGGGATGTACCCGACGACCATTGGCTGTTCTACCCGAACATCTACTACCCCACCATTACCGGTCACGT
This sequence comes from uncultured Methanoregula sp., assembly GCA_964409915.1. Lineage (GTDB taxonomy): Archaea > Halobacteriota > Methanomicrobia > Methanomicrobiales > Methanospirillaceae > Methanoregula. The sequence continues at coordinate 6,984 of CAYPEQ010000046.1, read as the reverse complement.
AACATCCGGTGGTGGCGGTTTCAGGGGCGGTGGTGGTTGCGTCGGATGCGCCTGTGCAGCGTGTGCCTGCGCCTGTGCCTGTGCAGGAGGAGGCCATGCAGGATGCTCGCCCAAAGACAAGTTCAACGGTATTTGCCTGTATGACCCCCCACAATAATTTTTGCTGTTTAATTCGGCGAGAACTGAGGGTTTCTACGGAGCCGTTTCATCCTTCTTAAGGAAAGCGACGTATCCCAAGGAACCTTTGTCTCTATCTCATGCTTCATTATATCAGATGCCCATTTTGTTCATATGAACACCCGGCTTGTGATCACTATGCTCGTCGCAGCCCTTGTAGTGATCATCATCCTTGCCTTAGTTTTTATTGGCCCTTTTCAGGGTACGGCACAAAATGCCACACCGACATCTATTGCTGAAGTACGTTCATTCCAGGGACAGGATCTTTCATCTATCAATGATTTCCGGGAGAACGCGATTAATGGTGTCCAGCACGTCAATATCTCCACCTACCAGCTGACTGTTACCGGACTGACCAACCGGACCGTCACGTACTCCTATAACCAGGTACTCACACAATTCCCGCATTATGATAAGGTTGAGACCCTCCATTGCGTGGAGGGTTGGGATGTCACTATCCTGTGGGAGGGAGTCCGCGTCCGGGACCTGCTGAACGATGCAGGTATTGATCCCCGGGCGAACACGATTGTCTTTACTGCAACTGACGGCTACACTACATCGTTCCCGCTGACATACTTTACCCAGCAGGACATCCTCATGGCATACCGTGTTAACAATGTCACTCTGCCCGCAGACCGCGGGTTTCCGTTCCAGCTTGTTGCCCAGAATAAATGGGGATACAAATGGATCAAGTGGATTGACCAGATACAACTTACCGATGATCCGACCTACCAGGGGTACTGGGAACAACGGGGCTATTCAGAGTCCGGCGACCTGAACCAGAGTTTTTATTCGGTATAATCCTTTTTGACAGACTAACCACGGCAGAAAATCAGGGTTCTGTCCTGTGCAGCATTTTACGGGTTGTGGAAATGATCCACCTGCGGTTCATGTACAGGTGAAGAAAGACAAAACAACCGAGCAGTATGCCGCACCCGTCATGGAGATTAGAAATTAACGCACCCGGAAGAATAACATCGCTTATCCCGGGCAGCTGCCACAGTACGGAAAATTTCAAAAGTCCCGTAATAAAAGAGACCGCAAACGTGATGCCCATACCGAGATCAACAAACCAGTTTATTTTGAGTACGTCCATCTCATCTTCGTTTTCCTTTACCCATGATATGTTTTTGTACCCGACCATTCGATTGCCGATCCTTTTTTCCCCTCCCGCCCCACACGTTTTTTATGGCCTATGATCCAGCCCAGGTCTACCAGCCTGAGGCTGATACGTTCCTTTTGCTCGCGGCAGCTCGTGCCGAAGTCCGGTCCGGAGACCGTGTCCTTGAGATCGGCACCGGGACGGGTCATATCGCTATGGCGCTTGCGCAGAACTACGACATCGTGGTGACGGATATCAATCCTCATGCTGTCTTGTGTGCACAAAAGAACGGTCTTAACGTGGTGCGAAACGATCTCTGCGCCGGGATCCGGGGCACCTTTGATCTGGTCATTTTCAATCCCCCGTATCTCCCTACCCGGCCGGAGGAACGTATAGACGACTGGCTGGAGTATGCACTTGATGGTGGCATCACCGGGCGCGAGGTTATCGGGCGTTTTGCAAAAAGTGTAGGAAATGTTCTTTCGCCTTCGGGCAGGATCCTGCTGCTTGTCTCCTCGTTGACCGGTATCCCTGAGATCCGGGATCTTTTTGAAAAAAACGGTTTTCTGGTAGAAATATTCCGTCAGGAGACCATCGAAGACGAAATATTGTATGTACTCCGGATTACCCGGGATAATGGCTGACTTTTCAACAATTACGATAGTATCTTTGGCAGGATCAGGCCCGGTATCGACACGAATAAATCAAACTATTTAAGGAAAAACCGGCAATATCAAAGGCAGATTTTTGTAATCTTTTCCCGCTTTACCCGACTTCTTGAGCACAGGTAATCCCATGGACACAACCACCGCCGACGATATTTCCCGTCTTTTGAACCAGTACCGCACTGCCATCCATGAGACGCGTGATCACGCCTCTGAACGCTGTAGTTTTGGCAGGTTCCGGGCTGGTGCACCCTATTTCGCACGCCATGCACTTCAGCTTCTTACAAGTACACACGGGGACCGCGCACTGTTCACGCCTGCTTTTGAAAAAGAATTTGAACGTGTCAATGCAGACCTTGCACTCCTTGAGCACGAGGGCGGCAGAGCGTACCGGGAGGAACTCTTTTGCGATCTTATTGCGTATACCGAAGCCTTCAGGACGATACTTTGTTATCGTGAACTGGGTATGTGTGATACCGACGGGATCGATGATGTGCGGGAAGAGATCGCAGTCCTTCTCGATGAACTGGAAGGGGAATTTCGTACGGATACTATCCGGGCACTTGTCTCAAGCCTTGATGAAACCAGTCTCTCTTTACGTGAAGCTGATACTGCAAAGCCCGAACGTTCCGAAACGCCCGCACCGGCCGGTGAGCTTCCATCCAGTTTTTACCTGCACGGTAAACGAACTGGAATCCCGGAGCAGTAATTACACAATCAGCCGGCGCCGCATCAGATTGATTGAGATTACACAGAAGATGACCGTCGCCACCAGTATCCATGCGATATTGAGAACGATCAGACTGGTTATCGCAGGAAGGGTAGCCATCCTCATAAGTGATACAAGATGGGTAAGGGGAAAGATCGCAAGGGCAATGTACTGGAATACTGCAGGGAGGATAGTGAGCGGGAAAAAGGTGCCCGAGAATAACATCATCGGCGTAATAAGCAGGAATGAGGGATAGTTGAGCGTATCGATACTGGGGGTAATCGCCGTAAAGCACATTGCAAGACCGGCAAACGTAAGCCCACCTATAAAAGCAAGGGGAATAACTAAAATCGAGAAAGGCAGGGATACTACTTTGAACACCACAAGCACCGGTAACATGATGGTGACCGAGATAACCGCTCTGGTCGCACCCCAGAGAAGTTCCCCGGCTATCACGTCTTCGATCGAGAGCGGCGTTGCGATAATCGCATCAAAACTCTTCTGGTAATACATTCTCACGTAGGAACCATAGGTGCATTCGAAGAACGCAGAGTTCATCGCTGAGATTGCAAGAACCGCGGGCGCGATAAAGTTGATATACGGTGTACCGTTAATCGAGCCAACATAGGTCCCGATCCCAAGACCGATAGCCGAAAGGTACAGGAACGCCTCAATTAACGGCGGGAAGAAATTCACTTTCCAGGTCTTAATAAAAACGTCGAGGTTGCGGCGCCAGACCTTTCCTGTACGACGGGAGATCCGGGGAATTGACAAGACAGACGACATATTACTCCCTCAGTGTCCTGCCGGTCAGTTTCAAAAAGACATCTTCAAGTGTCGCCGGCCGGGTACTCATCCTGCTATTTTTACACCGGTCAAGGAGTGTTTTTGCCAGTTCCCGGGACGAATCGGTTGCTATCTGTACCTGTTCGCCGAGGCTTTCATACGATATCCCCAATTGCGTAAGACAGGTAGTAACTTCCGGCGTATTGTCCATTTCAATGATCTCGCTACCGACATGGTTCCGCACCAGTTCGGCAGGTGAACCCTCAACAAGAAACGTGCCATGATCCATGATAACCAGCCGGTCGCAGAGCCGGGCAGCTTCATCGAGGTAATGGGTGGTAAGCACAATAGTATTTCCCTGCGCCCGGAGCAACCGGAGGCGTTCCCAGATGAGATGGCGTGCCTGGGGATCAAGACCGATAGTAGGCTCGTCAAGGATAAGCAGGTCCGGGTTGTTGATGAGTGCCCGGGCAAGAATAAGCCGGCGTTTCATGCCCCCGGATAGCTTGTCGATACTGGTTTTTCGTTTCTCGGTGAGCGATACAAACGCAAGAAGGTTCTCCGCCCGTTTCTGCGCCTCGATTTCCGGGATATCGAAGTACCGGGCATAGGTAAGCAGGTTCCCTTCGCAGGTAAAATCCGGGTCAAGGTTTGTCTCCTGCGGGACAACACCAATACGTTGTTTGATCGCTGCCGGGTCCGTATCCGGGTCCAGACCAAAAACCAAAAGCGTTCCTGATGTCCGGGGTGAAACACACTGGATCATCCGCATGGTCGTGGTCTTTCCTGCTCCATTGGGCCCTAAAAAGCCGAAGATCTCCCCTTTTAGGACACTAAACCGGATGTGGCTTACTGCAGCGGTATCATTATACGTTTTGGTTAAATCGTCGGCTTCTATTATCCCTGTCATCGGCAAATCCTCGAATTTTTTTACCGGCAATCCGTATTATGCTCACGTTACTTTTTCTTGTGCAGCATCTGCAGGGCATGGGACGCAGCATCCCGGACCCCCTCAAAAGGATCGTCCGCTGCTCTAGTGAGTGCATCTATTGCGCGTGTGTCACCGAATCTTCCCAGCACCTCGGCAGCCCCGAGCCGGATACGATCATCGTGATCCCCCAGACACCCGGTGAGGGGAATAACTGCACGCCGGTCCTTTAACCGCCCAAGCGCTGCAACGGCCCCTGCCCGTACATCAGGATCCGTATCATCCAGAGCCGCAATAAGTCCCGGCACCGCACGGTTGTCGTCCAGTTTCCCGAGAGCCAGAGTTGCTTCCCGGCGGACGGATGGGTGGACATCACCAAGTGCCTCAACGAGTGGCATTACCGCCATGGGATCGCCGGATCGTCCAAGCTCCGCGACAGCATCACGCCGTCCTTTAATCGTCGGTGAAGTCAGGCCGGTGAGCAGTGGTGATAGTTGGGTCATAGGATCAGTGGTCGCATTCGTTGCCAGACTCGTATGCCGCGATCACTTTCTTTGCCATATCAGGTGAGATCCTGTCGTGAACGAGTTTTACCAGTGCCTCTGCATCTTCAGGTTCAACACAGCCAAGTCCCTCTTCCCCGGTCAGGATTTTCTCGGTAATATAGGTCAGTTCCTCATCGGAAAGCCGGTTAATCCGGCCGGTAAAATCCTCTGCGCTTTCCGCAAAATGGTTGGAGACCGGTGGCAGGATCGCGTGGAACTGGTGCCCCGATCCGCCGCAGGTAAGGTCGCCGCATTCAGGCGCGAGTTTTTTTAATATTGCAATATCTTTCTCATTGAGTTCGCGTGCCACCGTAATTCCTCCAGGTACGTTGTTCCTTAATCATCAGATGAGCATCTGATACCCATCATGTACGTTAAAAAAAGACTGGTGATCAGAAGTATTTATTGATCCAGTTTTTTATACCGGCGAGAATGCCCGAGTTGCTGCCGGAAGAAGATTTTCTCTGGGTTGAGCGGCCCGGCTGGGGCTGAGGCCGGCTGGCCTGCATGGTGGGGGGATGGGAAACGGTTCGTCTCTGGGAGGGTTCTGACCGTTCCGGGACATCCCGGATCGTGCTGCGGGGTTCCTCTGCCTCGGGTTCAAATCCCCAGGAAAACCCGACCTTGTATGCATTCTCATTCTGGCGGATCCAGTTTGCCGCTGCCATGTATCCCCGGTCTTCTGCCCGCTTTACGGTATCCTGGGTATCCAGCGTGAAATGGATCTCCCGCTCAAGCGCGACCAGCTCTTCATATACATTGCCTGGAACCTTAATCTTCTCCCTGCTCATAGTAATCCATATAGGGATATGCAGGGATACGATATTTAATATTTCCTCATAAAACGCGCAGATATGCGTTAAATCTACGAACCGGGTAAAAAAAAGAGCGTTAAATAGCGAAAAAACCACTCACTCGCACAAGATTGATACACACGCCCGTAAAATGTAGTTAACCGGTGCGAAGCCTGGGGAAGGTCAGCTGCAAAAGAGGAGAACGTTTCATGACAACCGTTGTTTTTGTTGATGATGATTTCCGGCGGATGCCCCGCACGGATATGGCAAAAATCCAGAGAATTATTGCATCCGGGAAGTTCGGTGTGCATAAAGTATCTTTCGGGGATCGTACGGTTAACATAGAGGTTAAAAAACAGGGCGATAAAATCATGGTCAGAATATCCAAGGTGATCTAAAGCATCACCAGACAAATACAATTGGTATCATAGCAATGCTTATATGAAATACGGGAAAAATAAAAGTCAAATAATGAAACGGGAGAATACAACCTATGCCGGGTAAAAAGGTTTTATATTTTACTGAGAAGGACATGGAATTCACCGATCTTCTTATCAGGATAGGGCTCCAGAGAACGGTCGCGACCGTGCTGGTATTTCTTGCAAACACGTCTGAAGCCTCTTCCCGTGATATTGAGCGCGGTACCGATCTCCGCCAGCCTGAGGTCAGCCTTGCGATGCAGTATCTCCAGGCACAGGACTGGATTTCAAGCAGGTTAGAAAAGACAGATTCGATTGGCCGGCCGCAGAACCTCTTTTGTCTCTCAAAACCCATAGCAGAGATTATAGATCGTATACAGAAGGAAAAAGAAACCGAGATCCGGAGAAAAATTGCCCTGACCCAGAAAATCCGGGATTATATTGAATGAAGATTCCTTTTCTCTATAATGGCCGGTGAGAGATCACTGGCCGTGTTCATGTTCCGCAGAATACAGGAGCGCTTTTACCAGAAAATAAGCGAGTACGGCAGCAATTACGAGAAGAGCAACGGCAAGAAAGATTCGCTCCTGCGGCGGAATTACCAGAGAAAGGTATGCATGGTTGGCTAACATGGGAAACTCATCTGCCGTAGAGTACTCTCTGTGGTGTTTTACTGCCTCTATATTTAAAAAAGTGTTGTTGATGGCACCGGTTTTTTCTGGACCGGTGCTGTTCAGGTCTTTTCATGGCTCCCGGACATTTCGCGTTCCTGACTGACCTCTTGGGATTTGCAAAAATAATAAAGAAAGATAATCGTTTTATTTTCCGGCAAACTTTTTGCCGGCAGAGAATGCTTTCC
>CAYPEQ010000045.1:0-13246 GCA_964409915.1 uncultured Methanoregula sp. | reverse complement strand
AATATTAGTACTCTCTTCACGAATGTTATCGGAAGAATCAAGCCAATTTCATCTTGTTTTGCATCCATCGTAAATTCTCCAGTTGTAGTAATTCCCTTCAAATATTGATCGGGAACAATCTGCGATTTTCGTTTCCTCGGACAATAGCCAAACCAGTGGCTAATATCGGAAAAGGTCAATTTCATGCAATCTCCTTTACTTTTACGAATAGTTCTTCTGCCATTTTCGTAGGGTCTGCAGTCTGAGAAAGGGTAATGTTTAACTCGTCGGCGTAATCCCAGAGCAATTCGATGCATTCTGTATACTCCTCACACGTCTCACAATCCCCGTCATGTTCGTACCATACCTGTACGCCATGTTTACCGGAAATGAAAATGACGGCATCGGTGTCCATGGGAACAGAATGACCAAAAAGAATGCCGAGCTGCGGATTAATTTTCCCAACCGAAATTTTGTTGGCTTTTGCCATAGTGCGAAGGGCAGTTTCGATTTTCCCGTCAATCGCGAGAAGAGCTTTTGAAACGGCTTGCCGGGAGATACCCAAGTTCGTCGCGATGGTGATATTCGATACGTGGTCACGCCGCAGCTTCCAGAATTCAAACCATTTTTCGTTTGTCAGCATGGCTAAGACAACTTACACGGGTTGACAATATATACGTTTTTGTTAGAGGACATATTGTAATTTGAAGAGAGCATGACGCAAAAGACCCATAACTTACCCATAACGGTAGTCCTCCTCACTCTTGTGGAGGGACTGGCAATATACATCAATATGGTGGCACATCCTGACAAGGAGCCCGGCCTCACCATCTTTATCGTCATTCTTTTTGCCATCGCAAGCGGACTTGGGACATGGTATGTAACCAGAGTTCATGGCATGACATGGTCCTGACGAATGCAAGGATCAAATTAAAACGATTATATCCGGCTCTATCAAGTCTGCGGAAAGAGACAAATTTTCGTCGATGTGGACTCGATGCTAACATACGAAGACTTGACAGAGCCTTCTCGACAATCGTTCGGCTGCTGTTGATAGCGTCGCAGTAATGAGCTGCAGGAATCTGGGATCCGTCTTTGGCAACGGTGTCTACACCTTTTGGACAATACTGAATCGGCATCCCAGTAAACGAGGCGGCGAAATTCTCCGCTTCATCTTCGAGAATATCCCCTCCGTTTTTGTTGATTTTGTTCGCGGTGAAAAGAGGGCCTTCAGCGAGGAGTGCACCATCGGCAGCGGCGGCTACTGTGTACGATTGAAGCGAACCGAGCAGGGGTATCTCCGGCATCTGGAGACGGGATTTTTATTCAAAACTTATAAACCTAAAAAGGAGATTTCGAATGTGGAAGCAAGCACGTTGAAAAATTTTGGTCTCGTTTGACGGAACGCCATTCACGGATAGATGAAGAAATCGAAAAACATCATTAGATAAATTTATTTGATCCAAATTACGAGATCAACTTAATTATAATGAAAATTTGGTTAAATTATTCAAAAGAAGATTTTGCTATCGTTGAAGCAATTCAAAATGATCTGGGCCAATCAAATTTAGAAATATCGTTCATCGATTTGAATCTAAATCCTGGAGATTTAATTATAGAAAAAGTAATCAAATCGATAAAAAATGCTAATGTTTACCTAATATTTATATCGAGAAATTCAGAAAAAAACAAATATTTTTTATCAGATATTGGATTAATTTTATCAGAATTGAAAAAGGATGTGACTAAAAAAATTATTCCGATTGTCCTTGATAAGGATGTGGTAATTCCACCATTTTTAAATCAATTTCAAACATTGGATTTTTCAAAAGCAAAAAATCGGGATGAAAGATTACCCCTAATAAATTCATTAATCGATTCTATTAGAATAAGTCCAGAAAGTTCTATTTCTGAAGGTGAAATACTCAATAATTATGATAACTTCATTAAAACAGGTAACATTATTTTGGAGGAGGAAAAAAAAGATTATAAAAAAGAGTCGCAATTGAAATTTAAAAAACTGTTATTTTTTCTCTTAATATATTTTTATATATTACTTGTAATTTTTGTCATATTTACATCAATAAATTTTATACATATTCCTATAAGTGTTATCAATTTCTTCATTGGAATTCTTTTTGGAATTATGGTTTGCATTTTGATTCAAATGTTTTTTAGTAAATACTCTAAAAAAAATGGGAGCCTTAAATAATGCCTTCAGAGACTCCCGATGAAGTAAAGATCCAACGTGCTTATGAGAATTTCCGACAGGAGAGAGAAACATTTGATCAGTTAAAAAAACATGATGAATATTGGTTCATTTTAAAAATGATAATGGGGGGTTGTTCAGTTTTTGTCATGATTGTTGTTTTATTCTTTTCAATTTACATAATTATCAATAACAGTTCTTTCCCGCAATATATTGTATATACAGGTGGTGGTGGGTTTATTATTGATATTATTGCATCGAGCGCGAGTGTTTGGAAATTAACAATGAATCCAAAAAGTATGTCTGAATTAAAACCAATAACATCAATATCTCCTATTGATAATGAGGAAGAATAAGTTCTCTTTTTTTCACCGCTCATAAATTCTACAAAAGAAAACTCCATTTACTAGAGGCGTCAAAATAGTGAATAACAAAAACAAACTTCTTTTCACTTGACAATTAACAAAAACACTCCGCAATGTCGATTTCGAATCAATAGATGTTTTATGTATAATGCCAAAAGATAGCAAAAACAAAATAATAAGGGAATTATCCCAAATCATGCCCAAGAGAATCAGGTCCAGGTCCTCGAACTCGACGTGAGACTTCTGGCGGGTATCTTTCACGTGCTGTGGGGCGATGTCGTTTCTTTGAGGGACCTTTACAATTAAGTGGGTTTTTCGTTATACTTCCACAAATTGGACACCTATAAACTACTATATCTCCCATATTTTTTTATATCCACGTCTCGGTATATTAATTTGTTAGTTACGATTGAGGGTTCTGTTGCGTTGTCGGGACGTTTATATAGTCAAGAGTAAGGGAGGGCGATTATGAAAACTCCAGCAATGAAAGTTAAAGACGGTATTACGGTAGTTCCAAAACCATCACACGGCGATATTGCGCATACATTAGTAAGAGCTGGAATATCAGCAGTTCCTATTGTTGGTGGGTCTGCCAATGAATTATTTAGTTCTATAATTACGCCTCCTTTAACTAAAAGACGAGACGAGTGGGTTCATTCAATAGCTATAAGATTGATTGAGCTGGAAAAAACTGTTGATGGGTTTTCTATAGATGATCTCTCAAAAAACGAGATTTTTATTACAATGGTTCTTCATGCAACTTCAGTGGCTATCAGAAATCATCGCGAAGAAAAATTAAAAGCTTTGAGAAATGCCGTGATCAATTCGGCATTACCAAACCCACCTGAAGAGGATCTTCAGGTTATGTTTATCAATACCATCGATTTACTCACCCCTTCGCATCTGCTGGTTTTATTCCGTCATGACGATCCAACTATATATAATGGAAAAAGTGTACTAGACCACTCTCGGATGAGTGTGCAAATTTCTGATAAGTTCCCGGAATTTATAGGTAAAGAGGATTTCTTAACTCAGATTATCAAGGATCTCTATTCACACGGGTTAATTCAAACCGATTCACAGCTGATGGCACTTAACGCTGGAGAATTCATGTTATCTCGTAAAACGATATTAGGAACCCAATTTATTCAATATATCACTTTAAACAACTACACTCCAATTCCGAAATGAACAGAAATTGATTAAATCTACATTCAAGCTGGTGCAAGACCAGCTCCCATCGAAGATCTATATCTTACTACCCGCAGAGTTGACAGAACCTTTTCTTCATCAATTACCCTCTCTGAGACAATGCCATCGCATAAAGACGTATAATTACTCCGAAACCAATTATAATCACAGCAATTATTGTGTTGGTTATGGCATCTTTGAAAACTCCCGTCGTAAATGTGTTCCAAAAATAAACGATTCCTAAAATTGCACCTATACAATAACCAATATTGTAAGGAGGATAACCAGTTAAACCTGTAAAAAAATTCTCTAAAAACACCATTGCCGCAAATACGGAAAAAATAAGTCCGATATCAAGGAATGATAAACTTCCAGAATATGCTGGTGCATTGTTAAATGCAATTTGTACTGATTGTTGAACGCTTTGTGTCGTAAATAAAAGAATTGATATAATCAATTCGAAAACGGGTGCAATAAATCCTTCAGTCCCGCCTATAAGAAACGCAGTTAAAACTTCTGCAATCTCTTCAGCAACACCACCCATAAAACTCTGATAATTTTATGGGACGATTAATTTAACTCATACACCTCATTCTTCTTCTACCGCCTCTTTCAATATCAGGATCTTTACCTTTTTTCAACCCATTTCCTCGGTACTAAAACTCCCCCGGAGTTTCCGATAGGTTTCACCGTCTTGGCAGTAAAAGAATAACTTTTTTAAATGGAAATTGGTATATAATTACCCCGATATTAGTAATTGAATATCACCGTCTTACTGGTAAATGGCTGTATTACACCAGATTTGCTATCGTTGAGAAATCTTCAAGGTACAATTCTTCCGGCCGGCTTTTGAGGATCTCTTCAGGGAGAACAGCTATAGCCATCTCCGCCCATTCCCGGGGCAGAATCCCAGACGATCCCCTTAAACCATTTTTCACCGTTTTTCTCCGGTGGGAGAAAAGCGCCCGTACCACATCCGCATACCTTTTCCGGTCATTCACCCCAAAAATTGGCGGTCGGGGCATAATCTTCACGACCATCGAATGCACCTGAGGCTTTGGTGAGAAACAAGAAGGAGGTAACGTGAAGCATTGCTGCACTGTTGCATACGTCTGGACCATTATCGAGAGCCGTCCGCAGTCTTTGGTACCGGCCGGGGCAGCCATACGCCGGGCAAACTCTTCCTGGTACATCAGGACACCGATGTGAAACCCGGCATCGAGCAGACGAAACGTGATTTTCGACGATACCGAGTAGGGAAGATTGGATACTGCCAACTCAAACGGCGGGAGATCGCATTTAGTAGCATCACTGTGCATAACCGTGAGTGCCCCGTCACGGATTTCATTTGCAAAGGTCACGGCAAGCTCTTCGCACAGCTGTCCGTCAAGCTCTATCGCATGGACAATGGCACCCCGGGCAAGAAGGGCCCGGGTCAGGGCCCCGTTACCCGGCCCGATCTCAAGGATCTTCCTTCCCTTAACTTCGACAAGATCTGCAATCCGGTTGACTGCATTCTTATCGATAAGGAAGTGCTGATCGTGATGGGCTTTCATTTTGTCGTAAAGAGATGGTACTTTACTTCCTTATCCAGAAGCTCTTCAAGAATCCTGGCCTGGATCATTTTCTCCGGGTGAGGAATCGATTTGATCCGGGCAGAAATATCAGCAAAACTCTCAAAGGGTTTCTTGTTCCGGGCTTCAAGCACCTCCCACATCAGTTTCTTTCCGATACCGGGAAGTAAATGCAGCATGTGGAGTTTCGGGGTGATTGATATAGCCTTATTAAAGAACGTGACAAAGTCCTGCTCCCGCTCTTTTACGACCTGTTCAATCATAAAGGGCAGTTCTCCCCGGGCTGTCGGGGTCAGCTCCTCGTAGCCTATCCGGCGTTTTACCCGTTCGATTTTATCGCGCTCGGAGTCCCCGATATAGACTTTATCGTGAAGGTTGATGACCACGCCGGGTTTGGGGATCATTTCGAGGAGTTTGAACTGCTCAAGACCCATTGCCTGGACTACAGGTTCACGTTTAAACTGGGGCCGTGGATCCTCAACGTGCCCTTTCATGAGCACATCCAGTACGATCGCGTTGACCTCTTTTTTCTCGGTCTTCATGATCAGCACCTCAGAAGTGGGCCATGACAAGATCGATGATGGAATCAATCTCTTCGGGAGAAAGGGTGAAGCGCTCTTTTGCAAAAATCGCCCGGACTTCATCCCGGCTCTTGGGCATAATATTTGCTATCCGGTAGGCTATCTCCGGCTTCATCTTCTCGAGCTTGAGGAGCTTGTCCACGAGTTCTTTGGATTTTTCAGGTGTGGTCTTGGCAAGATGGTTGGCATGGTCCATACTGCGCCTGAATTCGTAGGACAACTCCTTTTCGGCAGCAATTCTCTCTGATTCCACGCCCATAAGAGCTGAGCGGAGTTCAGGGAGCGTAACCTTCTCTTCGCTAAGAATACCCTTCACTTTCATGCCAAATCACCTGTCAATCTAGTTTACTTTTGTGCTTTTAGATGTTGCGGTCGTGCAATGACCGTTTTTTCCGCATTGCCGTCTTTAATGGTGAGCATCCATGCCCGCCCGCGTTTGCCAAGAACCGTTCCCGTAAGCCCGTGGAACCGGCGGTGCGGCATACCTTTCTGGACACTGGGGTTCACGACGATGTGAACCTTCTCTCCAACCTCGAACTGCTGGATGACGGAGGTAACCGGCGGCAGCCCGCGTTCTCTCAAATCTTTCTTGAATTTATACCGTGTTTTCTTTCTGGGTCCATTGTGGTGTGCCATTGTTAATCTCCCTCCTTTGGTCCTTCAACCTGCACGACATCAAGACTGACGACGTGCGCCGATAGCTGCAGGATCTCGGCAAGACTCGGGGTGGTCCTTCCCTTATCTCCTGATATGAGCTCTTTGATGTAGAGGCCGGCTTCGCCCAGGACTTCGAGAATAAACTGTCCGTCCTGTTCCCCTACACACTCAATATCGAGGACTTTACGCTCCCGGACTTTATCTGCTCTCCGGTGGGCGACCCGTTCGGGCGTGCGCTGGTGTATTGTGACGCCCTTTAAGGTATTCAGGGCATTTACCAGCTTTTCTGCCGGTACCTGCCCATCGACCTCGACCAGGATCCTGTATTTTTTATGCGCTTTACTTGATTTAAGGGTTTCCACATCAGACCGTTCGCTCCAGTGCGAAAGGGCAACCGCAACCCGGCCATCGGCAGTCCGGTTTATCTCTGTTTCAAGGATTTTAAGATCGATCGTGCGCTTCTTCGGGGCCACGATTTCGAGAATAAAAGGTCGGCCGGTACCAATCATCCGTGCATCAATATCTTCCCGGCCCGCTCCGTGCAGGACTGCATTTTCGGCATCGAATGCCTCTATTGCCGGCCGACCGATGAGTTCTTCCACCGAGTCCAGATATTGCTTGCCGGTATAGTTGCACTTCTCACAACCGGCCCCTCTACAGGTCCGGCAGTTCCAGTGGGTCTGAGGGATACCGCGCTCAAACTTCTGGTACCTGCCGTAAAAGAAAAGAGAGTTGATCTGGGTTTCTACCGCACCGGTTGACGGATCGATAAGGACAATAACATCAGGTTTTTTGAAATCCACAACTTTTCCGGTAATGGCTGAAACCGCTTTCCCCACTTCCCGGTTTACTTCAGACTTGAACGGCTCGGGATCGGAGAGGGAAAGGTCGCTCCAGACCATCTCCTCGTTTTCGGCAATAAGCGGGGGCACCCGGCAACCAACAAGGAATGTCGCGTATTCGTACCCTTCCAGTGCATGGCAAACTTTGTGAGCCCAGCCGGTTATATCATCAAAGAAATTTCCGCAGATCCAGCATGTGCCAGATAGTGGCACATAGGGTATATTCGCCGTAAGAACATGCGCAACCCGGAGCCCCTTTCCCCGCTCGTCATTGCTAAGACCGTGTGATCGCTTCCCGAAAAACCGGCCCAGACAATGATCACAACATGCCCCGTAAGCGAGAATCTTTTCAACCTGTTCGTTTATTTCCATCCGTGTTTCCTCCGGTCGAGCTCATTTGAGATAACGGTAATAGTGTGATCGGCATGCAGGCATGCCGGTCCCACTGAATACCGTGGAGCATTTTTTATGAGCAATTCCTCTTCGTCTGAAAAATTCTGGTGGTCAGAGAGAAGGAATGCATCCGGCGTAGTTGGTACTGTCCGTATATCCGTACCGTTTTCGTCAAGCACCGCAAATGCATGCTCTGCAAACAGGCGCTCTAAACCAGCGTTTCTCACGTAGACCCCGGGTGCTGCTTCCCGAAACTCACTCCCGCAGGGAATAGAGAGTCCTTTTTTTATAAGTGCCCCGGCACTACGTTCATCCGGAGAAAGTGAGCGGATCTCGCTTCCCCGGAACAGCAGGGTCCGTGGTGCTTTTGACTTTCCGAGAAGCACCAGGTAACAGTCAACATCCCGGCGAAGGTCATGGGAGAGGAAGAGTGAGGCATTCACGCACCGGCACAGTACATCCATACGCCCTGCCCCGGGAAGATCATTTAAGGAAAAATCCCCGTCAGTATGGGCGAGGTGCCCTAGTATAGCAAACGAGGTCATTGCATTCCGGAGAACCGCTTCATCAGTCGCTGCATATTGAATTTCCCGCCAGCAGCTCCCCGCAGCCCTTTGAGGGTCTTGTGCATCATCTTGTAATATTTTATGAGTTCCCGGACTTCTTCCGGAGTGCCCCCGGCGCCCCGGGCAATACGCTGCATCCGCGAACTGGAAATAATACTGGGATCGTCAAGTTCCTGGGGTGTCATCGAGTCCATGAGAATCCGGTACCGCACCATCTTGGTGCTGGTCACATCATAGACACCTTCGGGAAGCTGCATATTACCCATCGGGAGCATGTTCATAATCTGCTTGAGAGGGCCCATTTTATTGAGGGCTTCGAGCTGTTTGTACATGTCGCGGAGGGTGAAGTGACCCTTCATCATCGCGTCCATGTCAATCTCGGTTGCTGCCTGGGCTTCCTGGACTTTTTCTGCTAATGCCTGTAAGTCGCCCATACCAAGGAGCCGCGAGATAAATCCGTTTGCATCGAAGCGTTCAAGATCCTCGATGGTCTCCCCAGCACCGATAAAAACAATCCCGCTTTTTGTCTCGGCAACGGCAGACATTGCACCGCCACCTTTTGCGGTGCCGTCCATTTTTGTTATTATGACGCCATCGATACCTATCGCTTCATGGAACCGGCGTGCCTGCTCGCTTGCCTGCTGACCAAGAGCCGCATCAATTACCAGCCAGCGGTGACTGGCTTTTGTAATAACGTTAAGATCAATGATCTCCTGGATTAAATCGGGTTCAAGTGCATGCCGACCCTGCGTATCGACTATAATAACTTCCAGATCCTTTGTCGCGACCAGACCCTCACGCACAATCTTTCGTGCATCAGTGGTTGCGGGGTCACCAAAACAGGGAATGTTGATTTTGGCACACAGGGTAGAGAGCTGGTCATATGCCCCGGGCCGGAATGTATCGGCACATATCACCCCGACTTTCATACCCTTTTTCTGGAAATACCGGGCGATCTTTGCGGTAGTCGTGGTTTTACCACTACCCTGAAGACCGGCCATCAATATGACCTGAGGCTCAAGTTTTAGATCTGCCGTAGCATAGACCAGTCTCACCAGTTCCTGGTAAACAATGCGAAGGACATGTTCCCGGACATTGGTATTTTTTGGCAATTCCTCGTCAAGCGACCGGGTACGTATCGCTTTTGAAAGCTCCATCACCAGTTTGACATTAACATCAGACGAAAGAAGTGCCCGCTGGAGGTTTTTTACCAGTTCATCAACCGCTGCCCGGTCAACAACAGCTTTCCCTGCAAGTTTTTTGAGGGCATCCTTAAGCGACGCTGACAGCGTGTCCATCATAAGGGACCACCTCCCAAAAGCTCCTCGACCATTGCCTCAGGCTCGAACGGGACTATATCGTCATAAGCCTGCCCGGTACCTAAGAAAAGGAGCGGTTTTCCTATAGTATGGGCTATCGAGATCGCTGCACCTCCCCGGGAATCCATATCAGCTTTTGTGAGCACAATTGCATCGGCGCCGACCGTCCGGTCAAATTCAGCTGCCCGGACAACCGCGTCGTTTCCCGCAACCGCTTCATCGACATATATGATGAGATCAGGTTTCATAACACGCCGGATCTTTTCAAGCTGGCTCATCAGGTTTGACTTGTTGTGGAACCGGCCGGCAGTGTCTGCAAGCACGACATCGGTTTTATGGGCCTCTGCATATTGAACGGTATCAAACAGCACCGCAGACGGATCAGCGCCTGTCTGGTGCTCGATAATCTTGATACCCAGGCGTTCTGCATGCACACTGATCTGTTCGATGGCACCGGCCCGGTACGTGTCGCCGGCACCGATCACAACGGAAAACCCCTGTTTCTTGAGATATGCCCCGATTTTTGCGACGGTGGTGGTTTTACCCGTTCCGTTCACACCAGTAAAAAGGATTTTGACCGGCCGCTCGTGAGTTTTGATGTACGTTGGCAGATCAAACCCGGAGCCGAGCACTTTTAAGAGAGCAGATTTGAGGGCTTTTACGACGAGCGAATCAACGGATTCCCCGATCTTTCTGTGTTTTCCTACAAGGCCCTTACGGATGTCTGAAACAAGAGCCTCTGCAACCGGCAGGGCAATGTCACTTTCGAGCAGGGTCATTTCCAGATCGTCAAGAGCGCCGGCAATATCCTTTTCCGAGACCACCAGCTCGCGTTCGATAATGAGCACCCGGACCTTATCGGCCAGCGTCGGGTTCTTTGCCACGCTTTGAGCCTTTTCGGCTTCACTGGTTTTCACCGTGTCAGCCGGCTGCGCTGCTTCTGCTGCTGCCCCGATACTTGCACTAAGCCGGTTCCGTGCTGCCTGCAGCCGGTCCCTGAGACCCGAAAACATGTTTAAAAGTTCCCCACTCACTCTTCGTCGTCATCTTCGTGAGCATGCCGGTGAGCGGCCGGGCTCTCCGGTGCCTGCGCCTGCCGGTACCCCTGCTCAAGCCGTTTTGCGATCTCGTTCATCTGACCACGGAGTTTATCCAAAGCTTCTGCCACTTTCTTTTGAGAGGCTTCCATCTCGGTGATCCGGTCTTTGAGATACTCTACCGTGTCCGGGTTTGTCTTCTCAACAATAACCTCAGAACCAATATTGAGGAGCACTTTTTCCGGATCGAGAACCTTTGCCCGGAGGCTTGCCCCGCCCCCTATCTGGAGGAGCACCGTACCATCATCTGAGGCAACAAGCGCCTCAAGCGCCTCGATAGCGGCGAGCGCTTCCATGCGCCCGTTTTCCATAAGTTCGAGCTGACCGGCGAAAACTTCGGCCTGCTGTCCGTATTCTTTCAAGTAGTACTGGAGCGTTTCTATTTCGCGCTGGTCCATAGGTTGTGCTTGTGCCAAGATTATTGCCTCCTTACCATCTGCTTTCGGGTAACAGGATCTTTCAGATATGTTTGTCCGCAGGGAGCATAAATACATCATTATGGGGTGTATGAGAAAACCCATAACACCCTTCTGCTTATGATTCACCGGATATTCTTTTGTTCCTGCGCTGGTTTTTTGCGATAAAGAGACCAGAACGTTGGCCTTACCATAAGACACACGTTGAAATTTTCATTTTATAGAATGGAAAGATTAATCAATAGGCGTAATAAAGCCGCTATATTCAGGTCTTTCTGACTGTATGACATCGGTGGGATCCATCCAGTTTACTCTACGTTCCTCCTGTCACGACAAGACCTGCATGAAATGTGACCGTGCAGGAAAAATCCTGCCCAGGCATGTGATCAGAATGGAACAGAGGATACATTTCAGGACCGGAAGGGGAAGCCGGTATAATCCATTACTATCGGAGTGATTTATGACAGAAAATCTCGACCAGAAGGAACAGATGCACATCGCTATTGTCGATGATATGCATACAACTGACACGCCGCAGGGGAGAGCAATTTCCCGGATCATGGAGGGGATCCGGCAGTTTGGTATCCAGATTGCCTGTGTCGCATCTTCAGATGATGCCCGGGCGGCATACTCAAGGCTTTCTGCGGTTGACTGCATCCTCATCAACTGGAATGTCGGAGGCTGTACCGCTAAAAAACATGCAGATACCCGGCGTCTCATCCAGCAAATACGCCAGATCAATGAAAAGATCCCTCTTTTCCTTATGGGAGAACCCACGAATACCGCTCCTGTTGAACTCAACCTGGAAATGGTCAAAGAGATCAATGAATACATCTGGGTAATGGAAGATACACCTGAATTTATCGCCGGGAGGATCAACGCTGCTGCACGGCGGTATCGCGAACATCTCCTTCCCCCATTTTTCGGGGAACTGGTAAAGTTCTCAAAGGATTTTGAATATTCCTGGCATACCCCGGGGCATGCGGGAGGTATAGCTTTTCTAAAGTCACCAGCCGGGCGGGCATTCCATGCCTTTTTCGGGGAACAGCTCTTCCGATCCGATCTTTCAATCTCGGTTGGGGAGTTGGGATCGCTGCTCGACCACTCCGGGCCGGTCGGAGAGGCAGAGCGGTATGCGGCCAAAGTCTTTGGCGCAGACCAGACGTATTTTGTCACAAACGGGACTTCCACGGCAAACAAGATAGTATTTTTTGGCAGTGTAACAAAAGACGATGTCGTTCTTGTAGACCGGAACTGTCACAAGTCAAGCGAGCATGCACTTACCATGACGCATTCGGTGGCAGTCTACTTTATGCCGACCAGAAACCGGTATGGCATCATCGGCCCTATCCCCCCCTCAGAGATGACACCCGCGGCTATAAAGGCAAAAATCGCAGCCTGCCCACTCACTAAGGGATTGGAAGAGACAAAGCCCGTGCATGTAATCATCACAAACTCAACCTACGATGGTCTCTGCTACCATGCAAAAGAGGTTGAGGCGCTTCTTGGAAAGAGCGTCGATAGTATTCATTTTGATGAGGCATGGTATGCCTATGCACGGTTCAACCCGCTGTACCGGGACCGGTTTGCCATGCGGGACGGTGCAAAAGATGAAAAAGGGCCGACGGTATTTGCCACACAATCCACCCATAAGCTGCTCGCGGCTCTCTCACAGGCCTCCATGGTGCATGTCAGGAACGGACGCATCCCGGTTGAACATTCACGGTTCAACGAAGGCTTTATGATGCATAGTTCCACGTCCCCGCTCTATACGATCATTGCATCCCTTGATGTCTCTTCAAAGATGATGGAAGGAGCACCAGGAAGGGTGCTGACGACTGAGTCAATTGAGGAAGCAATCCGGTTCCGGCGCACGATGGCACGGGTCAAGCATGAGGTTGAGAGCCCCATAAAAGGAAAATCCAAGGACTGGTGGTTTGGCATGTGGCAGCCGGAGACAGTCACTGACCCGAAAACGAAAAAGAAAATCCCCTTCCAGGATGCACCGATCGATCTGCTCCGGGAAACGCCATCGGCATGGGTCCTCCACCCGGGAG
>CAYPEQ010000044.1:0-13380 GCA_964409915.1 uncultured Methanoregula sp. | reverse complement strand
TCGATCCCTGTTAGTTTGGGTTTACCTAATAATAAAGATTGGTATAAAGGAGACTAACAGATCACACCTGGAGGGGGCTGCCAGCATTTTCCGGAGGTTTCTCAGGCGAGTTTAAACAGGAGTCGTGGGATTTTTTCGCCAGAGGTTATTTATCCAGAGTTTAATCAATTGCTACTATGGACGCGAACACTATTTTAAAAAAGTATGAAACGGCGGTTTATTTTGTCCTTATCACGCTTTTTGCGATTATCGTCGCCTTTTCAATCGGAGAACTAATTTTCATCCTTTATACCTCGCTCTTTGTCAACTCTCCACTTCTTCTGGAAAATAACGAACTTCTGAGCCTCTTCGGATATTTCCTTCTCGTCCTTATCGGCGTGGAGCTCCTGGCAACGGTCGCAGCATATGTCAACGAAAAGGTGATCCGCGTGGAAGTGGTAATCCTGATCGCGATCATTGCAATCGTCCGGAATGTTATCCTCCTTGACCCGACAGCGATGGAACCATTGAACATGTTCGGTATAGCTGCGATCATCTTTGCGCTTTGTTCCGGGTATTTTTTCCTCAAGAAAGGAGGACTCGGCCAACGCGCATAAGCAGATTGAATACGAAGCGAGGTAAAAAGGCATTTAATCATTTTTCTTAAGGAAAAATCACCCGTAATTATGCTATTATGATAATGCTTTCGGGAAATCCCTCTGGCGCACTTACACTTTAATATCGTATACCGCATGCCACTGGCCAGGAGAGTATGACCGCACCATACGTTCGGTCACCTCAATACCGCCAAGTTCGCGGATCCGGTCGATGTGCTCGCCTTCCCGTGAAACCAGCGAATAGAAATGAATTGTACCCCCGGGCCGGATAAGCGGGAATGCGTCGGGCAAAAAATCCGTACCAGCAAGCGGGAGATTCATGATGATCCGGTCGAATTGCCATGGCAGGATCCTCCTGAGACGCCGGGCATCTGCAAGGACGGGGAGGATATTGCCGGCCTTGTTTTTCCGGATATTTTCGATTAACAGAAGGACTGCCCGTGGATTGAGATCGGCCGCCACTATGAACGCCGCCCGTGACGCAAGGGCGATCGCAAACGGGCCGACCCCGGTAAACATATCGAGCACACATTCGTTATTCCCGGTTTTTTCTGCAATGCGTTGGCGTTCCGTGGAGAGCCGGGCTGAGAAATAGGCATTGGCGAGATCAACTTTATACCGGTGCCCGTGTTCATTAACTTCTGTTAGTGTCGTGGCTGTTCCGGCAAGAACCGTGTACTCCCGGGTGCGGTACTCTCCCGAGATTTCGCTTTCCGGGAAGAGCACGGTATGGAGTGACGGTCGGGATGCAAGGATTGAATCTGCACCTGCCGGATCGTTTTCCTGCATGATCGCAATCCCACCCACGAGTTCGTGACGGGGGAGGGCGATACGGCCCGGCTGATCCTCAAAAACATACCGAGAGATTCCCTCACGTTCTTCAAAAACCGGAAAGACCAGGTTATCTCCGTCATGCAGTACCTTTAATGTAAGATCGAGGATACCTTCACGGAGGAGCGCCTGCCTCATGTCCTCGCCTTTTTTTGTTGGTATGCGAACACCCCATTGTTCAGTCGTCATGGAACCCCAACCACTGCGCTCATAATAGTGTGCGTGTAACATGTATTCATGGCTGGCGATGACGGGCACCGCAATGCAGATAACAGCCGGGATCACGCAAAAGAGGCTGAGATCCAGGCTAAACTCAGGGATGGATCCATAAAGATCTACGAGCTTGAAAAACAGCTCCCCCCGGTCGATGCTGTCAGGGTGCGCCGGGAGTTTATTGAACAGGAAACCGGCACGACGCTTGAAAATATCGGGATCTTTTCAATCGATGTCGACCGGGCGGCAACAAGGAACTGCGAGAATATGATCGGAACAGTGCAGGTTCCGGTCGGAGTCGCCGGACCACTTACCATAGACGGCGAGTATGCAAAAGGCTCATTCTGGCTGCCGCTGGCGACCACTGAAGGTGCACTTGTAGCTTCTGTGAACAGGGGGGCAGGGGCGATAACTAAAGCCGGTGGGGCACAGGTACGTGTGCTGCATGACGGTATGACCCGGGCACCGGTCTTTGCTGCAGAAAACATCGTACACGCAAAAGAGATCGCGGACTGGGCCAAAGTCCATACAAACGATCTCGCCGCTATAGCCAAAACCACAACCACCCACGGGACGATGACCGGGCTCATGCCTTTTATAGCGGGCACGAGTGTATTTGTCCGGCTCGAGTTCGATACCAAGGACGCAATGGGTATGAACATGGTCACTATAGCCAGTGCAAAAATCGCCGATGAGATTGTAAAAGCCACCGGCGCCAGGCTTATTGCACTTTCGGGAAACATGTGTAGCGACAAGAAACCGGCCGCTATCAATGGCATCCTTGGCAGGGGGCGCAGCGTTGTCGCTGGTATCGCGCTTTCCCATGATCTCATCGAGAAAGTCTTCAAAACCGATGCACAAACGATGATCGAAGTGAACTACCGCAAGAACCTTGTCGGTTCGGCACGAGCCGGGGCAATGGGGTTCAACGCCCATGCGGCTAATATCGTAGCGGCACTGTTTATCGCCTGCGGTCAGGATGCGGCCCATGCAATAGATGGCAGCACCTGTATGACAACTATCGATGCTACGGAATCAGGAGTCTATGTTGCTGTAACGCTTCCCTCACTTCCCGTAGGCACGGTTGGTGGCGGGACCGGGGTCGATACCCAGAACGAATGCCTTAAAATCCTCGGCGTTGCCGGTGGTGGGACGCCCCCGGGAACAAATGCGAAAAAACTGGCCGAAATTATCGGGGCCGGCGTGCTCGCTGGTGAACTCTCTCTCATCGGCGCACTTGCCGCACAGCATCTCGCCCGTGCCCACCAGGAGCTGGGCCGGGGCGTGAAGAGATAAGGAAGAGCATACACTACCATCTGCAACGCATATCAGAGAATCTTAAAAAAATACCCGGGTTTCACCTTCCTCGCCTGGTCGGGGAAGCGATACATCCCCCTTTTTAAAACCGGAACCATTTCATCATGACCAGGGCATCCTCGCCGTTTGCATAATAGCCGCCTACCTGAAAAACATTCTCGTACCCGAGACGCCGGTAAAACCGCTGGGCAGGTGCATTCGACTCCCGGACTTCAAGCTGGGACCCGCTTGCGCTCTCAAGTGCGAACTGGTGTTCAAGCCGGATTACCAGCTGTCGGCCGATACCCCTGCGTTGGAAGGGTGCACTCACGGCAAAGTTGCAGATATGGCCATAGATATTTTCCCCGGTATCTTCAAGCGCCCCGACAATAAAACCGGCAATCTTTCCCTCGAAGACCGCTACAAAATAGGTAGTGGGATAATAGGACAGGGCTTCAATGAAGATCTCTGCATCCCACGGATCGAGAAAAGCTTCGCGCTCGATCGCCACAATAACCGGCACATCAGCAGGAACTGCCCGCCTGATAAACGGGACAGCCGTTGGAGATGCAAGAGGAGGGGAACGGATCATAATTAAGGGCCCTTTTATCGCAGTATCATCAGTTACCCCGCGGTACAATAAGCATTGCGTCCCAGCTAAAGTCCACACCGGCCTAGGGTGAGGGGGTTTCAGTCTTTGTCTATATATGTGACCTCACCCAAATCTATGAGAAAGTACGCCCGTGAAGGGCTTTGGAAGGTATCATGGTACACGTCTATCGTTTTGCCGCGGTGCGTCCTGCACCCGGTGAGGCACCATCTATTGCAGCTGTTCCGTACGATGTCGTCACTGCCGAAGAGGCCCGGACGATCATTAAAGCGAACCCGGAGAGTTTCCTTACGGTAAGCAGGTCAGATGCAGAACTCCCGGACATTCCACCGGACGACAACCGGGTCTATGAACGGGCACGGGACAATTTCAATGCTTTTCTTGAAAGTGGTCGCCTCAAAAAAGATGGCTGTCCTGCAATGTACGTGTACCGGATCCTGCAGGAAAATGATACATTTATTGGCCTGTGCTGCTGTCTCGACACCGAGGATTACCGTTCAAACAGGATCCGTCGCCACGAGTTGACCCGGTATGATAAGGAAGAGGACAGGACCCGGCATATCGACGCGATTAAGGCCCACGACGGCCCGGTTGTCCTCCTGTATCGCGATCACGACACACTCTTTTCCTTTATTGATTCGCTTATATCAGGTCAAAAAATCCCGGACGCGGAAGTGCATACATCTCATGGAGGCACCCACCAGATCTTTGCGATTACCGATAAGGCAGCCCTCGACGAAATTGAGCAGCGTTTTCAGAACGTGGATAGCCTTTACATCGCCGACGGTCACCACCGGGCGAAAGCTGCGGTTAATCTGGCAGACAGGATGCGTGCAACGGGCCAACCGGCAGATGGTGAAATCGGCCGGTTCATGGGGGTACTCTTTGCCCACAACCGGGTAAAGATTCACGGCTACAGCAGGTTACTGACAGACCTTGGGACATTTGATCCTGATACTTTCCTGAACAGGCTCACGAAGAACTTTGCCGTCACACCCTATGGGGATGTTGACGGGAACGAGTATAATATCCGGCCGCGCATTGCATGCCCGGAAAAATATCATGTCATGCACATTTACCTTCAAAAGAAGTGGTATGAATGTACCCGGCTGATCGATCCGGCAGCGCCCATTCTTGATGTGCTCGATGTCGCAGTACTGCAACATCTGGTATTTACAGAAATGTTTGGCATCACGGATCCCCGTGGTGACGCACGGCTCCAGTATCTCGGCGGAGCCCGGCCGGTTGCCGATCTTGAGCGGCTCGTGGACAATGGTACCTACCGGCTTGCTTTTGCCATGCAGCCGGTCCGGGTCGGAACAGTGCTCTCTATTGCCGATGCCGGCGGGGTTATGCCACCTAAATCAACATGGTTTGAACCCAAGCTCCTGAGCGGGCTTGTGATACATTCATTTTTGTAATAAAAAGACAGGAATCTGATGATATGATTACTCTCGCACTTCCCAAAGGCAGCCTTGAGGCCCAGACGCTTCAGCTCTTCAAAGAGGCCGATCTCGAAGTCAGGCGAACTGACCGTGACTACAACCCCCTCATAGCTGACTGCCGGATCAGCAAGGTAAAGATCCTGCGCCCACAGGAGATCCCGACCTACGTGGATAAAGGCTATTTCGATCTCGGCATCTCTGGTCTTGACTGGGTCCGGGAGACGGGAGCTGATGTTGTTGAAGTGGCGGCTCTCTCGTACAGTAAGACCGGAGAAGGCAACGTCAAGATCGTAATCGCTGTCCATCGCGACGAACCGATTGAAGACGCCGCACAGATCCGGCCCGGAAGCCGGGTGACTACAGAATACCCGGAGCTTACAAAGAAATATTTCGCTGATCGAAATATCCCTGTCCAGCTCTTCCACTCATTCGGCGCATCGGAAGCAAAAGTGCCCGATCTCATGGATGTCGTCGTAGATCTTACCGAGACGGGAACAACACTAAGGAAAAACGGCCTCAAGATCATCGGGCAGATTATGGAATCGCATACCGTAATAATTGCAAACAAGGAGGCGTGGGCAAATCCGGAAAAACGACGCGATATAGAAGAAATCAAGATCCTGCTCTTCGGTGTTCTTGAGGCCAGGCATAAGGTACTCCTGACAATGAATGTCCCGACGACAGCACTGGAGAAGATTGTCTCGGCACTTCCGGCAATGAAAAAGCCAACGGTAAGCCGGCTCCACGGCCTTGATTATTACAGTGTCCAGACTGTGGTGCAGAAAAGCGCCGTTAACGGACTCATCCCGAAACTCAAAGCGTGTGGGGCAGAAGATATTCTCGAAATCCCTATCACAAAAATTGTACCCTGAATCTCATTTTTTCGAGTGCATCGAGGGTATAAGGGATTATTGGCGGATTTATCAGGATCCTTCATCTGACCAGGTAACCGGTATAGTGAAACAGGAATAAAAACAACATTTATATCACTTAAACCGTCAAAGCCCTTTAGTGAACATTATGCGATTTCCCTGCTTGCCCTGTCTGGCTGCCGGTCTGGTAATACTCCTCTGCTTAGGTGCAGCATGCACTTCAGGTCCCGCTGTACAGGCTCCGGCAAACACTACTCAAGTCCCCGGAGGGATAAATGAGGTGGTTGGAAACTCCAGCAGTCAGCAGATGTCATATACGCTTGAGGATGCCGAATCTGCAGTAATTCAGGACTACCAAGCTCAGGCAGGGGGAAATGTACAAAACCTGTCGTTTTTTTATATCCGGGGAGATCAGGTAGACAGTTCAGGTAAAGCTAAACATTGGATCATTGGTATACTCCAAGGGAATACTTCATCTATGAGGGCCTTTGACAACACCGGTGTTTCATCACTTACCATGCCCCCGGGATTGCCGGTGCCCGAAATTATCCCTTCTAATATCCTTTCCCCTGCAGATATTATGAAAATCGCTTCTTCGTCGCCGGGTGCAGGTTCCCTTACCCCGAATGGAACCACATTGGAGCTCATGAACGGACAATATACCATTACAGAACCCGGTTCAGGACAACCGGGAATTGTCATCAATGCAACCACAGGAGAGTTGATTACCACCCATGATTGATGATGACGGAAACTTATCTATCGATTTTTTAGTCGGTTTCACCATTTTCATGATCACGTTAATCTACGTAGCAACGTTGATCCCGACCCTTTTTATTGGTCTCCAGAGTAACTCCATCGATTACGACGCGGTTGCCTACAGGACCGGCGTGATTCTCGCTGAAGATCCCGGCATGCCCTATAATCCCTCATGGGAAACCCTCCCGAATATTTCGGATAGCGAAATCCTGCGGTTCGGCCTTGCCCTGTCAAAAGATACCCCCAATATTTTGACTCCCGAAAAAATAAACCGGTTTTTCTGTACTTCCGAATTTGTCTATCCAACAGATTACCAGTCACGGGCAGTTTTCGGGGACTACCCGTACCAGTTCAATATATCTCTGCAGATGGCAGGAAGTAACGTAACGCAATCAGTGGGCGATATCCTGCCGGTAGACTCTACAGGAAGGAGTGTTGGTACCTATGGATACAGCCGACGGGTGATCAAAGTCAAGGAGCACAGCAATGCCACACTTGATTTTTCTAATTTCAACGTAACTTCAGGTCAGCCAAAAGGGAATTTACCGTTAGGAATTTACACGCAAAATGCAACGAATCAGGCATTTTCGGTTTATTTCAACTATACATACCTGCTTAATAGCGGGCCCGATTACGACAGCATTGCATACCAGATAAACCCACTTGCACCGTCAGGAGCTAACGGGCTTGTTGGTGGGGAAGGGGCACTCATCAACCTCACAGGTTTACAGGCTCTCCCGCAGAACACTGGTGGAATTATTACGACAGTGAACCTGTCGAGTATCTCAGTATACAAGTCCCAATCCGCAGCCCCCCTTGGCACGGGCCAGGAACCGTTTGGTGGCCCGGAATTGAATTCAACAAATCCCAGCCAGTTTTTATTATATATTGATGGCAACCCCACCCCCGTCACTCAACTGCCCTGCAATGTCACTAGCAACGTATCGCTCTTCATTCCACCTGGTTTACTGAGCTATTTGGGCGGGGGAGATTCCAGCACCCTGCTGAATATTACCATGCAATTCCGGCTTAGTCAGCAGGACTGGTATCTCAACAGTACCCAAGTCACACCCTATGGTGCTTTCAATTATAACTATACCAATCCCAATATTACCCAACCCCATTTGGAAGACGGCGTTATGGAGGTGGCAGTATGGTAAACGATCGAGGGCAGCTTTTTACCATTGAAGGAGTTGCTGCCAGTATGATCATGTTATTTACAACCTATCTCGTCTTGGGTGCGACCACGGTATATACGCCAGGAGACAGCCATATCAGCGATATGCAGCTGGAACAGATAGGTTCAGATGCATTGAATATGATGAATACCCCTTCGAATTGTACAAGTACGTCTTGTGTGAGTCAGCTTCAGCAAATTGTTTATGAATCTGATTACCCTGCTACAAATACAACGGCCTCAATCAACTTCAATACAACATTCCTGAATTATGTAAATAACAGGACCGGACCAATATCAGACAATCTCCATTACTACGCAGTAGTTACTTTCAGGAATATAACCAACCCGTCAAATTCAAATTCAACCTCGAGTTATTATCTGGCATCCAATCGCAATCTTAACGGCGTTGAACATCCGGTGAGGGTGACTGAATGGGTCTTAATTGGGCCACCCAATTTCCCAAATGGCATAAATTTACCCCTTAATGCCGCTGCGACGCCTCGGGCAGTTCTTGTGGAGGTGCTCTTATGGCGGGATTAAGCGATGATGCCCAATGGATCGTGATGATGGGATTTGTCGTGAGCTTGAGTTTTTTCTTCCTCGCGTTATTACTCAACCAATCTACCGTGGTTGGCCAGACAACGGCAGAAAGTGTTCTTGACTTCCCGAAAAATGATATCCGTGATGTGAGAAGTGTGATGATTCAATCTGCCGAACTGCTTAATGCTACTACAAATCCTATCTCGGTAAGTCAGTATCAAACAATCCAGAATGATATCCAAAGACTTTCACTGAGTGAGAAAAAGGCGGTAGTCCAATACCAGATCATTAATCCCAGCCCACTCTGGCTCAGTATCCACTACAACAACGGGGTGACTTCGTACAATGAAACCTGGGTCTCGCCGTAAAAACCATGCAGAAAATGGTGTAAGTACCCTCATCGAGTACGTCATGATAACGACGATCATGGTGATTCTCTTTGTTGTCGTTTTATTGGAGGTAAACTCAAACTTCATGCAAGGCCCGGCGGAAACACTGCAATACAACGCATTTACGGATATCGGAAACGGGATATCGACGCGAATTGTGGACGTGTACGCCATTGCACCGACAACCGGGAATATTACTTCATCATTTACCCTTCCTGACGAAGTAGCGGGACAAGACTATTTTGTCAATATTTATACAGGGGCTACAGAAGCAGATCAAGGCGTCAGGGTCTACCAGGGAAACATTATGAGCAATATCAGTATTGCGGGTATAAGCTCAACGCGGAATGTAACAGGGAACACAACAGGAAGCGGAATACAGCAGATAAGTTATGACTCAGCGGGATTCTAAAACGATGCAAACAGAAAAGCAAAGAGCACACGGAAAGGACAGTGCAGTATCCGAAGCGATTGGATTCATCATAATTTTCGGTATAATTATCGCCGGGATCGGTCTGGTGACCCTCTATGGGTATCCGATGCTTGTGCAACAGCAGTCCAGCTCAAACGAACAGATTATGGAAAAGAATATGATCGTTTTGCAAAACGATCTTAAGAGTATCGCTTACAAAACAGTACCCTACACGGAGACGTCACTGAATGTGGGCGGTGGTGCGCTCACAGTCTATAATATGACATATAATAATGCTACCCAGTCGAATTTTACGATTTATAATCAGAACGGGTATAATGTGAACACAAATACCGGTTTTCCCACCCCCGTATATGT
Source organism: uncultured Methanoregula sp. (assembly GCA_964409915.1). GTDB lineage: Archaea > Halobacteriota > Methanomicrobia > Methanomicrobiales > Methanospirillaceae > Methanoregula. The sequence goes on along the minus strand of CAYPEQ010000044.1, from coordinate 3,859 downwards.
TACTACCGGTGACCTCCGGTATGAATCAACAAGTGAACAAACCGGTTTGTCACTTGAAAACGGGGCAGTCGTCAAACGTATGCTTGCTGAAAGTGGATCCTCTATGCTTGCCACACCCCGGTGGTACTATGACACCCAGACCAATACTGCTGTTATCTACCTTATTGGATTTGTAACACCCTCGACAAGTGTCATGTCCCAAGAGGGTGTTGGTACGGTGAAAATGGATCTTATGCTGACTAACTATACCCAATATCAATTAGGGCCGAATGACGCTCTTTTAGTACAATACCTACCCAGTAACGACGCAAATTATTCCGCGGCATGGGGCAATTATTTCACGGGTTCTCTCAATATGGTACCTACAGGACCCCCGGGCGTATACGAATGGCTCGGACCTCAGGCGCCGCAGCAAATCCCGGCTTCAGGAGTGACCGTTGTAATCTATCAGTACGAAGTGGCGATCGATGAAATATAACCTTCTGATATCCCGGAAAAAATAACATCCATTAATTCTTTTATTAAAATATTTCGTGTTGAAATATCAATATGAGGGCATAAATCCAAGTGAATTGCACTCCCAACGTCAAATATTATAGGAAAAACCCCAGAATTCTCAATATTTTTCTGTTTCGGACGATATTTTTTGATATTTAGAAATAAATACATATATATAATACAAGTGTTAATACCTAAACAATAGGGACGAAGTATGCGGGTTTATCGTATTTTGATCGCAATAGCTGTTTTGCTTTTGTTGGCAGGGGCCAGCAATGCCACATTAATTCCGGATCAGAATTCCACAATTTCGAGCAATACAGTAAACAACTTTGTCGTAGTGGCCCACCAAGCAATTATTACGGTCTACGCATATAATTCGACAAGCAACCATCCAGTGCCCGGTGCAACGGTCACCTTGGCGCTTAACTCGACTCTGTTGGGTACGCTTCCAGTGAGCAGTGGCGTTACCGATGGGAATGGGATGATGAATGGAACTTTTAGTGCGGGCACAAAGACCGGTGCAGTAAATATCACGGCGACAATAACCTTCAATAATAACGGGAATATCATCACTGTTACTAAAGTTCTTACCCAAAATATCGATCACGACGTTGCACAAAACGCAGCCTTTTATTTCCAGAATTCAGTAACCGTAGGTTCGGAAACCCCTTTCAACATCAGCTTTACCGACCAATATGGCAACCCCATAGACAATCGTAACCCGGCCGATCCCCACACAATATCACTCTGGATATCTGCAAGCGACGATGGTATAGCGGCATTTAACATCAGCGGTATTCACACTCCATCTTGTACTCCGTCGCTTGACGCAAACGGGAATATTTCTCTCAGTGTCATCACAGATACTGTGCCATATGGTAATGAGATCGTACTTAACACCTTTCAAAATGTCGGTCTCCCGGATGGTATTCAACAGTATATTTGGGGTATCGGCGATGGGACGCCTTGTTCCATAGTAGAGACGATTTCACCGTCCACATTGATCGAGCCGGCAGACAATCAACCGGATCATATATTTTCCGTCACCGATACGCTGTACGACAAATACGGGAACCCAACTCAAAACCAAGGTGTTGAGGTGCAATCGAACTATCCCGGAGATCCAATAGAAAATATGACTACTAATACCTACGGCCAGGTAATTTTCACGTATGGCCCGCATAGTGGAGCGGGGTATGTCACCTTAACGGGAACCGCAATTTCCAACACTTCGACCACGACCTCCCAAACGGTTCAATTCTACAGTACCTCCCCGGTGAACATGAAATTCTCGGCAACACCTCAAGTAATGCCAAGTCTCGATGCTAAACCCAATCAAACGGCAATCCTAACCGCCACAGTAACGGATATCATGGGAAACCCGGTGTCCAACCAAACCGTAACATTTAGCATCGGAACACCATCGTATACCTATCCAAACTGTGTAATTGCCGGCCCACATCTTTTGAATACTACTGCTGTAACGGATGGTAACGGTAATGCCATTGTTCTGTTCCAGCCGGGAAAGTTTGACACGAATAAATCCAATGTGACCTACGATCCAACGGACACAGGTTCGGTTGTAGTAACGGCAAATTGGGGAGCAGTCCAGCAGCCACTCCAGATGACCTGGAAAAATTATCCTTATCTGAGCGAACTGACCACAATAACTTCATCAACAGGATCCTCGACTGTTCCCGTAAACGGGACATTCTACGTCACGATAAGTCTTTCAGCAGACGGATTCAACTTGACTGGACACCCTGCTGACGTTGTGATCGTTACCGATCTTGCCGGGGGTGTAGGAGGGCCGCAGTTGTTGGACCAGACCATTCCGGCAGAGAAAGCATTCATAAATAATGCTACTAACGACACGTATATTGGCCTTGTAAACTTCGGGAATTACCCTGTCCCGGGAAATATAAATTGTCCCAGCGACAATTACAAGGATTGTTCCCCCCCTTATGCATCCAACGATACCATCAACCTGTGGAACCAACAGGTAGCCAACAACAGCTCAAAGCTCTTCAACCCATACGGTACCAAGTGGGATTATGATATGGTCAATCCTGCCGACTGGGACACGTCAAATCCGGGAATCTATTCAAATATGAAAGATTGCTTTACATTGGGAGTGGGAAGCGGGCAATTGTGTTCGAATGCCTCAGATCCTAAGGGAGACGTCTACCTGAATCCAAATTCCGATGCAAATATCACGGCTCCTATAATGAATGCCGGAAGTCAATATCCAACAAACCGAAATAATCTTATCAGTACGGTAAATAGTTACTATTCCTTCGGCGGGACGGATTATGCCGCAGGTATAAATGCTGCCATGAACGAACTCAAGATTGGCGGGAATCCCACTCACAATCAATCGATAATTATAATGGGGGACGGCATCAACATGATGGCTCCCATCTCACCCAACTCAACGGAATCATACTGGCCATCCGACTGGTATCCCCGGAGTAACCTTGGTTACAGTGATGAGAGTGATTTTGGGAAAAATGCTGCCATTGCTCAAGCGACTCTTGCTAAAAGTGAGAATATCACTATCTACGCGATTGGTTTCCAGACACCAGATATGTATGGTAACCCAGAGGAAGACACTGCCTTTTTCACCCAGTTACCATCACCGGGAGGATACTATTTTGCGCCTACCCCGACACAGATGAGTTCGATCTTCCAACAGATCGAGGGATCGATCCAGGTATTGGCAGGTGTAAACACCACTATGGCAATTAACCTGCAGAACGTCTATGTGACTTACAACAATGCTACAACCGGGTACAATGGACGACAAGTATTCAATTATATATTTGATAACACTACGTCAACTCAGATCACGGATCAAAACGGGCATACAACCGTCGTTAATCAGACCAGTGAGTGGCTCAATAACCAGACACTGACGTTCAATATCGGACAGATGACAGTCGGGCAAACATGGAGTACGACATTCGAAATGCAGCTCCTCGTGCCAGGTACAGTTAGTGCCGTTGGAAACCAGTCGTCCCTCACCTTTGGCACTGGAGAATCCGAGATCATTGATTCTGGAAATCAGATCAACGGAGTGGAAAATTACTCCAACACCGGATTTAATATGCCAACAATCAGTATCACCAATCTCCAGGCATTACAGAATAATACAATAACAAATGTCGTGCCACTCCAGTGGAATATCACTTACCCGGGCAGCCAATATGCCACTGAGACCCTATATTATTATTCTGCAGCCAACCCCACTGAGAAATTCCTGTACCAGGAGCCTCCCGTCAATCCAGGAAATTGGACTCAGACTTATAGTTGGGACGTCAGCAGTCTCCCAGCTGGAGACTATTATATTTTGATACAA
>CAYPEQ010000043.1:0-13790 GCA_964409915.1 uncultured Methanoregula sp. | reverse complement strand
CTCGAAAGCTACTGGCGCTTCGCGCCTCGGGAGTTCAAATCTCCCCCTCGGCGTCTAAATACGACACGTTAATTTTTCTTTTCTTTAAGGGAGATACTCCCTACAGGGTAATGTTACGACAGGAATGAAACACCCCATCCTTGGCTTGGTATAGGTATCTTACAGAATCCCTTCATCCGCTACCTTTTGGAAGAATTACCTCGTAGATTTTTCAAAATTTCGATTATTTAAAGCCCTTTTTGAATTAAATCTAAAATTCTCAGATATTTTCCTTTTTTTTAAAAAAGAATATTTTAAATATTACCTGTTCATAATATAACATACCTTAGGATACCTGAAGATGGCTGCGTCGGGTGTCACATTACATAACCCGGGGGTAAACGACCATGTTCCGGATCAAAAAGAACAAACCGAAGATTACCGCTGATGCCAGATCCTTTCGCGTAGTACGACGCTTAAACATCAACCGTACCTATACGCCCCTTAAAATCGGAGTCGTTGCGGGCTACATCCTTCTCGGAATGTTGTCGGCTTCTTCCTCAATGTTCGGCATCATCGTGGGCGCTTTGCTTCGTCGCCTTGCCGGCATTTAATTGAATATATGTTGTTTTTATGATCGCATCCGGGACACCGATCTCTTGATCTATACCGGGGTTGTGTCATCATCCTGTAAGTGACCTAGCTAGACCACTATGACCGCACCCTGCATATTCGGGTACCTGCTATCAGAGTAGTTGTAGACGCCGGTGTGGTCAAATTTCACGGTAAATGCCTGGCCTGGTGATAAAACGATTGAATCAATTTTGTAGGCCGGGAGAAAAGCGACAGCGTGCGCAACGGTATCCTTGTTAACCCAACGCGCCATTGTGCCAGTGCTTATAGTGATCTGTGCCGGAACAAATGCCATTTTCTGGATCGCAACAACATTCCCATATATCGGTCCTGTTGTCATAATCACAGGAAGGGTAGCTGGGGCAGTAGTATAGGTAACCGGAGGTGCTGATGTCTCAGTTACTACTGGTTGTCCATTCTGTACGGTTTGGGCACAGCCTGCCATAAAAAGAAAGACAACAATAAGAGTTAAAAGTGAAAGCAGGTATTTCATCAGGATCTCCTATCACCACTATATTTCATAATAATGTGCCATTACGCTTCCTTAAAGCTGATCCGGGATCATCCGGCTCATTGAACATTCCGGCCGGGCTCCTCAATCCTCCGGACCAGCAGGAGGACCAGATTCTTCATCGGGTAATATTGTAACCGGAACTCGCGCAAGGATCCGGATTACCTCTTTACTGTGGTAATACTCGATGTGCACCATATCCCGGAAGACCGGGAGTGGGAGCATCGATGCAAACTTCCAGGGATCCGGCGGAGGAAGGGGGAGGTATGCCGCAATCTCTTCAGGGGAAAGCTCCGGTATGGCCCTGATACATTCTACAACCCGTTCTGCTGCTCCGGTTTTTCCAGCCCGGGTTACGCGGACCCGTTCATCATCATACCTGACCTGAACCCGGCAAAGATATCCTTTGAGGAGTAATGCCAGCACCCGGTTGAACCGGCGGCCAAAAAAGGAATATACAACAACTTCCCTGCCGGCGTTTCCTCGTTCCACTCGCACAAATATGCCACGCTCTTTTATACCGGTCGGGAAATTGCTGATTGCTTCACGGAGTGTTTCTGTGTCGGATGTGCCAAGGGGCAGGACAGTTTCTCCTCTTGCGACAATTCGTTGGACGGCATTGCAGATTACCGGGGAAAGTGCCGCTTCTCCACCCGAAGACCGGAAAACTCGGGATTTACCTTTAACGTCCCCACCAGGAACCACCACGACAAGATTGTGGCTTTCGTCGCACTTGACAACAGACCATGTTGTCCCCCCAAGAGAGAAATCGCCAGGATCTATACGGTGCGCAAACCGGGCATCAAGGCTTCCGATAACTTCCCCATCTGGTGTCACCGCACGGTATTCATCTCCTCCCTGGATAACCGAATACAGATCCCGGTAATTTGATCGTCCGAATACCTTCTCGGATGATGGCCCAAGCATGAAGATCTCGCCATCGATCAAAAGATATCCTTCAGAAACCAGATGTGCGAGAACACGTTCAATATCCTCGGCCGAAAAGAGGGAGAAAACAAAGAACGACAGAAGGTTGCGGACTAATATCCCCCGGCCGACCCGTGATGCTGAAAAAACAGTGAGAAAGATCTGCTGGATAAGAACGTTCCAGGGTTTTTCCGGGGGCCTGAGGGGTTCTGTTATCTTGTCTTTGGCGCATTCAATCACTGCACAGCAGGAAAGAAGTTCTCCGGGATCGGATAGGAGCCATGCAACAAATGCAGCCTGATCCCTGCGGCCGCTCCGGCCCATCCGCTGTAAAAACGAAGACACCGAATCCGGGGGGCCCACCTGAACCACGATATCCAGATCCCCGATATCTATACCCAGTTCAAGGGTACTTGTGCAGATGATGCAGGCACCTTCACTGCCGTGGAACGCCTCCTCGGCTTCCTTTTTCTTTGCGGGAGCGACCGATGAATGGTGGATATGCAGGTTTTTTATCCGGCCGGCTGCTCCCTGGAGAATCTGCTCTGCCATAGTGCGACTGTTGACAAAAACAAGCGTTTTTTTTCCGGTAACAAGCCCGGCAAGGGCAGTGATCCGGCGATCCGGGTCGAGTTCAATCACAAACTTGAATTTTTTTTCGGCTGCCGGCGAGGGTATAGCAACCAGTTGACGGCTGCGCCTCCCACCGGAGAACCAGAAGAGCACTTCATCCGGGTTCCCTATGGTCGCCGAAAGACCGATACGTTGGACGGCAAACCCGGTAATCTGGTCAAGCCGGTCAAGCAGGATCCTGAGATGCACACCCCGCTCTGATTCAACAAATGCATGCAGTTCGTCAACAATGACATATCGCACGTTTGCAAGGGCGGCGGCATACCCTTTTTCGTGCAGTATAACCTCGAGTGATTCCGGGGTAATGAGGAGGAACTGTGGCGCTTCATCCGGTTTCCATCCCCGGTCACCCTTAGAGACATCGCCGTGCCACTTGGAAAGGGAGAGCCCGGTGGGCCGGCAGAATGTAGCAATCCGTTCTTCCTGGTCATTTATGAGTGCCTTTAATGGAGAGAGATAGATGCAGGCAACTCCTTTTATGCCGGATTTTAAGATAGTGTCAAGCACCGGGATCAGTGCGGCTTCGGATTTTCCCCCGGCGGTGGGGGCAATAATCAGTACATCGCTTCCTCCGCGGATTGCCTTAAACGCCTGCTCCTGCACCTCGCGGAGCTCGTACCAGCCCAACCGCTCGGAAAGAACGGCCTGCAAAGACTCATGCAGGGTAGAAAAAACCGACGTCCTGTTCGTAGTACTTCATTGTGCCGGGCGTGTTAAGGTCTTTACGGACAGCACCCGGGCAGGTTAGGATTGTCGGGAAAGTGGGATCCTTGCAGGATTAATTTTTTGCGGCTGAAGTTGAAGGAAAGAAATCGATTTGGTGAGAAAAACCTTTTTTGGTTGCGGGGCGGACACATACGCATGGAACTCGCGGAGAAAAAATGCTCGGCCTATAAACCCGGCTCACCACCCATTACCCGTAAGGATACCGTTGAACTCTTGAAGGAGGTTCCCGGTTGGTCGCTTGAAAACGGCCATCTGACCCGGACGTTTACCTTCGAAAAAAGCGATCAGTCCATTGCATTCCTCAACGATGTGCTGACTATGTCCACGGAAGAGGGGCATATCCCCGATCTTGCCATGCGGGAGGGCAGGTACGTTGAAGTAGGCTATTATTCGTACCCTGCCGGCGGGCTTACCCTCAACGATTTTATCATGGCTGCAAAAATCAACGAGCGTCGGGTAAATGAATAATCTGCCGGGCAGGCACTCTTTTTTTCCGGAATATCCCGGGCCATTATCAGAAAAAATAGTTTAAATTACTGGTATTCCGGCGGCTGGACCTTTGCTGGAAGACCACCTTTGAAATGCTGCTGGATCTTGCTATAGTAATCCCGCAGATTGTCGTTCATTGTCGGGTGAACCTTCTTTTGTGCCTCTTCAAAATGCTTCTGAGTTACGACAGTACCCTGTTCCCGAAGGGCAAGCATTCCGGCCTCACGGCAGAGTGATTCAAGATCCGCACCAACAAATCCCTCGGTTATCTGCGCCAGAGAGATGACCAGGGCGTCCCGGGCCGGGTCCTCGAATAAGAGATTTTTCTCGTGCATAATCTCAACAAGGCGTCGCCGCCTCGCACCCTTGGAAATCCCGGTGCTTTCTTCTTTTGCCGGTACTATGACGGCCTTCACGGTCGCTGGCGTTACAGTGGAATCCTTGCCGAGCTTCTCAACAAGTTCCCCAAGCATTTCCTCAGTATACCCGGCGGTTAATCCGACAATTTCTTCAAGATTGGAGCCTTCGAGTGGCATATAGGCAGTATGAATACCGATAATCTTTGTACGGTCTGCAAGGGTCGGTTCGCCAATATAAACGAGCCGGTCGAACCGGCCTGCCCGCAGAAGCGCTGGATCCACAATGTCCGGGCGGTTGGTTGCACCCATGACAACGACATCTTTGAGCTCTTCAAGGCCATCCATCTCGGTTAAGATCTGGTTGAGCACATTATCGATCACATGGGAATCGCTCGAAGTCCCCCGTGCCGGGGCAAGGGCATCGATCTCATCAAAGAAGATAATCGAAGGTGAAACCTGCCGGGCCTTCCGGAAAATCTCGCGCACCGCACGTTCACTCTCACCCACCCACTTGGAGAGGAGCTGCGGCCCCCGTACCGGGATAAAGTTGGCGCCGCTCTCGCTTGCGACAGCCTTTGCGATAAGCGTTTTTCCTGTTCCCGGAGGGCCGTAGAGCAGCACGCCCCGGGGGGGTTCGATGCCAAGATCGTCAAACCGGTCACGGTGCGTTAAGGGGTATTCGACCGCTTCACGGACTTCAGTCTTGGCCGCATCAAGGCCTCCAACCGTGGACCATTTCACATGGGAGACCTCAAGCATCACTTCGCGCATTGCGCTCGGGCCCACATCACGCTGGGCACTCCTGAAATCACTCGCAAACACCCGCAGCTTGTCAAGCGTTTCTTGATCGATTTCTGCCTTATCGAGATCGAGATCCGGGAGGTAACGGCGCAGGGCTCGTATAGCTGCTTCCCTGGCAAGCGCTGCAAGATCGGCTCCGACGAACCCGTGGGTCTGCTGGGAGAGTGATTCGAGACTTACGTCTTCGGCAAGCGGCATGCCCCGGGTGTGGATCTTCAGGATCTCGATCCGGTCGGGTTCGCTGGGGACACCGATCTCGATCTCGCGGTCGAACCTGCCAGGCCGGCGAAGGGCTGCGTCTATCGCGTCGACCCGGTTTGTCGCGCCGATCACAACGACCTGCCCCCGTTCCTCAAGACCGTCCATCATAGTAAGGAGCTGAGCGACGACGCGGCGCTCAACTTCTCCGGTCACTTCCTCACGCCGGGGTGCAATTGAATCCAGTTCATCGATGAAGATAATTGAAGGCGCATTTTCCCGAGCTTCTTCAAAGACCTCACGCAGGCGTTGTTCGCTCTCTCCGTAATATTTTGAGATGACTTCGGGGCCGGCAATCGAAATGAAGTGCGCCCCGCTCTCGCTTGCCACCGCTTTTGCGATAAGGGTCTTTCCTGTCCCCGGCGGACCATAGAGCAGCACACCTTTTGGCGGTTCAATCCCGAGTTTCTGGAAGAGCTCCGGGTGCCTCAAAGGGAGTTCGATGGTCTCGCGAAGTCTCTGGAGCTCGTCTTTTAAGCCTCCGATATCCTCATACGAGAACCTTTTGAGTCCTTCGAATCCCGCTGCCGGCTTATCTGAGAATTCGACAGACGTGTTTTTGGTGATGATCACAGCCTCTTCCGGCTCGATCTCAACTACCTTGAACGCGACAATCTGAGGCTGGACAAATGGCATACCAAGCATAATCGGTATTGAGTCATTTTTCACTACAGGGAAATCGAGAAGACCATTAATAACATGAGGATTATTTGCAATCGGCATCTTTTTTGGCAGGTCTTCTGGAGGGGCTAGCACGACACGCTTAGCTTCAATTTCCTCAGAGAGTGTCGATACTTTGACGGCATCCCCTATACTCACACCGGCATTAAGACGAGTAAAATTGTCGATCCGGATCTTCCTCTGGTTCCAGTCCTCAACCAGGGAACGCCAGACCTTTGCCACGGTCCGGCGTTTTCCTTCAATTACCACGAGATCCCCTGGTGAAATCTTCAGAAGGAGCATGGTTTCAGGATCGAGCCTCGCTTTCCCCCCGCCTTGATCACCGGGATAAGCTGAGTCGACCTTCAATTGCACTTCGGGCATTACCTTAAAGGTCATATACGCAGGGATTTATAGGTACTGTAAATGCGAATTCTTGTTTTTGATCCGTTCCATGGCGCAGCAGGCGATATGATCACTGCCGCCCTTATCGCCTGCGGAGCGGACCGGGAGCGGGTTGTTGCCGCGATGCGGTCTATAGTGTCAGATCCAACCGTGGAAGTAGTAGAAAGAGCCGGAATACGAGCAGTGAAGGTTCATACCCATGCCACTCCGGAACACCGGACATTGGCTGAAGTGGAAAAACGACTGGAAGCCGCGGCTTTGCACGTTCCGGAAGATGCACTTGCCATGGCACGACGGGTTTTTCTACGGCTCAACGCGGCAGAAGAAATGATACATGGGGAACATGTTCATTTTCATGAGGTCGGTGCAGACGATGCTATCGCGGACGTTATTGGTGCATGTACCGCACTCTCGTTGCTTAGTGTAGATGGTGTTGTTGTGCTGCCAATTGCTCTAGGGTCCGGTACAGCAACAGGTTCGCACGGATGCTTCCCGGTTCCGGCTCCTGCAACGATTGCAATCCTCACGGGGTCCGGACTCTCAACCCTTAATGGGGGTGATGATGCCGAGCTCTGCACTCCAACCGGTGCCGCCCTTCTTGCCGAATTTGCCACCGTGACACCTTCTAACCTTGGAGCATATACAATCCTCACCTCCGGTTACGGTGCCGGGAGCAGGAACCCCCAGCACACACCGAATGTCCTTCGGGCAATGGTGGTGGAGACAGCTGGGGCCATTTCAGCTATGCCCCAAGATATTGTAGATATCCTTGAAACGAATGTTGATGACGTCAGCGGGGAGGTAATCGGGGAAGCGCTGGCACGCTTCATGGCTGCCGGGGCCCGGGACGCAAGCGCAACACCCATTCTCATGAAAAAAGGGCGGCCGGGATATCTGGTGACGGTCATAGTACAACAAACAATATCCGCGAGTTTTGCCCGGCTTATGGCACGCGAATTGGGGACGCTAGGAGTCCGGTGCATTCCTGCCATCCACCGCTTTACCGCAGACCGGACTTTCACAGAGGTAAACATGGTTATAGGCGGACATGATAAACGTCTCCCGGTGAAATGTGGATGGATGGATGGGAAAATATATACGTGCAAGCCGGAATTTGATGCTGCGTGCCATATTGCAGAAGAGCTGGGAGTGCCGGTGCGTGACGTTATCTTCGCCGCACAGGCTACTGCTGCGAAGTTAATCGGTGAACAGAAGGACCGGGAAGTTCCAGGTGGCAAATGAAGGCCGACCGACGCAGCAGTGGAAATCCGGCCCTTGACCGGCTGCTTGGCGGAGGACTTGAATTACGTACCATTACCCAGATTTTCGGTGGTCCGGCGAGCGGCAAAAGCACCCTGTGCATGATCGCCGCTGTCTCCTGCCTGAGATCAGGGGAATCAGTAATATTCATTGATTCCGAGGGTTTCTCAACTGAGCGGTTCCGGCAGATCGCGGGTAACGATTCCGCGGCGATTGCGGATCGACTTTTCCTCTTCGAACCGATAGACTTTGAACAGCAGGGTAACATGATTGTTGAAGCCGATAAAATCCTCCGGCAGCACCAGCCCAGTCTTATAGTACTTGACTCAGCAACCGCACTCTACCGGACCGATTTGGAGAAGGGCCGTGACGCCATGCAGATGCTTACCCGGCAGATGCTCCAGCTCCTCGGATATGCAAAAAGGTACGAGCCGGCTGTGCTCATAACCAATCAGGTCTACATGGATACTACGAGGAACACGTTTGCCGGACTCGGCGGGACATCACTCGAGCATATATCAAAGGCTATCGTCCGGCTGGACAGACTCGAAGGTACCGGATGGCGGCGGGCAACCCTTGTCAAGCACCGGTCGCGCCCCGAAGGGGCATGGTTTGATTTCGAGCTGGTGCAGGACGGCATTAGGACACGAGAATAGTTGGCCCCTTCAATAATACCATTCCCTTTTTATATCCGACCTTAAATTGCTGAGTTTTTAATAGCTTAAATGTTGATTTATTGCAATAATGGTATTGAGCCAGCAGACAGCCGCACAGATTAAGGAGGTCCTCAGAAAAAACCCACAGGGTCTGAGTATCACCGAAATCGTCCGGGAGGTCCACATTAACAGGAACACTGCCGGAAGACACCTCGAAAAAATGCTTATCTCCGGACAAGTGGAGATGCGCCATTTCGGTATGGCCAAGATTTATGCACTCGCCAATCGTGTACCGGTATCTGCTGTCCTTTCCATCTCGTCTGAGCTCATCCTGCAGCTTGACAACAGTACCAGGATCGTCTTTATCAACGACGCATTCGCCCATTTCCTTGCTACCCCGGTTAACGAGCTCATGGGTAAAAATATCGAGTTTACACCACTAGTGACGGCATTTGACGATTTTTTTCCTGAATTTTTAGCCCGGGTGAAAGCGGGACTGGACGGTACCGAGTGGCAGGGTGAAATAGGTCCGGTTAAAGGGGGAATTACCTTTTCAAGTCGTGTCGCCCCAACGGCACTTGACCATGGGCAGAAGGGAGTCTCAGTTATCCTTGAAGATATCACGGGCAGGAAGAGGGCTGACAAGCTACTACGCGAAAGCGAAGAACGCTACCGCATTCTCGCAGAGATTTCCAACGACCTGATCTTTCTCATCGGCCGCGATGACCAAGTCCAGTATATCAATAGCTATTCTGCGGGGTTTCTCGGAACGACTCCTGCAAACGTTATTGGAAAAAGTCGGTCAACGCTGTTCCCTCCGGAAATCGACCGACGCCAGGGTAGGATATTGCGGCAAATTTTTACTGATGGTAGATCTGCCCACAGCGAAGGACCGTTGCTGAAGGACGGTGAAATACGGTGGTTTGATCATGCTCTTGTCCCGCTCAAAGATCCTGACGGATCGGTGCAAGCCGTTCTTGGTGTCTCCCGTGACATTACAGAAAGGAAAAAGTCAGAAGAGACGTTGAGAAGTAGTGAAGAACGGTACAGACGGCTCATCTGGCGTTCTTTTGATGCAATTGTAATCCATAGAAAGGGAATAATTTCCCTTGCAAACCGGGCTGCTGCCAACCTCCTTGGCACATCGTCCCCGGAAGATCTTGTCGGGAAAAATATTTTTGACTTTGTGCATCCGGATTACCAGGCTTTTGCCCGGGAACGGATAAAAGTGATGACTACCACCGAAGAGTTGACTGCCGTTGATGTGGCCGAAGAAAAATTTTTAAAAATTGATGGAATGCCCATTGATGTGGAAGTGGTTGCCACCAGTTTCATCGATAATGGTGAATCAGCTGTTCAGGTAGTATTCCGTGATATCACACGACGCAAGGAGCTGATGGAAAAGCTGCGCCAATCAGAAGAGAAATACCGAAACCTGATCGAGCACAGCCAGAGTGGCGTATTCATCATCCAGGGGAGGCTGATCCGTTACGTGAACTCGGCATTTGCCAGGATTCTGGGGGGTGTACCGGGAGATTTTGTCATGCGTGATTTTTCAGATTTTATCGCGCCGGAAGATCTGGATTTCGTACTCGATCGTGGCCATCTCCGGCAGCAGGGTCATCCTGTCGAAACCTATGAGTGCAGACTACTGAAACGCGATGGAGTTACCCGAATTTTGGCGTCTCTGGATGCTGGAGTTATATCATATGAAGGAGCGCCGGCAAGTATGGGCTCCATACGTGATATCACAGAACAAAGGCGCATCGATGAGGCACTGAAGGAAAGTGGGGAAAAGCTCCGGGCTGTTTTTGATAGTACTTTCCAGTTCACCGGAATGATGACGTCAGAGGGGATTCTCATAGACGTCAACAGAACAGCTCTTAATTTCCTAGAGCGCAGACGAGAAGATGTCATCAACCGACCCTTCTGGGATACGGGTTGGTGGAGAGTGGAGCGGATGCAGCAGCTTCAGAACGCTATCGCTGAAGCAGCTAAGGGTGCATTCGTCAGGTATGAAGTAGAGCTGCAGGGATCCGGAGATAAAACGATGATTGTCGACTTCTCCATAAAACCGGTATACGATTCCGACGGAAACGTCCGGCTCCTTATCGCCGAAGGCCGGGATATCACCGAACGTAAACATACAGAAGAGGCGCTGCGGGAGACAGAGGAACGGTTCCGTAAAGTGTTCGAGGATGGGCCACTGGGCATGGCGATACTTGGCAGCGATTTGCGATTTATGTTGGCAAACAAGTTGTTCTGCGATATGCTGGGTTACACGGCCGAGGAACTCCAAACAAAAACCTTTGCAGATATAACCCCCCCGGGACACGTAAACACGGATCTCGCCGAGATCAGGAAGCTTTATGCCGGCACTATACCCCGTTACCGAACGGATAAGCGATATATCAGGAAGGATGGTAGCGAGATGTGGGGAGCATTAACCGTCAGCCCGCTCAGAGACCAAGAGGGAAATATCGTTTCGACACTCGCCCTTGTTGAAGATATCACTGAGCAGAAACGCTCCGCTTCCTGACAAAGAACCTCGGTTCCAGGAAAATCCGGCAAAAAATAGAATTTAGTAGCTGATAAATCCCGTGTAAACGGTAACTGCCGGGCCTTCCATCTTTACCCCATCTTTGAAATGGATCGTAAGAGGGCCTCCTCTCGTTTCAACATGGATTGTATCACCCATGTAGCCAAGCCGGCGCACGACCGCTGCTGATGCGGTTGCTCCGGTCCCACAGGAAAGAGTCTCCTCTTCAACACCGCGTTCGAATGTCCGTATTTTCAGGGAATCATCACCGGTCTTTTCCACAAAGTTCACATTTGCACCCTCGGGAAAAGAGGCATGATGCCGGATTACCGGGGCTGCTGCAGCAATGTCCACGGTGTCGACTGCATCGACAAGGATTACTGCATGAGGCACCCCGGTATTTACCGCAAACACTTCGAAGTTTTCGATACGTTCGTGATATTCACCGTTCCCGGACGCCGGTATGACCGGGCGGTCGAATCCGGGTGTGGGCATACTTATGATCGCAGTAAATTCCTCATCCATGGATCTGACCGTAACCCCGACCGGCCCTGCGGCGGTTTCAACCGTAAAGATTTCCCCAACGTACCCCGCATCATGCGCGTACTTGGCAAGGCACCGGACGCCGTTACCGCACATCTCGGCCTCACTTTCGTCCGGCTGGAAAATCCGCATCCTGACATCGTTATCAGCCGACTTTAAAAGATAGAGAATTCCGTCAGCACCGATCCCGAATCTCCGGTCGCAGTAAAGTGCAGCGAAATGCGCCTTCAGGTCATCGGGTATGACCGTTTCCTCGTACTCATCAATGAGGACGAAATCGTTACCGTTCCCGTGTAATTTAGTAAAGGGTATCTCCATTATGGTGCCCCTGACAGCCCAACGTATTCTCTACGCACAAAACGCCGGATTGCCGGTTGAATTATTCCTGAGGCGTGTTCTTCAATAAAACATCGCTCTGCTGCCCCAATGCAACGGGGTTTTCCGACTCACTCTCCATTGAGTCCGGCAGACCCAAACGCCAGATGAAATTCATCGATACCCCATCCAAGATAATCCCGTATAATGACATAGGCCATCTGGGGAGGTATTGCACCCTTTTCTGTGACGATAAGGTCGATATATTCTGATGGAGTAACATCAAAAGCCGGGTTCCTTACGGTAACATAAGGAAGGGTCCGGGCGATCTCATCGGGGAGAACTTCATTTCCTGCCCTTTCTTCGATCCGGATGAACTCGCCAAGGATTGTACGAGGGGCAAATTTGTAGGTCTCAGCAGCTACCATCAGGTTTACCCGCGCCTCGCGGGCAGAATGGGCAACCTGCGCCGTCCCGATCTTATTAACTACCGCGCCGTTTACAGTCACTGCATCAGCACCGACAATAACAAGATCTACATCATTAATGAACGATCTGACCGCAGAATCCACGATAAAATTTGTTTTTATCCCTGCATCGTTTAATGTCCGGATTGTGATAAGCCCCTGGTTTCTTGGCCGCACTTCCGTAGCAAAAACCTCGATCTTTTTTCCCTGACGATGGGCCTCGATAATGCACCCGAGTGCAACCTCAGAGTTGCAATGAGTGAGGATTGTATCACCATCGCGTATGTGGCTGGCCCCAAATTGTCCGATCTGTTCTACCGCATGCTGCGATGACCGGATGAATTCATCGGCACATCGGACTACACCGGCCTTTGCTTCTTCGATGGTCTTTGTGTGATTAAGACCGGCCATGACCATATGGACTGCATTTGGCAGGGAAACGGCAGTTGGCCGGGTTGCAAGTAGGAGGGCCGCGGTTTGTTCCATTTCCTGCCGGAACACATCAAGAGCCGAAACCTGCAGGGAAAGTGCATGATCCCGGAGGGCTTCGGCAACCGCACGTGCAATTCTTCCTGCTCCCCGGATCTCCATGCTCTTTATCTTGTCCGCAGTTTCAGGTACGATCATCAGCATCACCTTTCAATAAAGAGGGGAACCTACATAGAGTTTATTACCGGGTGAAACAATGACCGTAGCCGTGGTTTTTGATAGTGCCGGGACGCTTCTGAACACATACCGTGTCGCAAAAGACATCTCGAGGCAGGTACTTATGCCCGGGATAGAGACCACCACGCTTACTTTTGCTTCGCTGGAACGCGTCCTGATAATCATTCCGGTCCATTCCAAACATATTATCACCGCCTCACCGGATATGCTTCTCTCTGCGTACCTTTTAGAGAACAAGGTTGGCTTTGGCATCAGCTGCACCCGAAAAATCACAACCGCAGACGAGATCGGCGATATGCTGTATGCAGACAAACGGGCGCTTGTCGGAGATCTCCAGGAATGCATCCGGGACGTATGGGGCATCTGCAGGTGCGAGACCATGCTAACGCTCAACAGCGGGGCTATCCTCAATATGGCACACCGGTCAATAGAATTTACAGTAACTGCGGGAGGCTGGCCTTTTGAGGGAGCAAAAGACACAATCACTGCCCTGCACCGGATGGGGATTCCCACGTTTATCGCTTCGGGAGACCGTTCGACAAAACTGGAGATCATGGCGGATCACCTCGGCATCCCCCGTGATCGGGTCTACGGTGTGGCAACGCCGACTATCAAGGCACAGATTATCTCGGACTTAAAAAACGAGTACGATCATGTGGTCATGGTCGGTGATGGCATAAATGATCTGGGTGCTTTTACAAAAGCTGATACTGCCATTCTCACTGTGCAGCAGGCTGGAAATCGTCCCGGAGAACTTTTCGACGCAGCCGATCATGTCATCCGTCACGTAAGAGATGTGCTCCCTATTATAAGGACATTATTATAAAGACGATGCTTGCCCAAGGTGCAACTTCCCGATCGTGACCACAGCGGGCAGCATATAAAAGGTAATATGACCCTACTACCAGATTAGGTACAAGGGAATTATGAAGGCTCCACTGATCACGGTCGACAACATCTGTA
>CAYPEQ010000042.1:6525-13911 GCA_964409915.1 uncultured Methanoregula sp. | reverse complement strand
TGTAATGAAAAAAGAGACCAGTCAGACACCGTTTGATCAGAGGCTCTTTTTAATCTTCATCGTTACTTTTGCATCTATGACAGCATTCGAATTTGCTGCCCAGTTCCTCTATCCTTACGCGCCTGACTGGCGTTCAAACCTTATTACCAGTCTTTTTACAAGCGGTCTTGCAGTCATCATTGCTTATTTTCCGCTCAATAACTATTACACCACAACCACCGATCTCTCAACGGAGGTAAAAAGACGTCATGAGGTGGAAAATGAGTTGCGGGAGCGCGAAGAGCAGCTGCGGAGAACCTTTGACCAGTCACCCGTAGGAGCGGGAATCCTTTCACCGAATCTCTGGTTTACCCGGGTAAATAATGCCCTATGCACTATAACAGGATACACCCAGGACGAACTTCTTTCCCGATCGTTTACCTCGTTACTTGTGCCAGAAGAAATAAGTCAGGTTGTCACTTGTGCTGAAACCCTCAAAAGCGGAGATGCGGAGGGAGATGAACGTGATCTGCACCTGGTTCGGAAAAACGGAGAGAGGATCTGGGTGCATCAGTCTATCCGTCTCCTCCGGGGAGATGATGGAACCCCCCTTTACTTCATTCCGATGTATCTGGATATTAACGATCGAAAGCTCGCTGAGGAAACCCTCCTGAAAACCAATAAAAAACTTTCAATTCTTTCGATCATCACCCGACACGATATAAGGAACCAGCTGACAGGGTTGTCTGTATTCTTGCAACTGGTAACACGTGAATTCCCAGATGATCAGGTTCTGCAGAATTATATCAGTAAAATGATGGCTTGCAGTGAGACGATAGAACGGCAGATTGAATTTACCCGGAATTATGAGGACCTGGGAAGAGCAAACGCCGGCTGGTTTGATGTATACCGAGGTATTCTTGAAGAGGCACAACAGCTGCCTCTTGAGGGAATAGCCCTGGACTCCGGGAAAAAGGGATTCTCGATCTACGCAGACCCGCTTATAGGCAAGGTCTATTATAATCTCATTGAAAACTCCCTCCGGCACGGTGATCACGTGACAAAGATTGCATTTACCATGACCGAAACGGAAAATGGACTTGTGATGACGTACACCGATAATGGTGTTGGGATCCAGCCTTTAGAAAAAGAGAAGATCTTCCTTCGGGGTTACGGTCGTAATACCGGACTTGGTTTGTTTTTGATCCGGGAAATCCTTGCAACCACGGGCATAAATATCACTGAAAATGGGACACCGGGTGCTGGAGCACAATTTGAAATCCTCGTTCCCAAAGGAGCGTACCGGTTTTCACCATTTTAGGACTGATTTCACACTCTCATGAATAGGCTGTGGAAGAGGATTGTCCTTGTGTTATCCAAATTATTACCTTGGTTTTTTCCGATAATGACCCCGTAGCATATGTAGGACACATCTACCCGTGAGACTGTAAACACCTATTTCCATGATAGCCCGAGTAACACCATTGAATTTCTGTATTTAGAAGAAATACACCGGGCCAATCGAGACAGGGGACGCAGTTTCCTAATAGAATATTTGCGGAACCTTTTGCCGACAGGAAAGGCTGTATACACTCATACAAAATCTATAAGATCATGCAATACACAATTGTCTTCGAACCCAACGACGAAGGCGGTTTTACCGCCCGCTGCGTTGAGATCCCGGGGACTGTTTGCAAGGGTGCGAACAAGGGAGAAGCGCTCGCCCATCTTAGAGAGGTGATCAGTCAGGTGCAACAGGTCTGGCAGGCCGACCTGCACCGCATGATCACATCTCTTTCATCCGAGATTATCAGGATAGATGTCGCCGAAACTGCGTAAACCCTGTGCGCACTAACGGGGTTTTGCCCCCATAAATGTATAACTATTTTTTATGAGTTTTCGCCAAATTCGGTAAGTGAACAATTACCATGGCTGAAATACCAGCATTGGGTTTAACGGTCTTTTCCCAAAGTGGAAAAGGCATTGTAAAATACCTCCACTAATTCTCGTATACCAGCCTGATCGAACAGTGTATATCATTTTAGTACGTGAAGCGGCCAACACTTGTACGATCCGCCCACCGGTTCCGGAAAAAAACCATGACGTTTGCCTTTTCCCGAAGGATCCAACATGCCCCGGTATCGTTCCTTGGGGAGCTCTTCAGGGTCTCCTCGGATCCATCCATTATTTCATTTGCCGGTGGACTGCCCTCATCCGAGCTGATCGATACAGAAGGGCTCTCATCCGCCGCTCAGGACGTTTTCAGTACCAATCCCCGAACAGCATTGCAGTATTCAACGACGGATGGCTACCGGCCGTTACGGGAATACATCGCAGATCGGTACCACTCACGGCTCGGTATCCCGGCCACTGCCGATGAAATCCAGATCACCAACGGTTCCCAGCAGTGCCTCGATCTCTTCGCCAAGATATTTCTTGACCCCGGTGACCGGGTAGGGATGGAACGGCCGGGATATCTCGGGGCAATAGAGGCATTCTCTCTCTACGAGCCAGACTTTGTAGCTGTTCCACTCGATTCTGAGGGGCCGGATCCGGTTGCTTTTAGAAAAATGATAAAAGATACGCCGGTAAAGTTTTTTTACGGCATTCCTAATTGCCAGAACCCTTCAGGCTGCACGTATTCTCAGGAAAGACGCAAAGAGATTGCCGAAATACTGAGTGGTACAGAAACAGTTTTTTATGAAGATGATGCTTTCGGGGAACTCTTCTTTGATGGGACTCCCCGGTTGCCGGTAAAACGTTTTCTTGCGGAAAATGCGGTGATCTCCGGATCGTTCTCGAAGATCACTGCGCCAGGTATGCGGATCGGTTGGTTGTACGCTCCCGGTGAAATCCTCAAGGAATTCAACATAGCAAAACAGGCAGCGGATCTTCATTCAAATTTTCTGTGCCAGCAGATCCTCCATAGATACCTTGTAACCAATGATCTCGACAGCCATATCCGGAAGATCGTAGCAGTATACAGGCACCAGTGCCGGCTGATGTGCGATCTTCTCGACGAACTGATGCCATCCCTTTCTCATACCACGCCAGAAGGAGGGATGTTTCTCACCGCTGAACTCCCCGTAGGTCTTCATGCGATGAAAGTCTTTGAAGAGGGCATCCGGGAAAAAGTTGCTGTATTACCCGGGATGCCATTTTTTGTCGATGGTGGAGGCACCAATATTATCCGGCTCAACTTTTCTAACGCTGATGAGGAAAGGATCACTGAAGGCATGCACCGGCTCATGAGGGTCGTCGACAAACTTTCTCCCAAAAACCTCAGCTGAAAGGGCAAATTACCAACCGGTTACCTCCACTGGATTTTTTAGGAGCACTCCGAATAATTGCACGGTTTAAGAGCGAGTCTTTGACCATTTCATCCACAAGATCTTTGCTCTTCTTTATCGACAGGCAAAAATCGGGATACCGGATTTTCCAGCGGTTCAGGGTTCTTTCATCTAAGTCAAAGACAATTGTCATCTGCACATCGATCAATCCCATCAACGCAAGTTTGGCTTCTTTTCCCGGATGAAATGCGGGATTATATAAGGACGGTCTGCCTCTCTTTCTTTTCACCATCAGCTTTTTTTTGGATAACATATAATAATATTAATATAAAATATACTCGAATTTAAATATTCGGCAAAAATCACCGATGTGAAATTGAACTCGTAATTGGTGTATGACCCTATCTCTTACGGTGGATGGATATAGCCATGCAGACTCTAACAGGGACAGACAAAATTCGGGCTCTGGAAAAAAACCTATCTGAAAAAAGTTACAGTACGACATCTCCTTACCCTTTTTTACGCAAACAAACCGGTATATCGGATCTGTTGAATCATCGTCCGGCTTGATTACGGATTCAAGCTTCATCCTGATCTGTTCACGGGGAATTCTACCGAGCCCGAATAATCTCTTTTTATATAGAAGTATCAGCCAGAATTGTATATCAGGATGAGATAGTGTGATAAAAAAACTGCTTGTACTTGTGCTGATTGTGGCACTCTGGCTTATCGTCTTTACCCCGTGTGTGAACGGATATAGCGAAGGATTAGGGCCGGTAATAACTGAACCGACAACGGAACCTACCCTCATGCCGACGGTCATAGAACCGACAACTGAGTCGACACCAATAACAACAGTTCCGACACCTACAACTGAACCGACTTTTATGCCAACCGTTACCGAACCAACTACTGTTGCAACTACTGTCGTGACCACTACTCCTACCAGCCCCATTGGCGTTGACCAGGGGTGGATTGATGTGCACTGCAATGTAGACGGATCCACGGTTTATTTCGACGGGGCATATGAAGGCACGACAGCCGGGGGCATCCTGTCAGTACCAGTATACACTACAGGAACACCGATCAGTACAATTACTGTTTCCCAGCCAGGGTACACGACGTGGACTGGCCCCCTTGCCGCCATGCCTTCCAATGGGCAGCATGTATCAGTTTACGCGACTCTCAACCCGCTAACCACGATTCCCACAACAATCCCGCCGGTGACCGCCGGATCTATCTATGCCCAGTCCAGCCCGGCCGGGGCAGCGATCTATATGAATGGGAATTTCTATGGGTACTCACCCCAGACCATAACAGGTCTCGCGCCAGGCACTTACTCTATGAAAGCCGTCCTTTTCGGTTATACACCTGATAATACTCTGGTCTATGTGTACTCCGGGCAGACTGCGCCTTATTACCCGGTACTTCAGCAGTCACCCCAGCCCCGCCAGACAGGTTCGGTTTATGTGACCTCAAACCCTACCCCGGCAGGGGTGTATGTCGATGGAAACTATTTCGGGACGACTCCCCTTACCATAACCCTGTATCCTGGCAGCCACCAGGTCGTACTTAAACTTCAAGGATATAACGATTATTCCACAAACATCTGGGTTGTTGCAGGCCAGTCTCAGAACCTGCCGGTGACGATGTCGTCATCAACGTTCGGTACTGTTATTGTCACCTCAGTCCCGGGGGCCATGGTGTATATGGACAGCAATGTAGCAGGCATGATCAATTCCGCCGGGACTCTCCCGCTCAACGGAGTCTCGGTTGGAAACCACATCTTCAAGGTGACTGCATCCGGGTACAACTCTTGGCTTAACACCGTATACATCCAGCCAAACACCGTAAATACCATATCCGCGGCCCTTACTCCAATCGGTGTACCCACAACAGCAGTTCCGGCCGCCGGCGGTCTTACCATTGCTTCAACGCCTACTAACGCGGAAACATATGTCGATGGGGTATATCGCGGTACAACGCCGCTCACCGTAACCGGCCTTTCACCGGGCGACCACCTCGTCCGGCTTTCCGCACCAGGTTACATAGATTATTCGACTACTACCTCTGTAACTTCGGGGCAGACATCACCCCTCGCTATCGCGCTCACGGTCGCTCCGACTCCAACCGCAACCCAGTCTCCAGCGCCCGGGTTCGTATCAATACTCGGTGTCCTTGTGGCTGCAGTTGTGATATGCGGGTATATGAGGAGGCGATCCTGAAATGACACAAACCTGTTCACATTCGACAAAACTTATTGTAACTGCAATTATTGCAATAGTTATTATTTCGGCACTGACCGCGTTTGCGTATCATAATTCGAATGCATCACTCCGGGATGCCGTGCAATCGGGGCTGAAATCAACGGCCAGTGTAATGGCCACGCAAATCAGTGCAAATGATCTTAAAGGTCTCAAACCGGGCGACGAGAATACCACTCAATACCTGGCTGTAGCAGCAAAACTAAGGGCAATGCGTAGCATGAATGATCAGCTCCTCAATGCGTATATCATAAAAGTGAATACGACGGACATGTCTGCCTCCTTTTTAGTCGACGATCTGTATCCGCTTGATCCGTCTGGTTCCGCACGTATAGGCCAAGCCGATACTTCACCAGACAAAGTTCAAATCTTTGAAGCGCTGTCAGGCCCGACCGCTTCTCCTGTGCCCTATACCGATTCGTGGGGATCGTTCATGTCTGCCTATGCGCCGATAGATGATACGACCGGCAATACGTATGCAATCCTCGGTCTCGATGTGTCGGAAAACGATTATGTGGCTTCAACTACTCATGGAGCATGGATCATAGTGACCGGCATCGTTTCTATCGTAATTGTACTCTCGGCCCTCTACATATTTGGTCGCAAGACCGATCAGGAGTCCCCAAAGGCTCCCTGATACTATTTTATTTTGCAAACCTTTTTTCTGCACCGAAGATAACGGGTACTCCATGATTTTACAAAGACATTTCCTTGTCCTTGCTCTTGTCATAGGTGCCCTGCTTGTCTGCTCCGGATGCACACAGCCTTCAGGAACGGTAACACAGAGCACCGAAGCGATACCGGCAGTCACCGCATCTCCTGTGCCATCTACTGTGGCCACACTATCTTCACAGGATTACGTCCTGCTTGAAACAACTATGGGGAACATTACTATCGCTCTTGACCCCGATATGCCAATTACCAGCGGCAATTTTGAAAAACTCGTAAAAAGTGAATATTATAACGGCATCATCTTTCACCGTGTGATCCCCGGATTTATGATCCAAGGTGGGGATCCAACTGGTACAGGTATGGGTGGGCCGGGTTATACAATTCCGGACGAATTTACCAGTCACAACCATAACGCCCGGGGTACTGTGGCAATGGCAAACGCAGGCCCCAATACCGGGGGATCGCAATTCTTCATCAACCTCGTCAACAATACGCGCCTCGATCCAAATTACCCGGTCTTTGGAACAGTCACTTCCGGGATGGATGTGGTGGATGCTATTGCCAAGGTTCCAACGGATAGCAATAACCGGCCGCTCACGAATGTTACGATTCTCCACGCGGTGATGATTTGATGATCCTTGAATCAGCACACCTACCCATACCGCATAAAAAAGAATACCTTACACAGCTATAGTTCCCTAGCAATCATGACATCAGCACAGGAACCCGGTAAACGGGTACGGCTTGAAACGAATATGGGCACTATCACGATCGCACTTGATCCTGATATGCCTGTTACCGCCGGCAACTTCGAAACCCTTG
The DNA here is from genome assembly GCA_964409915.1 of uncultured Methanoregula sp. Lineage (GTDB taxonomy): Archaea > Halobacteriota > Methanomicrobia > Methanomicrobiales > Methanospirillaceae > Methanoregula. Next base: position 6,884 of record CAYPEQ010000042.1, on the reverse strand, counting down.
CAAAGAAAGGCTATTATAACGGCGTCATCTTCCATCGTGTCATTGATGGGTTTATGATCCAGGGTGGCGATCCCACCGGCACAGGTATGGGGGGACCCGGTTACGTGATCCGTGACGAATTTTCCAGCCATAATAGAAATGATCGGGGTACACTTTCAATGGCAAACGCCGGACCCAATACCGGGGGATCGCAGTTCTTCATCAACCTCGTCAACAATAACTTCCTTGACACAAAGCACCCGGTCTTTGGAAAAGTTGTTGAGGGCATGGACATCGTAGACAGAATTAGTAAGACAAAGACAGGTTCCGGAGACCGACCAGTAGAAAAAGTTACGATCCTCCACGCGATTGTGGAATAA
>CAYPEQ010000042.1:0-6425 GCA_964409915.1 uncultured Methanoregula sp. | reverse complement strand
AAGCTCCTCGCAATCCGGTCATTCATTCTCTCAGCCATATACTCACATCACGGAATACCCCGGCCGCTCACCATTGAGGCGGCCCTTGTCTGCATCGCTGATTCTACTGATATGACTAAAGGCAGGGGTCGGGTCGCGTTTGATTCGGGAAGTATCACAATACATTCAGTCTCGGCATTATCTATCGAAAAAGTTGAGATCAAAAAAGGCACTACAAAACCTATCGGCCTTGTGATTCACATGTCAAGTCCAGCGGGGATATTTCAGGTCCAAGAGATCCTCGCACCTAAAGTGAGGGCCGGACCGCTCGCAGATGCAGTAGACGTAGTCGCAGTCACGATTGAAGAAGCGCACGCAGCAGGACATGCAATCATTACCGGAATTCATATGCAAGGATCGAAGTTCGTGCCCCTCCAACCCGAAAGTAGCTCGACGGGTAAAAGCGTAAAGAAACGCCGCTGACGGCTTTTACCGATCAAAATTTTCATTTTTCTTCCCGGGTATGAGACCGAAGGGTTCCGATGAAGCGCTCAAGTGCATCTCTTGCCTCGCGCCGGTTCTTTGCAGATACTAGCATTGTTTCGACCCCGGAAAAATGCGATTTTGCTGTATCAGGTTGTGCACCTATGGCATCACATTTATTCAGGAAGACTACAGACGGGATATGTGCCGTCGAAATTGACGTGAAGAGATGCTCCACGAAATCGTCTATTGGCGAGGTCACATCCACGAGAAGGATTGCACCATCCATTCCCTTTCCAATGATCTCACGGGCAAATTCAAAACGCTCCTGTCCTGGGGTCCCGTACAGGTAGACCCTTTTTTCGCCAATCTGGACCCGGCCGTAATCGAGCGCGATGGTAGTTGAACCACCGGTACATTCGGTCTCAATATGTTTTGCCTGAGGGTCGAGTGTCTGGATAAACGTAGACTTCCCCGCCCCAAACGCGCCAAATACGACAATTTTATACTTTTCTTCTGCCATTGTGGTACGATGGGCGAAAGGGACTGTTTACCGTTTCGGTCGGAAAGATTCAATTGAGATGTGCCCGAGCCAAGTCCTTCCCGATATTACCTTATTATTCCCTTTTTAGAAACCACATGAATCAATTAAAGGGGCTGTCAATCATCCTCTTTTCCGGATAAACGTGCCGTTTTTATACTCAGTGAATGCCCGTTGGAGCTCTTCCTCTGTATTCATAACAATAGGACCACCCCAAGCAATAGGTTCATGGAGAGGTTTTCCGGAGAAGAACAGAAACCGAGTACCCTTGTTACCGGCATTCACTTCGATTGATGTTCCAGTGCCGGTATACAGGGCCATCATGCGGTTTCTTTGCTCATCGTTCTGGTGCGGATCAAATCTACCCGATCCTGCGATGATGTACACAGCGGCCGTATACCCGGACCTGACAGGATGAGTGAATTGTACACCTGGCTCAAGTGTGACATCGAAATAATCCGGGTCGGTAACAATATCACGAACAGGTCCGGTAACACCGTCTATTGATCCGCAGATGACACGGACACTAGCACCTTTAGAAATATCGGCACTGGGATTCTCACCGCCGGGAATTTCCTGGTATCGCGGATCCATCAGCTTATGGCTTTTGGGGAGGTTGACCCAGAGCTGGAATCCTCCCATCTTCCCATGTACCGGTTTTGGCATTTCCTGGTGGATGATCCCCGATCCTGCCGTCATCCACTGGATTCCACCGGCTTCCACGCTACCTGCATGGCCCATACTATCACCGTGTTCGACTTTTCCGTCAAGCATGTATGTAACCGTTTCAATACCCCGGTGCGGATGCCAGGGAAACCCGGCAAGGTAATCTTCCGGCCTGTCTGCACGAAAATCATCAAGCATAAGAAACGGGTCAAAGTGTGGTAACTGGGAATAACCGAAAGCACGGTGGAGCCTGACCCCGGCGCCATCGACCGTTTCCTGAGAAGAAAATATCCGGGCAATCTCACGTACCTGTGGCATGATCCAGCCTATACCACAGCAAACGGATAAACATGGCGAACGTTACATGTGCCCCTTATGACCGGGAGTACAGGCCGTATCATGAGCAATGCCAGAATCCGTTGCAATGGGAAAGGACCGGCGTAACTGTTATTGAGACAACGGGCTCCATAAGACACAGTTACAGAGAAGGCGTGGCACAGGCACGGTGATACTCACGTTATAGGTAATCACCACCGGATATTGAAAAAAAGAAGAATTATTCAGTATCCTGTGGTGCCTGTTCGAGATAAAAGATATCAGTTGCCGAAGCATGGAGTGTGCCATTTGCCGTTGCAGCGTCTACATCGGCCTGCTCAAAGCTGCTGACGAGATGCACCGGAAGGGTTGCGTACTGCGGCTCAAGGGTATACGCCCTTATAATATCGGGAGCTCCCGAATTTCCTGTGTAATATACTTTTACAAGATACTGCGCATTGCCAAGGCTCGTCCAGGTACCCGATCCTGATACCGTTGGCGAAGGAATCTTGAGATTACTGTTTATAGTGACAATAGTTCCCAGTTTGTAGATCACCGTGCCATCAGGATAAAACTGGAATTCATACCCTGTCCCATTACTATACTGCCGGATCCAGCGGTGGAGAATAGGGTCGGGTGCAGCTGTTGTCGCGGTAGTTGCTACCACTGTTGTCGGGGGTGCAGTGAACGGCTGTTCGCCACACGACATCGTTTGCGGATTCCAGTAACAGTGTGTTGTTGTGGGTGAGGGGGTGACCGTGACAGTGACATAGATGATTTGGGGAGTCGGTGTGGAAGGAGTCGCTTGCGAGGAGGAATAAGTGCATCCTGCGGAAACGATCACCGCGATACAGGTACAAATGAGGATGAGAGCCAGAGAAATTTTCATGTTTTCTTTATTATATCAGGAGCACCTTAATTATTGTCATTTTATCTAACAGAGATAACACGATTACAACCAGTAAATAACGGGGGATTCAAGAGCGTACTAAGATAATAAAAACCGTACCTTAAGAACCAAAAACTCTTTTTTTTCTGTTATTACATCCGTGCACAAACACCAATATTCATAATACTAGCCTGATGACAATTTCATGATCATCTTTGAAATTTCCGCCGCCCCGGTCGATCGGACTGTTCGTTCTTTGAATTACAATACCGCTGCTGATCGGTGCAATAGGATCTTTCTTCACCCTGCCGCAGATTACTGGTTAGTATGCCGGTCTCCACAAACCAACGTTCAATCCCCCCCGACTGGATTTTCGGGCCGGTCTGGACCATTCTTTATACAATGATGAGTGTTTCGCTTTGGCTTATCATTCGCAAACGGAGCGGAGACCGGCCGGAGATGCAAGCCAAACTTCTGTTTGCTGCTCAGCTTATTACAAACCTTGGATGGTCACTCCTTTTCTTTGGGTTGCATCAGTTCGCCTTGTCTTTGATCGAGATTTTTGTTCTGCTTGGCCTTATTGTGGCAACGATTCTTGAGTTTAAGAAGATCAACACAACTGCAGCGTGGCTTCTTCTCCCTTACCTCTGCTGGACCTGCTTTACCACAGTACTGACGGCTGCAATCTGGTACCTGAACGGATAGCGTGTAGCATTAAATTCGAGAGGATAACCAAGAACCATTTATCGAAATTCGGGTTCGGGATATAATACTTAATGAAAATTTCCCGGATAGCCCCCCAGCACTCAAGCCCGCAGGGTCCACCTGACCGTGATCGCGTGTGCAGGGCAGAAGTCATTGCACAAAAAACACATGCAGCATAAATCGCTTTTTTCCGGGTAAACGCCGTCTCCTTTGACCGACGCAAAAACGCCCATCGAGCATAAGTCTACGCACTTGTGTTTGTTATGGCAGTGTTGACTTCGTTTACACAGGTCAGGATCAACGTAAACTTCAGTCCCTACCGTTGTTGCGGGTCCGACTTCCACGAAAGAGCACCTGGTTTTCTGGGTTTAGGGTCGGCAGGACACCGCACCCAAATATCTTCTTTATATATTCAAGTTTTAATTATAAATTAATACTTTTTCACTTTGGAAAAATCGGTGAATAGTCGCTGTATTTAAAAAAGAGGTTTATTGTTTCTGCTCTGGCTCACTGGTCCTGGGCTGTGACGGCCGATTCTGTTTCCAGAACCAGTACCCAACATACACAATGCAGCCGATGATAACCAGCGGCAGGACAGTTATAATAAACACTATGATTGCATCAATGACACCAAAGAAACCGGCTATTCCTTCATCGATAACTGAAACGAAGTCATGGCCCTGCGGTGCTACGACAGGTTGCGGTTGCTGCAGGGTTACTGTGATGGTCGCGTAATCGATCTGGCTGTTGAGGTATTTCATGGTCCCGGTGACCCGGTCCAGGTTGGTCTGCACTTCATCAATCTGCTGCTGGATAGAAAGGACGTCCTCTACTTTGGTGGCATTCTTCATGATCAGGTTATATTGGGCAATCTGGTTCTGGTATGCAGTGATCTGAGCCTGAACATCGACGTATTGTTCAGTCACGTCTTGTGCCTGCGTAGAAATGGAGGTTACCGTCCCGATTGCTTTTACACCAGTAAGTGTGCTATCAAACTGGGTAGCAGGAACCCGAATTTCAATAGTTCCTGTAGGTTGGCCGTTATAATCCATGTAGATATTAGTCGTTGATACGTATCCTCCCGCCCTGGTGCCAATACTTCCGATCGTGGCAGCAGCGTCTGTTACATTGTTCACTTCAAGCGTAACATCTGCGGTTTTTATGATCTTCGTGTCGACTCCCTGACCGGGCTCCCCTCCCGATGTGGGAACTGGCACGGCAATCGGCCCGGATTCTACAATCGCCGCGTTTGTGCCGGAATCATACGAGGCCGGAACGCTTTCTGCTGTTGGAGGGGTACGATCCGCGACAGTCGACTTCACAATGCCGCTTTGTGTGCTAGTACAGCCGGCTATAGCAACCGCTGCAATGCATAAGATGAGGATAACGAGCGTTTTGTAATTCATACTAGCCTATCGACTGGAGGAACATAAATATCCGACGATAACTGCGAAAATTCCCGCAGTTATCCCGGACTTTTGGCGATTTTAGATATTATTCGAGCCTGACTCATAGAGATAGAAAACCGTGAACTTTACCGACGAAAACCTATTTGATTTCTCAAAGAAAAGAAAGAAGAACCGTGCTGGACAGCGGACGTTTTGGAACGACATGATCGCCGGGAAGAGGGCCACTCTTTTACTGGTCTCAGGAAGTCAGATGTATGGAGACGGTAAATTGCCCGTTTTGTAATCCGCATGCAAAGGACATCCTCCACCGAAACGATCTCTGTTATGCCCGGTGGGATATCTTCCCGGTGAGCTCCGGCCATATACGGGTGATCCCGTTCCGAACATATGCCGTATTATTTTTCAATGACGGATGATGAGCGGCATGCAGTGGTTGATCTCATTATGGAGTGCAAAGATCTCCTGGAAAAAACGCATCATTCTGATGGTTACAATATCGGGTTCAACGTAGGCACTACGGCAGTTCAGACGGTAAGGCACTCTTATTGCCATGTGATCCCCCGCTATACGGGGGATGTCCCGGATGCACAGGGTGGGATCCGGGGTGTCGTACCGGGAAGGCGTCGTGGTTGATACCATAAACTGGATCAAAAGGGATCCGTAACAAAGGCCGTAGAAGAAAGAGTATCTCCAAGCCCGGTCATTTTTTTGATATTCTGTGAAACAACGGTGGGCACAAGAGGTAATTAACCAGAATTTCCCGGAACCTTCGAAGTTTACCGGATCCGAAGAAAAAAACGCGCATCGTTTCGTCAACTGATAGACCAGATTATCAATTGAATTGATCTGACGTTCAAAAATCATAGGGGGTAATATTCTCCCCCATTATCGCTAAATATTATCAAAATATAAAATTAATTTGAATTCCAAAATATGGTCCATCGTATATTACTTAAAGGGGTAAAATGATAAAATCCAACCAAAATTTCCCTGAATTTGCTATTTGATCACAAAATAATCCTTGAATTTCAATATTGACACATTTAAATCTAATTTATGGTAATTATTCGAATATTCTAACAATATTTTAAACATAATATCAAAATTTTTTTCTTAGGAAAGATAAATATACTTATCGACGTATTTATCCTTTTATAATAAGGTAATTCTCAATTGCCAAACGGCAAATGTAGATTGCATGGAGAATGTGTGCGATGGCGAAACAAGGAAAGTCCCCAAAAGATGGTAGCGTGCGAAAGAATCCGGTGCCGGGCCGGGAATGTGCTGGAAATATGCATTTTCGATGGTGATAGGTAATGGCAAACCCCGTATGTTTCACCAGTCCTCCTTCCGGCATCACCTGCCCAACTAACCCGGCTCCCCTCTATCCTGCGAATCCTGCTCCTGCATATAATTATTATTCATCAGGGAACCTTTT
>CAYPEQ010000041.1:0-14467 GCA_964409915.1 uncultured Methanoregula sp. | reverse complement strand
CTGCATCGTGATGATTGCTTCATCATCAACAACAAGTATTTTTGACATAGTTATGCTCCTGCAGATGTCGAAGGAAATTCTACATAGATTTCAGTACCGTTTTTGCTCGTAAACGCAATTGATCCTTTCAATTGATGCTGTACAAGTGTTTTTATCAGTTGGATTCCAAGACCGTTGGAATAATTGATATCAAAATGAGCGGGCAACCCGATTCCATTATCCCTGACATAGATCCTTATCTGGTCGTTCTCCTGAGAAACAAAAATTTCAATACTGCCATTTTTTCGTCCTTTAAAGGCATGTTTATAGGCATTCGAAAGGATCTCATTCATGATAAGGGAAGTGGGGATGGCTTGGTCAACCGGGAGAAATACCTCCTGGGAATTAATCTCACAGGTAATCCCGTGTCCCTTATCGGAATAAATGCTCGATAAACCGTTTATCTGGTCTTGGATCTGAGCGGATAAATTGATTTTTCCGAAAAGTTTACTCTCATACAACCGTGTATGGATCTGCGCCATGGTCTGAATTCTGAGCATCATATCGGTCAGTATGCCGTTTGTCGTCTCATCAGGAGAATTCATCCGGGTCATGTCAAGCAGGCCGGATATCAGCTGAAGGTTATTCTTGACCCGGTGATGGATCTCACGTAGCAGCACTTCCTTTTCCTGAACGGATGCAATAAGTTTTTCCTCCGCATGCTTGCGTTCGGTAATGTCCCGGAAACTCCAGACCCTGCCGACTATTGTATCCTCAATTTTCTGGGGTTTTGAATAACGTTCAACGATTTTCCCGTCCTTACATTCGATCATATCAAAGCTTTCACGTCCCGGATGTGACTGGAGATTTTCAAGATTGACCGAAAACATTTCAGGATTCGTGAGTTGCGGCAGGATATAGTGTATCACCGATTTATTTTTCCCTGATGCAAGCAATGCCGGGGGGATATGCCACAGGTTCATAAAATTCTGGTTATAACTGGTGATCTTACCCTGCTCGTCGACGACATAGATGGCGTCTGCTGTTGATTCAAGAGATGCATTAAGGAGTGACAGGGTTTTTTTAACTGTTGAATCGGATAATTCTCGCTGCCGGATCTCATTATTCAGTGTCACGTTCATCTTTGCATATGCTGCAGCCCGCAGCCTGTATTTGGCCTCAATTTTTTTCCGCTCGGTAATATCCTGCCCCTGTGCGATTGTCGATATAATAGTTTTTCCGTCAGGTCCAAAAACTGAGGCGGAGTTCCAGAGTATTGTCCTTATCTCTCCATTCTTATGGAGAATGGGTATTTCCACACTCTCCCATCGTTCCCCTTCAAGGGTTGTCTTTCTGATGAGATCCATGGTCTCATCCATGTCTTTCACCGGTAACAGCATATGAATCTGCTGTCCGATGACATCCTTTGCTTTCCTCCCGGTAATATGTTCAAATGCATAGTTGAACAGGGTAATGCGGAATTGCGGATCCCAGACCATTATTGGGGCATTGGCATGGGTGATAAGGTTGTCAAGATATTCCTTTGTTTCACGAAGTTTATCCTCAACCAGTACCTCTCTGGTGACATTAAACGCGACTTCACCAGCACCCACGATAGTCCCGTCGGCATTCCGAAGAGGAGTATGGAGTACATGAAACACTCTTTTTGGCTTGCCCGGCTCTTTGAATTCTATTACCTGGTTTACCAACTCACCATTCATTACCTTGCTCCACTCATCCACGGTCTTTTTCAGCTCTTCGGGTAGATTTGAGTATACTTCAACCATGCTGGAGCCTAAAGTGAGGTTTTTACCGGTGAGTTGCTTAATTACCTCCTTATAGGTCTGGTTAAAGAAAATATATCGGAAGTCCGTGTCCTGCACTGCGATGATAACATCGGTTCCTTTTGTTACGGCCTCCAGCAACTCATGAGCCCGATTAAGGTTATCCTCGTTGAGTCGCAATGCATCCTCTGCTCGTCTTTGCTCGGTCAGATCGATCATGGTAACCCCAATCCCGGTGATCTGCCCGGCAGTGTTTTTCAGAGGTTCAAGATACAGGTCATAGAACAACAGTTTGCCTTCCATCGTTAGCCATATTTTGTCATGGGCTTCCTCTCCTGTTTCAAGAACCTTACGCTTAAGTTCAATCATCCGTGCCGCATCTTCCGGCGGGTAGAGGTCAGTGTCTTTTTTACCCTGGACCGATCCAAATCGTATATTGTTTTTATAGAACGCCCACTGGAAAACCAGATCTTTATTCTGAATTGATACCGATACCGGTGCATTCCTGAGGGCAAGCTGGAAACGTTCCTCGCTCTTCCGTAGTTCCGTTTCCACCTTTTTCTGTTCGCTAATGTCGTGGCTTGCACGGATAATCGCGAAAAGTTTGCCGTTGTTATCAAAGACCGGGGCATCGTGGGTGTATATGGGAAACACATGGCCGTCCCGGTGCTTTATGGAGTATACCCCGGCCCATGTCTCTCCCTTCGCGAATCGTGCTGCGATCTCCCGTGCCTCATCCTTCGTGATCTCCGGTGTTGCAACATCGAGGAACACGTGCCCTAAAATCTCATCAGGTTTCCAGCCATATATCTTCGTTGCAGCCGCGTTCCAGTAGATTATCTTCTCATTTGGGTCAGTCGCAATGACTGCGTCCCCGACCGCATTAAGCATCCATGCCTGCAACCGGAGTTGTGCATCGTCCTCCCTCCGGTCGGTGACGACAACACTAATCTTCGTATCCTCATCTGAGGATAGTGCGCTCACGGAAATAATGACCGGTAGAAATGAAGATCCCTGATGGATATGAACCTGTATCCGGCATGGCCTCCTCACGATTTCACGCAGTGCATCTTCGATCTCCCGGCGGTAGTCCGGGCAGATGTAATCGAGGATGAACGTGCCGGGCACTTTTTCGGGGGAGAGCTGTACCATGTCCGCAAACCGCGTGTTAGTGTACAGGATCATCCCGGCCCGGGAGAGAGTGAGCGCTCCTTCCTGGATATTCTCTATCAGTGCCTGGTACGGGTGATCGGCTCCCTCCAGTGTGTAGACCTTCTGGACGTCTCCTTTTGAAATAACAATGGCGTCCACTTCGCCGGAACGAATGGCATCGAGCGTTTCCTCAAGCTCCCGGACCTTTTCGCGTAGTTCCCCAATCTCTTTTTTGAGGTCCGCGTTTTCCTGTTTCATGCCTGTCCTCTGGCATTGTTTTTTGTCATACAGGTCCTGTTACACTCGTGGAACAAGGTCGAGGCCAACGAGCACTCGCTCCTTCCTGGTCATGTCACCAATAATCCGTCGCAGGGGGAGGGGCAGTTTTTTGATCAATGTCGGCGCTGCAAGCACAAGATCAACCGGGTTCTTTGTCCGGTCTAGGTAGATATCGATCACTTCGAGTTCATACCTTCTATTCAGGTATTCTTCACAGATCTTTTTCACATTCTCTACCGCGGTTTGAGAACGGGGGTTGTTGCCTGCAATGTAGAGCCGGAGCACGTAATGCTCTGTCTTCCGCTTCTCAAGTGCCGTTTCATACTCTGAGGTCACATCACCCGGTGTCTTCTTCTTTGGCGCAGGATTCACTTCACGTCACCTTCCGGAGGTCCAGACCAACAAGGACTTTATCGGTGTTGGAAAGGTTTCCGATGATCTTCTTGACCGGGGTTGGGAGCTTACGGATCAGGGTGGGGACGGCTATAATCTGATGGTCCTTTGCAAGTTGCGGTTGTTTCATGAGGTCGATGACCTCGATTGTATACTTGCTTTCGAGATAATTCTCGCAGATTTTCTCGAGATTTTCAAACGCGGTTAAAGAATTCGGAGTCTGCCCTGCAACGTACAGCCGCAGGATCCATGTTTCACCCGCGGATTCTTCGTTCTTCATCGCTTTCTCCTTCATTTTGGTTTTAGGTATAGTTGGCAAAATTTCACCTTGTCTTACTATGCGATCCGGGTCATCTGTCCGGCGGGAGCCTGATCTGAGGGCTCACTTTCCCCGGCCGGTCACTTCGGACATTACCAGTATCGTAAAGAGTGCCGGGGATACTGCGTCTTTGCACGTTCTGGGGCATTCTTCCAGTTCCGGAAATTTTTTCATAGATTTTCATGTCCTACGGACATCTGGATCACCGGTCGACATGCCGCTGGGTCGCAATCTCCTTTTTGATCTTCGTCGTAGCTTTTTCACGGGAGATATCCTGCTCGATGAGGATCTTCATCTCGTCCTCCTCGCGTTTGAACCGCTCTCGGAGCTGCACGATCTCGATCTCCATCAATTTCCGCCTGTTATCGAGATCGCGCTTCTTGCGTTTGATCTCCTCGTTCTTGCGGAGCCGTTCGTCAATCTCACTACCCTCTTGTGCCATACGGGCGGAGCCGAAAAGGACACCCTCGCTACCCTTGTATACATCGAGGAGCTGGATGCCCTTATCTGACAAGACGAACTCGCGGAGCTGATTCGAGTGATCCATCCCCCGCACCTTGATAATGGAGAACGCACGATTTCGCTCCCCGTTCCCCTCAACGTTTTTAAGGATGAGCCAGGCGTCCATCAGGGACGACACGTGTATCTCGGTCGGCTCAACCGAATAGGCCCCGACATCCACGTCATTTGAGAGGCTGGTAAAGAGCCCGGTTATCTGGAGGGACTTGGCAAAGTCGATGAGGCGCATCAGCATCGAGCGAACCTGGATGTCATCACCGATGGGATAGAGGTTGGAGATGGGATCAACTGCTACAACACTGGGCTTGAACTTCCCGATAAGGTTCAGCATCACCGAGAGGTGCATCTCAAGACTATATGTCGTCGGCCTGACCGCGTGGAACTTTAAAAGACCGGATTTGACCCACGGTTCAAGATTTATCCCGATGGACTTCATGTTCCGCAAGATCTGGCTCTCGGATTCCTCAAAGATGAAAAAGAGGCACTTCTCGTTTCTTCTGCATGCTGCATCGACAAAAGTCGCAGCGATGCTGGTTTTGCCGGTCCCCGCTTGGCCGGAGATAAGGATAGAAGACCCTCGGTAGAACCCTTTTACCCCAAGCATCATGTCGAGCCGGGGGATGCCAGTCAAGATCCGTTCATCGGATGCTTTGTGGGTGAGGGACAGCGAAGTAATAGGGAGAACTGATATACCATCTTCACTGATCAGGAACGGGTACTCGTCAGTACCGTGGATACTGCCCCGGTATTTGACAATGTGCAGGCGCCGGGTTGCAATCTGATTCGTGACCCTGTGGTCGAGCGTGATGACGCAATCTGCAACATATTCTTCAAGACCGTACTTAGTGATCATCGGATCTCCACGTTCGCCCGTTACGACAGCTGTCACGCCACGATCTTTTAGCCAGAGGAAGAGCCGGCGCAGCTCCGACCGGAGAATTGCCTCATTTGCAAAACTGGAAAATAGAGCTTCCAAGGTGTCAATAGCGATACGCTTTGCGCCGACCTCATCGATCAGCGAGCCGAGCCTGATAAACAAACCTTCAAGATCGTACTCGCCGGTCTCCTCAATTTCGGAACGCTCGATATTGATGTGGTCGAGGATAAGTTTCTTTTGGCGGACAAGGTCGTCGAGATCAAACCCCATCGATCTGAAATTCATCTTCAGGTCATCGATCTTCTCTTCGAATGCAACAAAGACCCCGTGTTCACCGTAATCCGTGATCCCCCGGACGATGAACTCCATCGCAAAAAGGGTCTTTCCGCACCCCGGGCCGCCACTGACAAGCGAGGGACGTCCTTTCGGGAGGCCGCCCCGGGTTATATCGTCAAGGCCCTTGATCCCTGATAGAACTTTTTCGATTTCTCCCGTTCCTGTGTTTGCGTTAGATTTATTTTTTTTCATAACGTCAGCACTCCCCTTATGCCCCGAATGGAACTATTATCTTTTCCACCCATATAAAAATGGTTAGATAGCATGTTCTTTTTGAAGATCTGCTGGTCGCGGGCGATCCAGACCCCCAAAGTGGACTCATAATGTGAATATACGAGGACAATTGAGTTCCTTATTTCCGTAGAAATTTTCTGGAGATTCGGTACAGGCCATCTGCTAATTCCGGCAAGCGCTATTACAGAAATGGCTGCAATTGCAGTAACATTTTTTTTAATCATTGTTCGGGTATTAAAACCTTTTTTAATTACTTAAAAAGATTTCTTCGATTTGCAATTTTTGAAATGAATAATTCTTTGATCATTATCAGTCCAAATTTTCCCCAAATTTGCTCTGCGGGATACCAAAGATTCACTTATTTTTCCTCCACCAAAAAATAATCAACAGCGATACCGACTTAACTTCTAAATAGGAGTTCTCATAATCAGGAATTCCATCAATAATGCCGACAATAGAACAAATATACCACCAACTCATCATGCGAAAAGGATCAAACCTCAAGACCCGCATATCAACAGTTCTCGGTCCTCTTTTTACAGGGAGAAGTACTCCAAGAACAGAACGACCCGGACATTTTTGAGCAGGAAGGAAATGATCGTATAGAGTTACCGGATTTTTCGAATACCGGCATAAAATATAGGAATCACGAATTTATAAAAAAAACTATGAAAGATGAGGGAATCTGTTGATTACAGACACTAAAATATGACATCACCTTACCTTCTTGTGATACCTATATGCAACGAGGTGAACTAATTTCATGAGTATTATGAAGAAGCGATCAGCATATCAGTACCTTGAAATGAGGCCCAGTTTGACCGTATAGAGAAGCCAAAAGAGGTTTAGGGCGAAGGAAAACATATAGGGGATGCAGGCAACCTGGATAATCTTAGTTCCAATTCCCCGGAATTTGGGTTCCATGATATTTGCGAAGAAGATCGTGAAAATGGCAAAGAGTATTTTCAGTCCGAAATGCAAGAAGGGATGAAGAACAATATACAACATAAAGGGGTTAGCTTCAGACGCTGCACCCACGCCCGCTCCACCCCCCAACAGGAGAGTCGTTGAAAGAACGTCGAACTCAACGAGAAACACAAAAAAAACCATCCACTCAGTATCTACAAAACCATCACCGGGAAAAATGGTGTGTAATACTGTAACAATGTGAGTGTTCCGATACCAAGCCTCAGTCAATCAAGACGCTCCTTTAGTTTTCACGTTGTATTCATGTTTACCATAGCAAATAAATAACACACCACTTACCAAAAATTATAAAGTCGGAGAATCCCTGTTAGGCTCTGTATAATTCTGTTAACTTGTCATGAGTTCATATTGACCTGTTAAAACATTGATTATAATGACTTAATCACTCCTTCTGACCGTATTTCTTAAAGATTAAACAGAAAAAATTTCATCTCTCGCCCAGTGAACCCCCATTATATTGCAAATCCTGCAAGATACAGGACATTATATCATCGGAATCAACATGAAAAGTGATCTTAGTGGGTTATTAAGATGAAGAGTAAAAGAAAAATATACCCCTTTGTTTTTAGCACATTTCAAAGCCTATCACTCATATTGAACACAAGTAGAGATGACCATGATCCCTTACTTACCAAGGTTCCAGAGTGTAGACGCTGCATATGGCCAAACAACGGCAATCTGCCTATCGGATGATGAAGCAGATTCGGTCCGGGGCGACCTTTTCTGACTCTTCATATGGAAAGGAATTCAAATAAACTCAAATTCGTTTCATACGTCTCGGTTTTTCGAAGTCGCTGGTGATGAGAGTACGATGACAGTTGATAACTATTCACTATTCATTTAGGAAAAAGATGCGAAAAACTGATATTCGAGGAATATTCTCAAGAGCGCTAATATGTTGTATCGATTTATAGAATGAATCATAGATTGAATTTGGGGACAACCTTTATTCTTTCAAGAATAGCAAAGGGCATTCATGAATCTCCGCCAGTACTTTCAGGGTATCTGTGTGGGCATTGTCCTTTTTCTGACGGTAACCGTACTGTTCGGCGCGGGTGTTTTTGCCATATCTAACGAAAGTGTTTCGAACCAGTCGATCCTGATAAAAGTAACTTCGTTATCCAATAGCCCTATGGAATATCAGGGAAATCTTCCTCTCATGCATTTTACAAAAGATCAACTGGATGAGATGCAGGACCGGATCATCGAAGCACCACAATATACTGCATCCCAACAGATTTTTGCCTTAGCTCAAACTCCTCCCACGGGTCTAAAGAACCCGCTTCCTTTAATAGTTCCCACGGGTCTAAAGAGCCTGCTTCCGTATCTTCCCTATACCCCTTCAGAAAGAGACCAGGGAGTGTGTGGTGACTGTTGGGTCTGGGCAGCAACCGGGGCTCTTGAGATCGATCATAATGTTGAATCTGGTATAAACAACCGGCTTTCCGTCCAGTACTTCAACTCTAAGTATAACAGCGGTACAGGTAGCGATTGAGCATGCTGCGGCGGGTTTCTGAGCACTTTTACAGACTGGTATAATACCGATAAAACCCTCGTCCCTTGGTCCAATACGAAAGCATCGTTTGGGGATGCCAGTACTTCCTGCGAGGACTATGTAACCTCCATCCCTATCAGTTCTATCTCGACCCAGCCAAACTACACGCTGAATTCCCTGGCAGAATCCACTATTGTGACATCTGGTGTGGGGCAGTTCTCAGCAATTAATAATATCAAGAGCGCACTGAATTCGAATAAATCAGTCGTGTATTCGTTTTTCTTGAATAGTTCGGGCTGGAATGATTTCCAGAATTTCTGGGCATATGATAATGAGACAGCCATTTTTGATCCGACACCCTACAATGGTACCATAGAAGCTGGGGGGCATACAGTTCTCATTGTCGGTTATGATGACACTACAGACCCAAACAACACTTACTGGCTTGTTCTGAACAGCTGGGGTGCACCATCGAATCGACCAGACGACCTTTTCCGACTTAAGATGAATATGAATTACGATGCTGTGTACTTTTACTCAAATGGCGGGAGTCCCTATCTACAGCATACGTTCCAGATCTTGGATTCGAGTTTTGAACCAGCCTATAACGCTCTGATGGTATCAAACACCTTCCCAACTACGATGACTGCCGGTTAGAACCAGTCGGTATCCATCACGTTTAAGAATACGGGAACGCAATCGTGGTCAACTGCTTCTGCTACATTACTTGGTACGGTTAACGGTCTCAGCGGGGACGGGTATAAATTCCTCAATACCACCCGGGTCTCACTTCCCGCTGGTACAACGGTTGCATCAGGTCAATCCTATACATTCACATTCATCATAACCGCTCCATCTACTGTCGGGACCTACAATCCTCAGTTCCAGATGGTTCAGAATGGGGTGCAATGGTTCGGGGATACTCTAAAACCAGTAGTGATAGTGCAATAACCCGATGGAAATCTACGGGGGTTATTTAATGAAGTACTGATTCTACTTCATGGCATACGCCGATGTTACATATTTTGAGTTTACAACGGTATTTCTGTTATTTAACTTGACCTTTATTATATCGGCTACTACAAAGAACGCTATTGACATGGCAACTATCCAGAGGATTACCGATAGGCTTATGCTGTTCATGAATATGCCATAGTAAGCAAACGCTATCCCAGCCAGTACGCCACCAAGCGAGGCAGTTATTACTGCAGTGCTTGGCATAGATTTGAAAGCCCATCCCCGCTCCCTGACATTAAATATGGTCACTTTGTCTGATATATTGAGCATCAGGAACGCAGCAGTTGCGATCTGGGGTATTGACAATTTGAACACCCCAAGGCCAACTGGCACTAAAAGCAGCGCCTGGATAGTAAGCAATCCACCTAGCATGACTGCCATAGGCATGATGTATTTTAAATCCCAGAAGTCGGGATTTTTCGAAAATCCGACGTTGTCCGTAGATATAGACAGGTTCACTATATCATTGGTAAACGTGAGCAGGATCAGGAGAAATGCGGTTATCGGTATAAAACCGTATACGATGAATATTATGGTGATAAACGCCAATTGCTGTATGACTTTTGCAAGTTTTACAATGGTATAGATGAGCATCCTTTCGAATATCCTGCGACTTTCTTTTACAGCGTCAATAATCACCTCGATTCCGGTTTTTGTCAGTACTAGATCGGCTGCGCTTTTTGCAACATCGGTTGCACTCTCTACCGCTATACCTACATCAGCTTGTTTTAATGCAGGTGCATCGTTAACGCCATCTCCTGTCATTCCTACGATGAGACCCTGATCCTGCATCGATTTTACAATCGTATATTTATCCTTTGGATAAATCCCAGAAAAACCGTCTGCATCGGTTATGGTTTTTACCAGATCGGCATCCTTATCGAATGCTCCTGAATTTATATCCACGATATTATTACCTAAGCCGACCTCATTGGCTATCTGTACTGCAACAGCCCTGTTGTCCCCGGTTATCATCTTTATTGAAATACCGAGATCATGAAGTTCCCGGATCAGTTTTCCAGAATCCGGCCGGGGCCGGTCATAGAGTGCAATCACACCCACAATTTCCCATTTCTCTACTTTCCTTGCAACCGCTATTGTCCGATATCCTTTCAGGGCGAAACCTGATACTTTTTCATTTAATGCTGTTTGCTGGTCATCACTGATCCCGCATAGTACGGAGATTATGTTCGCTGCGCCTTTTGCAACAGAATAGGTTTTTTCTCCTTCCCTTACCTGTGCTTCTGTCATCTTTGTTGACGAATCAAAAGGGACGAAGGATAACTGTGAACCGGATTTGACGGGGAGTGTTTTTGAGTATTCCAGTATGGCGATGTCTATGGGGTCTTTGTTCTCATCACTTGACGCCTCTGCTGCATATTTTATGACTTCCTCCGGTCCTGTACAGAAGCCGAAAATGTCTGCTACTTTTATCTTATTCTCCGTTATTGTTCCGGTCTTATCCATGCATAAAAGGTTCATGGTTGCGGTTCCTTCTATGGCAGACAGTTTTGTAACAAGTATCGATTTCTTTGAAAGCTTTTCCGCTCCCAGCGCAAGTGATACCGTGAAGGATGCAGGAAGTGCCATGGGGACTGAAGAGATGAATACCACTAACAGGAATACGATGAGCGCGGGAAGCGCCATATGCAGAAATCCATAGCAGTAAATGAAAAGGAGGGTTATGATGACCAAATCTACGGCGACAAGGTACTTTACTATATTGAGTATTTCTGACTGAAGATGGGACTTGGGTTTTGCGGTTTCTACCAGTTTTGCCGTTTTTCCATAGAGTGTCTGATATCCGGTGAGTATTACAACGCAGGTTGCCTCACCCTTCTGCAATACCGTGCCGCCATATACCAGGTCTCCGGCAGATCGTAACACCGGAAGTGATTCACCGGTAACTACTGACTGGTCAATACCGAGATTATCTCCCGTAATCACTTTTGCGTCTGCAGGGATAATGTCCCCAGGCCTTACCCGTATTACATCTCCAGGGACGAGCATTTTTGATTGCACAACGTTCCATGATCCGGAACGGTATGCACGTGAATTTGTTGACAGCCGCTGTTTCAGGAGATCTATTGATTTATCTGCTTTATCCTCCATCGCAAAGCTTACGATCGCGTTGAAAACAAGGAGGGCTGCTATTATATACAAATCAGCCCAGTTGCTGAGGAAGTATAACAGTCCCATTATTATCCAGAGAAGCGCCGGTATAGGTCCATAGAATTTGCTGATAAATTTCAGGATTCTGCTTTTTTTCTTTTCAGCAATCTCGTTAAACCCGTACTTGGCAAGCCTTGTTGCTGCTTCAGAATCTGTCAACCCATTTACACTAGATTTGAGCAGATTTAAGACATCATCAGTGCTGCATTCTTTGAATGTGTCCCGTTCCATAATCGGTTGTCTCATTTTGATTTAGCAGAGTAATTCCTTGAACAATGGAGAGGAGATGATCGGTTAGATACCGGTCTCTGACGGAATTGTATTGGTGTGCCCGTTTCAAATCCAACACGTTCAGCACGTCTATAAGGGGTCAAAATCAACATCACTTATCGCGGATAAGATCAAGATCGCAAAATCGTACTGCCTGATAAGGGAATCCCTGGATATCCTCAAACATTTTATTTTGATCTGTACGAAGGGAATTTGCAACATCTCTCGAATCACCATATACTTCAAATGAAGTTGCGTATCGCCTGTTAAGGGCTTTAACTGCTATTACTTTTGGATTGTCAGTCATTGAGTTTTCTACACCTCTATAATGTTAAATTATAATTCATATGCGAACATGCCACTATCCAGCGGGACAATGAATAAATGTGTCCTGTCATTGCAAAATTTGATTTTGATATGTTGACGGTCGATAGAGAATTTTTGAACGGTGAAAAAACGATCACCTACGTCATACTTGTCAGAATCCGGTTTTCCTGGAATTCGGGGTTAATTGAGAGAAGTGCTGGGGATCGTAATCAAATAATTTTTCGGTTGAAACTAAGTGATTGATCTCCAATTCAATCAAGTTTTTTCGGAACTCCTGAGCTAAATTTGAATTGTTGCAAATTTTGCAAAAACAGGTACTGTATAAGAACATAGGAATGTCACCAGACAATATCAACACCCTCTAATAAACCGAGACTTTGAAAATCTGGTGGAGAGAAAGAAATGAACTATTGGACAACAATCGGGATGAGTCAGACTACAATTTATATTGTCTCTGACTTACTAGCCCTAAAAAACTACGAATAATCATGACACCGTTACCCAAATCATCTCAGGCAGTACTTAGGATTCTCGGTACAAGTGGTGCAATGACACACAAAGATATCGTGAGCAAATCTCACTACTCGCCAAGGACAGTACGCTATGCCTTGAAAAAGCTCAAAGAAAGGGAACTTCTCATTGAGAAGATGAACCTTCAGGACATGCGCCAGATCATTTACCAGTACCGTCTGACTCCATTGCTGGAGACGGAGAGAGTTGGTACGCTGACGCTATCCTCTCGAACCAATCGTGACTTCTGGAGAGTGCAATCCGTCGTCCCACGTGGACAACACTAGTTACAAAAAAAACCGGGATTACAAACGGCATTGTCGGAAATACCAGAACCGAAAATAAATAAATCGCGGTTTGAAGTGTCACAACAGCTTAGCGGACAGCCGGATATAATTTTTAGGTAGCAAACGACACTGAATCAAGCGTTCAAAATGCCTGGAAGAGCAACATTGCCGTAAAGGGGATAGTCAAGATTGCAAAAACACGGGATAATAAACATTAGCTGGAGACAATTGACACGGTATAGATGTAAAAAGTGAACGAAAAAATGGCGTACTAATCTTGTTTGTCACCGGGAGTCTGGATGCATTCGGAGCCCGGCAGCTGGATGAATGGACAAAGAAAGCGCTGCATGATGATGACAAGGAAATGGTGCTCGACCTCTCTGGCTCCACGTACCTTTCGCCTCGCGGGCTTCATTGAGCCAGAGAGGAATATATGCATCCTGAAGATTCTCGTCCAAAGCCCTGATTGCATTACAATCAGAATGACCCCAAATGACAATATCCTCAACTTTCAAATGAACAATTGCATACTCGAGGACAGATGCAAAATTCCGGTCTGGATTCTTGCCTCAGAACAGCCAATCCAGAGACATTTGGGATTTTCACCTCCAGTAAGCTGCCGATAATGATCGATATTATCTTTAAAAAAAGTCTCTTGGAATCTTTTATTTCCCTACAACAGTTCTTCTATCATATACTACATCCCTTCAATTTCTATCTGTCCAAACACAGGGTCATAATGACATTTGTCTTATAGGACTATCGTGGGTTTTTTCAGAGTCCTTCACCTTTATTCCGTCAATTTTTAAGGAACAAACTTTATACCGGTAAAGATCTCCCCACGGATCTCATTTTTGGCAATCGCCGCGCCAAACTTGTCTGTTATAATAGTGCGGAACTCTTTTTCTTGGATCAGGTTCGGAAATCCCGAGGTCTGACGCTGGAAAGTCCGCACCCATTCACTCCAAAGAAGCATGCACTGGACAAAGCAGATTTTATTCGCTTGCACATGATCCAACAGAAATGCATTAAAGACCGTTAATTCCTGAATCTCTGATGGGTTACCTTCGATTCCTGCCAATCTGAACTTTTCCTCAAACTGGCTCAGTGTATCGAGGCTTTCCCGGTCAAGAAATGTCGGAAAGTGATGAACTAATGTGCTGCCAGGGAGGTTTTCCGGCGCCGGGTTTCTGGATTTGGTACGGGTTCCTGCACTTTTAGTTGTGGACATGGTTGCTCACTGGCTCTGCATCTGAAGAAAGAGCTTAATATAGTGTTACCTGAAAATCAAAAATTGAAACATATTTTGCATCGAGCTGTGAAGGTCAATTTCGCTGACCCGGGTAATTCCTGCCCTCATGATGGTTTTTCCCCTTGTTCTGTCTTATCACGAGATTTTAACAAGGTAAAAGCGGGGCATTCTCTGAATTGGGCAGACTGTTTTGAAATTTAACTGCCATAAAAGGTATAAAAATAGGGTAATATGCTATTTTAACACCTAAATCTAAAGAAGATTTACGGAGTAAAAAA
>CAYPEQ010000040.1:0-15055 GCA_964409915.1 uncultured Methanoregula sp. | reverse complement strand
GGCCTCAAAGGATCGACGGACGAACGGTACCGCGAATGCGGAGCTGTATCGGCAGCACCGACCTACCGCAACCTGAAAACGCTCTTCGATGCCGGAGTCGCCGTCGAGGTTTCCGTTATGTATCTCAACGGAAGGGAGCAGGAAGTGATAGGGGCGGCAGAACGTGTCCGTGCGATCTCACCGTCGATCCCGTTCCAGGTGATGCGCTTTATGGCGACCCACGAGAGCCTCGAACCGATAGCGCCCACGCGGGCGCAGGGCGAGCAGCTCTGCACTGAGCTGCGCCGGCATCTTGATCACGTGTACCTGTTCAACACATGTGCGACGACTGAACTGGATTCACGATGCCCGGTCTGCGGGAAGACAATCATCCACCGGGTCTTCTTCGGCCCGATGGCTGCCCGGGTGCTCTCATGCCCGCCGGACGGCAAATGCAGCTGCGGTTACCAATTCCCCTTCCGGGGTGAGATCGATCCCATGTTCGAAGGCGAAGTCCAGATCCTTGGAGGGTACCGGTCGATCATGGGCATGCAGTTTATCAGCAAAATATTAGGTACTCTCGGAGTAACCGATGAACGGGTAATCGACCGGATCTGCAATACAGTCATCGAAAACGGCTATATCAGCAATTTCCAGGATCATATGAGCACGTACGAAAAATATTTCGATATGATACGCTATCTTGCTACGCTCACTCACCGCGAAGAACAGGCAGACCGGCTGATAGGATACATACAGCGTGTGATAACTGATATCCAGCACAAGGCGTCGACTGCAAAAAAGCCCAGGGTTTATGCGGTCCTCAGTCACCCGCTCCTCCCGCTCTATGCCGTAAAAACCGAGAACCAGCTTGTCGAGATTGCCGGGGGGACGAGCCTTAACAGGGAGCTCGGCTTTACCGAAAGTGCAAACCCGGAATACACGGTTGAAGAACTCAATGCTCTTGACCCTGAAGTTATTATTATATCAGGCAATTTCGCAACCCCCGTTATAGAATTCATCAGTACATGCAAAGAACTCGGGATATCCTGCCGGGCACTTGATGCCGGGAGGGTATATACCCTAAATACGGACCTCGCTGGCAGTTCCCAACGATGGGCTCTCGGACTTATGGATGTTGCAAATATCCTCCACCCGGATATCTTTCAATATTCCCTTCCTGATGAAGATGCCAAGTTTAACCACGAAATAAATTTTTCTGGGCAATTATAAATCGGAAATTTTCATGGAATAGTAAAATAAGGGCCCTTTGGATAGTGTGCTACCTAAACCGTTCAGTCATTGTATTTAATAAATGAAAAAGTTAGTACAATAATATAGACATGCCACCGGAAGGTTCAGTTCCCGGAATACCGAATTATGGACAAACCTACTGGCGGGACCGGTGGCGGCAAAAAAGGCTCGCTCTGCTCGAGACACGTAAATCTGAGGGCAATAGTTTCTGGAACGATAAAAAAGCAATAAAAAGTCATTTTATCCGCGATCTGAACGAATGGCGGGACACGGCTGAAACCCGGATCGCAGGAATGGGTATCCGGGACGGATCACGAGTCCTTGATATCGGTGCCGGCACTGGCGTCCTCTCAGTTCCTCTTGCAGCGCACGGGTGCGAGGTCACGGCCGTGGAGCCCTCGCCGGTCATGGGAGAGACCCTTCTGGAGTACCAGCGGGAAGAGAAATGCCGGGAGATCACTCTTATCCCCAAACGGTGGGAGGATGTGACCCTGCAAGAACTTGGCGCACCGTTCGATACCGTCATCGCTTCCTACAGCCTCATGGTTACCGATATCGGTGAGGCCGTTTTGAAAATGCATCAGTCCTGCCGGGGAACGGTCCACATTTTCTGGTTTTTAACCCAACCCCTTTGGGCTCAGGTCAATGCCGGCGTGTGGAAAAAACTGCACGGTACAGATTTTTGCGGTGAGCCGACTGCAGACTGTCTCTGGCAGGCACTTTACGAGATGGGTATTTACGCAAACCTTGCTGTTGAACCCGGATGTGATCCTGCAGTCTATCCTTCACCTGAGGACGCAGTAACTGAATTCAGTGGTCGTATGAACTGTACAACACCGGAGCAGGTAGACATCCTCCGTGAGTATTTCCGCCGTACACTGAAGAAAACCGAAAAAGGTTACATTGTAGACGGTCGTGCTCTTGGTGCCCATATCTGGTGGAATGCCCCGGACCAGCGACAGGAAAATATTAAAACTGAGTCCGTCGACCAGGAAAAGTCAAGCGATAGCAACCACGGATCAAGTGTATATCACCCGGTGATAAAGACCACTATATCCTGACGAGGAAAACATGAAAACCCATTATTGGCTCATCACACTTGTCCTCATCTTTCTCATTGTACTCTCGGTTGGATCAGCCGGATGCATCAAAATCGCCCAAAATGCCCTCAGTGGGGGATCTAACACCTCCAGCGGGGAATCTGCAACAGGATCTACATCCGCTCCATCCAATCCACTAAATACGTTCCTGCAAAATGTCGGGCAAATTAATCCTGTCGTCACCCAGACACCGGCGAAATCTGATGTCATTACCGAAGTCACTCCTTATGAAACACCCAACCCTTATGTTTTTCCTCAAGCAGTCAAGATTAATGGGGTTCCTCTCCAGCCCGCATACCAGTACAATACACCAGAGTATACCAAGACCTACACACTCACGGGCAATGCTGAAGGTCTTCTCGTAAATGTTGTGAAAGGGCCGTTATTTATTATTTATACAGTCAATCCAAAGTATGACTGCCTTCAGGATCCGGATTCATGCCGGGGGACAATTCTTGTCCCGGTCAACAATCCATATATGTCGATCACGGTCAGGGACAACCAGACCAATAAGATTGTGGCCGAGGACGGATACGGCCGGCAGTACAGCTCCGATACCGGCAAATATACGTTTTCCACCTCTGGAAATACTTCCACTTCGGTTAACGGCCAAACAACGGTGAGCTCCACCGCAGTACCTGGTCCACGGTATATACCGATATACAGCGCGGGCCAGTTCCAGATTACCATACAGGGAAATTATCTCGATGTTACGGTCTCGATTATAACCGGTAGTTCATCACAGCCTACCCAAACATAGGAGATCGGGTGATTTCATACGGAAACATCATCATCAGATTTGCATGAAATAATCTGAATAGCGTGATATTTCTGACAACACCGCTGCATGAGATGAATTGCGAAGAACTGGGACGACTCTTTCCTATCAGGCTTTTGCCTCATGACCCGGCATGGGCCGGATTATATGCAGAGGAAAACGGCGTTTATCAAATCAGTAGTAAGTGAGGTACGAATAGACTCCGGATGAGAGTCCTGAAATTACGGATACAGTGAAATTCGAGGGTAGGTTGCCTCAGGCCATCATCAAACTACCAGATAGATTCAGAATGCTTACCCGAAAAACTTGTATTTAATAAACAGGGAAAGTTCAAAACAATGTGTATACATGAAATCAAAAAACATAGTTCCTGAATTCTCAACGGGTTCTGCATACCCGGAACGTGATCCCTTTTTCTGGAGGGAGCGATGGCGGCAGCTGAAACTGGCCCACTGTGCCGTGCCGGAATACGGCAACGCCCACCAGTTCTGGAAAAACAGGAAAATGATCGATAGTGTGTACATGAAAGGCAGGAAAAAGCACAACAGTGAAGATGGTGCCCGGGCAGCCGCTCTGGCGGTTCCCGACGGATCCCGAGTCCTTGATATCGGCACCGGCCCGGGAACATATGCTGTACCACTCGCTGTACAAGGGTGTGAGGTTACCGTCGTTGAACCCTCCCCTGTCATGCGGGAGGCGCTTGCTGAAAACATGCGTGAAAAGGGAGTCCGGGATATCAGGATCATTCCTAAGCGCTGGGAGGATGTCACCATAAAGGAACTGGATGGTCAGTTTGATGTGGTCATTGCATCCTATTCACTTACGATGATGGATATCGGGAATGCTCTTGCAAAAATGCAGGAGTGCTGTACCGGGACCGTCCATCTCTTCTGGTTCCTCACACCTCCAGCGTGGGTACAGGTAAACAAGGATCTCTGGCCACTCCTTCACGGAGGGGAATTCCCCGGTGAACCCATGGCCGACTGGCTCTGGCAGGTACTCTGTGAGATGGGAATCCATGCAAATCTCCAGGTTGAGGTAAAGTTCCCGCCGTCAGTTTACGCCACCGTGGATGATGCGGTTAGTGATTTTTCCCAAAGATTAAAGTGTTCGACAGCCTCCCATAAAGAAACGGTCAGCAATTATTTCCAGTCGGTCCTGCGCCAGGAAGATAACGGGTTTGTGCTGGGGGGAGAAACACTTGGAGCACATATCTGGTGGACCAGGGGATTGCCCACAGCGACTATACAGGATACTCATAGATAATGATAAAAGGACGATGATTGATATGAGCAATTACGAGACATTGTTTGAAAAGGCAAAAGCATCTCACGGGCATGTCTGCCCTGGTATTGTTCTCGGAACCCGGTTATCCATTGCCGGTCTTCGCGAACTGGGAATAGATCCTGAAAAGCCGATCCACAACCTCATTGTGTATATGGAGATCGACCGGTGCGGTACCGATGCTGTCCAGGCGATTACCGGCTGTTCCCTGGGACACCGCAGCCTCAAGCACAAGGATTTCGGGAAATTCGCTGCGACGTTTGTGAATACAGACACAGGTAAAGCAGTCCGGGTATCGATCCACGAGAAGAACCGGGCTGAACATGATAAGCTGGACATAAAAGAGGTCATCAAATTACTTGCAAAAATTCCAGAAGATGAGATCCTTAAGATCGAAAAAGTCCAGATTACTATTCCAAAAGAAGACCAGCCCGGATTTCCCGTGGGAAAAGCCGTATGCAGTAAATGTGGGGAGCAGATATCGGACAACCGGCATATCGTGAAAGATGGCAATGTGCTGTGCCGGAACTGTGCCGGGGGATCCTACTATACCGTTATTGAATAGTCATGAATGATCCGCCAATTGGCCAGTAACCCGGATAAACAATTTTTTCCGATACTGATTGAACAGGTTAAGGAATAGCTCGTGTTTTTTCGAAAATTGCTCGAGAACTATTTTTTTCGCTTTGTCTGACCCTTAAAAAGAGTTTACGATTAGTCTATTGCGATCATTACTTCGCTGGATTTGATGACCGCATAGGCAGCTTTACCTGGGGCAAGCCCGAGATTTTCCACCGATTTCTTCGTGATTATGGAGGTAATTTCCTGCCCGCCGGGGAGTTCAATCGTAACCTCTGAATTTACACTGCCAGGTGTGATCGTCTTTACTTTTCCTTTCAAAATGTTTCGTGCACTGATTTTCATACACTCACCAAACCTTCCATACGTGGAACCACTATTTGAACATATGGATTTTGCAAGTTTCCCTCGATGACCCGGATTCGGAAAATGGCGGATTCTGCCGGGGATTTTTTAGGAGTTCCTATAATCAATAGTGTGAGTTAACCCATAGTGTTTAAAAAATCGTAATATCAACAATTATTCTCCGAATTATCGAGAATTTCTTGTGAAAACGTTGTAAATCTTCTATGTCAATAAAGAAAAGTATTTATTCAAGTATGAATAAGTGAGGGGGATAGGAGATCAGGAGTCCAGGGAAATGACTGCCATCTTCGTCCCAAAAAACACTAATTCTGGTACAGATGTTCCCGTATGGATAATCCTTCCCTCAATGATTCTTGCAGGTCTTTTCCTGCTTGACATCCTGACTACTCAGCTTATTCTTAATTTAGGGGGAATCGAGCTTAACCCCATGATGACCGGTATAGTAAGCTCGCCATTCCTGCACATGCTGCTCAAAATCGGCATCCTTCTCCTCGTAATAACCGTCGCTATCATTGCAGAAGCCCGGGTTAAGGGATCGGGTACGGTGTTATATGCAGTACTGATAATCATGTATACCGTCGTATTACTCAATAACGCCTCCGTGCTCCTTCCCCATCTTTTAACCGGGTGACCTCTCACGCAGAGCGCGAAACTGCCGGATCTGTAAAGTTCCTCAACCACGATCAGAACAGCAAAAGCGATCCTGAATCTTGAGAGGTTACAGGGAATCACACTGATTTGATCTTCTTGACACCTTCGTTTCCCCTTTCGAAGCACTGGCAAAAATCACCGGGGTGATATTAAACAGGCAATTAGGGCAAATTCCTCTCTTTTACGTCAATGGATAAAACGCTCGTATGGACAGGCAAAAATCGGGCTCAAGAGAAAACCTGTCGGAAAAAGGTGTACGATGTCCAAAAGAGTTCAGGTACGGCGTCTCCTTACCCTTTTATGCAAACAAACAGTGGGGAGTTTTACCTTTATCGATTCCTTCATCACGGAATTGAACGAGGAAAGCAAGAGAAAAAGATTTTTTATTTTCCGATGACCCTAACCTTGTTGAATTTTACCGGTGGAACAATAAAAGATCCAACTGCCCGGCTCTCTTTACCAAGGGCGGTAACCTGATACTGGAGATCAAAGAAATTACCTGTGAGCATCGCTCCCCGGACCGGTTCTGCAAGGGCACCATCTTTTACCCAGAAGGGGTTCGACATCTCCACCGAAAAGTCCCCGCTCAGGGGGTTTGCGGTGTGTGCCCCCACGACACTGTGAATATAGATTGCCGGTTCGTCAAGGACGTCCTCACGTTTCCCGTCTACGACAAAATTGTGATGGCCGATAGCGGGAAGCCCGGCAAACCCTCCCCGGACTGCACTCCCGGTAGACTGTTTCCCGGCCTTATAGGCAGTCTTGAGATCATAGGCAAACCCGTTGAGAATACCATCCTTGACGAAATCAAGCCGCCGGGTGGGTGTCCCTTCAGCATCAAACCACGTACTTCCGGAGACATCCTTCATGTGGGGGTCATCAAACATAGATACCAAAGGCGAAGTTACGGATTCCCCGATCTTTCCTGCCAGCTTCGAGCGACCCTGCAATACGTTTCGCCCGTTTAATGCCGGCACAAAGATCCCGGAAAGAAGATCAGCGTATGCCATGGGAGAGAGGATGACATCATACTCCCCGGAAGGAACATCCCTTCCGCCTGCTGATCGGGACGCAAAGAATGCGGCCTGTTCGCCAACCTGGTACGGGTTTACCCGCCCATGCACACAGGCGTTGTCGAATTCATAGCCAGTAGATTGGCCACTGATCGCTTCAAGCGAGATTGATACGTCAGAGTGCCGGGATGTGTAGCGAGCGCCGTGGCTGTTGGCAAAGGTAATTTCGCCGACTGAAATCGCTGCCCCGCCGGAAGTTACCATCGCGTCAGGGTATGCTGTCGCTCCCTCAAGCATGCCGTCGAGAAGGGCCTGTGCCGTTGCCGGTTCAACTACAATCAGGGGGTCATAGGTAAGGTTAGTCGATGGTAAGGTGACCGGATCCGGTAATCCCCTCCATTCCTGCGGCGTTGCAAGCTTCCCCCCTGCAATGGCAGCATTGAGGCAGGTCTGCCATTGATCCGGATCATTTGTACTTGACGAGCCTATCTTTCCCTTATCGATAGTACGTATGCACAGGCCGCTCTCGACAGATGACGAGCAGAGGCTTACGTGGCGCTGTTTCAGATCGGCAGAGACAGAAGTCCCGGAAAAACAGTACACTTCGAGTTCTTCGACCCGCTTTTCACCCTCTTTAAAGAGATCCTCAATCCACGCCACTGCCACCCACCACCGCATCACATAGAAACATCAGAGGAGCTCCGTCACTCACCGGCACGCTCTGGCCGCCTTTTCCGCAGTATCCCGAGTGCATGACCCTCTTTTTGCCACACAGGGAAATTCCGTGAAGGGTCGTGAGGATCTCCCCGGAAAGTGAGACATCACGGACCATCTGTGTCCGCTCCCCGTGCTCGATCAGGTACCCGTACTCCGCGTTGAACTGGAAGACCCCCCTGCCCGGGTCGACCTGCCCGCCTCGTGAACCGACAAGATAAATCCCTTCCTTGCATTCAGAAAAGATCTCTTCATCAGTGGCGTCCCCGGTTTCAATGAAGGTATTGCTCATCCGCACAAGCGGAGGTTCCCCGGGCATGGCACGGGCATGGCCGGCTAAGCCGTTTCCCACAGCGGCAAGTGTCTGCCGGTTGTGAAGGAATGCATTGACTTTCCCTGCACTGATAATCTCGGTCCGGTCAGCGGATATGCCTTCAGCATCCACAGGCTCAAACCCGAACTCGTGCAGGGACGGGTCATCAACGATGGTAAGGCGGGCATCGCCAATCTTTTCGCCAATCCTTCCTTTGAGGACGGAATTACCTTCCTCTATAAGGTCGCCTTCACTTGCATGGCCGACTGCCTCGTGAGCGAAAACCCCGGCCAGTTCCGGATCCAGGATGGCATGCATTTTCCCCCCTTTTGCAGCATGTGCATCAAGAAGGGCAATTGCCGTCTGTGCCGCTTTTATTCCCATCTCTTCCCGGTGCCGCAGATTGAATCCCCGGATAGTATGATCCGGTTCGTACCCCATCTGGACCGTCCCGTTTCTGGATGCAACGGCCATGACCGAGAATCCAGACCGGCAGATCTCGTAGAGGTATTCGCTGCCGGAGCTGTCTATGAACCTGACATTTTCAATCCGT
The DNA here is from genome assembly GCA_964409915.1 of uncultured Methanoregula sp. Taxonomy (GTDB): domain Archaea; phylum Halobacteriota; class Methanomicrobia; order Methanomicrobiales; family Methanospirillaceae; genus Methanoregula. The sequence goes on along the minus strand of CAYPEQ010000040.1, from coordinate 6,471 downwards.
TCAAGATAATTTGCCCGCCGGCTGGTTACCAGGGGCAGGTCTGCAGCCTTCTCAATAGCAAGAAGCAGTACTGCCTTTTCTTCGATGTCCACGTCACGGCAGTCCTCTTTTACCGGGGGGACATGCCGCAGGTTTCTTGGCCCTTCTCCCAGGTTTACCGTATCGTCAGCTACGGTTGCTAGTTTTAGGGCAGAACCAAGCAACTCGTCGAATTTTCTGCCAGGTTCATGATGGTAATTGTCGAGCTGGAGGACACCCCAGCCTTTTGGCCCAAGAACCCTGATTACGGCCTTGTTGAAAAAAACGGTACCTGCAGATTCTATCACGCCTTTATCGATATCGATATGCGTTGACTGGCCGTTCACCTGGCGCAGGTCATAATACCGGATGCCGGGAGGTTCTGTCATGCCGTCGTTGTATTATTAGCCGGGGCATCGGCAAACACTGAGGTCGAACGAACAGCCATCTTCTTGAGTTTGGACAGGAACCCGTCCATGTTCTCCGGGACCAGTGCATGCTTAAGTACCTCATCGATGGTGTCGACCGGAATGATGGTCACCATGGACTTGTACTGCTCTTCGATAAGCACATCATTAAGGTTCATCCGGGGGATGAGCACGGTCTTTATCCCGGCCTTTACTGCAGCCTCGATCTTGTAGGTCACACCACCAACCGGGAGAACATCCCCACGGACGGAAAGAGAGCCGGTCATCGCGAGGTCCTGCCGTACAGGAATTCCTTCAATGGCGCTGATAACGGCTGTCGCAATAGTGATGGATGCTGAATCCCCTTCCGCACCATATGTGCCGATGAACTGAATGTGGACATCCATTTTCTTGATATCTTTTCCCGTGAATTTTTTTATGAGAGCGCTGACGTTTTTAATCGACTGCTGGGCAATCGACTCTTCGTCCTTGAGCCATGGTTCCTGACGCCTACCGGAGATACCGGTAGCAATGATCTGGCCGCTCTCACCCTGTGCCGGGGTTACTTCGGCCATGATGGGTAACACTGAACCGGCGTCATTACCGGTCACTGCAAGGCCGTTGACACGCCCGAGCCGGGTGCCTTCGACAACCGTCATCTCGTATTCACGTAAATGCTGCGTGATCTCAGCAGATACCTGGTCTTCGATCGATCGTGCCGTTTTTTTCGCCGTTAGGACATGCTCAGCGGTGGTCAGCGTCGCACCTTCCTGCCGTGCGATATCACCGGCGACCCGGATAAGACCGCCCATATCACGAAGTTTTAAGGTCAGGTGACCTTTACGGTTTGATCGCCGGCGGGCCTCGCGAAGGATCTCATCGATGGCACTCTTGTCAAAATGTGGGATCTTTGCATCATTCTTGACCTCCTGCGCAATGAACCGGATATACTTCTGCTGGTTCTCTGGAGTGTCTTCCATGTTTTCTGCCATGTAGACTTCGTACCCGTAGCCGCGGATACGGGAACGTAGTGCCGGGTGCATGCCCTGGATTGCATCAAGGTTTCCGGCAGCCACCATAACGAACCTGCAGGGAACCGGTTCGGTTCTCACCATAGCACCGCTGGACCGCTCACTCTGGCCGGTGATGGGAAATTCCCCTTCCTGAAGTGCGGTCAGCAGGTTCTGTTGGGAATGGGGATCGAGGGTGTTGATCTCGTCTATAAAAAGCACACCGCCGTTCGACCGGTGAATTGCCCCGGCTTCAACCCGGTCGTGTGCCGGGGTCTCAAGACCGCCGCTCTGGAATGGGTCATGCCTGACATCCCCTAATAGGGCACCGGCGTGGGTTCCGGTGCCGTCAATGAACGGGGGGTTACTCTTCACATCGTTTGAAACGAGAAGTTTCGGCACCATTGTTTCTTCACGGGGCATGGTATACCGGAGTGCCATGAATACAAACGCCGCCGCGATAATGCCCATAAGCCATTGGTACGTGATGAACGCATAACCGACAATGCCGATGAGAAGGATCAGGAGAAGGGTGTTCCTGAACTGGACCTTTTTCTTGGCCTCGATCTTATGCGCGGAGACAATCTGTTTGCCCCGTCCTGCAGCGACAGTCCGTATGATAGGGTTGTTAGGATCGTCGGAGTTGGGGTAGACCATGATATCCTGAAGATCTTCTTTTGGCAGGAGCTCAGCCATCGCCTTTGCAAGCATCGATTTGCCGGTTCCCGGGCTCCCAATCATCATCACATGCCGGCGCTGGGTAGCGGCTTTCCGGATTACTTCAACGGCACGTTCCTGGCCGATAACCTGATCGATCAGCTTTGGCGGGACCTGGATCTGGGATGAAGCCCCTTCAACAACGGGCGTTTCCGGTGCTGGTGCCACAGTTTCCGGCTGTGCTGCCTGCGAAGCAGCATTTTCCTGTACCTGTTCTTCTGGTTTTGAATTTTCCATTGGAATTTTTCCTCTTTTAGCCCTTCAGTGTGCATATACTTTGACGCATGATAGTTTAAGTACTTTCAGCAGTATGCAATACACCTGTAATACCTCTGAAAAAGCATATGCAAAAATAATACTACCGGCAGCATGTAATAGTAAGGCAGGGAAATAAATTCCCGCGAACCCTCCCCGGGAACAGGTATGTTATCATGAAAGTGATAAGCACGGAAAAATCCCAGATTCTTGCAGCCAGAATCGCTACTGCGTTGAACACAACATTAGTCGATGTGAAATTCTCCCGCTTTCCTGATGGCGAACTCTACCTGGCCGCAGGTAAACTGGACAAAGAAACCGTCATTGTAGGAAGTATAACCGACAGCGATGCACTCGTCCAGTTACTCCTCCTTATTGATGCCTGTGAAGGATCACAAAACTACCTGGTGCTTCCTTACATGGGATATGCCCGCCAGGATAAAAAGTTCAAGGACGGTGAGCCAATCAGTGCCCGTGCTATTGCCGGAATCTTCGGGAAAGGAATAAAAGACTGCATCACGGTCAACATACACGAACCATCTGTACTGAGATATTTCAACATGCCTGTTACCAATATCTCGCTTGCAGGGGACATCGGCGACTGTATTACGTCTATGGGCTTGTCCGATCCCTTAATACTTGCTCCCGATGACGGGGCACTTGCCTTTGCACAAAGCGTTGCTTCCACGGGAGGATGGGATTGCGATCATCTTGAAAAGACCCGGCTCTCAGGAGTCGATGTAAAGATGGCTCCAAAAAAACTCTGTGCCGCTTCGCGCCCGGTAGTAATAGTGGACGATATCATCTCAACGGGAGGCACTATTGCAACAGCAGCCAGCATGTTGTACAAGCAGGGAGCTACCGACGTGTATGCGATCTGCGTTCACGGTGTGCTTATTGGTGGTGCATACACGCATCTTAAAGTGGGAGGCATCCGGGATATCTGCTGCAGCGATACCATTGAACGGAGCTGTAGCAGGTTCTCGGCTGCAAAGAGTATTGCTGCCGCCTTGAAAGGTTGAAACACCAAAGGCCCGGTCATTTTCCAGTACAGGTTAAACGACCATGAAATACGTCCTCGATGCCTCGTTTTTTTTTGCGGATTACCCGCTCACCGGGGAGTACTACACAACCCCATCAGTTGTGGACGAGCTCCTTGATCTTGCCAGCAAATGCCGCTTCGATCTACTCATAGAATCCGGCCTCCAGGTACGTCTCCCGGACATCAGTGAACGTGCCCGGATACTGGCTGCTGCAGGCAAATCCGGCGACCTTCAGGTAATCTCCGGTACCGATTGTGACGTCCTTTGCCTTGCCGGAGAGCTGGGGGCAACTATTTTGACTGATGATTTTGCAATCCAGAACGTGGCTTTGAGCCTTGGGATTCCTGTTCTATCTCTCCAGCAGCGGCCGGCAAAAAAGGTCCGGTGGAAATTCCGGTGCAGTGGATGTGGCCGGTACTATAAAACTGACGGTGAGTGCCCGGTCTGCGGTTCGGCTATTAAAAGAAAACTTAAATAGATTACCACGAACCTTTTTGCATGTCTTCCCTTGACGATCTGATCGCCAGAGCCAAACTTCTTTTATCAGAAGGACACAGCCCCGGCCAGATTGCAGACGAACTTTCCCTTTCCATGGAAACGGTAACCTGGCTTCTGACTCAGGCAAACGGTGGTGCAGCAGCACCAAAGGATGTCCATATCGACTGGACGGCAGTTAGCAGCCAGGCGCCCCTGCTCGACGGGATCGCACTGATGCTGATGAACCGGTATTACGGTTCGCAGAAAGACCCGGCGGCAGCATCCGCAGATGTCATCGTGGGAATTGCCCTTTCAGGTATCCCGCTTGCAACGGTCATTTCAGTCCAGGAAGCTTCGCAGCTGGCCATCTATCATCCATCGAAACAGAACGCCAGCGACCATCCCGTGGGGTCAATTTCCGGGAACTTTGCACCTGTCGCTAAGGAACGCTGTATTATTGTCGATGATGTGATCACTTCAGGAAACACGATGCGTGAGGTTGTCAAGTATCTTAAAAAACACGGGGCGGTCCCTGTAGCAATATGGGTTATTTTCGATAAGCGCGGTATCAGGGATATTGATGGCGTGCCGGTCTATTCGCTCTTCAAAATATCCCGTATTGACTGACTATTTTTTTTCTTTCAGAGCATCAAGAATATAATTTTATATAGAAGTTCAATTCCACCTTTTACAGCATTAGAGGATCACCTATGTTATCTGGTCAACCCATTATCATCTTAAGAGACAATGTGGAGCGTAACACCGGTAGGGAGGCGCAGCGCTCGAATATTATGGCTGCAAAAGCGATTGCCGGTGCGGTCCGGACTACCCTTGGACCCCGGGGCATGGACAAAATGCTTGTCGATTCCACCGGTGATATCGTCATCACCAATGATGGTGCGACAATATTACAGGAAATCTCCGTCCAGCACCCTGGTGCAAAAATGGTCATCGAAGTGGCACACACCCAGGATGACGAGGTGGGGGACGGAACCACAACGGCTGTTGTCATTGCTGGCTCGCTGATGGAGCAGGCTGAGTCCCTGCTGGAACAGGGTATCCACCCGACAGTTATCGCAGAAGGATACCGGCTGGGCATGCTAAAAGCGCTCGAGATCACGGAGTCCCTCTCAGCTAAGGTCGATCCAAAAGACAGGAAGACCCTGGTGAAGATCGCTGACACCGCTATCACCGGCAAATCAATTGAGTCTGTCAAGGGAAAACTCGACGGGATCATTGTCGATGCAGTCATGGCCATTGCAGAGAAAGTCGACGGCAAGTACCTTGCCGATGAAGACGATGTGATGATCAAGAAACAGAAGGGCAAATCCATGGATGATGCTGAACTCGTCCGGGGGGTTATCCTTGACAAGAAGCGCGTGAGCGAAGATATGCCAAAGAAGATCACTTCGGCAAAAGTAGCGCTCATTGCAATGCCCATGGAAATCGCAAAGACCCAGGTAAAGGCAAAGATCAAGATTACCTCGGCCGACCAGATTGCTGCATTTTCCGAACAGGAACGTGCAACCTTAAAGAAACTTGCCGACGCCATTATTGACACCGGCGCAAACGTGGTTTTCTGCCAGAAGGGCATCGCCGATTCGATCCAGTTCTTCCTTGCCAAAAACGGCATCTATGCCGTCGAAGATGTCCCCGAAAAGGATCTCAAGTATGCCGCAAGGGCCCTGAATGGGAATATTGTCAATAAACCTGAAGACCTGACCAAAAAAGATCTCGGCCACGCAGAGGTTGTCGAAGAAGACAACGACACCGATATCACCAGGATCTCCGGTTGCAAGAACCCCAAGACGATTACTATCCTGCTCCGGGGTACAAGCGATTATCTCCTTGACGAGCTTGAACGTGCAGTCGTCGATGGAACCCGTGTCGTCATGGACGCAATTGAGGACGGCACCTATGTTGTTGGTGGCGGTGCAGTTGAGACCGAGCTCTTAATGAAAATCCGGGATTATGCTGAGTCGGTCGGCGGTCGCGTGCAGCTGGCAATCGAGGGATATGCAAAAGCGTATGAAACCATCCCCCGCACCCTTGCAGAAAATTCAGGGTACAACTCCATAGACAAACTTGTAGCACTCAAGAACGCCCATGCAAAAGGCAAGAAAAATTCCGGGCTCAATGTCTACAACGGCGAGATTATAGATATGTTCGCAGAGGGCGTGCTTGAACCGCTGCGGTCAAAGCGCCAGTCAATTCAAAGTGCATCCGAGACTGCAATAATGCTGATCCGTGTCGATGACATGATGATCACGCAGTCCAAAGCCCCAGCAGGTATCCCGCCAATGGGATAGACCGGCCCAATAACAGCCAACCCTTTTTATTAGTGTTTTTCCACTGATCCGATTGTTGAACGTCAGATCATCCGTATGACGTTCCAGCCCGTTCGCATCGCAGGGATAACTATTAGTGGAATCGCAAAGAAAATGATCTGATCCGGGTGCCGAGGTAGTCTAGCCCGGGAAGGCGGTAGCCTCGAAAGCTACTGGCGCTTCGCGCCTCGGGAGTTCAAATCTCCCCCTCGGCGTC
>CAYPEQ010000039.1:0-15295 GCA_964409915.1 uncultured Methanoregula sp. | reverse complement strand
GCAGGTTCGATTATGAGGATCGTCCCGTCGGGTGCAAGCCTTTCCGCATATTTCATCACAATATCCGCACGCACTGCAACCGGCAGGCCGGCCAATTCATTGAGCACATTTGAAAATATCATCAGATCAACGCTGTCGGGAAGCGGTCCATCTCGGAGGGAAGTAATATCAGCTTCTTTGGGGGACTCTATCTTCACCTGAGAATCCTGTATGGCAACACTCCGGGTCAGAGCCTCAAATGCCTCGATATGCTCTTTTGAGCGTTCGACAGAACAGACGGTGGCCCGGGCCGAATCCAGGCACAACCAGAAATCCTCGATGGCAAGGGGCATGACCCCTGGCCCGGTACCGAGATCGAGAATGGTCATCTGCTGCTTCAGCAGTCCGTCACGGGCAAGCTGTGCAAGGAGGTGCCGGGCCTGCATAAAATAGACGGGGAAGTGGTACACCAAGTAACCGAGCACTGAATAGCCTTTCGTGTACTGGAGCGATCGTTTGTCCGTTGGTTTCCAGTAATCATCTTTCTGAGCAACAATCGCACGGCGGAGCCGTTCAAGGATGATAGGATCAGACCAGTCTTTACCGGTTTTTCTGGTTATATACTGCTCAATGGCCGCTTCGAGAACAGAGGGCATGGTGTCGAGTGAAAGGTACGCTTTTAGGCGTTTTTCTTCAGCAGTATTTAGGATATATGGGAGGGACGGCTTCAGCCGTGATATTGTGTAGTCTTCACCGGTCTCTTGTATAACAAGCCCGAGTCCGGGAAGATGCGGCTGAAGCATCGCGTTCATCTGCCCGATTGTCATTGGTTCATCCAGATAGGCCGCAATCTCGGAAAGCTGGAAGGCTGGTTTTGTGCCGGCCACGTATTTTACCGTTGAGAGAAACTGCTTTTCGGCCATAATCTGCCGGAATCTTTGCCGCGGGCGCTCATACATCTTTGGATGGTATTTGTTCATGTGATTCCGCCGCGTAACCTTGGACATCGACATTCCTTCAAGATTCAATTTCACCGAGCTGAAGGGAAACCATGGAGATCCGTCCGGTTCATGTGCCAAGAAGATAACATATGTCAAAGGAGTGTACGATGTTCGATCACTGTCCTGGTGCGGCAAATATACGGACGCCAACCCTTACGATCAAAAAGTGCCCGCAGTGTGGAGAAGAAGTGGAACTGTTTTCAAATGACATCTCAGTGAAGTGCGGTAAGTGCGGGTTTGTGATCTACAACGATATCGCATCTTGTGTTCAATGGTGCAAACATGCCCGGGAATGCGTTGGTGAAGAGATGTATAGAAAACTCACAGAAAAGAAAGTAGTATGATACAATTGGGGGAACTCTGGCAACGGGTTATTTTCCGGGTCCGCATCCATGCGAGTGTTCGCCGGGCACCCAGCGATCGCCATCCTTGCATAGCTCTTTTTTCCAGATTGGGACGCCAGCCTTTATAGATTCGATAATAAATCGTGACCCTTCATACGCTTCCTTGCGGTGCCCTGCACTCACGACAATTACCAGAATATTTTCCCCGATTGAAAGGCGGCCGATGCGGTGAATTATATCGACGGAAAGGAGATTATAATTCGATTTTGCCTCCGATGCAATCTTCTCAAGTTCGGGCACTGCTACCTCACCGTACGCTTCCAGTTCCATTTCGCGGATATCATCGTCTCGTACGATACCGTCAAAAACGACAATTGCACCGGTTCCATGACGTTTTGCAGAGGTTATGAGATCCCCGATATCAACATCACCAGTTTGGATCGCAATCATCCTTTACCCACCTGCAACCGGGGGAAATACAGCAATCTCGTCGCCATCCTTGACAAGGGTCGTTCCTGCAGCAGAGGTTTCAATACGTTTACCATTCTGCATAAGGATCACAAACTCCCTAAATACCCCCTGATCATCAAAGATTGCCTGATATCCATCCTGGTTCCGGCTTGCAACCTCTTTTACCAGTTCGGACAGCACGATGCCTTCCCGGGCGTTCACCATAATATCCGTTCCGAGCAATTCCCGGAACCGGGCAAAAAACCTAACCCTGACCGTCATTTTTTCTTTTCCCTGATTTTATTTTTTGATGCTACCATACGCGAAGTAGATGCTCCACATCCTGTCCCGCATGAAATACAAGAAGGATTCCTTTCAAAGGAAATTTCATCCATGTGCATTGCCATACCATCCCAGATCAACAGGCGATTGGTAAGAAGGTCTCCGGTACCAAGGAGATACTTGAGTACTTCTGTAGTCTGGATCGTCCCGATAACACCAGGTGTCGCCCCAACAACAGGAAAAACCTCTTGGGGGGGTGCAGAGGGAAAGAGGCACCGCAGGCAGGCTGTTTTTTCCGGAATGATAGTTGTAGCCTGACCATAAAATCCCCGAATCGCGCCATGAAAAAGAGGAATTTTCTTTTTTTGAGCGATACTGTTAAGAAGATACCGGGTCGGGTAATTGTCCATTGCATCGACAATACCGTCCGCATTCCCGATAAGTCGGTCAGCGTTCTTTTCATCGATAATGGTATCAATCACCTTGATGGTAATATCCGGGTTGTATGCCTGCAGTTTCTCTTCGGCCGATGCAACCTTCTTTCTGCCGATATCCCGGTCATAATGCAGGATCTGCCGGTTAAGATTGGACTGGTCCACGACATCCTTGTCTACTACGGTAAGATTGCCAACTCCGGCGACAGCAAGATAGATCGAAACAGGTGAGCCAAGTCCCCCGGCGCCAGCAATGAATATATGGGCTTTTTTAAGACATTCCTGCCCGGCATCACCAAAAAGCATTATCTGGCGTTTGTACCGCTCGCGTTCACGTTCAGAAAGCATCTGTTTCACCTGCGAAGCTGGTCTTTGGATCACACTAATGCTGGCATTCGATCTCTTCGTCGTGTTCGTGGGAATGTGACGATGTTTCTTTCCATGGTTCAAGACCGTGTTTTACACGGTAATCATTGATTGCCTTGTGGATACCTTCTTCTGCAAGAATCGAACAGTGCATCTTGATAGGTGGCAGGCCATCAAGTGCTTCGGCAACTGCCTTGTTGGAGAGCTGCCACGCATCTTCGAGTGTTTTCCCCCGGACAAGTTCGGTGGCCATACTGCTCGATGCAATTGCTGCGCCGCAACCAAATGTCTTGAACTTCGCATCGACAACAATATTGTTCTCTATTTTCAGGAATATCTTCATGATATCCCCGCACACCGGGTTCCCGACCTCCCCTACACCATCCGGGTTCTCGATCTCCCCGACGTTCCGTGGGTTTTTAAAATGATCCATTACTGTTTCGCTATACATTGCAACCTCTCTCTTTTGCCTCCTTCTGGTACAAAGGAGACATATCCCTCAGTTTAGACACCACTTTTGGTAGAACTTCAAGAACAACATCGATATCCTCTTCAGTATTAACATCACCAAGCGTCAGCCGCAGTGAGCCATGTGATATCTCGACCGGCAGACCGGTGGCAAGGAGGACATGCGATGGTTCAAGCGAACCGGACGTGCAGGCACTTCCGGTTGAGGCACAGATTCCCTCATCGTCCAGCCACAGCAGCATGGACTCCCCTTCAATGAATTCGAAGCTGATGTTAAGATTTCCCGGCAATCGTTTTGTTGGATGCCCGTTAAGGCGGGCATGGGGAATCTTTTCGAGTATACCCCGGATAAGCCGGTCGCGCATTGCCTGTATCCGAGAATTATGGCCAGGAATATCGGCGGTTGCAAGTTCGATAGCCTTCCCGCATCCTACGATTCCAGCGATATTCTCAGTACCAGCCCGTTTCTTTCGTTCCTGTCCGCCGCCATGGATAAGATTCTCGATCCGTACGCCATTCCGGATATAAAGCGCACCGACACCTTTTGGGCCATAAAATTTATGGGCGGAAAGGGAAAGCAGATCGATATTTTGTGCCTTTACATCGATGGGAATATTCCCGATTGCCTGGACAGCATCTGTGTGGAAGTACACATTGTGCTTCTTTGCAATCGCCGCTAGTTCCTGGATCGGTTCGATAGTGCCAATCTCATTATTGGCGTACATTATTGAAATGAGAATAGTTTTTTCGGTGATCGCTTTTTCAAGGTCGGACGGATCGATAACGCCGAACTGATCAACCGGAAGATAGGTTACGGTAAATCCCTCTTTTTCAAGGAACTGGCAGGTGTGAAGAACAGCATGATGTTCAATTTTTGTCGTAATGATATGGTTACCCCGCTTCCGATTGGCATACGCTACCCCTTTTATCGCCCAGTTATCCGATTCACTTCCCCCGGAGGTGAAATAAATTTCATCGGGTTGTGCACCGAGTGCTTTTGCTACCTGCCCCCTTGCCGCGTCAATTGCCTGTTTTGATTCGCGTGCAATACTGTAAATGGACGAGGGGTTACCAAAGTGGGCAGTAAAGTAGGGAAGCATTGCATCGACGACATCTTTCTTTGTGTACGTCGTTGCTGAATGGTCCATGTAGATAATACGCGGTTTTCCCATGCTCTCTTTCCTTAGTATGCGTGAATATTTGCTCTAATCGTCTGATTATTCTTTGGTTCCAAACAACGCGGGCAGTTTCGTTTAACCGTTCCTGCACTTTCCATTTCCCTTCAGAATCCCGCGTGTTTGGCGCAAATTCAACAAAGTTTTTTATGGCGACACAACAAATTCACAATTGTGAATACAATCACTTATGTAACAATTATGATAACTTAAAGGTTGTGATATGATGGAAGCCCCCTGCCAGAAGATCGTATGGGATGTATTGCCGGCGATTCGTGCTGCCATCGCGGTTGAGCTTGTAAAATGTGGTGTCTCTCAAGTCGAAGCAGCACGGATGCTTGCGATTGCACCTTCTGCGGTATCCCAATACCTTTCCGGGAAGCGAGGTTACCGTATTGAATTTGAGAATGATGTGAAACAATCAATAGAACAACTCGCACGGGATTTAATGGATGGCAGGGAGGTAAATCTTGTGCAACGCACCTGTGATATCTGCCGCCAGCTCCGGGAAGGAGATGAATACCAGTGCGGAACAGGTTCTGAGAACCACCGGGGCAGTAGTTGATCTTTCGATTTTTTCTCATTAAATAAACGGAATTTCAGGTATGGATATTCAGGCTCGTCGTAAACGACTTCTCCAAAATATAGAGCAGAGAGGGTCTATGCTCGTTGCTTTCTCTGGAGGAGTGGATAGCAGCCTGCTCGCTGTGCTTGCCCAAAAGGCGCTCGGTAAGAAGTCCCGGTGCGTTTTTCTCGACAGCCCGGTTGTACCCCGCGAAGCTGTCGCTGAAGCGCGGCTTATCGCAGAGAAGTATAACCTTGACATTGAGATCATGCCGGTTAATGTGATGGATGATAGCCGGTTCATAAAAAATCCCAGTGATCGTTGTTTCTGGTGCAAGAAAAATTCGGCAAAAGTACTGAAAAAGCGAGCCCTTGAACTGGGATTTGCCTGTATTGCTGATGGTATCAATGTCTCGGATACAGGAGAGCACCGGCCCGGTCTAAGTGCAAGTACTGAAGAGAGGATCGTCCATCCTTTCCTTGATGCAGGATTCACAAAGAATGACATACGGGAGCTCGCCAGAGAAGAGGGCTTATCTTTCTGGGATAAACCATCAGCAGCCTGTCTTTCCTCCCGTGTTCCCTATGGCGATATGATCACAGGTGAAAAACTCCATATGGTCGAAGAATCTGAGGCTTTCCTGCATAGGAAAGGGTTCAGGCAGGTAAGAGTAAGAGTACACGGAAAAGTAGCCCGCATCGAAGTCCCGAAAGAGGAGTTGCACGCATTACTGGATATGCATATCGCGGTGGCAGATGCGTTGCGTTCCTTCGGGTTTTCCTATGTTACTCTCGATTTGGAGGGATACCGGAGCGGTAGCATGGACGAAGTGCTCCCGATCACAAAAAAATCTGAATGATAGAAACCTGGTGATAAAAATGACGGTTCCGATGTTTAGGAATATGCCCTGCATAAAGATGGATGAGGATATCGCAGAAGCCGGGACCCACGCAGTCATAGATGAGGTTCCTGAGGCTCTGTTTGTAAACGGCAGGCACGCTATGACCGCGATGATGAGCCCGGTGGGTCTTGAGGATTTTGTCACCGGCTACCTGTTTACCGAGCAGATCATTAAAGGAGCAGATGAAATAGAATCCATCAGGATCGAAACAAACAGGATCAGTGTCATTACAAAAAACCTTTTCAAAGTGCTAGGTCCAAAAAAGACGATTCTCTCTGGTTGCGGGGGAGCTGCATCTTTCATCGACACTGAAAAACTGCCCAGAATAACTTCGGATCTGTCTTTTGCACCGGATTTTATTAGGGCTATAACAAAGGAGGTGCTCGAATCCGAACTTCATATGATCACCGGAGGTATTCATGTGGTCGGACTTGCATCAAAAAATGGCATTGTCACCAGATCCGAGGATATAGGGAGGCACAATGCGCTCGACCGCGTGATTGGTTACGGTCTCCGGAACAATATCGATCTTTCAAAAACGTTTGTCATCTGCTCCGGCCGGGTATCGTCTGAGATGGTGCGCAAATGCCTGATCGCAAATATCCCGGTCATAGTCTCACGCGGGGCAACGACCACACTTGCTGTTACCATCGCTGTGCAGACAGGAGTATGTATCGTCGGATTTATTCGCAGCAAAAAAATGAATATCTACTCCCATCCAGAACGGATCCAGGGAGCACCATCACTTCCCCAGTGAGTGCCGGAGCCTGCAGACCTGACAGATATCGCCCGAACAGGGATCGCCGCACTCCTGGCAGCGACGCAGGGGTTCCATGACCGCCATTCCCTCGCAGTACTCTTCGATCCGCTTTTTACTGTCTGCGAGATGGTGCATCGTTCCGGGATGCAGCTGCTCGAGCCGGGTAAGCATCGTTCGCACTTCAGCCCGTAATGCATACTTTGTATAAGGGCATTCAGGCAATACGGGGAAGAGCCCCTGGACAAACAAGTAAGCCGCAATCTCTTTTTCTGTGATAGCCGCAAGGGGTTTTATTCTTGGGAGGAACAGGGAAGGCGATCCGGTTCCTGTATCCCGGATGAGTCGTGGAAGATCTCCCCGCAGGGTGTTCATCAGCACAGACTGTGCCTCATCATCGAGGTTATGGCCGGTTGCAATCACGGTGGCCCCGGCATTCCGTGCTGCATCGGCTAGTGCTTTTTTACGCAGTATGCCACAAATTGTGCACGCCTCTTTCTCGCGTCCCGTAAGAAGAGTATCGAGATCGTCGCCAATCATGTCACGGAATGAAACGATGTGATGATTTACCCCGAGCTGTTTAGTAAGGGTTTCTGCTGCCCGAAGCGTGTCTGCGCGGTACCCGGCAATACCTTCGTCTACGGTTATGGCGACAAGTTCTGAACCCGGAAATGAGGGTAAAATCCGGGAAAAGATAACGAGGAGCGCGGTACTATCCTTTCCGCCGCTTAGAGCCACCGCTACACGGTCGCCTTCGCGTATTTGAGATTCATTTTTTATCGTTGATGCCACCCGCAATTCCACATCGCAAACAAGATGTCGTCCGCAGAGGTGACGCTGGCTGGCCGGTTGATAGATTACCGCCGGTTCACTGCAGCAGGAGCAAACGGGGACACCTCCGGACGTGGCAGATGGTTTCACCAGCTTACCCCCCGTGTGCGATCCGGATAACCCGAATTTCGTCTTCCCCGCCGATTACAGCCTGCTCTGGAACCAGTATCCCGTTTCTGGATACTATCACAGCCAAGGGATTTATTCCAAGCTCGTTCAGAAGTGAACCTACCGTGCCGGGGCCAAATACCATATCCTTTGGGGCATGATCCGGCAGAATAACCTTCATAGTCGTCGAAAGAAGATTGGAATTCCCAGTGCATAAACATCCCGGTACTGACCTTTTGTCCATGTGACTTTTTATCCACCGCGACACACTACTAGGATACAACCGCACGTGGGTTTAGTACATGCAGGACACAGCCATGCTGCAGGACGAGATTCTGCGGCTTAAAAAGAAGAAAAACGCAATTATTCTCGCGCATAACTACCAGCGCCCTGAAGTCCAGGACATCGCTGACGTTACTGGTGATTCCCTGGAACTCTCTCGCGCTGCGGCGACTATGGACGGCGAGGTCATTGTTTTCTGCGGGGTTGATTTCATGGCAGAAACTGCAGCCATTCTTTCCCCGGAAAAAATGGTCCTGTTACCCGCCCCGGATGCCTGCTGTCCAATGGCCGGGATGATTTCAGCAGCAGAGCTCAGGTTTGCCCGCACCCGGCATCCCGATGCAGCGGTAGTATGTTATGTGAATACGACCGCTGATGTCAAAGCAGAAAGCGACATCTGCTGTACTTCGGCAAATGCAGTAAGCGTCGTAAATGCAGTCCGGGAGAATACGGTTATCTTTGTCCCGGATAAAAACCTCGGGAAGTACGCGGCACGGTTTACCAAAAAGACCATTCTTCCCTGGGAGGGATTCTGTCTTGTCCACGATCGTTTTACTGTTTCAGATATAGCAATCGCAAAACAGGCTCATCCAGACGCGGTCGTGCTTGTCCACCCGGAGTGCCGGCCTGAGGTCATCGATCTCGCGGATCATGTCGCAAGCACATCTGGAATTATCCGACATGTCAAATCTGCACCAGAAAACGAGTTTATCATAGGCACGGAAATCGGTATCATGCACCGTTTGGCAAAGGAGTGCCCGGGCAAACGGTGTTACCCGCTTTCGGAAAAAGCCATCTGCACGAATATGAAAAAAACCACTCTCGTGCATGTCCGGGACGCATTAGAAACGTCTCAACCGGTGATCAAGGTACCAGAGGAGATCGCGGCCCGAGCCCGTGATGCCATTGAACGCATGCTCGCGCTTTGAGAAATATCTACCCCATATAGAGGATTATTATTTCATAGCCTGCATAGGTTTTATACAACTATAAGAGGAATGAATCTATGTCCGACAACGAAGAAGACCTTCATATAATCGAGGCAGTGGGACGATCAAAGATTATCATAAGAAACGGAAATGTTGCTGAAGTTTCCGTTTCACGACTCCGAAACTGCCCGCTTGCAAAAAAATTTGCCCGACCGGTGAACGATATTACTCCGGATGAGGTAAAGGCAAACATCGAACACCGGATGGATTCGTGGGGCATGTGCACACCGCACCGTAAAATCAGCGGGACTGTCGATTTTGTAGGTTTCGGCGCGTCAGAGTTGATAAGCTCCGGTATCCTTTCAGGAAGCCTTGACGCTGCAGTTCTTGCGTGTGACGGTGCCGGGACCGTAATCGTGACAAAGCCCGAGATGGTGCAGGGAATAGGCGGCAGGATGTCAGGACTTGTGAGCACATCACCGCACCATGATGAGATGGACCGCATCGAGCAGGCCGGCGGGATCATCCTTGATCGGGCCAAGGCAACCATAGATCCGATCCTCGGTGTCGCTAAGGCATATAAGAAGGGATTTACCCGTGTAGCCGTAACGGTGGCTTCAGCAGATGCAGCTGTTACGATCCGGACGCAGTTTCCGGATGCATTTATTTTCGGGGTGCATATGAGCGGTATCACAGAAGAGGATGCCAACAAAATTGTCGGGGTCGCAGATATCGTAACTGCCTGCGCCTCGAAATGGATCTGGCAGATCGCAGGAGCAAAGGCGCTTCTTCAGGCTGGCACCGCGGTGCCGGTCTTTGCGATCACAAAACAAGGAAGACAGCTCATCCTCGATAAGATCGCACTATCAGACAGACCAGTGCTCGTATCGGGATCAAAACTTCCGGTCTACGGTCCGGAACTTCCCGATCCGCTGCTTTAAACAGATGAAAGGAGTTTTTACTGGATTTTTTTAGGTTCCCGCAGGAATCCTTTACACTCTTTTCTTTAAGGATCATTTCATCAACCGGTACGCGCCCCGGGGCACCCGGATGACGAAACGGGCCCCTTTACGGTACTCACCATTTTCCGTTATCCCAATCCTCGTGATTGCAAGGATTTCGCGGGTCAGGAAAAGACCCAGCCCGGTGTTTTTGCCAATACCCCGGGAAAATATCCGGGATTTATCGTTACCCATGATACCGATCCCGTTGTCCTCAAAATAGAGCAGTAGTTCCGTACCATCCATAGCACCATAAAGCCGGATCTTGGTGACTCCTTCCCCGTAACGGAACGCGTTATCAAACAGGTTATAGAAAACTTTCTCAAGCATAGGGTCTGCATAGATCTCAAGATCGCCAGTCTCGCATACAAAGGAGATGGTATCAATGAACTGGGCATAGGCTCGTGCTGCGGTGGCTCCGATATGTTGCCAGAGGGGAGACTTGATGCCAAGATCATCATAGGCCCGGGTAAATTCGATCTGGTTGCGGATCGCGACCAGAGCTTTTTCCTGCTTTTCCATGAGATCGCGGGTTGCTGCATCAACTTCACGGTCCTTGATGATTTCATGGTACCCCAAGATAACTGCAAGAGAATTGAGAACGTCATGACGAGTTACACCGATCAATAAGTTGAGCTTAACGTTTGCAATCCTGAGAGCATCGCCAATCTGCTGGATACCGGTAAGGTCCCGGATGGAGAGAATAAGAACCAAACGGCCCTTGAGGGTGAAATAGGCAAGCGCAATATCTGCTGGAAAAACCATGCCATCTTTTTTCCGGTGGTATCGCAGGGCAACCCGGGCGACTTTCTGGTCAAGTACTTCCTTTGTTTTCTCTGGTTCGGCGGATAGATCCAAAAGTGTCATCTGGAGCATCTCATCTCGGGAATGCCCGTAGAGATCGGAAGCGGCTTGGTTCAGATCGAGAATGGCCCGTGTTTCTACATCCGCCAGAATAAGGGGATCGTTTTTTGCTTCAAAGATATTCCGGTACTTCTCTTCGCTTTCGTGGAGTTCCCGGGTAGTCGAAATAAGCGCAAGTTCGGCGTTTTTGCGCCCGGATATATCCTGGAGAACAGCTATTACCCCTATGATATCCCCTTGATGACTCGTGAGAGGGGATGCAATGCCGTGCACCCAAATTGAACTCTTCTTTTTTATCCCAAGATTAACCGGGATATCAGCTGTCTCGATCGTCTCTCCTGATAGCGCGCGTTCGAGCGTGTGAGGAATCTCTGTATCCTCCGCAAGTGGGAAGCACTCATCCAGTTTTTTCCCAATAACGTCACCGGGTGCAAATCCGGTTATTTCTTCCATGAAAGGATTCCAGAGAGTGATACGCAGACAAGTATCAAATGCAATGATTCCTTCATGGACATCAGTGATCACCTGTTTCAGGAACTCTTCTGAGTCCCTGACCATACGTTCGATCTCAGCACGTCGCTGTTCACTTATGACGAGCTCGTTGTAGTTCTGGCGCACCTCTTCCTCGGTCGCAGTCAGCTGTTCGAATGCGGCAGAGAGTTCGTCATGTTTCTTTTTCAGCTGCTCCTCAGCTACCTTACGTTCTGTTATCGGCCGGGTTGTAGTAACCACTCCGTCAACGCCATCAACTCCGGTAAGATTGTTGGCGACGGACTCAACCCAGAGATACGTCCCATCTGCCTTAAGTATACGGAATTCAGAGGGGATCCCCGTATTCATTCCCCGATAAACAGCATTCAGATCCGACTTGATGCGGTCCCTGTCCCCCGGGTGAATATAGTCGAGGGGATCCTTTCCATTCAGTGATCCTAGAGGATATCCCAGAATTTTAGAAGATGAAGGAGAATCATAAGCAATTCTCCCATAAGAATCGAGGATGCGGATAATATCAGATGCATTCTGGAAGATCGCACGGTATCGCTTCTCGGATTCCTGATGCGCGTGTTCGGCCCGGGACCTCCGGACAATCTGGCGGATCTTCTCGGCGAGTTCTGCAAATTGCACACGCGAACTACCGCCTTTCTGGAGATAAGAGTCAGCACCACCATTGATTGCTTCAATGACGACCTCTTCCCGGCCCTTCCCGGTGAAGATGATGAACGGCACGGTATTTCCCTTTTGTCTTACCGTCTGCAAAAAGGTAATCCCGTCCATACCGGGCATTGCATAATCTGATACTATGGCATCGTAGGTTTGATCCTGAAGAAACCCAAGAGCTTCCTTTGCGGAATGTGACTGACTGACGTTGAATTCCCCGGTTTGTTCAAGGAACAACCGTGTGATTTCAAGCAGGTCGGGTTCGTCATCAACAACCAGAACATGGATCACAGGGAATACCTACCAGATATAATCGGGTTGTCGTATACGTTATTAAACAATTTCTCTTCAGGGAAAGCACCCGTTTTTGCAAAAAACAGAATGACGGTCATTGTTGACCCGCTTTGGCAGACTGTTCACTCGTAGGAACAACAGAGACTACGCTGCCGGGAATCTTTCCTTCCAGAGAGGTTTTAAGCCGGTCGCTAGTATCCTGGACCGTTCCCATGTTCAGCCCGGGATCAAAGCCAAGGAAGATATCGATATAAATCTTACTGCCGGAGCGTCGCGATCGGACACCATAAAACCCGGTATATTCTTTAAAGAACGCCGATAGTTCTTTCAGAATTACAATCTGCAATTCTTCTTCAAGGGTTTTATCAAAAAGATCGGGAAGAGATGATGATATCTCCCGGAAACCCGCTATGAGAAGGAAACCGATAATGATAAAGGATACTACCGGGTCAATATAGACAGCCCAGGAGTAAGCAATAAAAGCAAAAGAGAGAACAAGGGACAGGAGAACCGCAATGTCAGCGAATGACTTTGCCCGTCTCAGCCGCCACTGTGCTTCCATTATAGGCGAAGGGTCAACAAGGGAGATCCGGTAGTTTTTCTGCCAGAGGTACGTATCGATAACGGCAGAAATGATCATCAGGGGAACCGCGATAACCGTTCCAGCAACCTGGAGAGGTCCAGGAACGAAGATACGATGAAATGCGGTAAAAAAAATAATGATGATTGAAACCATCATAACAGCCCCGGTAGCGCTCCGGGTAAAAGTCTCAAATTTCCCCATACCATAATCGTAGGTGAACGTAGCACCTTTTTTCATCTTCCAAAGGATAATAAGCGCAAAAATAGTAGCAAGAATCTCGTTACCGCACTTCATAACATCGGCAAAGAGGGTAACAGATCCGGAAAGGATCACGGCGATTATCTCCGGCAACCAAAGGGCGATATCGCAAAAGAGGCTGATGATGACCGTTTTCTCTTTTGAGACAGATGCTTCCGTATTTCCACCTCCGTTCCCAACAAACGGTTCCATATGATATGGGACATATTATTACCTGAAGGCTAAAATGCAGATCGGTCAGCAGCGGAAAGACCAGTTAACTGCAAAAAAATTCATAGCTATCGCCAGATTTATTAAAAACACGTTATAATGTCCTATTAAAAAGGTGACACCGATGAAAAAATCCTTTTTAATAGGAGCAATGTGCTGTGCGCTTATGCTTGCAGCTATATTTCTGGCGGGATGTACTGAAAATTCATCGTCTTCCACGACCGAACAGACAACACTAATGACTACAGCTGCACCCACCGTTACTATGGTACCAACTATCTATGTGAATAGTACATCGAACGGGGCGACAGTGACCATCCCCACAAATGGGCAGGTCATCGTCAGATTAAACGAGAATCCGACAACCGGGTTCTCCTGGAACGCAACCGTTTCAAAAGGACTTTCGGTTATATCCGACACATTCTACCCTCCTGAAACCACCCTTGTTGGGGCGGGAGGATACCGTGAATGGACCCTCGGAATGGAATCCCCGGGCACTTACACATTCAATGCAACCTATGTACGGCCTTGGGAGGGTCAATCACCGACTTCTGATACATTTAACCTGACGATTAAAGCAACACCGGAATAACCGGAATCACTCCCACAATACACTTTTTTCAGTCCATGTCCTAGAGGTCCCGACGTTTGAAAAAAATTCAAATGCCAGAACGCCCAGCTCAGTCAGAAAAAGCTTTCAAGAGTCTTCTGGCCTGATTTTACGGTATACCGTTCGAGAGCGGATTCAACCCGCTCTTCGGCAAAATCGTACCCGTCACAAAGCATCTTTTTTATCTTTTCGGCGTCAGGGTGCCCCCACACGAGTGTATAATCCGTTGTAACTGGGGGACGCAGGAAGAGATTGAGTACCGGTTCCGGATCAAAGTCAGGGCATTTCTCTGCAATTTTTTTTGCAAATTCCCCTTTCTTCACGATTTTCAGGCCGGTTTTAGCGCCGACACCTTCAATACCCGGGTTGAAGTCTGTACCGACAAGGATTCCCACTTGGATCAATTCCTCCCGGGTCAGTTTCAGGCCGGCAAGTACTTCATCAAGTACAATTCGTTCGGGGTTGACCGAAATAACCCGGCCCCGGATCTTGCGCTTCCCGCTGACCGTAAGATTCCGAACCAGCAATGGTGCTCCAAAAAGGAGTGTGTCGTAATCCTGCGAGACTGCGTATAGTGCATCACCTCGCTGTACCATGAAAGCAGCCTGCGATTCGCCTTCCCCGGCAGATTGAACATAGGGGATCCCCATGAGATCGAGCAGTTCTTTTGAGGTCTTGATGATGGTCTCGTCCACACGGGTTGATGACCGGGCCTGCCGGTACGCCTCCTCCTCATCGCCCTTTTCCAGCGCCTCTTTCCACTTTTCCCCGGCATCGTCACGGATTTTGCGGCGTACAGCAATCGTCGCATTCTTGAGATAGGGGGGTTTTCCATCAAAAACAAAGGCCGGCTTTATACCTTTCTCAAGGAAATTAACCATCCGGAACAGGATACCGGAGAGGTGAGAGGTTACCCGGCCTTTATGATCCATCAACGGTGTCCCGTCAGGCTGACGGATGATGGTTAAAAACTGGTAGAGTGCATTGTTGGCATCGATTGCAGCAACCCCGGAAAGGCCATCCCATGTTACCGGATTCTTGTATTCAGCGATGATATCCCGGAGCGCGACACCCATTGCCTCTTATCTCCTATAAAAGCAGTTTGTTCCTAGATCTTATTTGTATGCACGTTTCGAGATTTCAGCCACAAGTTCATCCAGATGGGCAGTAGTCTGGTCGTACTTCTGGTTCATACGGCCGGAAATCTCCTCAAGGTTTGAACGCAGCATCCGCTCCCGGGTGATTACATTCTTTTCAAGGTTCCGTACCTTGATCTGGAGCGACAGGAAAAGGCCGCCGAGCGCAAGCATCATAAGAGCTGCGGCAATGGCTATTGTAACGTCCTGCCAAAACCTCAATATGAGAAAGATGGTCGAGATGACCATGACTGCCGTAAGGAGAATGTCAGGAAGATACTCGGGAATGTCCATGCTTTTAGATGATGA
>CAYPEQ010000038.1:15620-17734 GCA_964409915.1 uncultured Methanoregula sp. | reverse complement strand
CCACAATTCATTAAATATTGGAACATCGAATGGGAAGAACTATGGAAGACCTCGATACCGCTCCTGTGCGTGATGAAATTGCAGGAACGCTTGAGAACCCGGAAGCATCCAAACCACTGCAACGTGATGAACTCGCGGAGCAGAAAAAACGGTGTGAGGATTTAAACGACCGGTATCTTAGGCTTGCTGCAGATTTTGACAATTACCGGAAGCGAACCACACGGGATCATGAGGCCTTGGTGCAGCATGCAAACGAAAAGTTTGCTGTTGATATCCTGGAGATTGTGGATAACCTGGACCGGGCCCTTAAGGCTGATGATAATCATCTTCGTACTGGTGTAGAACAGATTCACCAGCTGATCAGCGGAATTCTCGCACGACACGGTATTTCGCCCATAGATGCACTGAAAAAATCGTTTGACCCAGGTGAACATGAAGCGGTTGCACATATTCCTTCTGGTGATCCAGAAGGGACCGTTGTGGACGTAGTCTCTCCCGGTTATCGTATGCATAACAAGGTGATCCGGTACGCAAAAGTTGCAGTATCCAAAGGAAACAGAACAAACGATGAAATGGACGTTGAATAATAAAAATTGAGCCGTAAATATAGGAGCATTGATTCATATGGCAAACGAGAAAATTCTGGGTATAGATCTTGGAACCACATTCTCCTGCATGTCGATTATGGAGGCGGGTAAACCTATCGTTATCCCTAATAGTGAAGGAGCTCGAACTACCCCGTCTGTGGTTGCATTTACCAAAGATGGCGAACGACTTGTGGGAAGCCTTGCAAAACGTCAGGCTGTTACTAACCCCCAGCGTACAATCCAATCGATCAAGCGGAAGATGGGAACATCCGAGAAAGTAAAAATTGGCGATAAGGACTACACCCCGCAGGAAATTTCCGCGATGATCCTCCAGAAACTCAAAGTGGATGCTGAGGCATATCTAGGGGAAAAGATTTCAAAAGCGGTCATTACTGTACCGGCGTACTTTAATGATGCACAGAGGCAGGCTACAAAAGATGCAGGACAGATAGCTGGTCTGGAAGTCATGCGCATCATCAACGAGCCAACAGCAAGCGCCCTTGCTTATGGCATTGACAAGGAACAGGATGTAACGGTTCTTGTCTATGATCTTGGGGGTGGCACATTCGATGTCTCTATCCTTACCCTTGGTGATGGGGTATTTGAAGTTAAATCTACTGCAGGTAATAACCACCTCGGTGGTGACGATTTCGATAAGCTAATTACCGATTATCTTGTCGATGAATTTAGAAAGAAAGAGGGAATCGATCTTAAAAATGATATATATGCCATGCAACGTCTCCGCGACGCTTCTGAGAATGCAAAGATCGAGCTCTCTCAGCGCCAGACCACAAATATCAACCTTCCCTATATCACAACCGACACTTCCGGTCCCAAATTCCTCAATATCGATCTCTCCCGTTCAAAACTCGAACAGCTTATTGGAGATCTCGTGGGATCTACAGTCGGGCCGGTGAACCAGGCGCTCAGCGATGCAAAAATGAGTGCAAAGGACATCGACCATGTTCTCCTTGTTGGTGGATCAACTCGTATACCCCTTGTGCAGGAGACAGTAAAAAAACTGCTCGACAAAGAGCCTGATAAGGGAATCAATCCGGATGAATGCGTGGCACTTGGTGCAGGTATTCAGGGTGCTGTATTGACCGGAGAGACCAAGGACATAGTACTTCTTGATGTAACGCCGCTTACACTCGGTATCGAAACACTTGGCGGCATAGCAACAAAACTTATTGAACGAAATACCACCATTCCTACCCGTAAAAGCCAGATCTTTTCGACAGCAGCGGATGGCCAGACCAGTGTCGAGATTCATGTTGTACAGGGTGAACGCGCCCTTGCAAAGGATAACTTTACTTTAGGAAAGTTCCAGCTCACCGGTATCCCTCCGGCGCCCCGGGGTATCCCTCAGATTGAGGTCACCTTTGATATTGACTCGAATGGTATTATTCATGTATCAGCAAAGGATCTTGGGACCGGCAATGAACAGGCGATTTCTATTAAAGGGGATAAGAAACTTTCTGAGGAAGATATCAAGAAGATGATGAACGCTGCAAAGCAGTTCGAAGC
>CAYPEQ010000038.1:0-15520 GCA_964409915.1 uncultured Methanoregula sp. | reverse complement strand
CCGGCCCATCGTCCGAAGAACCGGAAAAGAAATCGGACGATAATGTAGTTAATGCAGATTACAAAGTTAAAGACGAGTGAACATTCATGGTCTCGGGCGATTATTATGACACTCTCGGAGTACCGAGAACGGCTGACGAAAAGGAGATTCAAAAAGCCTACCGCAATCTCGCCCGGAAATTCCACCCGGATGTCTGCAAGGATCCAGGGGCAGAAGAGAAATTCAAATCCATAAACGAAGCATACAGCGTCCTTTCTGATGCCCAGAAACGGGCACAGTATGACAATATGGGCCATGAAACGTTTACCAATGCTTCGAAAGGATCCTATACCGGCGCCGGGGGCTATGGGGGCAGTGGGTTCTCGTCAGACTTTTCAGGTTTTGGCGACATCTTCGATTTTTTTGGCGGGGGTCAACGCAGGGCAGGTCCACAACCTGGCGCCGATCTCCTGATGCGCATGCAAATAACGCTTGAAGAAGCAGTGGCTGGAACCGATAAGGAGATAGATGTCCTGCACAGCGAAACTTGCCCTGCATGTGCCGGATCGGGAAGTGAAACAAAAAAGACCAATGTCTGTCCCCGGTGTGGAGGAAGCGGACAGATGCGCCAGACCCAGCAGTCCGTGTTTGGCCAGTTTGTTCGTATGACTCCCTGTACGATGTGTGGTGGCAGAGGCAAGATCCCGGAGCGGCAATGCCGTGAGTGTCATGGCAGCGGACATACCCGTGCCAAACGGAAAGTAACTGTCCACATCCCTGCCGGTGTAGATAGTGGGATGCGCCTGAGAATGGAGGGATATGGTGAGGCTGGTGATTACGGTGCACCAAACGGGGATCTCTTCATCGAAATGTACGTTCTTCCACATTCACGGTTTGAACGTCTGGGAGACAACCTCGAAACCGTGATCGAGATAACTCCAGCGACTGCGGTTCTTGGAACCACGGTTGAGATCGAGACGATAGACAAACGTCACATTGACCTTAAAGTCCCGGCTGGCATCCAGTATAATACAGCGTTGCGGATTGCAGGAGAAGGGGTGAAGAGACGCGGAAAACATGGTGACCTTCTCGTCCGAATAAAAATTATCACTCCCAAAGGGGTATCTGGTGAAGTTAAAGATCTCTATCAGAAAATTTCCGAGCTTGAGGGCCATGAATATAAATCGGGCGGGATCTTTTCCGGGATAATGGGAAAGAAAAAAGGAAAGAAATAACCATTTTTTCCAAACGGAACTGTCAATTTACCTTATTCCCGTTTTTCTGTCCGAGGGAATCTATACGGGAGGAATTACAGAACATTTCTTATGAACAACCTTATCCATCAATAAATTAAGAGTTTTGAGTACCATTGGTGGTGAATTTGTTGGCATTATTCGACAACCCAAAACACCGGACATATATTATTTTAGCACTCCTCGCAATTTTTGCCGTATTCATGTTCTGGATCCGGATCATTCCCTTACTCAATCTCGGGAATGGCGATGTATTTAATCTTGTGCAGCCAGATGACCCACTCTATGCACTTCGTCAGATTGACCTCACTTTAGCAAATTTCCCCAATTATGCATGGTTTGATGCGATGAGCCAGTACCCTGTTGGTACGACCGTGTACTGGGGACCAATGCTGACTTATCTCTGTTCAATTGCAGCAATTATTGTCCATGCAACGACCCCCGCTCAGATTATTACTGTCGCTCTTTTTATTCCCGTCCTTGAAGCAGTTGCGATGGTTTTTGTCATGTACTGGCTGGGTAAGACCGTTGCAGACTGGAAGACCGGGCTTTTTGCTGCTTTAATGATAGCTACGGTATCCGGGCAGTTTTTTTTCCGCTCCCTGTATGGATCTCTGTACCACCATATCGGTGAAACCCTGTTCAGCGCGCTTTTCTGTCTTCTCTATCTCTATACATTAATCAAGGCAAAAAAGATAAAAATAGACCTTACCGATTTCTCGACATACCGTGAAGTACTTTTATTTTCTGTTCTTTCCGGTCTGGCGTTCTTTGCAGGTCTTATCAACATTGAGACCATGATTGTATTTGCGCTCATTACGGCGGTTTTTACTTTTGTTCAGACCGTAGTAAATCATCATAGGTCTCTGTCTAACCAGTATCTTGCATTTGTCAATACGGTTGCTTTTGGGGTCGTTATAATCTGCCTTTTATTATTTGGCTTTAAGGATACAGGTCTTGATCTTTCCCGTTATACGATGGGACCGATTCTTGCGTACGTCCTTCTCATTGCAGCGAGCATTTTCCTGTATCTTTGGTCCGATTATCTCAAAGATAAAAGTAAATATTATTATATTGTATCGCTTGCCGGGATAGCCATCCTTTTCTCGGTAATTCTTGCTCTCGTGTTCCCGTCATTGTTCTCGGAGTTTACTAATGGTCTTGCAGGATTCTTTGGTCAGGCACCAATTATCTCCACTGTTGAAGAAGATATGCCCTGGACTCTGGTCCGGGCATGGTCAACGTTCAATTACGGTCTGGTTCTTGCAGCCGGTGGTATGCTCCTTCTAATCTGGCAGACGTTCAAAAAAGAGGAACAGGGAGAGGTGTTTCTCCTCATCTGGTCTTGTGCGATGCTTATCTGCACGGTCCAGCGAATCAAGTATGAGTACTATTTTGCAGTTAATATTGCTCTTCTGTCAGCTCTTTGTCTCAGTAGTGCATGGGAGTATGGGGGAGAATCTTTACTCAGCAGGTTGCACACTTTATTTGGCGGAAACTCACCCTGTAAAAATCCGGAAGAAACAACAGATGAGCCGGTAAAACGGGAAAAATCAAAAAAGGCACGGAGTAAATCTGCAAAAGCGAAGAAAGAGAAACATATTTATGATGAAGTACCGGCTATGGTTATTTTATTTGCCGCCATCATATTGACGATCCTTTTCGTCATTACTTCTGTTATGGCAAACTATGAAGTTGCTTCCAGCGACACCGGAGGGATTAATCCGGATTGGAAAGAGTCACTTATCTGGATGGCAAATAATACTCCGGATCCCGGTGTGAATTATTACACGATCTATAACAAAGACACCTTTGTTTACCCGAATGAATCCTATGGTGTAATGTCATGGTGGGACTACGGACATATGATAACCTATATCGCCCACAGAATCCCTAATGCCAATCCGTTCCAGGCCGGAGTAACCGGTCCTGATGGTTCAGCCGCGTATTTCATGGCACCGTCGGAAGAAATAGCAAATAAAATCCTCGACCATGATGGCACTAAATATGTGATAACTGATGTCGAAATGGACACCGGGAAGTTTTATGCTATGTCTACCTGGTACAGCCTGTTGAACCCCAATGCAACTCCTGATACGTATCAGTTGAACATGCTTGTGCCAACACCTTCAAATCCCAGCGAATACCAATCAACAACACTCAACGAGCCCTCCTATTATTCCACCATGATTTCCCGACTCCATAACAATGATGGTTCAATGGTGAATGCAGGTTCGGCATATTATGTTGAGTATTCAGATCCTTCCGTCACCCAGTCATCGCTTCCTGAGATGGTAAATGCCCAAGCAATGAATGCTTCAGATGCGATAACCGCAGCCGCACAATACAACCAGCAGGCTCAGCCCGGTTATCACGCAGCGGCACTTAATGTTCAGTTCTCATCGCCCACAACCGATATTCCGGCACTCCAACATTATCGTCTGGTTCATGAATCGCCCACAATTGCGTACAGCTCCAATACAACAGACATACGCTACGTTAAAATCTTCGAATATGTGAAAGGCGCTCATATCAAAGGATCGGGTATTATCGATGTCCCCCTGACCACGAATACCGGCAGGAACTTCATCTACCGGCAGGAAAGTGTAAACGGGGAATTTATCGTACCTTATGCAACAATTGGAACTAATTCCGGTGTGACGGCCACAGGACCTTACAAGATTGAAGGAACCACCACCACTTTCAACGTATCCAACGATGCTGTTGAACGGGGTCTAACGATAAATTAACTTTTTTGACTTGAACAGATCCGTATTGCCTTTTAGGTCGTCGCGCAGGTATTTGTGGGCAAACGACCTATATTTCACAAGATGAAGCTCCTTTTTGAGCTGTCGGGTGAAAATCCAACACTTCCAATTGCTGAGATTGCCTGCGTTGCATCGGTTCTTGATGCGCGGCCCCAGATTGCTGTTGCCGAATGTCCTAAACCGATGGAAGCTCTGCGTCTGGCAATGACCCATGTCGTACTCGAATACCTTGGTGAGTGCGATCCTGGCATTAGCTCATTCCGCCATTTACTCACCGATCTTGCTCTGACAACCAATAAAACGTTCGCAGGTAGGGCCAAGCTTGTTCATGAAGGCTGCCAAGAGAAAAACACAAATTCCCAACGGGAATTTGAACGAATGATTGGTACAATGATTTCTGGTCCCGTCCAGCTTATCAAACCGGAAGAGGAATATCGGGCCATTCTTTCCAGAGACCGCTGTTATTTCGGGAAAGTCCTCTTCAGGATCGATCGCGGAGCCTATGACAGTCGAAACCCGGGAAAACGGGAGTTTTTCCATCCCGGAGTTATGATGCCCCGGATGGCTCGGACGCTTGTCAACCTCTCGCTCTGTTGTCCGGGAACAGTTCTTCTCGATCCATTCTGCGGTACGGGGGGGATACTCATTGAAGCTGAAATGCTGGGGATCCGGACGTTGGGAAGTGATTTTGATCCTTTGATGATACGGGGGAGTAAAGGAAATGCGCAAAAGAGTTCCCTTTTTCTTGCCGATACAACCTGTCTTCCCGTTCGGGATCAATGGATAGACGCTGTCGTTACTGATTTTCCGTATGGCCAGTCAGTATGTATTAAAAAAACTGATACCATGGAACGCTTGTACCATGATGCACTCGATGAAATTAATCGTGTCCTGAAGCCAGGCTCACGTGCTATCGTGGTAACTCATAAAGATATTGCCATAATTGCAACACAACATATGACTCTCCTTCAGCATCATACTCAGCGGGTTCATAAAAGTCTTACACGTCATATCCTTGTGCTTAAAAAATAAAACGGCAGGGCAATTTTTATGAGGGAATCATAACCCATATATTTCGTGTTATGAAATCCAGAATTTTTGGGTTTGTGCTGATCCTGTTTGTTTTATGCATCTTTGCTATTCTCCCAGTGCTATCGGATCCGACTGATGCCGCAGGATGGTTTGCGACTGGACAGAATCTGACCGCAACGGAAAATTATTCGGGGGCTTTTTATGCATACAATCAGTCACTCACCCTTGATCCCACAAATGCCTCGGCATGGAATGGTATTGCCGATGTCCTTAACCGCGAAAACTACTATACGGCAAACCCCCTTGCCACTCTCAACATGGCCCTTGATGCATCCAATCAGTCATTAGCACTTAATGGATCTTCTGCAACTGCCTGGATAAACCAAGGACAGATACTCTACAATATCGGTTCTTATTATCAACGAGAACTTAACGATAAGGCTGCTGCGGACCTGTATTATAACCGGCAACTGGATGCATTTAATAAAGCCATTAGCGTTGAACCCGACAATGCAGAGGCATGGTTTAACAAAGCATACGCACTCTGTGGCATGGACCGGTGTACAGAAGGTCTGGCAGCATTCCAACACGTAGAAACCTTGGATCCCAATTATCCCAATCTCCAGTCAAACATAGACCTTGCTCAACAGGTGGCAGCAACAGAAACACCCTTTTATGTAAAATACGCTGTTGAAATCATAATGGCAGTTATAGCCTGTATCGCTGCCGCACTGTGGTATATGGCAGTCAGAAAAAAATATTAAGAATATGGTTGGAACTCTCATTTTTTAACAGATAGTAACTCCACTTGGAGTATATTTTCCAGAGCACTTGATACTCACCAGTTCCTGCACAGCATTTTAACCCGTTGCCTCCAATAAACCTTTATCTACGGACGAAAACAAAATGGAAGAGACCTATCTTGTTGAGATCCGCCTTGCCCGGACCCGATGGCAGATCAAGAAAACCATACAGGTCATCGCAAAAATATTTGGCGTTGAAACCAATCAGGAACGGCATCCTCATATAACCTTGTACGGTCCTTTTACTCTTGATAATCCAGCCCGCGTAGAGGATCTCCTTGAAAATATTGGATCATGTGCTTCAGATATTGGGCCACTCTCATTTATGCTTGATTCATGGGAACGGCGTGACGGAATTCACGGAAGCGTAGTAGCATTTTCAGTCAGAGCCTCCCCGGAGCTTGTGAGATTAACTTCAATAATTGGCCAAGGACTCTCCAGCTTTACTATCAGCCTTAATGCATGGGATCAGCAACCAGACAAAAAATGGTTTCATGCAACTATCGCGAATCGTCTTCCTACAATAAAAGCAGAAGAAATTTTGCATGGTCTTGATGCAATTTATAAGAATAATTCTTTTACAATATCCTCTCGTTCCGTCGCTTTTAGACTCTCCTCCCTATTTATAAGCTTAGCCACAAAAGCAGGAATCTTACCGCAGCACAAAAAAATATCTCCCGTTCTTCTTGACGATGCAGGTCTCCGGATAACGGTCATGCACAATGAGGATATTCTTGGCGAATATGATCTTCTTCTAAAACGCTGGCTTAGTCCAGAAGAGATCCATGATCCCTTAACCTGGCAGAAAACCATGGCATTATATCGTCAGCATGCAGGATTTGAACTTAAAGGACAAACGATTCACGATCCCGGAGAAATTTTCCTTATATCAGATCTCCATCTGGGTCATGTCAATATAATCCGTTATTGTTCGCGCCCGTTTGTCCCATCTGATGTTGCCGAGATGGATAGCATACTCATCGCAAACTGGAATTATTCTGTTTCTGATGAGAATTATGTATATTTCCTTGGAGATCTTCGGTACGGAAGAGAAGCTCGGCTGGCATCAGAATATTGTGAGCTCCTGAACGGCAAAATTACGTTTGTGTCCGGGAATCATGACGGTACTATAAAATCAGCTATACCATTCATTTATCTGACTTACGAAGAGCAGGAATTTCTTCTGCTGCATGATCCAACTGATGCGCCGGCCAGTTTTTCCGGTTGGATTATCCACGGGCACCATCATAACAACGATCTTCGCGCGTTCCCCTTTATCGATCCGAATGCAAAAAGGATCAACGTCAGTGCCGAGGTTATCGGGTATAGCCCGGTGAGCCTGAAAGAGATTTGCCAGACCCTCCGGGAAAGGGTTTTACCGTCCGGAAGGCCTTTGCTTCTCCGTTATCCGTATATAGATTAAAAAGATGAATGGTTGAGAAGTCTAATAATAGAAAATCGAAGGATGAGATGCCCTTCAAGCAGATTTACGAAGGTTTATTATGTTCCTATCTGAATCCACATTGGTGCGGTTGAATGGAAGTCGTTAAGATCCCCCGGATGGAAAAGCAGGAATATGACCGGTTGATTGAGAAGGGATATGTGTGCCGGATAGCATTCCAGGGTGAGAAATATCCGTACATAGCGCCGTTCCTTTATGTGTTCGATGGATCCTTTATGTATTTTCTATCCACAAAATACGGTAAGAAACAGGAATATTTCAAGAAAAGCCCTCATGCTTCTGTCGAGATCGAAAAATACACAAAAGATCTCTCGTCGTATACTTTTGTTACCCTTCAGGGATATCTCGAAGAAGTAAGTGATTCCATAGAAAAGAAAATTATCCGGGAAAAATTTGTTGACCTGATAGTGGAACGTAAGCTTTCCTGCAATATTCTTGCCGCGCTCGGGCACTCACCTGCGGATCCCCCGGCGAAAATTGCTGAAGAGGAACGATCGCTAGTCTGGAAACTAGTAGGCGTACGCGACCTTGTAGCACTGAAAAATCTGTGAACTTTTTTCGTTTGCCAAGTAATCTGCAAATTTGTTCATTACAAGCATTCAATTGTTTTTTTGGGATTAGTTCCTGATTACAAAACAGAATAATGCACAGGGTTTTAACAATACGACCAGACAAACTGCTTCATGAGGAGTCTCGTGTCTCCGGAAACAGATACGTTTATTATAGTTTTCCTTACGGGTCTTGCAGTCATGGGACTTTCACGGATCCTCGATCATATCTGGGCAAAATCGCTAAGGCACCCGGGGCTCTATCTTTTTATGAGCGCTCCAGGGGTAATTGTCCATGAATGCGCTCATATTATCGGATGCCTTGTCACCGGCGCGAAGATCAAAAAAGTTATTTTGCTGTCAAAAGACGGTGGTATGGTATCTTATGGTACTCCGGCAATTCCCGTTCTTGGGAATGTTATCATCAGTAGTGCACCGCTTTTTGTGCTCCCGCTGGTACTTGCGGGAGTAACATGGATATTTGGTACATATGCCGGCTGTACGTTTCCATCACTGGCGTTTAATCCTGATACTACCGCATCTATGTATTCCTTGGTTCCAACGATAGGACAAATATTGTACCACAATCTTGTGGCTGACTTCAACGGTTGGTTTGTCCTTTACCTGTACCTTGTTACCAGTCTCGTGCTCTCTTTTTCGCCAAGTACACAGGACCTGAAAAATGCCATTATAGGGATAATCCTTCTTACCAGTGTATGCGTTGGTATTATTCTGGTCAATATTCCCGAAATGACCAGCGTTTTTCTAATAATCCTTGGCCTGGTGGGGACCGGGCTTATGATTGGCCTTATGTTTGAATTGATAGCTCTTTTTGTATCACTTCCCCTCATTTTTCTCTATTGGAGTACATCATAAGATCAGATCCGGGTTAGGGTAACCGGAATTTCCGGCATGATCCGTACGGTTTAATCTCTGGCCGGGAAAACAGTACTACACATGAAACCTGAGCCTGGTTCCGGCACTGGTGTGGCGGCCAATGAAGAGAAAAATCTTACCCCGGGTATGCGGCAATACCGGGAGATTAAGGCTCAGTATCCAGATGCCATTCTTTTTTTCCATATCGGGGACTTTTTTGAAACTCTCGAAGGTGATGCCGAGATAGTTTCAAAAGAACTTGATCTAGTACTTACTTCCCGCTCTAAAAATGGCGACCAGCGCATTCCCCTCGCTGGTGTCCCTCATCATGCGGGTGAAGGATATATCGCGCGTCTGGTTGCAAAAGGATATAAAGTGGCGATTTGTGAGCAGACTGAAGATCCAAAAGTTGCAAAAGGACTGGTAAAACGTGAAGTTGTGCGAGTAATCACTCCCGGAACCGTGATCGATCCGGTTATGCTTACCTCATCGGCAGCTACCTACCTGATGGCACTTTCACCAGGTACTAAAGGTTCTGACTGGGGTATAGCGCTTCTTGATATATCGACCGGAGAATTTTTTGTTTCTGCCCTTTCAGCAGACGGAATCCCGGGAAGTCTACGTTCCGAAATTGCCCGGTATCGCCCTGCCGAATGTATCGTCTCTTCAGGTATTGAAGAAGACCTGCGCGATCTCATGCGTCGTGATGGTGTTGTTGTGACACCGTATACTGATGATCGTTTCCTTCCGGACCTGGCTTTTCGCACGCTTTGTGAACATTTTGGAGTAGCAACTCTTGCCGGCTATGGTTGCGATGCGATGCCGGCTGCAATCGGTGCTGCCGGTGCTGCACTTGCCTATGCCGAGGAAACCCAGCACTCCAAGCTTCCCCATGTAAGTGGTCTTTCCACACGTTCGTCTACTCAAGGGATGATGCTTGATGCGATTACCCTACGGAATCTCGAAGTCTACGAGAGTATACGCGGCGGGACCAAAGGCATAACTCTTTTTTCCACCCTTGATCGGACAAAGACCCCCATGGGCAGCCGTCTCCTGCGCCGGCAGTTGACCCGTCCCCTTACTTCACTCGTTCGAATCGGGGAAAGACTCGACTCAGTTGAATACTTTACCTCGTCTGCGACATTACGCATATCCCTGCAGGAGCTTCTTTCCCGTCATGCAGATATCGAACGCATCACAGCGCGGATTGCATACGGAAATGCCGGTCCCCGCGATCTTATTGCCCTTGCTGATTCTCTTGAAACTATTCCCGCGATCAGGAACCTGCTTGCAGCACCATCTTCATTTGTTGATGGATCTCATCCGACTCCAGCTCTGGTAACTGAGGCTTGTGACGGGCTACTCGAAATGCCGGAAATCATCAACCTTATCAGGAAAGCGATTGTAGATGACCCGCCTGCAACTGCGAAAAATGGTGGCGTGATACGGTCCGGTTATTCAATCGAACTTGACGGCATGACCGGCGTCCTGCATTCAGGGAAAAACTGGATTGTGGAACTTCAGCAACAGGAACGTGAGAAGACCGGGATCCGGTCCTTAAAGATCGGCTACAACCGGGTCTTTGGATATTACATTGACGTAAGCAAATCCAACATTAGCCTTGTCCCTGCCCGCTATGAACGGCGCCAGACAACAGCAACCGGGGAACGGTACACGATCCCGGAACTGAGAGAAAAAGAGGCTCTTATTACCGACGCTGATGAAAAAGTACTATCTCTCGAACGCACGTTGTTTGCCGGCCTTATCGATGAGATCCGGAAAAAAATCCCTGCCCTCCAAAAAATCGCTTTGGGTATCTCTATTCTTGATGTAGCCTCGGCACTTGCCGAAACTGCTCAGGACTGCGATTATATCCGCCCCCAACTTGATGACAGTGATACGGTTATGTGCCGTGATGTGCGACACCCAGTTGTTGAACGAAGCATTCCGGGATCTTTTGTACCCAATGATGTTGACCTATCAGGATCAAAAACACAGATTATGATTATTACCGGTGCGAATATGGCAGGAAAGTCCACGTATATGCGCTCGGTCGCTCTTTGTTGTATTATGGCCCAGGCTGGGAGTTTTGTACCTGCCCGGTTTGCCCGTATTGGCCTTATCGACCGTATTTTTACCCGGGTCGGTGCATTTGATGATCTTGCTAGCGGCCAGAGCACTTTTTTTGTCGAAATGCTGGAACTGGCAAATATTCTCAACAATATGACTGAAAAAAGTCTCGTCATCCTTGATGAGATTGGAAGGGGCACCAGTACGGCTGATGGTTGTTCGATCGCCCGGGCAGTTCTCGAATACTTGCATGGGAAATCGTCTACCGGGCCAAAAACACTCTTTGCCACGCATTTCCATGAACTCGTCGGTATGGAAAATGAATTAAAAAGAGTGAAAAACTATCATTTCGCCGTACAGGAAACAAAAAAAGAGATTATTTTCTTACGTAAACTCATTCCGGGTGCAACTGACAAAAGTTATGGTATCCATGTAGCCTGTCTTGCTGGTATTCCCAGAAAAGTAACTGACCGTGCTGATGTGATCCTTACTGAATCCCTCAACCGTGAAGTAACCGGAGGATCTAAGATTCAGCGGTATACCCAGCTGCTTCTTGTTGATAACGCAACTCCTGTGACGGAAGAGCCGACTCCAGGTCCGATAATCACGGCACTGTCGGCTCTTAATCCGAATACCATGACACCGATGCAGGCACTTGCAAAACTCTTCGAGCTCAAGAACCTTATAGAAAAACAAGATACGAGCGAGGCAGACCGTTGACACAAGAGAGTAACGATCGGACTATCAGGGTCCTTGATCCTGCAACAGTCAACCAGATAGCAGCTGGCGAGGTTGTTGAACGGCCGGCTTCGGTTGTCAAGGAACTTGTGGAGAATGCCATCGATGCTAGTGCCGGCACCATCAGGATCGATATCACCTCTGTTCAGGGTGGCATCGCAGCCATCCGGGTTACCGATGACGGGTGCGGCATGTCACCCGCCGATGCAGAACTTGCGTTTGCCCCGCATGCAACAAGCAAGATCACAAAACTTGATGACCTGTATTCTATCCACACACTGGGGTTCCGGGGAGAAGCACTTGCAAGCATTGCTGCTGTTGCCAGGGTAACCCTCGTAACAAAACCCCGGGGCAGTTCAATGACTGCCGGGACCCGTGTTGTAGTTGTTGGCGGTGTTGTAAATACGAAGGGGGCAACCGGAGCCCCCGAAGGCACAAATGTTTTTGTGGAGGAACTTTTTTTCAATACGCCTGCCAGAAAAAAATTCCAGAAAAACCTCAATACCGAACTTGCCCGTATTCATGGCATACTCGAAGGTCTCTGCTTAGCCTACCCCCGGATCTCATTTCGGCTTTTCTATAACAATCGTGAGCAGCTCGTCACTGAACGAACCTCTCAATTGCTTGATACTATTACCCGGGTCTTCGGTAATGATTATGCACGTGAATTGTTGCCGGTTTCTGCTGATCTGCCCCTCCTGAGTATATCCGGTTATATATCCCGACCGGTTCTCTCACGTAAAAGTCACGACCATATCCTCGTTTCCATTAACGGACGGTATGTCACTTCACCCTCCATCATTGCCGCAATCAGGGAGGGTTACGGTCCCCTCCTTCCCCGGGGCCGCTTCCCCGTTGCATTCCTTTCCCTTTCCCTTGATACCCGTCTTGTGGATATCAATGTTCACCCGACAAAAAAGGAAGTTCGTCTCACTAAGGAAAAGGAGATTGGGGAAGCTGTCCGTGACACTGTCTTTGTGACTCTCCATCACAGTAACCTGATCCCTGACGGTACTATTCCTTCTCTGGATCAGTCTGAACATAAGCCTGCTAATGTATCAAGCACTTATACCGTTCAAGGTGTTGCAGAACCTTCAGCACCATACGATATCAGGAACATGGGATCAGAGAAGATAGCTGCGCCAGTTTCATCTGTAACCAGTCATGCCCTGTTTAACGAACCGACTCATGCAGGAACTGTCTCGACAGACCATCGGCTCCGGCAGACAGAAAGTACCGGTGATATCATACCGGTTACTTCGATGGTACCCCCGATGGAAGTGATTGGTCAGGTTGGTGGAGTCTATATCCTTGCCGCTGCACCGGATGGTGAGCTTATCATTATCGATCAGCATGCTGCCCACGAACGGATCTTCTATGAAAAGGTAAGCCGGACCCTGGCAGTCAAGCATGCACAGGAACTGCTTATTCCTGTAGTTATTCATCGTACCCCGAGAGACGCGATGCTTCTTCGTGAGCTGATTCCTGCCCTTGCACAGGAAGGAGTAATTATCGAAGAGTTTGGGAGCGATACCTTTTTGATCCGAGCTGTCCCGGCCATCATGGGAAAATGCGATGGTCCGGAGATTATCGATGATCTTATCAGCGATCTTTTAAGTTGCGATCTGGAACGACCACTAAGTGACCGGGAAAGGATTATCCGGATTATCGCTTGCAGGAGTGCGATAAAAGCTGGCACGGTCTGTACCTATGAGCAGAGCCAACGGATCGTCAATCAGCTCAGGGCGACGCATACACCCTTTACATGTCCCCATGGAAGACCTACCATGATCCGGTTCACCCGGGCAAAGCTGGACGCGATGTTCGGGCGGACATAGACCTGTGTAATGCACCCTTTTGACCGCTATATCGTGTAAAAAGAGTTGTTATGAAATAGCTATCCTAATTATGACGGTATCATGAAAAAAACCACACAGATGTTTCTTGAGGGTTCCGGCCCTGTTTTTTCTTTCGATAAACTTACAGATAACGCCGTAACGGATTTCCGCGAACTGGTGTTGACATTTTATAAACGTTGTGGAAGACACGATATGCTCTGGCGCCATACTGAGGATCCTTATAGGATATTTGTTTCAGAAATTATGCTCCAGCAGACACAGGTGGAACGTGTTGCAAAAAAATATCCAGCCTTTATTACAGCATTTCCGGATTTTGCCTCCCTTGCACGCGCTCCTCTTTCTGATGTCCTCACAGTATGGCAGAGTATGGGTTACAACCGGCGGGCTATAGCCCTGAAAAAAAGTGCTGAAAAAATGGAGCATGAATTTGGCGGTATAGTCCCATCTGACCCTCAGGTTTTGGCAACATTTCCTGGTATTGGACCGGCTACCGCTTCGTCGATCTGTGCTTTTGCATTTAATATGCCCGTAGTTTTTATAGAAACCAATATCCGCCGTGTTTTCATCCATTTCTTTTTCTCTGGCCGGGAAAACATAACCGATGCTGATCTTCTTCCCGTCATCGATCGGATGCTTGATCGGGATAATCCCCGGATATGGTATTGGGCCCTCATGGATCTGGGAACAGAACTTAAAAGGAGTGTACCAAACCCTAACCGGAAAAGTTCAGCATTTGTCAAACAGGCACCATTTGCAGGATCGGACCGCCGTATCCGGGGTATTATCTTGAAAGTTCTTCTCAAACAAAAGACAGCAGGGAAAGAAGAGATCATACATCATGTACTTGAAGAACCTCAACGTGTCCTCCGGCTCCTTGCAGCATTAGAGCGAGAAGGATTTATCCGGAAAAATGGAGAATTGTACCTGCTTGTAAGATAAATTGATATTAGTACCGAGACTGATCGCTATTTATCACATTCTGAAATGAAATTCTTCGATGAAAAAAGGATACAAAATTCTGGAATGGGACCGGTGATATGTCCCATCGCCAAATTGATATGATCCTTTTGCCTACACCTCCGTAGGATTCGTATGCCAGATTTAAAGGACATTCCCGACACGGCACGGTGGAAATTTGCCGCTGAATGTGCCGCAAAACTTCCGGCGCTCTATGAGATCGCATTCCGTGAAGCGTTAGGAAACAAATACGATACATTGGAACGGGAGATCTGGATGGAGATCGCCCGAATGATTCGGGAGGTGGTCCATACGTGTTCCTTCCCGGTAAAAACGGCACCGGAGATTGCCCGGAGTATCCAACAGGCCACAATTATCCTTTTCGGGCCTGAATATGGCGGGGAGACCATTGAACTTGCTGATGATAATGCAGTTGTTCTTATCAAACGTTGCCCGTTTTTGGTTCACAGTCATTCGCTTGCTGCGGATCATGAACACACTTTTTCCCGTTGTATGGCGCTTACCCTTACAGCCGTGCCTCTTTTGAATGGGAACTACACGGCACGGTTTGTCCGCACCATGTGTACCGGTGACCGGCAATGTGAAATAAAGATCGGGAAAAAGCCGGTATCCAAAGAAAAAGAGGGTGAGAACTCTCCTTCAAAAAAGTAAAATGCTCACGATATTTGTACGAATTTTTTCTGATAGATTTTATATGTGAAAATAAATTACAGGGATTTCCGGTTCTTATTTTAGAAGGAACCCGATAATAACACACAACAATCCCGGGTAAAAGAACACGGTAAAAAAGGAACGGATTTCTGACGGGAGAAAATTTAGGCCGTTCAATTCCGGGATAATCAACAGGATAATTCCAAGGATAAAGAACAGGTAGCTCAGTTGCGATTTATGCAAGGAAAACGTGGAATTTTTTTGACTCATATGATTTTCAACCTTAAAATATTGTATAATTGGTGTTCATAAAAGGTTTTTCGGCTTGTTCGTTGTTGTTAAGGGTCTGATAAGCAAGAATCAATTGTAAGACTAAGGAAAATAAGGTACTGTAAATTGTCGGCAGTTCTGAGATTTAATACACTTAAGAAAAATGGGCTCTGTAGAAAACCTATTGTTTCAGACGTAAACAGTGACCGAAAGATCTAAGGTACAGTGCCTCC
>CAYPEQ010000037.1:0-22382 GCA_964409915.1 uncultured Methanoregula sp. | reverse complement strand
TTAAGGTTTTCGCTCCTGAATGTTAAAAAGATTAGGTTAGATTATCTGCGTAGCTCATCCTACCAGTTTGCCCGGTTTTTTAAAATCCTAAAATAACCCTGATCATTTTCCCGACTGGAGATTAATAGGAATTACGAGGTCCCGGTCACTCAGAACAGATGCATTTCTCTCGGGAAGAGTTGCGATATCACCTTTTGCAAGAGAGTAGTTCCTCCCATCAACGCCCATGAAGGTATCTATCCCCTGGATTACCCGTACAAGCATATATGGGGGTGTAAGAGTTTGTGAGGCAGAAGAGAAAGGAGACGCAGGCACCTGCCTTTCAGTATCAGGAAGATATTCCTCCTCAGCCGTTTCACATTCATCCTCATTTATCTCAACTACTGCAGGTGACAGTGATGGCGCGGGAACAAGGGGTAGTTTTTCATTGTGAAGAAGAATATTCTGGCATTCCAGAAGTCCGGCCGCAATCCGGTCAAACATTCCATGTTCGGCCGGTATCATCCTTTTCACCTCCTCACGGTCGTAATAATTCCCCTCTGCATGCATAAGCGCGAGTGCGAGGATTTTACGCGAACGGATGGCGAAGAGTTCATGCAATGTCTCTTTTATTGCAATAGTTTCTTCGATGAGGGCCCGAGCCTCTTCGGAGAGAGGGTCTTCGATTGCGTAGACCTTTTTGAGAAGATCTGCAATTTCAGCATGCGTGCGGTCAAAAATATCCGGGGATATCTGAACCAGTTTGCCGGTTTCGCGTTCGGTAAGCAGTATACTGCGAAGATCATCAAATCCCATAACAGGTACCAGATTGATCGTAATGTTCAGGCAATTTCCGCAATGCCACGACAACAAAGGAAAACTGCCACAGCCTCAGGTACTTTAGAGATCCCTTTTTGGATCTGATAAGTGCTTCCCAGCATCGGCATGGTAAGCGGAAATCGTGAATCCACCCGTACATCCCGATTCGAAAAGACGACGGCATCAACAAGAGGATCAAAATCGGAAAGATCCCGCACTTCAAGTGGCTGCACCCTCATACCACTGCCACCGTGAATTGAGGTTGGCATCCTGATAAGGCGCTTGATATCAGTCGTAACCGGCTCATCAGCAAGGGCAGCCTTCTCATTTAACCGCTTCCGGAACTCCCCTTCGGGTTCGTGTACGACTGCTTTTATGACCCGGTCCTTGAGAAGAGTCAGATCGAATTCACCGCGGAGCGCGCTCATCATCTCTGCGCGCTTTTTTAAAAACCCTGATGCAGATTCATTTCCCACCCCTTCCAGAGTGGTAAGATACGCCATTGCCTCTTCTTCACTCAGGCTTCCCAGCCATTCAATATATTCAATTAGCGCACTCCGGAACCTGGCAGGCCATCCGGATATCGACAACGATCCACTAAGCAAAATAGCAGGATCGAGCCCGATGCCACAGATATAATCGACCAATTCCCGCCGTTCGGCACTTCCCCACCCACGGAACGCCAAGTCTCTCACATGCACATGGTAACCCCGACCACCGGAAAAGACCAGTTCGATCTGCTTTGGATCAATACCCAATTCATCGGTGAGCATTGCCAACAGTTTTTCTGTTTCCGTTTTGACCCGTGAGAGCATCTGGTCATAGGCCCCCTTCACAATATGATCTGCATCCAGATCGAAAATCAGATCAGCACCGCACCAGATTTTTTCTGCCATTGTTGGCGCATCGGGTTTCTCATAGTACGCACTTGAATAATAAACATGGGAAGGCACAAGGTTTTTGACATAATCAAACAGTATTGTGCGGTCAGAAAATGCGATATGCCGGCGCATCCTCATCTCGGATGCACCCGGATTAAAAAGGACAAAACCCCATTCGCGTTGTTCGAGCGATGATGGAGCGACCAGCATTGCTTTTTGGTAGTATTCCGAGAACCGCTGCCGCACAAATGCAGTTGTTGCCGGGTTCATGACATCTCCTTTAACATATAGGGTCCCCGGCGCTCATATCCCTGTCTCCGGTAATAAGGCCGGACACCTATACCGCTCATAATCGCCATGCGCCCAAATCCTGCTGTAGTAGCAATCTCTTCTGCGCGCAAAAGAAGGATTTTCCCAAAATTCCGGTGCTGCCACTCATCTGTTTCAGCTGCTTCCAGACCTACCGGGACAAGACTGCCATAGATATGAAGCTCCCGTAAAAGCGCGGCGTCGTGAAGTTCGGAGCGAAACTCATGTGAGGGAAAACGAAGCCTTGCAAACCCAATCAGAGAGTCTCCCGATACCGCAGAAATAAAATGTTCCGTGCCACCGCAGCACTCATACCGGGTTACATGGATTTCTGATTCCAGAGAGGAGGGAAGTCTCCCTATCTCCCGGCATCGTATACAGCGGCAGCGCCTACCCTGTGCGGCAAGCCGGTTCTGCGCTAGTTGGCGGAAATTGGAATGCCGGGATCCTGCTACTATCAATTTCGCCGGTATATCCCGTTGAACCCGTGAGAGGCGTGTATACTCCGGAATAAGGGTTTTTGCATAAGCGATTAAATCGATGAGCTGTTCTTCATGATACGGGGCATATCTCTTGAGCTTCCAGAGTTCTTCTATTTCCGAGCCTGGTGTGACAAGTGTTGGGTAGATCTTTAAAAAATCTGGTTTAAACCGGGGATCGGAGAAGATTGTCTCAAACATCTCCCGGTCAGATTCTATTGTCGAATGGGGCAGGTTTGGCATCATATGGAAACCGACCTTGATCCCGGCATCCCGCAGGAGACGATTTGCGTCGGCGGTATCGGCTACCGTGCATCCTCGTCTGTTGAAGGCAAGAATTGTATCATCGATGTGCTGGACGCCCAGTTCTACCTTTGTTACACCGAGATCAAGCATCCGGTTAATATGCTCTTTTTTACACCAGTCTGGACGCGTTTCAAAGGTGATCGCGACACACCGTACACCAGCACGCTCGTTAGCATCTTCAACCTCGGCCACAGAAAGTGCTTGTGTTGCCGGTGTGGCTTCCGGATACACATTCATAGCCTCAATGCACCGGGCAACAAACTCGTTCTGGTACTCTTCAGGACGGGCAGTCATTGTCCCACCCATAACGATCAGTTCCACTTTCTCAACACGGTGTCCCAACGTTTCAAACTGTCCTAGCCTGGCATGTACCTGAAGGAAAGGATCGTAACCATGCTCCCGCGCCCGCTTTGCTGCGGGCTCCTCACCAGTGTAACTCTGGGGGGAGCCAAACGGGTGCATCGGCCCTCCTGGGCAGGGCAGGCACCGTCCATGAGGGCACGGATAGGGGGATGTCATAGCT
Organism: uncultured Methanoregula sp.; assembly: GCA_964409915.1. Taxonomy (GTDB): domain Archaea; phylum Halobacteriota; class Methanomicrobia; order Methanomicrobiales; family Methanospirillaceae; genus Methanoregula. The sequence goes on along the minus strand of CAYPEQ010000037.1, from coordinate 19,086 downwards.
GCAACCGGTGCAACCCCTGAAAGGGTCCGGGTAGGTTTAACCAGAAGGACACGCCGCAGATCCTCCCGTTCCGCTGCAGTAGCTGCAGCAAGGATTGCTGAGTTCTTCGGAACGGAACTCAAACGGTACTTCCGGCAGATCTCGATTTTTGTGGTGACTATCCCTACGTCACCTGGCGGGAGGGAGAGGATGCGGGAGATCATCTCCCGGATTGCCAACGCCTCATCCATAACTTAATGTTCGACTGCTACCTGCTGGGTCGGTGCAGTTGCAGTCTCTGGAGAATAGTTCACCACATTCATATGGTGATGTCCGCTAATATGGGTCACGACTTCTTCACCCAAGGTGAGAAGTGCATCTTTGTGGGCTTTTTTGTCTTTATGGATATGTACCGGCGATATTTCGAGAGCATCGTAGCGTTCGGTAACAATTTCCTCGTTACTGGTGTTCTCGTAATACTTCCTGATGTGTACCATCAGCATATGTAGATGCAGTAACTCTTCCTTTTGCACACTATCGCCTTCTCTGAAAAGTTAATTTTTCCGTACGACAGATATACCTTTTTGGTGAGATTTATAAGAGAATACATTCACCCAAGGGGATTGCTTGCGGGACTCGCAATTGGGGACGCTTTGGGTGCGCCCTTAGAAGGATCTCCCCAACCTGAAGCCTGGTTGACAAATATGCGGCCCGGAGGGCGCCATTTCCGTACGGCAGGCCAATACACGGACGACACCCTGCAAGCATGTGCGGTTGCGAAATCCCTTCTCGCTTGCAGGGATTTTAATCCATCTGACCTCGTACAGCGGCTTCTTTGCGGGTACATGGAACGGCCGGAATGGTACGGTCCTACCTCTTCTGCATTCTTTAACCTCGTCCGTTCCGGGACCCTGCCGCAGCGTGCTGCATTGCTTGTTCACCGGCGCAATCACGGAAGCCGGACTAACGGAAGTGTGATGCGCGGATTTCCAATTGCTATCTTCTACCCGGCAGACGTGGCGTATGAGATAAGTAGGTCCTGCTCTCAGCTCACGCACTTTGATCCTGTAGCAGGCCACTGCTCAGCCTGGCTTACTATGATGGCAAGTGATATGTGCCGGGGCGTCTCCAGGAGTCTGGCATTCATCCATGCCAGGTCGTTGTGCAGGAACGAGGAAGTACTATCAGTACTGGGGAATTACAAACAACTGCGGCCCGAACCGTCGCTTGATGCCGTAGAATGTTCTCACGCGGCTCTTTTTTGTTTCATGAATGCCCATACCCTTGAAAACGCGATTCTTTCCGCGGTAAATCTTGGAGGAGATGCAGATACGATTGGGGCATGTTGTGGTGCGCTGGCAGGGTCGTACTGGGGAATCGACACTGTGCCTGAACGATGGATCAGAGTACTTGATGGAGTTAATGAGATTGTTCAACTCGCAGATGCGCTTTGGCAGGTCCGGAAAGACAAATTCAATTGAAAAAATGAAACAAATGAGTTGGTAGCGAGATTATGCAGGTTTAATCTCGACAAGTTTAAGCGCACGGCCTTTACTACAGATATCAGAGGCATTACCTAATACGTCAGCGATAAAATATTTTTCACCTTCAACCACCCCATCCGGGCGGCAGAGGAGATAGCTTTTACAATCCGCTTTATTGCAAGAGAATTCGACCTTAATCCGGGAATTAACCATTGCCATATCGGCACTGATAAGCATGGTCACCGGGGCTTCCATTACTTCTACCGCTGTTGCACCGTTAAAATGGACTGCACAATCATGGTGAGTACTACGTACAGTGACAATCCGGTACCGGTGTCCCTTAACCAAGTTGTTGCATGCTTTCTTTACTTTACAGGTTCCGCATTCCGGGGACTCTCCTTCATAGACGAATTCGATACCGGGTTTTGCTAACACCGTTCCCACAAGGGTCACTTTGGTTTTTGTCTCAGCCATAGCATAATTCCTATTTTATAAAGAGGTCACTCCAGATTATTCCGTATAGAGAATACGAACCAGATTCTCCGCTGATTCCTTGGTGATGCCCGCGTCAAAGATTGTAAAGCGTTCCGGACGAATAGTCTTTGCCATCAGAAGAGCCTCAACTGCTATCTCGTCAGCTATGCCAAGATCCGCAGGGGTCACCGGCGCACCAATTGTCCTCAGTGACTCGCGAATTCCCCGCCAGTCACCACCATGGAGGTACATCGACATAATCGTACCTATCCCACAACTCTCCCCATGCAATGCTTTTCCCGGGGCAAGCCGATCTAAAGCATGGGAAAATTTGTGTTCTCCCCCACTTGCCGGTCGGGACGACCCTGCAATGCTCATCGCGACACCACTTGAAACTAGTGCCTTTGTCACAAACCATGCAGACTGCTCTTGATGTGGTTTTATGAGACCTGCATTCTTGACCAGTATTTCCGCAGTCATCTTCGAAAGAGCTATCGCATATTCGCTCATAGGCTCACCCTTGATGCGGTGGGCCATCTCCCAGTCAAGTATAGCAGTATAATTGGAGATCACATCAGCGCAACCCGCTGCAAGGAGGCGGTGTGGCGCTGAAGCTATAATACCGGTATCTGCGATAATAGCAAGTGGGGGATGTGCTTCGAGAGAGACATTACCATCACTCATGGGAACAGATGCCCGGGCCGATGCGATGCCGTCATGCGATGCTGCTGTCGGCACAGAAATAAATTGCCGGTCGATATTGTATGACACGATCTTTGCTGTATCGATCACTCTTCCCCCACCGACGCCAACGACAAAATCCATTCCTTCTGCCGCCCGCTCTCCTTCTTCAATGATCTTCGGACTGATCTCATCTGCAAGAAAAACCTTGACCGTCACGGATCGGGAGAGAAGATCCCGTACGGTTTCTCCAGCCTTTTCCATGGTATGCTTACCAGAGATCAGAAGTGCTGATCTGCCCATTTTCAGATCGGTACAGACCGGAGTGATCTGGCCAAGGACGTCATGGCCGATAACAACATCCCGGGGTAACTGCATCCATTTGGACTTATCAAAGACCTTCTCTTTAAGTAATTTTATAGTATCTGGGCTCATCCGGATAATGAATGATTAGTGATTTCATATACAAATACTACATCGATCCCGTGATATATGGAGAGCCATACAACATCGTCGAAACCATTACCTATGCACTCATCCTCGTCATCGGAGTATATTTGTTGTATCGGTGGTTTTCGAATTCTGCTTGGCTTTCAGAACATGGGATAAAACTTGATTCATCATTCATTCTTGCCACATTGCCTTACGTAGTGTTAGGTGGCGTGCTCCGGGTAATTCAGGATACAGGGATGATTGCCGGAAACTGGCAGTTCCTTATCGTAACGCCGCCCATCTATTTTGTCCTGTTCTTCTTTACTCTTGGGATAATTTTTATCAGTGGCACTCTGAAAAAACACGGACTGGTAAAAGACTTTATTTCATTCTACGCGTTCGTCGGCTGCTTATCGGTTTTTGTCATCTCGCTTATCCTGATATCGTGGGGGATGGCCCACACCCATATCGATCTTTTCATTCTTGCAATAATTCTGCTTATGGCCCTGACTTCATCTGTCCTTGTCTGGTCGTGTATGAGATATGTCCTTTCCTGGGAATATGTGGGAGATCCTCTCTATATTGCCCTTATTTTTGGGCAAATGCTGGATGCAAGTGCCACCAGCTACGGGCTTACATTCCATCCGGCCGTCCACTACATAGAGCAGCACGTAGTAGGATCAAGCCTGATCCAGATGACTGGGACCGCATTTGTCATGTACCCGCTCAAGCTCGTCATCCTCTTCCCGGCTATATACATAATGCAACTTTATCGCAAAGAGGCAAATCCCGCTTTCTGGTACCTTGTCCTTCTTGCTATGATAGTGGTCGGCCTTGCCCCCGGTGTCCGTGATATGGTTCGGATGGTTCTCTATGTCTGACCCCGAAACATCGCCTTTAACGGAGCCTGCTTCTCTTGGCAACACCATAACTGTCACGGTTCTCCTCTTTCTTGTCGCGGTGATCGTAGGGTGGATCGGTACAGTGCATGATCCAGAAATAGGAAATGAACTGCTCCAGATGTTCCAGAGAGAGATTGCAGGTCAGATCACTATCAGCGATCCTTTTAATATGTGCATTAATATATTTGCTAATAACCTCGACGCCTGCATCTTGCTTTTCCTTGGAGGGGCTTCTTTTGGTATCATTACGATGGTGATATTGAGCCTGAACGGGATCGTTATCGGTGCTGTCACCGAGATCATTAGCAAGGGACATTCGGCGATTTTTATAGCCGCTGCTATCCTTCCTCATGGTATTTTCGAAATTCCTGCATTTATTATTGCAAGTTCGCTTGGATTTCTTATGGGGCAGTCACTCATCGCCGAATGGTATGGGACGGCTGATTCTGCTGTTGACGCTGCACATCTGGCCCGACGGTTTCTCCTGTTTGTAATACCACTTATTGCCGTCGCAGCGGTTGTCGAGGCTTTTATTACACCGGTGATCATACAGATAGTAGCTTAAGAGGGTTTTATGAACGAGGATGCGGGCACTCTGCCAAAGAAACAGGATTTTTCCGAATGGTTCAATGAACTTTTGTGGCGAGCGGAGATCATGGATGTCCGCTACCCCGTAAAAGGGCTCTACGTCTGGTATCCATACGGATTTGCCATCCGCAAATTTGTATACAATCACCTCCGCGAAATGCTTGACCGGGATCACAAGGAAACACTGTTTCCCCTCTTAATCCCTGAACAGGAATTTATGAAAGAAGCCGAGCATATCAAGGGATTCGAAAACGAAGTCTACTGGGTGACTCATGGGGGTACTACCCCGCTTGAAGTAAAACTGGCACTCCGGCCAACAAGTGAGACTGCAATTTACCCGATGTTTGCTCTCTGGGTACGTTCCCATGCGGATCTCCCTATAAAGATCTATCAGATTGTCAATACCTTCCGTTACGAGACTAAGCAGACTCGTCCATTAATCCGGCTCCGTGAGATCACATCGTTCATGGAATCACATACGGTACATGCAACATGGGATGAGGCAGAATCTCAAGTTGAATCTGAGATAGCACTCACACGCGAGTTTTACAGGAGCCTCTGCATTCCAATTATTATCTCAAAACGCCCTGATTGGGATAAATTCCCTGGTGCAGATTATACTATCGCTGTGGACACGATCATGCCCAATGGTAAAACCCTGCAGATAGGTACCGTTCATCATCTCGGCGATCATTTCTCCCGCACATTTTCTATAAAATACGAGGATAAGAATGGGGAACAGAAGGTCGCATACCAGACCTGCTATGGGATATCAGAGCGTTGTATAGCCGCCCTGATCTCTGTCCACGGCGACGATAAAGGCCTGATTCTCCCCCCGCGAGTTGCCACATTCCAGACAGTGATTGTTCCTATAACTATCGGTAAACGTCACGATGATGTACTCGCGGCTGCCGAAAAACTTAAAACCGATCTGGAAAAAGCCGGTTTCCGGGTGATGCTGGACAATCGTGACATGCGACCCGGGGCAAAGTACTACTGGTGGGAACTCCGGGGAGTTCCCCTCAGGCTTGAACTGGGCCCAAGGGATCTCGATGCAGGTAAAGCAATGGCAGTATGTCGGACAACCGGGGAGAAAACCACAATTTCCCTTGCTACTGCAGCGCAGGATGTTACAACAGTACTTGCTGATATTACCACGGGAATACAAATAAAAGCTGATAAACACACGATCTCACACCTGTGCACTGCCGATTCGATGGAATCTTTGAATACTGTCCTTAACGAAGGAAAAGTTGCCGTCATACACTGGTGTCGCAACCAGGAATGCGGGAACATTATAGAAGAGAAGGCGAATTCGAGCCTTCTCGGGACCGAGGTCAGATCGGATTATATCAATTCGACGGAAGGCCCCTGCCTCATCTGCAAAAAGCCTGGCAAAGCAACGCTCGTTGGCAGGACATACTAATGGTTAAAACGCCATTCCGTATTGGGGGGTTAATGTTAAAAGAGAATACCGCCCCCTATTTACACAAGCTATCAATATTGTCGGCATACCCCGAAAATGCGAGAGAACCATATGAGATCATGGCCCATTGCTGTAACACTGCTTGCACTGCTTATAGTATTGGGTATTCCGGTATCTGCTGCACTGACTGTCGTGACCAGTAGTCCACAGACTATTGTGAAAGCCGATACAGTGACCTTTTCAGGTACCGGTGAAAAAAACGGCTCGGTAACCCTTTGGATAATCGGGCAGGACTACTTTTCAACAGAAACAACAAAGACAGATAAAAAGGGAAATTTTACCTTTGTTATTTCACCGAAAGTAACAACAGTCTTTTCCCCGGGACAGTATGCTTTTCTGATTCAGGATCCTGGTGAAAATAAAAATTATGAGATCGGACCGTTACTCTGGAGTGATGGGATACGTATTGCCGACCAGGGAGTGGTTGTAGGGGACATCGGACAGATTTCCTCTTTCCCGGCAAACATTTACCCGGTTGTCAGCACTATTCTCAATTCCACCGGACAGCCAGATACAGACGATATTTTTACTCCCTATTATTACTTTGTTGAAGAGCCATCAATTCATTTCGACCGGGTAAACAGTAACGGCAACCTGCCCGATCAGACTACCGGTGAAGCCCTCCTAATTACCGGGACTACAAACATCGGGCCAGAAAATCAGCTCCATGTTGCAATCAAAAATTCGACTTCTGGAGACATAATAACTTCACAAAACATCCCGGTTGAACCGGGCACTAATTCCAATCAATGGACATATTCCCTTGATGAACCCGGCCTTCCGGCGGGTTCATATATTGTGACAATCAGCGAACAAAAATATACAACGTCAGAAAGTGCCTCTGCATGGCTGAACATTCTTCCCTACCTCATGGCAGGTAACTCTTCTCTTTCCGAACAACCTCCGTTACCACCCAACCTGACAACCTATGGTGTCCTTCTCCCCCTTCTCATCAGTTGTGCTGCCCTTGCAATAATCGGCATTATCATGCTAGTATCCTTGCGGAAGTGAAGCACTTATCAAGAAGCCATGAACTCTTACCATGGCACAATCGAATCCTTCAATACTCACTTCACAGCTGTACTGAAAAATTCAGGTTATAAAAAGATAAACCGGGAGTTCAGCACCGGTCACATGAGTATTGGATTTTAACCATGGTGGAGTGGGTATTGCCTGTTATTTGTTTTCGGCCACCCCGCACAAAGAGCCGGTTACATTTTGCGCACCGCTTTGGCCGGACTATATCAAGGATTCCCATTGGAAGATCCAGAGAGAACTCCGTTTTTGTTCCGTCTTCCCGGGGTTTTTCGGTATTCTCTTCGTAACTTGAAAGAAAATCCATAATCTGCGAGGGGGGGACGCCAAGATCAACGAATTTTTTAAAGACAAAATAATTGAAGATCAACCACGAAAGATCGGAACGATCAAGGATGCCATCATACTCACCTATGGACTCTTCGAAATCCTCCAGTGAACAGCCACATAGCGGGCATTTACCTCCCACCAGCTCATCAAGAAAAACCTCCTCCTGGCAGCCGGGGCAGGTTGTATGAGGGGCATGCATGCGTGAAGTCATGGTATCTCCGTCCTGTTCTGTGATGTAATCATGGTCATGGAAGAAGGAATTTTGCTAGGTACTATGGGCACTCAAATATACATGTGCAGGGGGGGCACTTATAGGTATCATCCTTGCATATTTACCCCGATAATAGCTTTGCGGTACGGGAGATTAATCAGGAGGAATCAGATACCTGAGGCTCCATGACAAGCGTGCCGAAGATAACTTTCTCTAATACCTGAGAAACGTACCTGATATGCATCGCCTTTTCCATATCTTCGTTGCGATGGATGTCCGCATAGAGCTGCAGGCGCAGGAGAGCAAACCGGAATTGGTCAAGCGTTTCATCGTCAAGTTTCATTGCCTGCCGGTACACCGGTTCCAGAAGATCAGGAAATGCACGGGGGTTTTCCAGGCAGGTGATCACCGGCTCATAAATTGGGAGTTGTGTTCCTGTTCCGGTAAGTATCCGAAGGTAATTCATTCCGGCTTTCCTTCGACGATTTTTATAAGCGCTTCCATGACTTTATCCACGCTCGCCCAAGTCTGACTGTCGCCGCGCCGGATAATGAACGGTCGTCCTTCGTCACCGGCTTTACGCATATCCATATCTATCGGTATAGCTCCAAGGAACGGTACTGACATTTCATCAGCGATCTTTTTTCCACCGCCTTTTCCGAAGAGATCTATTTCCTGACCACAATGAGGGCAGAGCATACCACTCATGTTCTCGATGACACCAATAACCGGTAGCCCAAGTCTTTCAACGAACTTTATGGCTTTTGTTGAATCAAGCGTGGCAACATCCTGAGGAGTGGTCACGATAATTGCCCCACGAACATTAGGTGCAAGTTGTGCAATGGTTAGTGCTTCATCACCAGTGCCCGGGGGGAGGTCTACAACAAGATAATCAAGTGATCCCCAGTTAACGTCGGTGAGAAACTGGTTGATCGCTGCCATTTTCATGGGTCCGCGCCAGATAATCGGCGTACTCTTGTCGGGAAGCAGGAATGCCATGGATATAACCGAAAGAGCCCCGGTGACGTGGACAGGTTCAATCTTGTTCCCTATAGTTGAGAGCTTAAAATCCTCTATACCGAGCATTTTTGGAATGTTTGGACCGTGTAAATCCAGATCCAGAAGCCCGACTTTAAAGCCATGGCTGGAAAGTGCATAGGAAAGATTCACAGATACTGTTGATTTTCCCACACCCCCTTTCCCCGAAAGCACCAAAATGACATGTCTTACGTCAATATCCGCTTTAGGGGGCAAACTGGATTTCGCATCCGAACAGGTGCCCGCCGTCGCGCAGCTGGAGCATTCATGCGAGCAGGAATCTTTGTTTGGGTTGTCTGGCAAGGTGCCAGTAGGTTTCTTTGCCATGTATTGCCTCTGGAGTACAACTGGGTACTTATCTCCTCTACTATTCGCTTTTACCACAATAAATATGTGGAGATAACATGGGCATCAAATCGGGGACTTCCTTTTCCGTTAGAACACAGACTCGACAAATGAGGACTGCATACCATTACATCTGTGAAGATATGCAAGAATCGCATTTTTATCAGAAGAGCCGTTCATCTTGTTTCTTGAACGGATGTGAATAGTTTATGGAACCATTACGCGTTCGAATTTCTGTGGTGAACCTCCCGAGTGCATATACCCGCGCGATGGAGAAGATAAATTCCCCTCTACTAGCGTCAGCCTTATAGTTATCTGCTCCCCAGAATGACATATATATGGAAAAACGGGGAGATCTGAGTAAACCGACCAGTGTGTCGTCAATATACCGGTACACTCGCGAACGCGAAGCCCTGCTCTCTCCGCACGCATGCCGCAGCGATCAGTCTCAACGAAGGAAGAACAGAAAACCGGAAGATATTCGTACACCGTATTCGAGAGATGCGGACCGGATTATCCATACGCGGGCATATACACGATACATCGACAAAACACAGGTTTTCTATCTCATTGAAAACGATCACATCACCCACCGGGTAATCCATGTCCAGCTTGTCTCAAAGATCGCACGCACTATCGGGCGGAGCCTGCGCCTTAACGAGGATCTGATTGAAGCTATCGCTCTGGGGCACGATATCGGACACACTCCATACGGACATTTTGGCGAATCCTGCCTTTCGGATCTCTGCAAGGATCACGGGCTTGGAAAATTTTCCCATAACGTTCAAAGCGTCAGATCTCTGGACCTGATTGAAGATCAGGATTTGACGCTTCAGGTTCTGGACGGGATTCTCTGTCATAATGGAGAGACCGATGATCGTTCAATCTCCCCAAAACCCTGTCATGATTGGCCGGAATTTGACCGTAAAGTCAAGACCTGCGAAGCAGGGAGCCGGGCCACGGCACCTACGACTCTTGAGGGGTGTGTAGTGAAATTTGCTGATACGATTGCCTATATAGGTCGCGATCTCCAGGACGCGCTGGAAATCGGTATAATAAAAGGCCCCGAAGAAGTCCCCCGTGAATTTAAGGAAATACTTGGAGACGATAATCGCACCATTGTTGACACCTTGATCCACGACCTGATTGACCACAGTGATGCCGATGACCGGGGATATATTTCCTATAGCCAGGAAGTAGAACAAACACTCACCGCTTTTCGCATATTCTCACGGGATCATATTTACAATAATCCGAAACTGACGGCAGAACGGGAGAAAATCAGCGGTATGTACCGCATCCTTTTTTCCACCTATCTTAGAGATATTGAGAGAGATCAGTATAACTCGAAGATTTTTACAGACTTTATAAACGCCCCCTGGGTCAACAGGGATTACCTCCAAAAAACACCACCCGCAGGTCTTGTCCGGGATTTTATTGCTGGTATGACCGACCGGTATTTTTTAAAACGTTTTGAGGACCGCGTTCTTCCCCACAGGGTAGAGGGAACGTTCCGGTGAAAACAACGTCAGTCATATTTTCCTTTCGGGTGTGCCCATCCGGTAAACCCACAGTAAATACAACCGACCCCATCACACTCCGGACAGATCTTTTTTGGCGCTCGTACAAGAACGGTTCCTGTTTTATCACAGTACATGCACCCTATGCCACTACAATGACTGCAAATTGCGGGTTCATATAATCCAGGTTTTTCTGCCATTTTGATCGATCACGGATCTTTATTCATCGTCTTCATCGAGATACCTGGATAATGCATCCAGTAGCTCACTTGCGGACTGGTACCGGTCCGCCGGATTTTTCGCGAGGCATTTTAGGATAATCTTTTCCACGGCCTCCGCATCAGGGTTATATTCCGTCGGGGGTATTGGATCTTCCCTGACAATGGCGTTACCAACCTCGACAATACTCTCCCCGCCAAAAGGTATTGATCCAGTAACCAGTTCGTAAAAGAGCGCCCCCAGTTGGTAGATATCGGTGCGGACATCCGTCCTACCGAATTCAGCAGGTGACACCTGCTCCGGCGCTGCATACGATAAGGAGAAACCGGCTACACTTGATTTCTCCATCGTAGTTGCAATAACCTTACTCATGCCCCAGTCAGTTATTTTAGGCACAAAATCACCAGTGACGAGAATATTATGCGGCTTGATGTCGCGGTGTATGATGCCATGTGCATGGGCATACGCAAGACCGTCAGCAATGCCATGAACCATATGAACGGCTTTCCAGACCGGCATAGGTTTTGCTACAGACTCAAGCGATCCCGGCACATATTCCATCTCGACGTAGGGAACGGGGAGTATGTTTACCTCTAGTACTTCGACAATGTTTTTGTGTCTCAACGTCTGCCATGCGGCAATCTCATTCAGGAAACATTTGCCAGTCACCTCATCAAAACTGATGGGGATCTTGACAGCGATAAGAAGATTGTCTGATTTTCGGTGACCAGCAAAAACATGTGCGACCCCCCCGCGGCCTATATGGCGGATATCCCCGTACCGGCTTTCGAGTTCCGGGGGAAAATAAAATTTCGGTCCGGCTGCCTGGGGGGTTTCCTGAGGTGCTGGTGCCACCTCGGTCTCTGGCGTCGGAGTTGTGACCTTGGGACCAATATTTTCAAGCAGTTCAATCTTACCGGGCGATTCTTTTTCAATCGGGTCAAGGGCCGGACGTGGATGCGTGTCTCCCGAGCCGGCAGAAGGGGTTTGGATTTGGCGTATCCGTTTTGTGCGGGACCGCATAAAGAGCACACCCCCGGCACCGACAATACAGATCAAAATAATCAGTATAAGGAGTGTTCCCAGCAGACGATCAGCACGGCCCGTCGGAGCAGCCGGTAATCCGGCATCGCCGGGTGCTGCTCCCTGTCCCGCCGTGGGGGTTACCTGTACAGTTGACGGCAGTACCGTTGGCGTAACCGTTCCAGATGCAGGCTGTATCTGCAGATAATACGCGATTGGATCCATGAGAGGGGCAGGATCAACATCATTCTGGATGAGGGTTGTTCCAGGATTTTGGTTTGCTGCTGACCGCACAATATACGGCGTATCCCCGATACCATCGGAATTCTGGTCACTACCCCGGTAATCACTCCAGTAATTACCCAGTTTTCCGGTAAATGATCTCCCCAGGTAAACGTAGGACAGAGGGGCAGGAGATTCCCAGAGCTGATCAGTACCCCGCGAAAGGACGTTTTCGGTATTTGAGAAGGTGTTGTAGGTAATTGTATTGGCGCTCGATTGCTCATCAAGTGTGATTCCGAGGGTGTTTTTTGTTACGGTATTTCCTTGTATAAGGTTGTTATCTGCACTTCTGAGCACGAGGCCTGCCCGATTGCTATCAGTGATAGTGTTATCAATGATGGAATTTCCATTTGACGACGAGAGCTGTATTCCGGCAGCGTTCCCGGAAATAGTGTTATTTTCGATGATATTACCGTCTGAAATGACAAGAACGCCGCTCGCCGCGGCACTGTTTTGAATGGTGAACCCTTCAACAGTACAACCATCTGCATCAATTTCAAGAGCGGCACCCTTTTTTCCCGGGTCGATAACCGGTGCTCCCCCACCGGTATCTACGCCAATAAGATTGATTTTCTTATCAATTTTAACCATGCCAGGATATGTCCCACTCCAGACAACAATTGTGTCCAATGGGGAGGCATACGTGACAGCAGTCTGGATACTGGTAAATCCTCCGCCAGAAGGTGCAACTATGTACTGGGCTCCAGATACCCCGGTAATGCAGAGCGCACTCATGAGCAGCACAGCTGTGCAACAGAAAAGAGCCAATGATCGAGGACTCATCTTGAACCGGGTACTGTTTTGGATCATATTCCTATTCATTAATCGCAGTCAGGAGTGTGGCGTAACCACGTTGGATACATGTTCAAAGGAATACACAGAAGTTATGGATTTTTTGGTATAATTAACAACAGCCTTGCCCCACCTGCTCCTTTTGCAAGCTCAAGAAGGTCGCCATCATGGACAAGTGTGGGTACATTGCGTTCCAGTCGCGCATTATTCAGCATCGATCCCCCGGTACTTCCACAATCCTCAAAATACCATCCATCTTTTTTTTGGAGGAATTTCCCATGGGGTTTTGATATCCGGGTTACCGCAGTATAAGTACCGGAGATTTCGACATCCCCGTCACCCGTCGCACCTGCAGGACGTTCCGGATCGCTTCTACCGACACGTACGCCGTCATTTCTCAACAGGAATGTTTTACCATCATCATGCCCTCCAAGGATAATAACCGCCGGGACGTTCCCCAGTACTTCCTTAGAAAGGGTACTTTTAACCGATTCCAGTCTCCTTGAGATTTCCCCGCCTATAATTTGAACCCGGGTGTTAGAGAACAAACCGAGGTTCCGGATAATAGACTCAAGACCTCCCGGGACAAGTGAATACTGCCAGACCGGGTGAATACCTTTGGATGTAGGGGATCCAAGACCGGCCTCTTTTTTTATTACGCCGATACCCATGAGTTTATCAAGATGCTTTTTTGTGTTCTCGTAGCTTGTCTCGATCTCGTGGGAGATCGCCCGGGCGTCACGGGGTTTCTTTTCAAGAAACTTCACAATCCTGAGCCGGGCGCTACTCGAAAGCACATCCAGATACTCTGATAACTCATCTAGAGAATCCTCCGTATCCTCAACGACGATTGTGGGGGACTTGTCTGCCGGGTTCATATTCATCCTAAGAGATACGTCGCTTTGTCTTCCTATAACCCTATGCACGTACTCCTGTAGTATACCACTTTTATGGATGGAACTATTGATAAATACCATGTAACCTGCGAGTTCAATGGTCTAACCGGCATCATAGGGGCAATATATCAGCCGTTATATGCAATTATTGGATCAGGTGATACCCGGGAAGAATTTCGGCGTGTCACCGACCCATGAACGCGAAAAATGAACGGAGGCACTCACATGGATACCGGTAAAATCCTTATGGGAACAGCAATGCTTTTACTCATGATTGGACTTCTGGTGCATCCTGTGGGCGCTGTAAAATCCGATGATATTTTCCCGGACGGACAGTCAGTTCACCTCAGTGGTTCAGGGCAGGCCATTGATGGTAGCTATGCACCTTTCCCAACCGGGCCTGGCATCATCGGTTCCAACACGCACCAGTACGAACGATTGAACATCCTCCTTGCACTTGGAACAGGCAGTTGGACAGGCAATTGAGCAGAAACCTTACCCCCATCCTCCAGGCTTTACAGAAAAGCCACCCCATACTTCTTTTTTTATGCTTTGTGTCAAAATAGCAAATTTTGATTGCCGAATTAGTACAATCAAAAGCGTCCGAAGATATTGATTCGTAAAAAGAAGTGATGTATGCTGGTTTTACCAGAATACTTCAGGATCTTCACCTTTTCTTTTTCGCAGTCCTTACAATAGCAATGGTCCCGATGATACCCAGAGCAGCTATCGCTACCATTCCTGACAACGGAGATCTATTTGTCACAGTTTTTATAGGTGTATATGTGGCGGTGATCGTTGCAGGGGTTGTCTGATTGATTGCAAAGGTGGGTTGGGTCGATACGGGAACCGGTGTCGGGGTTGCCGGAGTTGCCGGAACGGTAGTGGTTAGACGAACACTATCGATATAGCCAACTGCATAGATGTCCATTGCACCGTAATCACCGACGTTACCAAGATAGATCCGGTTCATATCCCTCAGGCTGGACTGGGCAGAGGTGAAGTAACTCCAGAGCTGTTGACCGGTTTGCTTGTTGGTAACCGTTTCCGTGATAACATTCGTATCATTGTTATAATCAACCTCGACATTATAGGTGGTGTTGAGCTGATAGTTGACTGTCGGTCCTCCATACGAGGCCATGGTACTTGAAACATCACTCTGTATTGCACTCTCACTTACGGTATGAAGCGCCATGATCAGACCATCTTTCGTATTGGCAAATGCGGTAATTACGTTAGGACCTTTATTGAAATCCATATCTGCACCGGTGAAACCCAGCCGGAACGTTGCCCCTGGATCTATGCTTTCGATGGTGACATCGTAATTTAATGTGAACGATCCGCCCTTGTAATTAATGGGTTGAGAGTATGCGTAATTGCCGGTACTGGGCTGAAGACTGAAATTATACGATTCTCCCTGAGGATTCCAGTAATCTGTCGAGGGATTATTGGTCGTCCAGTAAGGGTTAGTGGCAAAATTTGTCTGATAGAGTACATTTTGTGTTCCTGAATCCGCCTGGACCGGGCCAGCAATCATGACAATTGCCGCAGCTAGCATAAACATTAAGAAAATCTGTTGAGGTTTCATGATAATGATCTCCAGTGTTGCAACACAGATCTGGATCGCATATGTGTTCAACCTGATTCGTAATGCAGGTACGTAAACATATGCATCCGGTGTATTGTTGTATTATGCTTCACCGCCGTTCATAAAAATTTCGACAAGAGGGATACTTTTTTTCGCGAGGGAACACTATATTTATCTTCGAAATAAGGCAATATCATAGCGCAGTATACAAACGCGATAGTAGTCTAGCGGCAGGACAGGAGCTTCCCAAGCTTCTAACCCGGGTTCGATCCCCGGCTATCGCATCAATTGTTATGGACACGGAACCTGAACGTTGTGCAATGCGGATCATAGCCGAGAACACGAGTGGTGTTTTGCGGGATATTGCTACAGTGATTGCTGGACATGGGGCAAACATCCTCATGATCAACCAGGAACTTTTTGATTCCGGCCCTTACTCTGGCATGGGAGAACTCTACCTGGAATTTGAACCGGGCCCCAATCCGGAGCAGTTAGTACGCGACCTGAAAGAGATTAAATCAGTCAAGGATGTGAAGAGTTTCCAGCCTTTTGGTGATATCTTCGGCTCACGGGTTATTATTATCGGAGGTGGCGCGCAGGTCGCTCAGGTGGCGCTTGGTGCTGTTAACGAAGCTGACCGGCACAATATCCGGGGAGAACGGATATCTGTGGATACCATCCCTCTCGTTGGTGAGCGGACCCTTGCTCTCGCGGTCGATGCAGTTTCGCGCCTTCCACGCGCTTCCATCCTTGTACTTGCGGGATCGATCATGGGCGGCGACATTTCAAAAGCGGTCGATCGTGTCCGGGAAGCCGGGATCCCGGTCATCGCGCTCAAAATGGCAGGAACCGTACCCGATCATGCGGACTTGGTAGTCACCGATCCAATCCAGGCAGGTGTATTTGCCGTAATGCATGTGAGCAGCAAAGCGGTATTTGACATTAACCGGGTCCGTGGCAGGGAATTTTAATGGATATCATCGACCGGGCAGTTTCGGTGCTGATGCATGATGGTCTCATCATCTATCCGACTGATACACTTTACGGTCTCGGGGCCGATGCCTTTTCTGACGAAGCGATAGAAAAAGTGTATGAGGCAAAAAAACGGGATCTCGCGAAACCGATTTCCATTGCAGTCTCTGATTTCGAGATGCTTGCCGCAGTATCACATATTGACAAATCCATGGAGGAGTTTATTGAAAAATTCCTTCCCGGGCCGGTAACTGTTATAGTACCGGCGAGAAAAACAATTCCCGATATCCTGACCGGTGGGACAGGGATGATAGGTATCCGCATTCCGGCCCACGGCGTAGCGCTCCAGATCATCGAGCGATTTGATTCACCCATTACCGCAACCAGTGCGAATCTCTCGGGGGGAAAAGACCCGCAGACCCCGGAAGAGTGCACGGTGCCGCGCGATCTTTTTATCGATGGGGGAAGACTTTCCGGGACCCCTAGCACCGTCGTAGATCTTGTCAGAAAATCGATTGTTCGCCGGGGCATCGATGCAGATGCAATCGAATCATTCCTTAAAACTTATTGAATAAAGGCCTTTTTATGTTGCCCATCCGCCTGCGCGATTTTGTCGAAGATCCCGATGGCTGGATCTATGCCGTTTCTACGTACGATAACGAACAAAACGTAGGATGCGTACTCCGCTATATCCCGGAACCCGGAGGGGAACGAGTGTCCCGATCCGGACTGCGGTACCGTAAATATGATTTTGAGGAGGCCTATGCAAGGATCGCAAGAGATAAACCGGCATATGCAGGACTTGTCCAACGCATACCCACCAGCGATCTACGCCGGGTTTTGAAGCCGGATCTGGAGATAGACCATATTGCAGGTTCGCATGACAGTGTCAGACAGCTACTCGATATATTCCGGTTACCCCGGGGTGCTATTGGGTGTACGGGATCGCTTTTGTGTGGTCTTGAAAATGCAAGTTCGGATATTGATCTGGTGATCTACGGTAGCCACTGGTTTACTGCGCAATCCCTTGTGAAACAGGGTATTTTCAACGGCAGGATCGAAGGAATGTCCCCGGACATGTGGCACAAGGTCTACGAGAAACGTAAGCCTGATATTCCGTACGAAGTCTTTGTGCTCCACGAGCAGCGGAAATGGAACAGGGGCCAGATCGACGGAACCTACTTTGATATCCTGTATACCCGATCCTATGACAACATTCAGGGAGCTCCTGCCGGCAAAGGAGAGACTCTTAGTAAGGAGACGATTGAGGCAAAAGTAACCGATGCATCTCTTGCTTTTGACAGCCCGGCCGTATACAGTGTAGACCATGAGTCGGTAAGCCGGGTCCTGTCTTTCACTCACACTTACAGCGGACAGGCTCTCACAGGTGAGACTATAGAAGCCTGTGGAATCATAGAGCAGCACGGTGCAGAACGGTGGCTTATCGTTGGCACGACCCGTGAGGCAAAAGGGGAATATATTATATCAAAGACCATGCTTGGAGAGTAAAGGGTTCTTTTGCTCATCATAATTCACAATTTTATCGACAAATGCTGACATCTGGGAGAGGATTGTGGGATCCAAGCCGTTTTCCACGCACAAAAATACACCTGATACTTCAGATATCTTAAGCTTATTAACGACGAACTGAAGAAACTTTGAAGCTGTCGCTGACGGAATATGGATCAGCAGCATGCTTACCGAATCAAAGACAATACATTTACGGGGAGAGGGCATCTGATGGAGAAATTCTGTAATGGCGATCCCGAGACTGGTCAGGTCAGCAGGATGATTGACATACCGGGTATGTGCGTTGGGCAGACACGTGCCTCCAGAATAATGCGTGACCGCATCGATCACATAATACTGATCCGGAGATATCCCTTCTTTTGCGTAGGATTTTGCCAGTACCTGACACGGCTGGTTAAGGGAAATCACGAGGGGAGTACATTTTACTTCCAGAATCTTTTTGACCACCATCAGGCTCATGGCATTGATATCCTGAGGTGTCGATAACAGGAGATAGAGCTTAGTATCTGGTGAGAGATTCAGGGAAAAAATATCCGCCAATGAGCTCACTTCCCGATGAAAAATTCCCGGAAGTTTTCTGGAATGTCATCCCGTTCTTCTGCTGCTTTGCTGGCAAGATCCTGAAGAGTTTCTACCATTGTCTTAACATTGTTAAACTGGAGCCTGATCTGCATCCGGATTTCTTCCGTAGTGAAGTCACCAGATCCAACCTGCTGTTCAATGAGGCGCAGATTTTCTCCGGTCAATTCAAGCGGTTTTTTGATCCGAAGAACTGACTCGTTAAGGTATGCAAGCAACGCGATTCTGCGTTTCTCCGCTTTTTTCCGGTCACGGATATCTACGAAACTCTCAATCAGGTATGTCCTTTCACCTATGGAGGCCTGTGCAACGGTTTTAAGAATGGGAATTCTCTCACCATTGGCAGCGATGAGCGTACGTTCAGTATTATGAAGAGGAGTATTCAAATCGGTAATCGGGCATTGGCCGCAGTGAGCCGGACAGACAAAATCGTGACAGATTTTTCCGATAAGTTTGTCCTTTTTAATACTCAAAAGTGATTCGGCGTGATTGTTGGCATCGATAATTGTGTGGGTTTCCGGGTCGATAATCAAAATACCGGTCTGGATCCTATCAAAAACCATTTTAAAAACATCGTCACCAGAGGTGGCCTGTGACGGACCGGATCCCTTTTTTTCACTTTTTGCCAGATTAAGTCCCCCTTGATTACATCTGCTGTCTCCGGTTATAAACCTCTTACCATATAATTCTCCGGATTATT
>CAYPEQ010000036.1:19697-23262 GCA_964409915.1 uncultured Methanoregula sp. | reverse complement strand
GTCATTTGTTATATGGTTTTGGAGACCAAATGGCTTTCAATTTTATGCTTCGGGCCACTAACATTTGTGTCAATTGCACTGTTTGGGCAGCTCGATATATTCTGTATATTGTTTATCTTTGTATCATTAATTTTGATGCGGGAGGCATTAACAAGCGAACGCTATTTCCTGTTAATTTTCCTTAGTTTTACCCTTTTAGGTATTTCTATGCAATTTAAAACATATGGTGCCCTTTTGTTACCGGTATATTTTTTATATACGTTTTCAATTTTAAAAAACAGGTCGTTGAAAAAGATAGAATCGTTTATAATTGTGTTAATATCAACATTATATTTTTTGTTGGCAATGTTTATCGTTTGGATACCATACGGGTTTGCAGCGTTTCAATCAGTAATCTTAACCGGTGAGTCTAACTGGCTTTTTTCCTATCAGCTTTCAAATGGATTATCACTATGGTTACTTGGATATTTTTTTATTTTTTGTTTTATTGGGCATTATACGCTAAAAAATTCCAGCACCTTTGTGAATGATCGGAGGTATTTTGATTTTTTTAATTTTATTGTAATTATTTGGTTTTTTATATCGGTATTCACGTATCCGCAATGGTGGATCCTGTTGCTCCCTGCAATCATATTAGTGATGGACAGTTTTAAGATCAAAAATAATTATATTTATTGCGTTTTTGTTTTTACGATTTTTTTAATTTTTATAGATTCATGGGTAGGCACTATAATTTCATCGTTCGATGCTTATTTTGGCCCCTTCATTTCAGCATTAGGCCAATTAAATCCGAATGAACATGTAATTTCTGCAACTATCCTAATGGGGTTACTTATTTTATGGGCATTAGAATTAAAATCAAACCTGGATCTCCACAAGTGAACCGATACGAACCCCACCATGCATTTCTGCTGGCAGATAATGACCTGTTTTGTCGGGATATCAGCCGTTGTAAATTGGAGGAGGGATAGCGGGGGTTCATGGACCACGATCCCGGGGCAGTACAGCCCGGATTGTAAGATGATGCTGCCGGATTAGTCAAAGCCCGGCCGGGGCGTACAACTTTTCAAGTCCTAGTTGTTATCTTAATAAAATACGGTAAGAAGCCTCAGCCGTGATTTGAACACGGGACCTGCTGATTACAAGTCAGCCGCTCTGCCAACTAAGCCACTGAGGCGCCATATACAATAGACCGGGAAGGGTAAAAAATGTGGTGTTGGATTATGTACCCCTTCACCGCAGCGACGCATTTCCCGGGCGATTAACCCTTGCCTTTTCAGGTTCCTTAGGGAATGCCAATGCAACCGGATATATCGCGAGACGGTTCAATGCCAAATACCTTTTACGCACCGGGACGATTACTGTATCAACGAATGGCTCAGCTGACGGTGGATATCGGGGGGCGGGCAGGCGCGGACTGCCGGGGGTTCTGCGAATACTGCTATTTTAAACGGGTAAAAACTGCCAAAGCATTCGGCTGCAAGTACTGTCTGCCGTTCAAAAAAGGCTGTGACTATTGCACCAAGGGGGTCCGGGAGACATATACCGGCTTTAAGGACCTCAAAACCATCGCACAGGAGACTTTAGCCGCTCTCCAGACCAGGACCGGTGACCTCGACCGGATTACTATCAGCGGCGGCGGCGATCCCAGCTGTTACCCGCAGTTTACGGATCTGATAGAACTGCTGGGCGCGACCGAAGCACCGCTCCATATAGGGTATACCAGCGGCAAGGGTTGGGATGATGTAAAAACTGCCGACCTTCTTATTGATAACAACCTTTCCGAATGCTCGTTTACCGTTTTTGCCACAGACCCGGCACTCCGGAAACGCTGGATGCATGACCCCACACCGGACGCCTCGCTTGCGATTCTTGAACGGCTCTGTGGTGCTGCCGATGTTTATGCAGCAGCGGTCGTACTCCCCGGAGTAAACGATGGTGAGGTGCTCGAGCATACCTGTGCATGGCTTGAAGAACGCGGCGCCAAAGGGCTTATCCTGATGCGATTTGCTAATACAACAGAGCAGGGTCTTATTCTCGAAAATGCACCCGTCATCAAAGGTCGTGCCGTGCAGTCTGTTGCATCGTTCCGGGATATGGTGAGTGATCTTAGTACAAAATATAAAATGAAGATCTCTGGCACACCACTCTGGGACCCGGAGATCGGGTCACCGTTTGCCATCCTCCATGAACCGGCACTGATCAAAAAACTCCCCCGGGTCCAGCGCAAGGCATCGGTTATTACCGGCGCTGTTGCCGCACCCTTTATCAACGAGATTTTGTCAGCACGTGGCTCAACAGCCCCGGTTATTCCGGTAAAAAAAGAGATCGCATGCCTGATCACCGGAGACGATCTCCGGGAGATTGACTGTGCTCTTCTTGCACCTACCGTCATTATTCCCGGAAGGGCATTCATGCACGATGCGGAAGCGAAGGAAATCCTCGGCCGGGACGGGATTGACCGTACCGTAATCCGGGGTCCGGATCAGCTCACGGCCGATGCTGAAACCAGCATGGGAATGAACCGACGGGATGTGCTCGAGATGGAAATCGCAGGTCTTTCTGAACTTATCCGGCTCATCAACCTGTACGGGAAATAGTGTACCCGATGACCATCAAAGAGCCAGGAGAAAGAAACATGGATATAATCGATCCGTTAGTGCAGGAACGGAAAAATCAGGACTTCGTTGCACATCTTGATACAATCGCAAAGGAAGGAGAATTTGTCCCGCTCGACAGTGATGCCGAATACGTGATACTGAAAAAAGAGATGCATCGTGAAAGTGACCGCTCCCGCCAATAAATTGGGGAGATTAACCTATACGGTCCTAAAAGAGTCTGGTTGAGATCAATCATTCACGTCATCAACCAATCTTTTTTAATCATAAAAGCGCACTTATTACTATATCAATCGTGATTAAAAATGTCCATCCTTTCAGAAGCCCGTTATGAAAATAAAATATTAAAGCCGTCACGAGAACTCCCTTTACGGGAAGGTGAGTCAGTAATGATTAAAATCAAGCGGCCGGTTGTGGATCAAATGTATGGATTATTCTCAACCGATGAAAAAACCGCAGATGCGATCATTTCAATGGAAGGGTGGGATTGAATCTTAATCAGGTTCCGACAGGAACACGCATTTTTGTTGATTCGAACATCTTTTTGTATATCTTTTTCAGGCATCCCAAATGGGGGAAGTCGTGTCAGGAGTTCATAAAGAGAACAGAAGATATGGATATTCAGGGAATTGTTGATGAATTTGTTTATAATGAGGTAATCCACAAACTGACGGTGACAGCAGTGATGAACCGGTTTCATTGTTCACCTCAACAAGTTATTACCTTGATCAAGGACACACCGGAAATTCTCAAAGATTTTCCTGCGCTCTGGGAAGCGGGGGACATGCTCCGGGCGATGAACCTGAAGATTATTTCCGGCCCATTTTTTCCTGAATCTTTAACTCTTATGCAGGAATATCATCTTCTTATCACAGATGCAGTTCATATCGCTGCGATGAATAAAGAGAAGATTACCCATATTGCATCAAACGATAATGACTTCTCAC
>CAYPEQ010000036.1:0-19597 GCA_964409915.1 uncultured Methanoregula sp. | reverse complement strand
GCGATGAATAAAGAGAAGATTACCCATATTGCATCAAACGATAATGACTTCTCACGTGTTTCTGGGTTATCTGTATGGAAGCCGGAATCTGTCACTACAGGATACCTCATTCATGATCACTAAAAGTATAGGATGACCCCATCTGAAAATAGTGTCCCGTATTTAGCCAAGTGCTGCGGTGATACCGACCACACCGGACTGGATGATCAGGGCAACCGCGATAATGACGCCGGCCATCTCGAGTGCGACGGCAACGTTTCCTTTCTTGAGTTCCTCAAACTCGTGGAGACCGGTCGTAAGGCGGTCAAGAATGGACAGGGCAATATAAATTGCAACAACGGCGAGCACGACACCAAGGATCAGCTGGATGATCGCGACACCGATCACGGTCAGGCCGTCAACAGACATCAGGCCAAGAGCTGATGCCTTACTTACACCCACCGAGAGGCCGGTGATACCTGACTGGACAACAACCGCAATAGCGACAAAAATGGCGGCAACCACAATTCCAAACGCTACGTTGCCCTTGGCAAGTTCCTGCTGTTCGTCGACATCCCGGGTGATTCTGCCAAAGATATAGAATCCTATATACAGTGCAACCACCGCGAGAATAACCGCGATTATCAGCTGGATTATTCCGACTGCTGCTGTTAAAAGAATCATGGTTAAGACCTCTCTTTATTAGTCTCTTGTTTTCGTTTACGAGGCAGATAAATTTATCCCCGGAACATGTGCCCGGCGATTCATGACTAAATGGTATTCCGGGGGAGTATAATCCTTCAAAAAAAGTCCTAGGGAGAAACCTGAACATATACAAATGAACACAAAAAGAGAGATGCTGCGAGGGGGTTACGATCCCCCGATCTCCAGATGTCCCAAAGTTCACATGCTTTTATTGCATGTATCAAACCCTATGAGTCTGGCGCCCTAACCAGCTAGGCCACCGCAGCACGATAAATGCATAATTACAACGCCGTAAAAACTTTTAAAGGTTCTGATACAAAAGATGCGCACGTATCAGCCTTTTTTCTGCTGCAGGTAGACGTTTACCGCGGCCGTAATTGCGGCTACTTTATTCCCTTGCGAAAACGATCCGGCAAGGGTCTGCATCCGTGCTTCTTCATCAAGTTTGTACCGCTCGAGGGTTTTACCGATATGCTCTTCCTGCAGGAAATGGGTATGGGTGTTTCCTTCGATGAACTGCTGGTTGTTCATGATTGCATAATGAAGCGGAAGTGTGGTTTTGATCCCAAGAATGATGTACTCCGAGATAGCGCGGCGCATTCTCATGATTGCTTCAGGCCTGGTACTGTCCCAAGCGCAGAGCTTTGCGATCATCGAGTCGTAGTTGGGCGGGATCATGTAGCCCATATGGATACCGCTGTCCACCCGGATACCGGGGCCACCGGGCGACCGGTACCGGACGATCTTCCCCGGGTCAGCGGCAAAGTTGTTGAGCGGGTCTTCTGCATTAATCCGGCATTCGATCGCATGGCCCCGTATCGAGAGATCCTGCTGGTCGAACGCGAGAGCCTCTCCTGAAGCAACGGCAATCTGCTGCTTGACAAGGTCAACGCCCGTGATAAACTCGGTGATGGTATGCTCGACCTGCAGCCGGGTATTCATTTCCATGAAATAGTAGTTTCCGTTGCTGTACAGGAACTCAACCGAGCCGGCATTGGTATAATCAGACACTTCCACCACTTTAAGTGCAGACGATGACATGCGATCGCGCAGCTCGGGCGTCATGATAGCCGAAGGTGCTTCTTCTATCAGTTTCTGGTGTCGCCTCTGGATGGAACACTCACGGTCATACAGGTGCACTGCATGGCCATGCTCATCGGCAAGCACCTGGAACTCGATGTGCCGGGGTTTTATAAGGTACTTCTCGATAAAGACGGTCGGATCGCCGAACGCTGACTGGGCGATCCGCATGCTGCCGGAGATCGCTTCTTCAAGGGCGGCTTCATCGTTAACGATCTGCATCCCGATCCCGCCACCACCGGCGCTCGCTTTGACAATGACCGGGTAGCCAATCTCTGCAGCCACCTTCTTTGCCGTATCTATGTCCTTGATACCGTCATCGGTCCCCGGGAGCACCGGCACACCGGCCTCTTTCATCATATGTTTGCTCCCGATCTTGGAGCCCATGGCTTTGATGGTCTTCGAACTGGGGCCAATGAACGTCACGCCCTCATCTGCGCAGAGCTTTGCAAACCGGTAGTTCTCTGCAAGGAAACCGTAGCCCGGGTGGATTGCTTCGGCGCCGCTCTTTTTTGCGATGTCGACAATCCGGTCCATATTGAGGTAGCTCTTGGAGGGGTGAGCCTCACCAACCGGGAAAGCTTCATCGGCGTATTTTACATGGAGGGCATTTTTATCTACCGATGAATAAATCGCCACGGTGTCGATATCGAGTTCCCGGCAGGCACGCATGACCCGGATCGCGATCTCGCCACGGTTTGCGATCAGGATCTTCTCAAAAAATTTCATTGCACCACCAGCAGGACATCGCCGTTCTGGACGACATCGCCGGTATCGACAAAAATCTCGGTGACCTTGCCGTCCACCGGGCTGTGAATGGGGTTCTCCATCTTCATTGCTTCAAGTACAATAAGGGTATCGCCCTTTTTCACGGTCGTTCCCCGGTGGACCATGACCTGCAGCACCATACCCTGCATATTGCTACGGATCCCGCCGGCGATTTCCCCCCGTGGTGCTTTCTGGGGCGACGCTGTTGTCACCTGCACCTGGGTCCCACCGACCGATACGATACGTACAGAGAACACTTCGCCATCGACTTCGACCTCCATCTGGTCCGGGATGCTGGCAGGAGCTGCCGGAGGCAAAGCCACGGATTTTCCGGGAATAAGTTCTGCCTGGCGCTCGCCTTTTAAAAAGGTAGGGGCGATTGCGGGGTACATAATATAGGTAAGGACATCTTCCTCTTTTTTGACCAGTCCTGCCTTTTCGGCTTCCGCTTTCATGCGGTCATAGGAAGGTTCCAGCATATCGGCAGGCCGGCAGGTAACCGGGACTTCGTCGCCTATAATTTGTTTACGGATCGCATCACTGACCGGCGCCGGTGAACGGCCGTACAGGCCACGGACGTAGTCCTTGACCTCTTTTGTCACGTTCGCGTACCGCTGGCCGTTGACGAGCACATTAAGCACAGCCTGGGTACCAACGATCTGGCTCGTCGGTGTCACCAGAGGAGGATAGCCAAGATCTTCCCTGACCCGGGGTATCTCGGCAAACACTTCGTCAAGCCGGTTAAGCGCATCCTGCTCGGTCAGCTGGGAGACCAGGTTTGAAATCATACCGCCGGGCAGCTGGTAGATAAGCACGTTACTGTCCACCCGTTCGGAGATCGGGTTAAGGAGCCCGGCATATTTCTCCCGGATATGCATGCAGGTATTCCTGACGGTCCTGAGTTTGAGGAGGTCGATCCCGGTATCCCGGGGTGTCCCGGCAAGGGAGGCAACAACACTCTCTGTCGGTGGCTGGGATGTCCCCATCGCAAACGGGGACATGGCAGTGTCCAGGATATCCACGCCGGCTTCAATGGCCGCCTGGTAGCTCATGGGAGCAATACCACTTGTGGAATGGCTGTGGAGGCAGACCTTGATATCCACTGCCTCTTTTATCCCGCTGATGAGCTCGCGGGCGGCTTCCGGCATGATGAGCCCTGCCATGTCCTTGATGCAGATAGAGTCGCATTCAAGGGCAGCGAGCTCTTTTGCCATATTGATGAACATCCCGGTACTGTGAACCGGGCTTGTCGTGTAGGAGATTGTGCCCTGAAGGTGTGCGCCTACTTTTTTTACCGCCCACATCGAGCGTCGCATATTCCTGATATCATTGAGCGCGT
This sequence comes from uncultured Methanoregula sp., assembly GCA_964409915.1. GTDB lineage: Archaea > Halobacteriota > Methanomicrobia > Methanomicrobiales > Methanospirillaceae > Methanoregula. The sequence continues at coordinate 15,726 of CAYPEQ010000036.1, read as the reverse complement.
CAAAGATCCGGAAAATATCCACACCGTTCTTATACGATGCTTCAACGAAACGGTCGACGACGTCATCAGAATAATGGCGGTACCCGACAAGGTTCTGGCCACGGAGCAGCATCTGGATGGGTGTGTGCTTGAGTTCTGCTTTAAGAGCCTTGAGCCGGTCCCAGGGATCGTCGTTTAAGAACCGTATGGCAGTATCAAAAGTCGCCCCTCCCCATGCTTCTGCTGAAAAAAAACCACAGGCATCGATCTCGCGTGCCAGCGGGAGCATATCTTCGGTGCGGAGCCGGGTGGCAATAAGTGACTGGTGGGCGTCACGAAGGGTTGTATCGGTAATGAGTAATTTACGTGAATCGGCAGCACGCATGAGAGACCTCGAGGACTCCGGTTTTACAATTAGCCTCTCAAAACATCATCGGTAAAGTATAAAAAATTCACTAGCGGAAGAGATACGCACCGACGAGAACAGCGGTGGCACAGAGGCCGGCCAGGATCTCTACGGGAAGGACATAAAAATGCGTGCAAATCGTACCGCCTGCCCGGTATCCCCGGATGGCAAGGATTTCTGCAGTATCATCGGCCCGCCGGAGTGTATCGAAGATAAGGATCCGGCCGGCAGGAAGCATACTTTTGATATTCCACGGTCTTCCCTTCTGGACTAACGCGATCTGTATCCGGTGAAAGTCCTCAAAAAGACCCCCGGCCATTTCCCATGCCATACCGGCAATCATACCCAGTTCAAAACCGATCCGGGTGCCAAAGAGCGAGGTCCCGGTGGCGAGGAAATCACCAGGACACGTGTCGGCATAGAGCCAGGCACCTATGAGCAGGATCACGGTCATACGGGCAAAATAGGACACCCCATCACTGCCGGTAAGCGTTATCACTGCCGAAATAATGCCAAACAAAAGGATGGTCGCACCCACGACTTTGTAATGCCGGATATTTTTCCACCGGGAGGTAAATACAAGCCACCAGGCAAAAACAAGAGATGCTCCAGCGATACTGACAAAAGCAGCAATCGAGAGCAGGAACGCACAGAAAAGTCTTACCCGCGGGTCCTGCATGCTGCCTCCAATATGCCTTCCGGTGTGATATTGTCCGGAACTCTTCCGGATTCAACCAGTCTCTTAATCAGGGGCGGTGCATGCTGCCAGCTGGCAAGTGCCCCGGGCATCTCCCCACAATCGCAAAGAAAGCCTCCGGAAATTTCCCAGATATGATCGACTTTTGGAAAGATGCTCTGTTCGTGGGTGAACAGGATCGTAATGCCCTCAGTCCGGGCGCTCAGCTGCCGGCAGACCGCTTCTTTTCCCCGACAATCAAGAGACGAGAAGGGTTCGTCGAGCAGTAACAGGTCGTACTGCCGGGAAAGGACACAGGCAAGGTGCAGTCGTTTGAGTTCTCCCCGGCTCAGAGAAAGGACAGGTACCTCTTCGCGAACTTCAATCCCGGCCTGTTGCAATACCACTTCAGTCTCAAGGCCCCAGGATGCGCATTCCTCAGCGACTGAGAACCCGGTGACATGGAACTCAGGAAACTGGAAGGAAAGCATTGAGCTTGTTATCCCTTCGCGGGTCATGATTCCCCAATCCGGTACCTGCAGGCCGGCCATTTCGAGGGCAAGCGTGGACTTTCCGGAACCGACGTCCCCGCTTATTAGATGGATGCCAGAAGCAAAAACCCCGGACGCCACCAGCGACCACGAAGGACGCTGCAGCACCATGGTATCAAGGACTAGTTTCACTCCGGACACCTCCACGAAAGAGGGTAAAAAGAGGTATCGCACAGCCGGGAAAAGACCTCAGCCGGCATTCCTGCATGGAGGACCCGGCCCTGCTCAAAATAGAGCAGATGATCGCTCTGAGTGGCAGTTTCCATCTGCTGGGTGCACCGGATCACATAGGTCGCACCAGCATCACAAAGCACCTTTTCAAACCAGGTACACCGGCGGGCATCCAGATGCGAATCGCATTCATCAAGGATAAGGACCCGGGGCCGGCTGATACATGCTGCGGCAAACGCGACGATGATCTTCTCGCCGCCGCTCAGGTCCTGCATACGCCGGTCCAGCAGGTGACTGATCCCGAGCCTTTCAGCACACTCAGCGACGGCGCGATCGGTTTCCCTGCACGGGGTATGTGAAAACCGCAGCGGCGAGGCAAGTTCGTCTTTTACCAGAGGGAAAAGGATGTTCCGATCCGGGAACTCGTTGACGTACCCGATATCAGTTAACCGGGGGCTCTTACCATCCACTAGTACCGATCCTTGTTCCGGTTCGGTAATGCCGGCGCAGAGTTTTAAAAACGTCGTTTTGCCGCTGCCGTTCGGACCGATTACTGAAGTTACCCCCGGGGAAAACGTAAGTGTATCGATGGCAATAGCCCGGTACCGGACTGCAGCGAACGTGATCATGGCAACTGCCGACCGATCAGGTACACTGCACCGGCCTTTGCCGCTTCACCGGGAAGAAAGATTGCCATCCCGAGAATGATCGCAGGCACTAGGCTCATACCCGAAGAAACGATCAACCATGCAACACCGCAGAGAAGAATGAGTACGGCAGCAGAAAAAAGTCCTGCAATCCGGCGTATAGCAGAGTCAGACTCCCAGGCAATACCGGCAATAAATGCTGCCGGGATAAACCCGATCAGGTACCCCCCGGTAGGCCCGAGAAGAACACCAAAGCCGGCAACACCGTTGTGAAAGACCGGCAGGCCTAGCGCACCAAGTGCTACATATAACGTAACCGGGATAACAGCTTCACGCTTCATGACCGCAGCCGAAAGGAGGACAAAGAACGTCTGGAGCGTAAAAGGTGCGGGAACAAACGGGATGGAGATCCAGCTGCCGAGCGTAATAAGGCCGATAAAGGCCGCAGTATACGCAATACGGCGGGAGCGCCGGAGATCGCCAAACATCGTCAACCACATAAATTTTGGAGGTTGACGATAAAAAAATTACTGATGCCTCACTGGTGGAAGCAGTCACCGGCAATCACGCGTTCGAGTTTGCCGTTGTCTTTGCGGATAATAAGCGCACCAAACTCGTCGATATCAACCGCTTCACCGGAAAAACTGTTTTTAAGGGTCCGTATATCCACCCGGTGTTCAAGGGTACAGGAAAGGCTTTTCCATTCCCGGATGATGGTGTCGTATTCCCCGCTCTCGACAAGGATATACTGGCCCTCGAACTCTTTTAAAATCCGCGCTAAAAATGAGGCCCGGTCAACTTCATGGCCAAGTTCAGCGGATATCGAGGTAATATTGTTCTGCAGCGACGGGGAGAACGTACTTATAGAAACGTTTGCGTCAATACCAATCCCAAGAAGGCAATAATGCACGGCATCGGCTTCTGCCGCAAGTTCAAGGAGGAGGCCGGCGACTTTCTTGTTGCCGATGAAGATGTCGTTTGGCCACTTGATGAGGGCTCCGAGCGAAAACTCCTTTCTTATTGCCCTCGCCACAGCAACGGAGCCGGCCATGGTGATCATGAAAATGCGATCGATCGGGACATGTGGTTTGAGGACAATCGTGATCCAGATCCCACCGCTTGGCGAGATCCAGGCCCTTCCCATCCGGCCGATGCCCCCGGTCTGTTCTTCGGCAATGATCACCATGCCATGCATTTTTTCCACGTCACCTTCCGCACAGAGCTGCTTTCCCGCCCAGATGGTCGAGGGGGTATTCTCCAGGTACCGCATCTTCTTTCCTATGACCTTGGTGTGGAGGTTTTTGTGGATCTCGTACGGGAGGAGCTTATTACTCATGCGCGTAAGCCGGTATCCTTCCTTCTGCGATGACGAAATATCATAGCCCATCATCCGCAGTTCGTTGATATGCTTCCAGACCGCCGAACGGGTGATACCCAGTTCGTTACTGATGGTTTCTCCCGATACAGGACCGTCGGACTTTTCAAGAATTGCCATGACACGGAATGCAGAATCAGGCACAAGGATCACCTCCGGTTATTGCTTTCATCCTGCGGCAGCGGGCAGGGGTCCTTACCACAGACCTGTTTGATGATTGCAGACTGGTGTTCCATCAGGGTCGCCAGATCGAAGATCCCGGTGACATCGACAACCCCGATAGCGCCAATAGCCTTACCCTCGTGATCCCTTATAGGAGCAACGGTTACCGGCACTCCTTTATAGGCACCCAGCTTCGGGGTTATTTTTATCACCTTGTTCTGGGCGATGGACGCTTCGAGCACCGGGCCGGAGTAATTCCGGTCGACTACCCGTCCTTCTTCGATCCGAATCCCTGGCTTCAGCAACGATTTCGCCGTCACCGGCAGCCGGTGAATGATCTCATGGATGGCTAGAGCCACCGGTTCAAGATCTGCGGCCTCCGCAGTTTCGCATAACATGTACCGGTCCATCGGACATTCCTCATATCAATCTGGTATTATTCCGCTAGAATAAGGTTTGCGTACCCTGATCACAGAATTCTTTTACAAAAGCACGTGAGGGATACTCATGGATACTGGTAACTATTACGGTTCCTTTTCCCACCTTTTTTTCTATAATAAGGGGAGCGCCGCTGGAATCTCCGGCAGTAGTCCCGCCATGTGCAGGAAACGTGCCGTCACATTCGATGTGAGCAGGATCGTAGTCTGCGACAAGTGCTTGTGCAAGTGCTGAATCCCCGCAGGTAACATTCCGGGGGACGAACTCGTGCCGGTAGGTAACGGGGAACGGCAGCCAGTCGTATGCGTCCGTTTTATCCATGGCTGCCCCAAAGACGAGGAGGTTGCCACCATTTTCCACAAATCTGTGTATACGGTCCGAAGAAGCCCGGAGTGCCGGAAGCAGCCGGCAATATGCCGGGTTTGCAAAGCCGGTGGGGATGATAAGGCAGGTAAACGAGCCGCGGAAAAACGGGGCGGCAAGCATATAGGGTGTTACCAGCTCACAGGGTACACCGCACTCTTCGATATACCGGACAAAATGCTGGGGCGTTTCCCAGACAAAGCCTGCCCGGCAGCTCATCCCTTAATCACACCCATCGGGGAGAGGCGGGCGACCAGGGTGGAAAGCCCCGCATCGTGGACAACCTGTACGACTTCGCTGCTGGGTTTGTAGACCTCGGGGGCTTCATCGGCAATTGCCGCTTCGTTTGGCGCCCTCACAAAAATACCCCGGGCAAGGAGCTGGTCTGCCACCTCTTTTCCGGTCAGGGTCTTTTTTGCCTGTGACCGGCTCATGATCCGGCCCGAACCATGACAGGTGCTCCCAAACGTCCGTTCCATAGCGGTCGCCGTCCCTTTCAGGACATACGAACATGTTCCCATACTGCCGGGAATTATCACCGGCTGCCCAATCCGGGCAAGATCATGGGGGATATCCGGGGCGCCGGGCCCGAACGACCGGGTGGCCCCCTTGCGGTGCACCATTACTCGGGTACGGTGGCCGTCAACCTGGTGTTCCTCGATTTTTGCCACATTATGGGCGACATCATACACGAGCGGCATGGTCTCGTACCCGATACCAAACATCCGTACGAATTCCTTACGTGCGGCATGGAGGATCATCTGCCGATTGGCCCAGGCATAATTTGCCGCGGCAGCCATTGCCCCAAAATAGGCTGTGCCTTCGGGAGATCCGGCCGGTACGCAGGCAAGCTGGCGGTCGGGAAGCGCAATATGGTATTTCTTTACCGCTGTTTCAATGATTTTGATATGATCGGTACAGACCTGATGACCGAGCCCCCGCGAACCACAGTGGATCATACAGCAGATCTGTCCCTGTTCAAGGCCGAATGCTGCTGCTGCCGTTTCGTCATAAATTTCGCTTACTTCCTGGAGTTCCAGGAAATGGTTGCCCGATCCAAGAGTCCCGCTCTGGGGTATACCCCGTGCCCGGGCCTTTTCAGAAACGGCACGGGTGTCAGCCTGCTTCATAGCGCCACTCTCTTCGCACCGGACTAGGTCCCGCTCGAGACCAAAGCCGGCGTCCACAGCAAAGCGGGCTCCTTTATTCATTATTTCCGTAAGCGCAGCTGGTGTGAGCTTTTCTGAGCTTTTCGCACCTACACCGGTCGGTACGGCATGGTACAGGGATTCGACGAGATCCCGGGGTTTTTTGATGTCACGCCGCGCGAGGGGTGTGGTAAAGAGCCTGACCCCGCAGTTGATGTCAAAACCAACCCCTCCGGGGGAAATAACACCCTCGTCAAGAGAGAATGCCGCTACACCGCCGATGGGAAACCCGTAGCCCCAGTGGAGGTCTGGCATACCCAGTGAATACCGGATAATCCCGGGAAGCGTCGCGACGTTTGCCAGCTGCTGGATGGCGCCGGGTTCAAGTATTGCCTCAAGGGTGTCGGAAAGGAAAAATCGCCCCGGTACCCGCATGCCGGGTACATACCCGACAGGGATCTCCCATTCGTTTGGTCCAGCCTTTGTTACTCCTTGTGGCATTTTTGTTCCCCGCTATACATCAAATAAGATATCCAGCATATATCCTTTGGCGTCTTTTCCCATGGACATACCTGAGTATGATATACCTTTTACTTCCGTTCCTTTGGCATGGCGTGCTGGATCGAACGGTTCCCCATCAAGGACCGCATGGATCTGCATTCCGTCAAGATGAACGTCAGCTCGACAAAAGACCAGTCCATCCACTTCGGAGACAAACAACACCTCAGAAAGGAAATCCAGTAACAGCGATTCCCGGTCAGGTGCACTGATATCGATTATACGGGATGTCCCACCTTTCCGGTCATCCCCGTACATCACGTGCATAAGCGCAAGGAAAGCTTCCCCGAAAAGTGCGTCACAGGTAGGGGCACGAGCCCGTATCTTCACATCAGCAGTATGGGATAGCTCTTCGTAACTCATCGTTCCATCTGCGCCGTATGCGGCCCTTCTTCATAGAACGGGATCATGTCAGTGCGTATTTCATCAAGAAAACGTGCCTGGTGAATGGAAATGTAGATGGTGTGGTGGGCTGCCTGGAGCAGGACATCGCTTCTTTTTGGAGGTTTTATCCGGACAGGGAGGAGAATCGGGCCTCCGCAGGAGGTACAGATACGGAAATCACAGTTCTTCTTTTCGATATAGTCCAGAACCTCGGGAGCGACCATGATGCTGGAAACGCCGGAAGGATCAAAAGGGTGACCGGGCATTGTACCGGGAGTATTGTGAAGCGCTGGTAAAAAACGGTTATGGTTAAGGTGAGGAGCGGCGTGCTTTTCAGGCGCCTACGAGCCGCACAACCATGGATGCATACTTCTCCCTGAGTTCATAGGTAGTGACTCCCCCGGTGTTCCTGCTTACTTTCAGGATACCGATACGGGAGGCGATAATACCGACCATCGATGCGATCGTGTGGAAGGATACCTTGAACTGTTCCCGGAGACCGGCAAGGATATCTGCAATGGTTGTCTGGCGGATCTTGAGAAGGATCCGGAGCACTTCCCTCCGGATACCGGTCTTATCCCGTGAGAGATACGACTTAAGCCGGCCCTCAATCATTCGTTCGATCTCAAATTGAGATCTCATGAGTTAGTGTCACGACTTTTTCCATATATAAGTTTGGATTTTTTCTGTTATCGAAAACCGGCTTGCAAATGCCGGCGTTCCGGTTTGGTACTGACGGCCATTTGTGTAAAATTTGCCTGGATGTACGAAAGGCAACATGATACCTTTCCTGCAGCTCCTGCCATTGGTAATTATTTAATCGTTCATGAACAGATGTTATACCATGGGATTATTCGAATACAACATCGAAAAATACTCACCAAAACAACTGGTGTTAATCCCGACGGTACTGCTGGTTATCTCTCTTGTGGTGCTCGCGTATGTTACGCTCACTGTCGGGATGCCCGTAGTTCCGGGGATTGATTTTTCCGGTGGGACTGCCGTAACGGTGATCACCCCTGATACTCCGGCGCAGCTCCAGACTATATTTGCCGGTTATCCGCTCGTAAGTATCAGTCAGGGGCTCAACAACGGGGAGTTCATCACCTTTGGGACGATGAGCGATACGCAATACCAGAGCCTGACCGCACTTATTGCGAGCAAATACCCTGATGCCCAGATTAACCAGATCGGTGAATCCTTTGGAAAGACCCTGCAGGATCAGGCATTCATCGCGCTTATTATCGCCTTTATCGGGATGGCAATCGTGGTCTTTGTTTCGTTCAGGACCTTTGTCCCTTCCTGTGCAGTCGTCCTCTCGGCCTTTGCAGACATGGCCATGACTGCAGCCCTGATGAATATCGTCGGGATCCAGCTCAGCCTTGGAACCACTGCAGCCCTTCTTATGCTTATCGGGTATTCTGTGGACAGCGACATTTTGCTTACAACGCGGGTACTCAAACGGCAGGGAAAACTCAATGACAAGCTGAAAGGTGCGTTCCGTACCGGCATTATCATGACCTCTACGACAATCGCAGCGGTCATAGTGCTGCTGATTGTGTCATGGGCTGGTCAGATTGTAGTAATAGAACAGATCTCTGCAGTACTTCTGATGGGGCTTTTCTTTGATATCCTCAATACCTGGCTTACCAACGTGGGCATACTGAAATGGTACGTCCTTAAAGGAGGCGGGAAATGAGGCAGGAACGAATTAAGGAACTTTTCAGTGACTGGCGGGTACTGGTACTGATAATCCTCATTGTCCTCTCTGTTGTCGCTATCTATCCGCATTTTGACAGCAACGGTAACCTGACCACCAACCTCCAGTATGGTCTCGATTTCCAGCAAGGATCCTGGATCCAGCTCAAATTCGATGCAGAGGTAGTCGGGTTCACGACAACAGAACCGGTCGATACCTTTGTTGCCAACCTCTCTAAAGATCTTGACACTGATGTTATCCTTGTAGATGCCACTCACGTCGAGATCCGGAAATCCTATAACCAGAGTGAGCTTGCGCCTTACTTTGCTTCTGAAGGCGGAACCCTCGTATCTTACCAGCCGGGCATATCTTCGGCTACAGCAGATCTGGTAAAACAGATCCTTGAACAGAAGATCAATGCCATGGGGACAAAGGACGCCAAAGTCAATACGATCACGGGCCTTGGTGGCGTCACCCAGTACGTCCGTGTGGAGATGGCTGGCGTCAACATGAACCAGGCCCAGCAGATCATCGGCAAGCAGGGGAAATTCGAGATCCGGGTCCAGACTACCGCTAACCAGACCGAGCATGTGCTCTACGGAGACTCTATTACCAGTGTCGAGTCGCCAAGCCAGTCACCAGCCGGCAGCGGAAACTGGGGTGTCGGCTTTACCTTGAGCCAAGACGGGGCTGCCGTCTTCCAGAATGCATCGATTACTTCCGGTGCGACGATAGACCCGGCCGACCATAAACTCGCGATGCTCCTTGATAACCAGACCGTTTACTCGGCACCGCTTTCATCGGAACTGGCAAGTTCGCTCCAGACCCAGACCACAACCCAGCTGTTTGCATCTACCGGATCTGGGACCGCCGGCATGAACCAGGCGACAAACCTTGAGATCCAGCTCAGGGCAGGCGCACTCCCGGTTGATGTCGAAATCGCCGGGTCCGGCTCAACTTCAGCATCCCTGGGCCAGCACTATATGGAGATGTGCCTGATTGCAGGTATTCTTGCCCTCATCATGGTCGCATTTGTGATATTCTACCGGTACCGCGAACCGAGGATTGTCCTTCCCATGGTGATGATCAACGCATCCGAGATCCTGATCCTGCTCGGGTTTATCAGTGTAATCCAATTCCAGATGGATCTCCCGACTGTCGCAGGGCTTATCGCTGTCCTTGGGACCGGTATCGACCAGCTGGTCGTTATTACCGATGAGATCCTGCATGAAGGAATAGTCCCGTCGCCTAATGTATATCTCAAGAGACTCTCCCGTGCGCTCACGATCATCATGATCGCCGCGGCAACTGTCCTGATTGCAATGCTTCCTCTTGCACTCATGGACCTCTCAACACTTACGGGATTTGCCATTATTACCATGATGGGTGTCGTCGTTGGTGTCGTGGTGACCCGGCCGGCATACGGCAGGATTATCATGGAAATCCTCTCCGAATAACAATACAATAGATTTATCTTTTTTTTAACCGACTACTCTAACGGGTATGATTCTATGTCGAAACCTGTTCTGTACGACTTTTTTGCCACATGGTGTGGCCCCTGCCGGATGCAGACACCGATCATCGAAGAACTGGCAAAGAAACTAGGCGACAGCATCGAAATAAGAAAAGTTGATGTCGATGAGCATATGGATCTTGCACAAAAATACGGGATCCAGGTAGTGCCCACCCTCATTATTGAAAAGGACGGGAAAGTCGTCCAGACCATGCAGGGTGTTACTGATGCTGCTACATTAGAAAACCTGCTCCGGCCGCTGGTGGGATAAGTGAAGATCGGTATTGTCGGCGGGACTGGCGATATCGGCGAAGGCATGGCAATGCGCCTCTCCACGATCTTTGACCTTGTGGTCGGTTCGCGGGAACAGGATAAAGCCGAGGCGAGCTGCACAATAACCCGTGAAACCTTAAAAAACCGGGGAAAAGAATGCAGCCTGTGTGGTGTCACTAACCAGGATGCCGTTGACAAGGCAGATGTGGTCATTCTCGCGATCCCATTCAAACATGTTGTCCCGACGCTTTCGACGTTGTGCGGGTTCGAGGACAAAGTTGTTATAAGCCCGGTCAACCCGATGGAGAAGCAGGATCACTTTGTTTTCGTCCCGCCACCGGAAGGGTCGGCTGCGCTTTTGATACAAAAACTCCTGCCAAAGGAAGCGCGGCTCTGCTGTGCGTTCAATACCATCGCCGCCAACCGGTGGAAGGCACTGGATGATGAACTGGTATTCTCAGTGCCGGTGTGCGGTGACGACGACGAGGCAAAACAGCAGGTTATGGGGATCGTAAACCAGATCTCCGGTCTCCAGGCCTTTAATGCCGGACCGCTTGCTGTCTCACCTATGATCGAATCGCTTACACCACTGGTGCTCAATATCGCACGGTACAATAAGATGCGTGATGTTGGCATCCAGTTCCGGTAACGACAAAAAGGCAGCAGAGATTGTCAGGATCCTCACCTCCAGGTTCGGGGATATCCCCTGGTGGCCGGGAGACCCCGACGAGGTCATGATTGGTGCAATCCTGACCCAGCAGACCAGGTGGGAGAACGTGGAACGGGCTCTCTCTTTTCTTAAAGAGGAGAAACTCTGCTCCCTCGCTCTATTGCATAAAACGGACCCTGAAACAATAGAGGTAGCGATCCGTTGTACCGGGTTTTACCGGGTGAAGACACGACGGCTCAAGGCGCTTGCCGCGTTTATTATGGAGACCTGCGGAGGCGTAGAGGCCATCCAAACCCTCCCGACGGCAACTATCCGCAAAGGTCTTCTCGCGATAAACGGGATCGGCGAAGAAACGGCTGACAGTATATTGTGCTATGCTTTTGGCCGCGAGAGTTTTGTTATTGATGCCTATACGGAACGTATTGCATGCTGCGCCGGGATCACTACACCCCGACCAAAACTAAAAGCACTTTTTGAACGTGTTCTTACTAAGGATCCTCATGTTTATCACCAGACACATGCTCATATGGTAGAATACGCCAAACACGTATGTACGAAAAAGAGGTGTGAAGGATGCAGGATTATGGCATTGAACGGATAGGAAAACGGTTGGTTGCCGAACAGCTGGTCGGCGGTAATTTTGGGAACATAAGCGTCCGGGAAAACGACACCGGTTTTTTTATCAAGAGAACCGGGGCGTATCTCGATGACCCGGGTGATCCCGCATTTGTACCATTCGATGGCCCGGTTCCCAAAAACGCCTCAAGCGAGTACCGCGTTCATCTCGCCGTATATCAAAAAACACCGTACCGCGCTATCGTGCATGCACACCCGCCGTACGCCATTGCAGCCTCCCTCGTGATCGATGAGATAACACCTCTTGATTCTGAGGGCGTCATGTTCTGTCCGGTGATCCCCGTGACCTCGGGTGCACCGGGTACCCCGGGGCTTGCAGATGCTGTTTCCGAGGTTATGCTTCACCACAAGCTCGTCATTGCGCGGGGACACGGGACCTTTGCTGCCGGGGCAACACTTGACGAAGCATTCCAGCTTACCTCCCTTGCCGAACATGCCTGCAAAATCATTGCGTACAGAAAAATGTTCCTTTAAAAAAATCGTCGGGATATACTTCCCAAATTAAAAAAAAATCTTTTTTATTTTTGCCGGGGCGGCTGGTTCAACTGGATCTCCCGTATAATTTCCCGGTGGAATACCAGCAGCATATCAGAGATCATACCAAACATGAAGATCTCGATACCCACCACGATAAGGAGTACGGTCAGGATGGTGAGGGGGATGTGATCGATATGACGCAGCCATTCAAGGGTAACGTATACACCGGTAAGAATACCAAGGACAGTCGTAAAAACCCCCATGATACCAAAATAGAACAGGGGATTGTTGACCCGGGCAAGCCGGTAAATGGTTGTTACGATCCGGATCCCGTCATGGAAGGGTGAAAGCTTTGTCGGTGTTCCGGGGCGGCGTGAATACCGGATGGGAACAACCATGATCCGCTGGCCGTTCCGGACTGCCTCTACCGACATCTCGGTTTCGATCTCAAAACCGGTTTCTTTTAAGTTCATCTGCTGGATGGACATTTTGGTAAAGGCCCGGTACCCGGAAAGAATGTCATGAAGGTCCCGGCTGTGGGCGAGCTTGAAAAAAAGGTTGAGCATATGGTTGCCAAACAGGTTAAGCCGGGAAAATGACCCCTCTTCCGCGTTCATGAGCCGATCGCCGATAACCTGGTCGAATCCCAGGAAAAGAGGCGTAAGCATTTTTTCCGCATCTTTTGCCGAGTACGTACCATCCCCGTCCAGCATCAGGATATACGGTTGCTCGATAACTTCGAATGCTTCAATAATTGCATTGCCTTTTCCCTTACCAGACTGCGTCCTGACTAACGCCCCGGCTTCACGGGCATTTTTTACGGTGTTGTCCGTACTTTTCCCGTCAATGACAAGGATATGGGTGTAGCCCAGAGTACGGAATTCCTTTATTACCGGGCCGACGGTCAGACTTTCGTTCAGTGTGGGGATAAGGATACAGACCTCATCTTTGTTGAATTTCATTGGTATACTATTTTTAACAAGGTGTCATAAGTGCTTCTATGCACATCCCGAAAAAAGGGCTGCGGTCACTTGGCATTGCAGAGAGTTATTCCGGCCGGGAAAAATCGACCCTTGCCGGTGTCGTGATGCGCAAAGATCTTATTCTGGATGGTGTTGCTTTTTCCCGCGTGACGGTTGGCGGGATGGATGCTACCCGGGGTGTCCTTGATATTATACAGGCCCTTGACCGCCGGGACATCAACGTAATCTTTCTCTCGGGCTGTGTTATTGCTTTTTTCAATATTATCGATCCCCGGGAGATAACCGCGTGCGCGGGACTTCCGGTCATCTGTGTCACCTATGAAGACTCAGCAGGACTGGAAGGAGATATCCGCCACCATTTCCCCGGAGATACACAGCGTCTTGACGCATACCGTCAGCTGGGAGAACGTACACCCTTTAACCTTCCGGATGGATTGACCGTATACCTGCGGAGCTGGGGAATCTCCGTGGAGGATGCCGGCAGGCTATGCATGGCATTTACCAAAGAGGGAAAGATCCCCGAACCGCTCCGGGTAGCACGGCTTTCTGCACGGGCAGTTCATGGGTTTGTCAACGAAAACTCCCCATGACCCGGAATTACTGTCCTGACGGGAGAGTTCATATCTGGTAACGTTGAAGAATTAAACAGATTTAAACGAGGTAACCAGATGACACAACAGACGGTAAAACCCGCCCGCTGGGTATGTCTTGAATGCCATTATATTTACGACCCGGAAAAAGGAGATAAGTCGCAGGGAATAGCTCCCGGAGTTCCCTTCGAAAAACTTCCGGATACATGGCGCTGCCCGCTGTGCAAAGTACTGAAATGCAAGAAAGGCGTTTTTAAGAAACTTGATGATTGAATTACCCGGTGAAAGCCCGGGCAATCTACCATTTTACCAGAGAATCACATCCACATCGCTGCCTTTTTCGAGCCCTTCAATGCCGGCAGGGATGCGGACAAGTCCGTCACTATTCACAAGGGTATTAAGGAGCCCGGACTTTCCAAAGACCGGATAGGCAGTCCCTTCCTCAAGCCTGACCCGGATATACTCTTCCCGGCCTTTCTGGGAAGGGAGGCTGTCACCGAGAACGGCCCGGGTAGTACGCAGGAATGGCTTTTTTTCTCCGAGCATGTGGCTGATAAGCGGGAGGACAATAACAATAAGCACGACATAGGCAGAAGCGGGGTGCCCCGGAAGACCAAAAACCGGCGTAGTACCGATCCTGCCGATGATCGTCGGTTTACCGGGAGCGAGGGTGATCCCATGAACCAACACTTCACCGTTGCCGGCAATGACGCCGGCGGTCATGTCCCGGTCATCTTTGGAACTTCCCCCGGAGATGAGGATTACATCGCATTCCGGGAGTGCTTTAGACAATGCGGCCTCAAATGACCCGCGTTCGTCCCGGACAATCCCGTAAAGCCGGGGATCACACCCATACTCGCGGAGATATGCTGCAAGCATAGATGCGTTGGCATCCCGGACCTGTCCCGGTCCCGGGGTAGCGGTTACCGGCACAAGCTCGTTACCGGTGGAAATGATCCCTATCACCGGTCTTTTTGCGACGATGACCGATGTCCTGCCGCAGGCAGCAAGTACACCGGTATCCTGCGGCGATAACCTGCGGCCAGCCGGAAGAATTACAGCACCACACCGGTAATCTTCGTCATGGAATAACACGTTTTCGCCGTAGGCTACAGGACGCTTGACCAGAACAGTATCGCCGGCCCTTTCCGTATGTTCAACCATAACCACAGCATCTGCCCCTTCCGGGAGGACGCCCCCGGTGGGAATATAGACACACGTTCCCTTGGTAACCACAAGTCCAGTCTCAGGTGATCCCATGGAAACCCGGCCTACGCACTGGAGCAGTGCCGGATTTGATTCGCTGGCTCCGGTTGTATCTTCGGCCCTGAACGCAAACCCGTCAACAACAGAACGATCAAACCCCGGGATATCTTCCCGGGCAATAACATCAGTAGAGAGCACTCGTCCTGTTGCACCATCCGCAGGAATCTCTTCCGGTACAGGATCCGGAGCAATACGAAGAGCAGTGGCAACTGCTTCAGCCACATCAACTGGATAGAGGAATTTACTCATGTGTCCTTTTCGATGTACATTCTCATGGGGTTTACTCTTTTGCATTTCCGGAAGAGGTAGCAGGAAAAGCGTTGGATGACGGAACAATACCAAAAACACTGGAGCGATATGACTTCTAAAAAAGATTAATTCCCGTTCTTACGGACAAGGCAGATCGCACCACACAGGCCGAGTGCTCCGAGAACCGGTACTGCATCTATTCCTGATTTGGGGGTATTTGTTGGCAGCGGTGGTGCAGCGGGGGTGAGGGATGCTGCTGATTGATTCGCAGTACTAATCACCGTCGGTTGTAACGTCGGTTTCTCAACCGTGGGCATCTGCGTCGGGTTGGCTATTCCCTCAGTGGGGCTTGGTCCAGTATATCCGCTACTCGATCCACTGGAGCTTGATCCGGTGCACCAATAACAGGTTCCTGCACTGTGGCTCTTCGTCGAAATTGGTGCCGGTGTATTTGCTATAACAATTATAGCACTTACGTTCTGTGCATCAACCGTGGCATTAACGGTGGCTGT
>CAYPEQ010000035.1:0-23458 GCA_964409915.1 uncultured Methanoregula sp. | reverse complement strand
ACGATACAGGGCATACCGACACCGGCTGCGTGACGGGTAACGACGTGGTTACCGTTGAATCCGCCGGGGCCGCCGCCACCATAGATTGAGTGGCTGAAGAACGAGAACCCGACTGCAACACCCATCGTACGGCCGAAGTCAGAGCCGGGCAGGCCGGTCTCGTGCTCGAGCAGGTCGTTAAAGTAAAGCAGGGTTGCGGATACTGCCTGGGCAAATCGTCCAGCACCACAGTTAACCATGGTTGCTGCGAGGGTGCCTGCAGATGCGTAGGCATTCCACAGCATCGGGTCCTTGGTCTCGTAGAAGATGTAGCCGCTCTTGCCCTTCTTGCCTGCCTTGATGACCTTGTCCTCAATGGCACGCTCGACAAGGCTCTGCACGACAGTACCGATGGTACCTGTCTTGCCGTTCTCCTTAACGAGGCTGTAGACGATATTGTTTGCATTTAAGCCCTGGTATCCGTAGAGAAGGAGCTGGGCGCGCTCGAACGGGCCGATTGCTGCGCCCATTTCGAACTCTCCGGCCTGCTCAAAGGTGGCACAGAGTGCTGCACCCTGCATTGCATTCCGGTGAGTCATCATGACTGCATGGTTTGCCGGGATGTTGCGCAGTGCATAGCCGAGACCTTCGTTGTTCTGCGGGATGGACAGGATAGAAACAACGTTGCCACCCTGCATGTCCATTGTCTGTGGGTAGGTACCCCAGACTGCACCCTTGACGTAGGAACCATCGAACATACCGACCTTGTACTGGTCGATCAATGCGTAGGTGGTTGCTGCTGCTACTGAGGTGGATGCCGCATCGTAGGTTGCTGCTGCGTCCAGCCGAGCGCTTGGGACTTCGACAAGGAGCATCTTGCCGCCGCCGATCTTGGTGATCTTGGTGTTATCGCCATCGGTGACCTGGACCATGTCCTTGATCTTGGCTGAAATTGCATCGCAGTCCTTGACAACGCTGCAGTTCATGCTGCGACCAAGAATCTGGTTGGACTTGCCGCCCATCTTACCGGTCTTGAGTGCTTCCTCGATACCAGCGAGGTTGACTGCCACAGTCCTCTTGGTGAGGTCAATGATACCGGCTGCGCCTTTGTTGACCAGCGGGCTGATCTTGTCGATGGTGACGTTGCTCTTTAAGAGCTTACCCTCATCATCGTAGAGGTCGATTGCATCTTTGTATTTTGCCATATAATTTCCTCCAAATCGGATTGTAATTGCTGTACCGTACGATATCTGAACACTGGTAGTCACTAACAGAAGTCACTGGTAATGAATGAAAGTCGCTATTGCACGTCCCCTTAATCGGGACATTGATTAATTCCCAATTTCCCCTTATAAGGATTCCGATTTTATCTCGTAAAATAATTTTATACAACTTAAAAAATATTACATAAGAATGAAGGAATGTTCAAATATAACATATATCTGGGCTTTCTTTATTTTACGCAGTGTGATGTTTTTTTAATAAAGTAATACTCTTTGATAAGAAAAATAGAAGAAGCGCTCGTTTTTCGATGCGCTTCTTATAAAAAATATTGGTTTTTGACAGAGTTTGCAAAGGCTGGTCTGCTTATTTGTTTTCTGTAAGCGGGCTTGGCCCGAGTTCATTGACAACATTTACAACGTCGGTAACGACTTTTGCCCATTTTGCACCTTCCGATGCAGAGACAAACGTCATCCGGAACCGTCGATCGTCAAGGCCGATGCTCTTCATCAGCCTTTTTACCATGAACATTCTCTTTGCCGACTTGTAGTTGCCTTCAAGGTAATGGCAATCTCCGAAGTGACATCCGGAGATCAGGACGCCATCCGCCCCATCGGCAAATGCCTTGAGGACAAAGAGGGAGTCGAAACGACCGGTGCACATTACACGGATGATCCTGATGTCCGGGGGGTACTGTATACGACCGCCACCAGCGAGGTCGGCTCCTGCGTAGGAACACCAGTTGCAGACCATACCGAGGATCTTGGGTTGCCAGAATCCGGGGCCTCTTTCTGGAATTTTAAAGTCGCCAGGTGCTGACATTTACTGTTCACCTCCGAGCAGGAACGCATCGATCTGTGCAACGATCTGCGGTGTTGCAAAATGGTTCATCCAGATTGCGCCACCAGGACAGAATCCTCCGCATGTCCCGCAGCCTTTACACTTGGCCTCGGTAACCTGCATGATAGTTCTTCCATCTTTTTCCACGAGCGCAAGAGCGCTGTAGGGGCAGAGGTTCACACACATGCCGCAGCCTGCACATTTCTCTTCGATGCAGGTTGCAAAATACGGTTCGAGTTCTACTTCTCCTTTGTGGATCGGGATACTTGCCGCTGATGCTGCACCTTCTGCGGATGCTACCGTATCAGGGATATCTTTTGGACCCTGGCAAACACCGGCAAGGAAGACCCCGGCGGTGGTAGTTCCACACGGGTTGAGCTTGGGGTGTGCCTCAAGGAGCCATCCATCCATGGAGCAGGAGACACCGAAGAGTTTCCTTGTCCTGTTGGTATCTGTTTTGGGTTCGATTGCGGCGGCGAGAACGACAAGATCGACTTCCATATCGACCGGGCGGTCGAGCAGTGTATCGTCGGCGTAGACGTGAAGGTTATTGGTTTTGGGGTCTTCGAGGATGTTTGCCACGCGACCACGGATGAACTTTGTCCCTTCATCCTGGATACGGTAGTAGAATTCCTCATAGGCTTTGCCGAATGACCGGATGTCCATATAGAAGATATAGGGAATGCATCCAGGGATCTTCTCGGCGATCTGGTGCGCGTGCTTTAAGGAGTACATGCAGCAGAACCGGGAACAGTACGGCTTACCAACGCCGGTATTGTCACGCGATCCCGCACAGAGCACGAAAGCCACGCGTTTTGGTGTCTTACCATCGCTCGGGCGGATGAGCTGGCCGCCGGTTGGGCCGGATGCACAGATAAGCCGCTCGAATTCGAGGCTTGTGATGACATTCTCGAACCGCTTATATCCCCATTCCTCTTTCTTCTCTATGGGGAAGATATCGTACCCGGTTGCAAGGATTGCTGTTCCTACTTTGACCTTGATAAATTCGTCCTTTGATTCGAGGTCGATTGCCTTCTTTTCGGGACCACACGCGGTAACACACAGTCCGCACTTGACACAAGAATTGAAGTCGATCGTATACAGGAGGGGGACGACCTGCGGGTGGTTGATATAGATGGCTTTCCTCGGCTTCATGCCGATTTCGAACTCATTGGGCTTGATGACCGGGCATACGTTCTCACAGTCACCACAGCCGTTACAACCGCCACCAACAATACCCCGAGCTTCCGCTTCCTTGGGGGTCATCACACCGCGTGCTTTCTTGCGGATAGTAACATCGAAGTTACCGATATACCCTTCGACTTCATGGACTTCGGACCAGGTCATGAGTTCGATCATATCGCTTCTGCCGACATCCACCATCTTCGGGGTAAGAATACACTGCGAACAGTCAAGGGTCGGGAAGGTCTTGTCGAGCTGGGACATACGTCCGCCGATGCTCATATCGGATTCAATGAGGTAGGTCTTGATGCCTGCTGCTGCAAGATCAAGGGCTGCCTGCATACCAGCAACGCCTGCTCCGACGACCATTGCCGCTTTCTCAACGGGAACGGTCTTTGGGAAGAGATCTTGGAGGAGTGCTGCCTTTGCTACTGCTATCCTGATCGCATCCTTGGCTTTTTCGGTTGAACCTTCGCGGTCGTGCATGTGCACCCATGAGTTCTGCTCACGGATGTTTGCCATTTCGAAACGGAACGGGTTCAGGCCTGCCTCCTTTGTTGCAGTCCTGAAGGTCGGCTCGTGGAGACGGGGCGAGCATGCAGAAACAACGACACCGGTGAGGTGGTTCTCTTTGACTGCCTTACTGATCACAGCCTGCCCTGGCATCGAGCACATGTACTTGTAATTGTCAACATAGGCTACGTTTGGGAGGGTCTTTGCATATTCCTGCACGGCGGGGATATCCATTGACCCGGCGATGTTTGTACCGCAGTGACAGATGAAGACACCGATGCGTGCTTCCTGTTTTGTGGTTGAACCAGGTGCTGCACCAGATTTTGCTTCCGGTGCGGGATCCTGGGTTTTAACTTCCTGCTTCACGGGAGCCTCCTTTTTAACATCTTGTTTCTTGGTTTCCTGCTTCTTGGTCTCGGTCTTTTTAGTGGTTGTTTTCTTCTTTTCGACCATCTTCACCACCTCACAGTACCTTCTGCAGGAATGGTTCGCAGCTGATTCCGTGCAGTTCAAGCCCAAGTTCCTGTGGGCTCATTCCCTGTGCAAGGCCAAGGAGCTCGGCGAAATGCAGTACTGGTAAATTGTACTCGACACCGAATTTCTCCTTAATCTCGATCTGGCCACGGTCGAACTGAAGCTGGCAGAATGGGCAGATATCGGTTAACGCATCCACCTTTGCTTCTTTGAGGTTGATCAGCTTCTCGTTTGTAATATCCAGTGAGTGGACGATATCGTACCCACGGACGCCACCGCCGGCGCCACAGCACTGCATCTTGTTACGGTACTCAACCGGTGTTGCACCAATGGCTGCGACGAGTTCTTCCATCCAAGTCGGGCATTCGGTGTTTAACATGACCTCCTTTTCAAACTCCCTGTCCTTGTGGGGTTTGGTGAGGTGGCAACCGTAGTGGACGGCAATACGAGCACCGGTGAGCGGATTCACTACGGTGTCCTTGATTTTTTCGACTCCGGCGAACTTGTCGTTATAGAGGAGCTCGGCAACGTGATAGACGTTGATGGTCCCCTTGAACTCCATGTCAACTTCTTTGAGTACTTCGTTGACGTTATCGCGGAGATCCTTGTTGTGTTTGAGTTTATGGTTAACTTCCCAGATTGACTTGTAGCAGCCGTTGCAGACCAGGGCAATATCAGTCTTCATCTGTTCAGCGAGAACAAGATTGCGTGCCGCCATTGCATAGAAGACATTCAGGTCGATAGAACCAAATGCGCCGGGGGCCGGGCAGCAGCTTGCTCCCTTTAGGGGAACTAAATCGATACCCAGTTTCTTAAAGCCCTTGATGGATGCGGATTCTACACCCGGGTAACGGTTCGGTGCAATACAGCCAAGGTATAACGCGAACGTGTGGTTAGCTTTGGATTCTGACATGCTTTCTTATCCCTCCCGTTCCTTGACAATCCGGTCGGCATTTGCCTTGAGGTTGTAGTGGTCGATGATCTTCCTAATCGCCGGCATATATTCGGGATACATGTGAGTGGTCGGCGGGTCGCGGGTAAGTCCGAGTTTTTCCCGGGCTGCACGGTTGACATCATTATTGGGCACACCATGACCGGAGCTATAGATTGCCTGCACGGTCTTGAGGAAGTTCACCGGTATAATATCGCGGGTGAATGCCATGTTCCTCATGGACATGATAACGTCAGTCGGTGCAATGTCACGCGGACACCGGTCGGTGCAGCTGTAACACGTAGTGCAGAGCCAGAGATCCGGATCAGTAAGTGCCTCATTCTCAAGCCCAAGGACAGCTCTCCTCATGAATTTGCGGATGCGGTAGGTACTTCTGGGTGCAGAGGGACACGAGCCGGTGCAGGTGCCGCACTGGTAGCACATATGAGCGATGGTTCGTGAACTTCCTTCGACTTTCTTAATAAAGTCAGGATTCGAGTCTTCACGGTAATACCGCTGATCGTGGAGTTTTTTCTCCAGCGCTTCCGGGTAACCTTTAGTTTTTGCCATACTCGTCCTCCCTCACGCCTTCTCCATCATTTTTAGTCCGACCTGTCCGGCAATACCTTCTTTGACCTTCGAGGTTCTCTTCGTAAAGAGCTTTTCCTTGATCTTCTTGAAGAGATCCGTTTCCGTGCCTTTCATCCGAATGCCGGTCCGCTGAAGGATGATTATATCTTCACCGGGGCAGGCATTCACGCAGGCACCACAGAGGATACAGAAATCCTTGTTCACAGCAATGCTGGCTTCGATGTTATGTCCCATCTCTGCTGCTGGCTTCTCGCTAGGGAGATAGATTGCATTTGCAGGACAGATTTCTGCGCAGGTCGAGCAGCCGCCGGGGCACTTTTCGGCGTGGAACTCGATGTCGCCTTCAAATATTTTCTCGACGGCAATTGCTTCGGTCGGGCAGTTACGCGAGCACCACGTGCATGTGCAGCAGTTATCTTGTATAATGCTGACCTTGCCGCTTACTTTATCGGAGATTACTTCGCGTTCAACAGTGATGCATTCTTCAGGGCAGGCTTCGACACATACTTTGCATGCATCGCACTTCGTCTCGTCCCAGATCACATCGCCTTCCACTTTCCCGATTTCAGCGGTAAATTCCTTATGTTTGACTTTTATAGCAGGACAAAGTGCACCACAGATACCGCACAGGGTGCATTTTTCCTTATCGACCGTAAATGTGGTCTTTGCTGTTAGTGCCGTCTGGCGATCCTTTGCCCCAGCAACCGGTCCCTTGTAGGTTCCCTCGTATGCAGGAACATTACGGTCGATTGCATCACGTGGGCAGACCTCTTCGCAAATCGTGCACCTTACGCACTTTTCTTCATCGATCTCTGCCTTCATGTCAAACTGCGGGAATCCCTCTTTTTCGATAATGGGAAGCCGCTCCTGATTGTCGACTTTCAGAGTCAATGCATTGAACGGGCACATAATTACGCAGACACCACAGTACGAGCACTTGGTCTCATCTACATCAATCGGCGTCGCATAGTTAATCGCACCCCGGCGGGCTGCACCGACAAGTCCGAGGACAATTGCATCCTCAGGACAGGATTCGACACAGATACCGCATCCCGTGCAGGTCTCTGAATTCAGAATCAGGTTGTTCACGTTCTGAAGGAGACGCTGCTCCATCACAACGTTGACACCATCTCTCTTTTTGGAAAACTTTGGAAACAATGCCATGAAATAACCCTCACGCTGTTCCTCTATTGCACCTTTGCCTTTGCTCTGGTTTCCCAGGGCCCTGTCAGCCTGATAATATCATGCGGACACGTCTGGACGCATTCACCGCACCCGGCGGTTAGGAGCACATTTTTTAAGCCCGGAATTATCGTTAATTCATCCCGGTCTGTGCAGATTTCAATTGGCTCCGGAACTACCGTGTGAAGTTCCAGCGCGTCCACAGGACATGCAACAACACCATTGTTACAGCCGGTGCGTTTACCGGAATTGATCTGCACTGCAAATGTCATTGGTTCACGCACCAGCTATGATCGATTACAAAATCGATTATCAAAAGAGTGGTTAAAGTAGCTAGATAAATGTTCTGAAATATATCGCTCCAACCCGGTAGTTTTATTATTTTTTTTTAATTTTTATTTATATGCGGTTTGTTCATGTTAAACACAACCATTGTACTTTTTAGCGTAATTCCGGTGCGCTCTTAGATACACCGAGATCAAATGAGAAAATTTATCCAGTAAGAATCAAGGTACTTTTGGTATATTTCTGAGGTAATGATAGTATGGAACTTAATGGCGTAACTATTGACAACACCTATGCGGAGGCTTTCCCCACCTGGGTCTGCCGGGTTATTATCACCGCAGTAACAAAAGACTGGGCCCTCAAGGCCGCAACGGAAGCAACCGGCTTTGCAACTTCAGCGATCGGCTGTCCTTGTGAAGCGGGTATCGAGAGCATCCTTACCGGCAGTGAGACACCCGATGGAAGGCCCGGCGTTTCGATTCTTATCTGTGCGAGCAAGAAGAAACTCAAGGAGCAGGTCGTGGAACGTCTTGCCGAATGCGTACTGACTGCGCCTACTTCAGCAGTGTTCAATGGTATCACTACCGCTGAGGAGAAGATCCCGGTAAAACTTCATTTCTTTGGTGACGGGTATGAGTACCAGAAAGAAGTGGGTGGCAGAAAGTGCTGGGCGATCCCGATCATGAACGGTGAATATGTCGGGGAGGAGGAATTCGGCATTGTAAAGGGTGTTGCCGGTGGTAACTTCTTTATCATGGGAGAGAACCAGATGGCAGCGCTCATGGCCGCTCAGGCTGCATCAGACGCTATTGCTGAAGTTAAGGGCGTTATCACCAGTTTCCCCGGTGGCATTGTTGCAAGCGGATCCAAGGTTGGCAGTCTAAAGTACAAATTCATGACTGCATCGACAAATGAGAAATACTGTCCCACGCTCCGTGAAAAAGTTGCGGACAGTAAAGTCCCGGCCGGTGTCAAAGCAGTCTACGAGATCGTTATTGATGGTATTGACGAGAAGAGCGTTGCTGCTGCGATGGGAGCAGGTATCAAGGCTGCAGTTCAGGTCCCTGGCGTGAAATTTATCTCGGCCGGTAACTTTGGCGGTACTCTTGGACCGTTCAAGATCGAACTTTCAAACGTTCTTTAATTTTTCTTTTTTTTCAGCTAAATGGAATTCTATATATAGTGTTATTGCCGATTGATTTGTTAACGAAAATTTCGGCGATAATATGATCATACTTACTCCCGATGATGTCAAGCAGCGATTTGGCCGGTTTTTCTCGAAAAAATTTTTAGTGATGGTTGATGAAAAGACGGGGTTTGCTGAAATTCTTGAGCAGTGCCATGCCCGGGGAACCATAGAGTGGGATGCCATGAACCGTTCCCGTGCCGGCGGGGCAGTGATCGCGTGCAGCGTAGAAGGAAACATGATGACGATACGGGCACACCTCGGCAGTCATGCGATCAACTTCGGGCCAGCATCGGAAACGATTGGCGGGCAGGCACTGGAAGCGGTGGAAGTGAAAGATGACGAGGTTGTTACCACATGGGCAGGCATTGCCGGAGCTGGTGTGGGTATTGCTGCCTGCCTCCCGCAGGCTCCTGGTGTCATCCGGGCTGAATATCCCTCTGAAGACGACCTGAAAATCGGCGGCGCCCGGACAAATCATGTGAGGATCGTTACGCCCCAGTACGAGAAAGTCTGTTTTGGGATAGATGATACGGATACCAAACAGGAAGGTGCGACTTGGGTTACTGCACTCAAATGTGCGGAAGCATGCACAATCGAAGGAGTTGAATTCCTCGGTATGCGTCTCATCCAGCTTAATCCCGAAGTTCCCCACAAAACAACAAACTGCGTCAGTTCTGCACTCAATTTCGCTTCCCGTCCCGGAAGCATCGGACCACTTTGCGAATTCGTTCGCTCTTTTATAGATGAACATACATTTTCGGAGGATACCGGCATCGCATTTGTCCGGGGCATTGGTACTGTCGAGAACTCTTCGATGCACGAGGCACTTAAAACCGAGATTGTTACCCTCGACCATGCCGAGCGTGAAGCCCGGAGACTCGGCGTTGAGTTTCTCGACAGGAACGGAAGAAAGGGGAGGATTGGTGCTTTGGGAGCAGTACTCTGGGGCAACCGGGGAATCGAGGCGGCGGGTCTGTATGGTGAGCATCTCTGAACCTTACATCATAAGGTATCCCCAGATCGTGGCAGTGGCAGATGATACCGGCGGAAAAGTTGAGTTAGTCGAATTTTTCGACTGCATAGGAGGGGCGATGTGGACCCAGCACCATTATGCCAAGAGCCCTCTTGTCGAAAGTGTCCGGTGTGTGGGGGCAACAACCCGGTTCCTGATTCATCCTGGCGATGTGAATCTTGCACTTGAAGGATCACGGTTCCCGGCCGGCATTTCCGGTGTATCCGTTTCAGGAAATGAGATTGCCGTTACCTATATTGGTATGGGCGGTGGGGGTGTGGGAGCCACATCATGCCGTGCCGCAGCACGGGGAGTACTGCGGGAACACTGCGATCCCGCCGGCGGAGGAAAAGTGGCAGCTGCGACGCTCTGGCTGCCCCGGCGCCAGCGTGTACTGATTGGAGTGGACGACACCGATACTGCCGAAGAGGGTGCGACGTGGACTCTTGTTCATAACATTGCAAGAGCAGTCGAAGATGAACACACCTCCTATTTGTCTCACACGATTGTCCAGCTCTTCCCGGTTGCGTTCCGGACAAAGAACTGTGTTAGTCTCGTTGCTGAATTTGGCACGACAAAACCGGAAACTCTTATCAGTACGTTTAGCGAGTTGCTCCGAAAATATACTCTTTCAGAAAAGACTGGTATGGCGGCCTATACAGGATTTACGCCATCACAAAATCTCATGGATTATGCAAGAAAAGTCAAGCGGGGAGAAGTGACGCCGGATCTTGTAAGGGAAATTGACGACCCCTGTCTTCGCATTGTTATGGATGGGCGGGGAATTACCGGTGCAGTGGCTGCCCTGCCATTTTATACCCTTTACGAGGAGGCACTCGCATTATGCAATGGGAAGAGCTGAAAGCCCGGTTGCTTGAGGCCGGTTCTGCCAGGCTCAGTGGAGAACCTGCCGATGATTTTATTGCAAAATCCACCGCAGGCCCCGGCGCCGGTGGAAAAGGCTCGGTCTTTTTTGCCATGGGCGGCCACCGGGTAAAACTCGCACTCAATCCGGCATCCCCGGTCGAGATTATCCACCGCGGTGATGGGATTGCCGACCTATATTTTGGGGGCCGTCTTATTTCCGGGCGACTGCTCCGGCCGGGGCTTCACTGCCCGGACCAGGCATTTATCACGGTTACTGGGCGGTGTATCTTTTCCTGCCGCTATTGTTCCGTTCCTAGGCTCTCCGGGAAACGTAAGACCGTAGAAGAGATAATGGATCTTGTTGAATCCGTCCGTCACCGCGTGAGTACCATATCGCTGACAAGCGGTGTTCTTGAGAGTATTGAGGAAGAGGAGGCATACGTTTGTGAGGTCATCGATCACCTGAAGTTCTTTGGCCTCCCGATAGGTGTCTCTATCTATCCTATTGATCATACACCGGATAAACTCCGTGCACTCGGTGTTGCCGAAGTAAAATTTAATCTCGAGGCAGCGACTCCCGACCTTTTTGCAACGGTCTGCCCTGGTCTTGACTATGATCTCATATGGCGGGTTCTTGACCGCTCTGTAGAGCTCTTTGGAAAAGGCCGGGTTTTCTCCAATGTTATTGTCGGCCTTGGTGAGACCGATGAAGAGATGGAGGCTTGTATCGATAAGCTCACCTCTCATGGCGTGATCCCTGTGCTCCGACCGCTTAATCCTGTTGCAGGGTGTGCAGGACAACCCCGACCTACTGCTGCAAGACTCCAGAAACTCTTCGCAAAACACAGTTATGCCCTTTCCCGCAACGGACTTGATACAGGAAGTGCCCTGACCATGTGCACCGTGTGTGGGGGCTGTGATCTCGTGCCCGGGAGGGACGAATGAGGGGTGTTGAGGCGCTGGCTCGGGCAATACGTGCAGGTGCTGATCGCTACTATACCGTACCGGGCTTTCCGGTGACAGAGCTTGGCACATTAACCGGGGCCGAGATGGTCATTAATGAGAAGACCGCGCTCGAATATGCACTGGGCGATTCCCTTTCCGGTCAACGCGTGGTAGTAATTGTAAAAAATGTGGGGGTGAACGCCTGCGCGGATCCTCTTTTCCAGGCATCAGTACAAGGTATTGAAGCAGGTATACTCCTTGTCGTCGGGGACGACCCCGAGGCTAAAGGTTCACAGACTGCCCAGGATTCTCGTTATTATGGGGAAATGGCAGAGCTTCCCGTAATCGAGCCTGATAAGGAAACCTGTTTTACCGGCGTTGAATCTGCACTTGAAGCTTCGGAACGCTTTTCCCGTGTTGCCATGCTCCGGCTTACGCCCCAGCTGTTCGACGCTGAAGTCACCGGATCTACAGTTCCCCGGGATCAGGGAAAAGGAAAACTCGCCCAGTCGTCCTGGACTATGCATGGCAGGGTGACTGCGGCAGAGGAAACCTACAGGACGATGTTTGCATGGTCTGATGCCTCGCCATTGAACCAGTGGAAGGGAGGAATTCTGGGTGCAGGTTCTGCACCCGGGGATTCCCGGCTCGTGACGGTCAATCCTGTACCGGCGCGCGCCGCAGCGTTTCTGAAGTTGAATGAGTATGGCCGGTCCTTTGCCCGGGATCACCGTACTCATGCACAACCGGATCCACAGGGACGGCCGGAATCACGGGAAGATCGGGGGTTTGGCCGGACTTTCTGTGCTGTGTGCCCGTATAAGCCCCTGCTCGATATCGTCAGGGAAAAAGGAATGCACCTGATATGCGATGCGGGATGCTCGGTTTTTAGCATGAACCCGCCATATGAACTGGGCGTCGCCAGTTATGGGATGGGTTCGAGTATCGCGGTCGCTGCACGGAGTACCCATGTGGCACTGATAGGTGATTATGCACTGCTTCACTCCGGTCTCAACGCCCTTATCGATGTGTATGAAAAAAGGCTTTCTCTCCTGTGTATTGTCATGAACAATCACTGCGCCGCGATGACCGGAGGCCAACCCGTGATTAATCCTGTCTCTTACATTGACTGGGCCGATCCGATAGTCTGTCTTGCTGAAGATGAAAGCCGCCTCCGAGATGTTATCCAATACCCGGATGGTCTGCTAACGGTTGTTGTCGAAGCACAATGCCCAAAAGGAGCTCATCATGAAACCGTGGAATATTGAGATTTGTGATGTAACACTACGTGATGGGGAACAGACACCCGGTGTGTCGTTTTCCTGCGAAGAAAAGGTAGATATCGCCAGGACACTGGATGCTGTCGGTGTCGAAGTGATTGAGGCCGGGTTCCCGGCGGTTTCTGAGAACGAGAAACAGTGTGTAAAAACAATTGCAAACCTGGGGCTCGATGCACGGATATGCGGTTTTGCCCGGGCCAGAAAAGAGGATATCACGGCCGCAATAGACTGTGGTGTCGATATGGTTTCCATCTTTATCCCAACATCAGATCTCCATATCAGGGTTAAGTTCAGGAAACCCCGCGAAAAGGTACTTGAAGATGCGCTTGCCATGATTGATTTCGCCCGGGACCATGGCGTTTCTGTCAGATTTGCGGCAGAGGATGCATCGCGGACTGATATTGTCTTCCTCAAGGAAGTTTACCGGCGAGCGGCCGATCACGGGGCTGTCCTGCTCAGTTTTGCGGATACCGTCGGATGCCTGATCCCGGATGAGATGCGAACGATCATGACAGACCTTGTCTCTTCAGTTGATCGTCCGTTCTGCGCCCATTGCCACAACGATATGGGTTGTGCAGTTGCAAACACGGTCACAGCAGCACAAGCCGGGGCTTTCCAGCTTCACACGACGGTTAATGGTATCGGTGAACGTTCCGGTAATGCCTCATTGGAGGAGGTGCTGGTTATCCTCAGGATGAAAGGTGGCATAGACCGGTATGATCTTTCGCACCTATCAGGGCTCTCTAGAAAAGTGGAAAAGTATTCTGGTATCACGCTTCCGAAAAACAAACCGGTTACCGGAGAACTTGCGTTTTCACACGAGAGTGGCATCCACATAGCAGCAATTCTGGAAGACCCTGCAACGTACGAGTACTTCCCCCCGGATCTGGTTGGTGGCGAGCGGCACTTTATCTTAGGGAAACATACCGGGAGAAAAGCGCTTGAACATGTCATTGCATCGCTTGGCGAGGATCTTTCCGAAGCCCAGATATGCCGGGTGCTTGATCTCGTCAAGGAACATTCCGAGCAGAAATGCAGTATCACCCCCGAAATTCTCCAGAAACTTATTCGGAGGGCGCAACGGGAGACCACGGCATGAGTACCCTTTCCGAACGAATTCTTGGAGCAGCCGCTGGTGAATATGTCGACCGGAAAGTCAACAGGGCATATGCCCATGACGGTACCGGCGTCCTTGCCCTGGAAGCATGGAAAAACATGGGCGGGGACAGGCTCGGAAAAGACACCGACTATCATATCCAGTTCGATCACATAGCACCGGCCAACAATAGCACAACGGCAACACTCCAGCACGATCTCAGGGGTTTTGCAAAAAGAGCGTCTATGCAATTCTCCGATATCGGTTGTGGTATCTGCCATCAGCTGATGGGTGAAGGCGTTGTCCTGCCCGGTGAGATTGTTGTCGGTGCAGACTCTCATAGTGTTACCCTGGGGGCGTTTGGGGCATTTGCAACCGGCGTTGGTGCCACCGATATGGCGTCTATCTGGCTGACCGGGGAAACCTGGTTCAGGGTTCCTGAATCAATCGGTATCCATCTGACCGGGCGGTTCACGGGAGCTGCTGAAGCCAAGGATCTGGCGCTTGCCTATGTGGGAAAACTCGGCACTGATGGCGCAACCTACCAGGCGCTTGAGTTCGTGGGAGAAGGTGCGCATTATCTGTCCATGGATGAGCGCCTCGTTCTTTCTAATCTGTCTGTAGAGGCCGGGTCAAAAGCGGGGCTTTTTTATGCAGATGACGTGACTATCCGTTTCTTAAAAGAGCATGGACATGATGTCGCTAGCCAGGAAGCCGCATCCTGTACATATCGGCAGGAAGTTGATTTTGATCTCAGCGATGTAGTGCCACTTGTTGCTATCCCCCACCGTGTGGACACGATAAAACCCGTGGATGCAGTTGCAGGTGTACCAATCGATCAGGTCTTTGTCGGCACCTGCACGAACGGCCGGTATTCCGATCTTGCCCGGTTTGCCCGGATTGTCAAGGGAAAGAAAGTAGCTATAAGGACAATTGTCGTACCGGCATCGGCAACAATTCTGGAAAAGGCAATCCGGACCGGGGTGCTCGCTGATATCATCGGGGCCGGGTGTACTATAGGGACTCCTGGATGCGGTCCCTGTCTAGGTTACCATATGGGGGTACTTGGGGAAGGTGAAGTCTGTCTCTCGACGGCCAACAGGAATTTTAAAAACCGTATGGGTGTCGGTGGAGAAATTTATCTCGGATCCGTGGCAACGGCCGCGGCAAGCGCTCTCAAAGGCGAGATAACATCGCCGGAGGTAGGATAATGCAGGGCAGAGGAACTGCCGTGTGTCTCCCGGCGGATATCGATACCGATGTTATTATCGCTGGCAGGTACTTGCGGACCAAGGATTATGGCATCTGGGCAACTCATGTGTTCGAGGATCTTGATGCCTCTCTTGCCCCCCGTCTCAAAGGTGCTATAATTGTCGCCGGAAAAAATTTTGGATGCGGCTCGTCACGGGAACAGGCAGCTCTAGCCTTACGGGAGGC
This sequence comes from uncultured Methanoregula sp., assembly GCA_964409915.1. GTDB lineage: Archaea > Halobacteriota > Methanomicrobia > Methanomicrobiales > Methanospirillaceae > Methanoregula. Next base: position 8,434 of record CAYPEQ010000035.1, on the reverse strand, counting down.
CGGGGTTGTTGCTGTTATCGCTCCGTCTTTTGCACGGATATTTTTCCGGAATGCAATTAATATCGGCCTTCCGCTTATCGAATCCGATCTGGCTTGTGAAGAAGGAAGCACGATTGTATTTGACCTCTCGGGAGGATGGGTTGATCCTGGCGGGAAACGGCACATTATCCGCCCATTGTCTCCGCGTATGCAGGAAATCCTTATGGCTGGTGGTCTTGTTCAATACTGGAGGGCTCACCGGTGATATTCCCGGAACACTGCAAATATGTGGGAATGGCTTCATCCCGGCCCTGTGGCGATGTAGTCTATTCATTGAGCCGGTATCTCCTACACGAGACAGACCATGGATACGAGCTGCTGGAAGTCACACTTGATCCGGGAACTAAGAGTATAATGCGGAAGGTCATCTCCTCAAAAGTTCTCGCAACATCTGAAGACGTTTGTTGTTTCCGGGAGAAAGTGCAGCTCAATGATCGGGCTCTTCTAGTACGACTAGCATCTAAAAGCGGGTACCGGTGCACCATTTTTACTGGCCTTGATGAGCATGTAACATTTGTACTCGATCCCGATATATCGGGATTCCTGAAGATTCACGTCTATGATGTCATTCCTCCCCGGCCGACCCTTTCGGCGAGCCTTAAGGAAATGGAGGCAATCGGTCTTTTTGGGGAACTTTCGGTAGTTTTCAACCACCACATCCGTGACATTACCCTGGTGCCTGCAGATATCTATCCTTGCAGGGCCGCAGGATATGCACAGACACTGGATGCAGATCCTCTCTTTGGCGGTGAACGGGTCGCCGGATGTCTTACCGCAAAGCAATTCTGTGCTGAATGCTATGGGACGAATTTTGTTCTCGAGAATATCTGTCCTCTGGATCAGGTAAAAGAAGAACCATTCATCGCCAGGTGTTGCCGGGCCGAACGTGAAGGTATAGGTATTTGGAACGGGAAATTCGGTGCCATTGTCCATTGGGGTGCGGATCCTGCGAAGATTGCCCGGTCTGTGGGGGAACTGGTCAACCGTTGGAGGAAACAATGACCCGGATTGCCATTGTCGAAGGTGACGGGATCGGACACGAAGTAATCCCGGTCGCCCAAAAGGTACTCACACTCCTCCACCCTGAGTATGACTTCTTCCCGGTTGAGGTAGGGTACGGGCGCTGGGAACACACCGGGTGCCCCTGTGCAGACAACGATATTGCCGCACTCAAAAATGCGGATGCTGTATTGTTCGGTGCAGTAACAACACCCCCCATGAAAGATTACCAGAGCGTCGTTTTGCGGATCCGTAAAGCCCTCGACCTGTTCGCAAACCTGAGGCCAGTCCGGGGAGACGGTTTTGACATTATGATCGTCAGGGAGAACACGGAAGGTTTGTACTCGGGAATAGAAGAGATAGAACAGGATCGTGCGACAACGCTCCGGGTCGTGACCAGGGCCGGAACCGAACGGATTGCACGGGCAGCACTACGGTGTGCACACCGGCGGAAAGGAAAACTTACTATCGGGCACAAGGCAAATGTCCTCAAATCTGATGTTTTCTTCCGGGACATCTGCGAAGCTGAGGCAAATAAGGCGGGAGTAGTTTACAATGACAAGTTCATCGATGCCCTCAGTCTCGATATCCTTCAGCATCCCGAAGCATACGATGTTATTGTAACCACAAATATCTTTGGTGATATCCTCTCTGACGTTTCCTCGTATCTCGTGGGGGGTCTTGGCCTTGTGCCAAGTGCCAATATCGGCGACAGACATGCCCTTTTTGAGCCGGTTCACGGCAGTGCCCCGGATATTGCCGGTAAAAACCTAGCAAATCCTGTGGCAGCGTTACGGAGCGCTGCAATGCTACTCGATTATCTTGGCGACAAAGAAGGGGCCGGACAAATAGAATTCGCTATTGGTAAAGTTCTGGCATCCGGCATCAAGACCCGGGATATCGGCGGATCTGCCGGGACCCTGGAGTTCGGTAACGCTGTTGCCGGTGTTCTTGGCAAACAGGATTAGCCAGTCTGGTATTCTTCTTCTTATGCCGGGAGGCCCCTTTTTGTGGTGGAGTCTGCAAGAAGATGAAAGGAATATCCAAGAGCAAAACAGGAGATGCCAAAGACAATCAATTTGGTTACATCAGGCAGCGATAATATTAAGCTGATTACTAAAGAAAACCCAAAAATACTCACAATACATTTCAGTACCCGCCAGCTATGAAATACTCCCCTGTGTTTTGAGTTTGTCGCTGGTTCCAGTGTATCTGGCAGGATTGATCCGATAATAACTGCACAAAAACCGAGGAAAAAAAAGTCCACGGGAATTGCGTGAATACTATTGAGCAGGTACGTATATACAAAAAAAGCCAGAATCCCAATTACAATGTGTGTACCTTTTCTCATTCAGGAAAATCGTTTGTGAAAAACCGTTATAAATATCCGCCGTGAACCGTGAAAGTATCTCGGGTCGTTCTCCATCCATCTGCTCATCAATGGTGTATTTGGGAAAGAATTCCCTCAGAACTTCTTACAGCTATGCGAAAGGAATACTTTCAACAAAATCGTTTATAATATAACCCGGTATCCGGCGTGTTCAAAAACTTCTTTAACAAAATTTTCCCATACAGCCTCGTCCGGGATTGTCGCACATTCGATCTCGGTCTGCCAAATTCGTCGAAGATTTGCATCCATGGTGGAAAAAAATCGTGTTCCCTCCTGCACCCGACCTCGATGGTCGCCATCAGGACCGAGAATAAGGAGACGAAAACAAGCATAGATCCTACAAAGATCGGGGCGGGAATGGTGAATAGTACATAGTGCCTTTTTATTCTTGTCTAACCTGAGAAGAGGACAGGCGCCGGGCTGTGATTCTTTGAGATCCTGCTCGCGGAAAAGTGCCTGTTTATCCTCGTCGACCATTACATCCATCTCGTTACCCGTGGAGGTAAACCGGATCCGGAACATCAGATGGCCGGTTTCTTCTTCGATCCGGATAAGATCCCCCATATGACTACAGCATTTTCCGCATTGCTGACACCGGAATGTCACAAGTAAACTCCTCCCCCCGCTGTGTGGCAGTGAATGAGATTAAAGTGATGGATATTCTGATGCAGGATCTCTGACAGAATAAGGCCACACAGGATGGTTATTTCCGTAAGATATACAATTGATCCTGTTCGATTACTGTGGTTAGGAGCGAAACAGCGCATGGATTTTGGAACCTTTTGGGCGGCAGCGGCAATACCCCTCCTGATCCTCATCGCAAGGATTTTTGAAGCGAGTCTAGAGTCGGTCAGAACAATATACATCAGTAAGGGGCATGCAAACCTCGCTGCATATGTCGGTATTGTTAAGACAGGAGTTTGGCTGATTTCCACCGGACTCGTGCTAACTAACCTGACGCAGTTCTGGAACCTTTTTTCCTATCTTGCAGGATACGGTATTGGAACAGTCCTTGGTATGGAGATTGAGAATCTCATATCAATTGGCTTTGTTATTGTCAGACTCATTACAGCTGAAGATCCCCAGATTATTATGACACGCCTTTCAGCGCTGGGCTACGGCATGACACGAATTGAAGGCACCGGCAGTTTTTCCGGATCAGTCAGTATCATCTTCATGATCGTCCCAAGAAAAGAGCTCTCTAAGCTACTTTCGCTCATCTCCCGCGAATACCCGGATCTATTGTACACCATTGAAGACGTCCGGAATATCAAGGACGGCGCAAAAATCTTCTATAAGGATCCAAAACGCCGTATCCTGAGTTTTTTTGGATTATAACCGAATGGCCACTACCGGAAAGTCTATTATCCCGAGCCCCGATTAGAAGGTGAAGGAGGCATTCTTCGGGATGATTACAAACACTGCAGGAAATAAAGACGGAACTATCTCCATTTTTAATCCGGAAAAAAATGAAGTTGAGCACGTTACACTGATAGAGAAATCCGATGCAGAATGGCAGGCTCAGCTGACCCCCCGGCAATTTGGCGTGGCGCGCAGGCAGGAAACCGAGTATCCTTTTACCGGGAAATATCATAACTGCAAGGAGCATGGGATTTACCGATGTGTCTGCTGCGGGACCGCTCTTTTCCTTTCAGAGACCAAGTTTGATTCTGGCACAGGCTGGCCAAGTTTTAATGATCCGGTCTCGCCGCTTAATATCCATATCCGGTCGGACACATCCCAGCATATGATCCGAACAGAAGTCCTGTGCGCACGATGTGGAGCACATCTTGGTCATGTTTTTGAGGATGGTCCACCCCCAACGGGAAAACGTTATTGTATGAACTCTGAATCGCTCGTTTTTCACCGGACATAGGTGGAAAAATATCCAATGGTTTAATTGTTCCCGGGAAGACCGGGGGATGGCATTTATCTCGTTTTTCTGCTTACGGAATAGTGTAGATTATGGAAAAAAAAGACGATCTTCTGGCAATAGAACGTATTATAGGGTATCATTTTTTTGAGCCGCAGCACCTTATCCGTGCTCTGACACACCCTGCCTATGCAAATGAACTCATCCAGAAAAACCGGATCTGCCTGACACAGGAAGCTTATAGTACTCTTGGGGATGCCGTTCTCAAGACCAGCCTTATTTTGTTTTTAATGGAAAAGGGACTGCAGGAAAAGGGGTCAATAACGCAGACTAAGGAACAACTAGAGGACAACACAAGCCTTGCAAAAATCGGCAGACGCCTTAAAATCAAAAAGTTTATCCGGCTTGGGAGAGGGGAAAAAGAACTCTGGCGATCCGGTGAAGAAACAATTCTTGCTGATACCATTGAGGCTATCATTGGTGCGATATTCCTTGACAGTGATGCGGGTCTTGGTGTAGTCAGGCAATGTATCGGGATCTGGTTTGAACCCGAGCTGGACCAGATCCGGCTGGAAAACGCCCCGAAAAAGAAAGTAAAAAATTCCCCCTCTTCGTCTTCAGGTCTTTCACGATCTAGGTAATTTATACGGTATTACCCACAAGTCCGTGACTTCCGCAAGGCGAACCATCATATATCCGCTGTATGTATTCTGAAGTATGCAGGTGACATAATGGAACAGCTACCTATGATCCGGCCCGGAGATCCGGCACCGAATTTCTCGCTCAAGGATCACGATGACAAGACATTTGATCTGAGGGAACAAACGGGAAAACGGGTTCTTCTCTCGTTTCATCCGTTAGCATGGACTGCATTTTGTGCAAGCCAAATGAAATCGCTAGAAGAAAACAGGGATATTCTGACATCGCTTAACACCACGGCAGTCGGAATTAGTGTCGATTCGGTTCCGTGCAAAAAAGCATGGGCACAGGAGCTCAAGATCACTGAAACCCCCCTGTTATGTGATTTCTGGCCTCACGGTGCAGTAGCATCGGCATACGGGATATTCAGGAGCGCAAATGGATTCTCGGAGCGAGCAAATGTTATTGTGGACGAAAGCCAGCGGGTTAGGTTTGTAAAGGTTTACCCGGTCCACAGCGTTCCTGACATAAATGAAGTCATTGAGTTCTTACGTCAACAGAATCTGGCCTGATATAAAATCTCACTATGGCAGGAATCTGTAGATTGCCCACAGGCACGTAAATTCGGAGAGGTATACCCTCCTCATAAAGGGGAATTTCAAATATCCTCTCGGCCATAACTCTCATATCTCCGGAAATCTAATTGTCACTTATGACTCATAGATTGTCTTTGAAACTTGTGCTGCCGGTTATTCTGCTTCTGATTCTGGCTGTTTTCGTGACACCTGTTTCGGCAAATTTCATGTCCATACACACTTCGACAACTTCTGGGGTTTCAGTGACCACAAATTCCACTGCCAATCCTTCCGTTACGGTTACACCCGGAGCATCAATAACTACTACTACACCCAGCACAACGACTTCTGGCATATCAGCAACAAGTACGACTGCCGGAACAGCCACATCCGTGGTATCAGTGACTGGTACTGCTTCCGGTACAGCTGCATCTGCCATAAATAGCACCCCTTCAACCGAACTCCAGACTACGGTACCCCCCACAGTCTCATCCACTGCTAGCGCACAACAACCGGTATCAAGTACTCCGGCACCGGTGGGAACAACGACACAATCTCCGGTTTCTGTTTTTACTGTCATCGCTGGAATCAGCATTGCCGGGCTGGTTTTGGTAAAACGAAATTAATTTTTTTGGGGAATCATAACGTGGCAAAAGAAACAAACTATCTTAATTCAGTTGATTAAAAATTCAAGGATTCTAATTTTTAAAAATCTCATAAGTGGGGTTGTTGCTGTGTTCCACAATGGAATGTCCCGAACCCTTCTACCATCGCCCGTGCAGTAATACCTATTACCGTCCGTTCCGGGAAAAGATCCTGGATGATACGGAGCGCTTTTTTATCAGAAGGATCATCAAAGACCGGAACAATGACCGTCGTATTGCCGATATAGAAATTTGTATAACTTGCCGGGTAACGTTCATCCCCTATAACAACAGGAGCTGGCATGGGGAGTTTTATAATCGTGAATGGGTTTTCCTCCTGATCGGTTGCACAAGTAAGGATCTCATAATTTTCTTTTAATACTTCATAATTTTCATCGTCCGGGTTTTCTTCGTATGCACAGACAATTGTTGATGGCGAAACAAACCGTGCGATATCATCTATATGACCATCGGTATCATCACCGGCCACTCCCCGGTTAAGCCAGATTATTTTTACAGCACCTAGGTATTCGGTAAGATACCCTTCGATCTCTTCTTTTGTAAGATCCGGATTCCGGTTCTGATTGAGAAGGCAGGCACGGGTGGTTAGTATTGTTCCCCTACCGTTCGTGTCAATGGATCCTCCTTCGAGAATAATACCCGGCCTGAAAACCGGCAAATCAAGCGACCTGTTCATCTCACCCGGGATACAACCGTCAGCGATCTGATCTTCGTATTTTTCACCCCAGGCATTGAATTCCCAACGGACCATCGCCAGTCTTTTTAGTGCCGGGTTAATCACGAATGTCGGACCATAATCGCGAATCCACACGTCTGAATAGGAAGTTGTCCGGATCGTAACCCGGGAGAGATCCACACCAGCGCTCTTCAGGCGTATTTTTGTGCTTCTGTTTATTGCGGCTGTGGGAACGAATATTTCTACGCGTTCAGATGGGACGATTGCTGCAATAAACCTGATATATACATCCTCTACTGCGGTAAGGTTGGGAAAGGTATTTTTATTACGCGGCCACGATAACCACACTGCATCGTGCTGTTCCCATTCGGCGGGCATGAAAAAGCCCAATTTCCTTGGCGTATCCCCGGCTCGGGGAATTGGCGCAGTCGCGTCGTGTTCAGGAACCCGTGCAGTAACGGCTCCATAGGTGTCAGGGCGCCGGTTTCTGAAAAATCCCCAAGAATCCCGGATCGTGTTGTTCATTCCAAGATCAATACTTGCCATGATTGTTTCTTCGGTATCTCCTGCCTTTGCGAGCAGCTTCCCAAAAGCATCACAGACAAACGATCCCCCGAAGAACCGGATATTACCTTCCTGACCTGTACGGTTAACGGCAGCTATGTGCACGCTGTTCGCGATGGCGTGGCTTCGTTGGATAAGTTCCCAGGCTTCCTGCCACTCTCCTTCTGAAGGCGGATCAGTGCATGGATTGCCGATTGCAGTCGGGTAAAAGATGATCTCCGCACCGTTCAGGGCAACACACCGCGCCGCTTCGGGGAACCACTGGTCGTAGCAGATAAGAACGGCAATTCGTCCATATTGAGTATCATACACGACGTAGTGATCTCCGGGATAAAAATAGCCTTTTTCGAAAAATTTCGGGTCCTGAGGAATATGAACCTTATAATAGGGAGCATGAAGACTTCCATCGGCATCGATTACGACCGCTGCATTATAGAACCGTCCCTGGGGCGATCGTTCGAAGACCGGGACAATGATAACTACCGCATAATCACGGGCGAGCCGGGCAAAAGCCTGCGTTGATTCACCGGGGATAGTCTCGGCTAGTTGCTCTGCATGCACGCCTATCTGCTGTGGAAAGTACCGGGTACGGAATAATTCGGGGAGACAGATGAACTGTGCCCCGTTCCGGGCAGAATTTTCGACATGCTCAAGTGCGGTCTTGAGGTTATTGTCCGGATCCGGTCCTACTTTCATCTGGATGAGAGCGACCGTACGTGTCAGGGAATTCATGCGAGGATGCACTTACTGTAGAGGTTATTGCTCAATTAATATCATGTTATCCAAATGGGTTCCGGTTTGCGGCACGAAGGATGAAAGAGTACATAAATAGGATTTAAAAAGAATGTAACTTTTCATTGGATTTTTACAAATAAATAGAGAGATTTTTGTAATACTATCATTTCAGATTTCACGGTGAATGTGTACTATTCTCTTTCTGTTTATGTTGCTTTCTTTTGTCGAGCCATTCGGTAAACTGCCCCATGAGAGAGAGCACCGCTGGCATGATAAATA
>CAYPEQ010000034.1:4901-24586 GCA_964409915.1 uncultured Methanoregula sp. | reverse complement strand
CCAACCAATACACCGAAATCCGGATTCGATACAATACCAGTCATCGGTGCACTCGGCCTGTGCGGTGTTATCGTCCTGTTCCGGAAGAACGGAAACTAATCTTTTTTTAATACGGACACTTTATGCGAAGAGTTAAAAAAAATAATGCTACACAAACTCAGACGGCAAACATATACACAATCCGGTAAATCATCGCAATAAATCCCGGCCCATCTCGTATGCCTTGTCCATGAATACCTTGTTTTCTGTTACCGGAGTCTTGACCCCGGCATCAAGATCATAGGCTATGAGATAATCCTTCACCGTTAAGCCAGTCAAACCCACCATATGCATAAACGTCCTGATGGGTGTTTCAAACAGGTGGACATCCGGCTGGTTCTGGGTGAAGATAAACGAGACTTTCTTTGTAGGAGGGAGTTTCGGAGCCAGGTTCATACTAATATAGGGGAACATCCGGTCCTGCCACAGTTTGGTCTGGGCTGTTACACCGGCAAAGTAAATGGGTGATGCCACCATCAAGCCGTCAGATTCCTGCATCAGCTGGTGAACCTGCTGCATATCGTCCTTAACCGCACATGCTGCGACATCGTTTTTCTTACAGTAGTAGCAGGCCTGGCACCCCTTGATCTTGAGGTCATTTAAGAAAACAGTCTCAACAGCGATACCTTGTTCCTTCAGACCCCGTTCCGCTTCCCCGGCAAGGATGCGGGTGCTGCCGCTCTTCCGCGGACTTCCTACCAGTATAGTTACTTTCGTCATGGGATCATCCTTTGATGAGTTTTTTCCCGGCACTCCACGCGTCACCGGCGTAGTTCCCGAGTGTCCAGTAACGGTTGTCGGGCATCGTCAGGAAGAGCGGATCGATTGCCGTAAAGTCCGGCTTTTGGTCTTTCATAACCTTACCATCTGCATATACCCCGGCAATCTCGCCAATGAAGACTGAATGAGTGGGTAACAGTACCGTCTGGAAAAGCCTGCATTCAAGGGTAACCGGGCACTCTTTGATCATCGGCGCAGTTCTCAGGGACCCGTAGAAGACGTCAAATACGTGGGACTTGTCGGTTTTCTCTCCGGACACGATACCACAGTAGTCCGTTTTCTCCAGCAGGTCCGTAGAGGGGATATTCACTGAGAAGGTCTTAGTCTCTGTAATGCCTTTTGTGGTGTAGTGTTGGCTCCCCATTGCACAGAGGATCATCGGGGGATTTCCGTTCGCCCGTGCGCACCAGCCTACTGCCATGAAATTGTCCCTGCCTTCTACCTTTGTCCCTACCAGAACGACCGGCATCGGGATAAAAAAATTATTTCCAATCTGTTTCTTTTCCATTTTTCTCACTCCTCGCGAAATACACGGGGGATCCTGACAGAACGCCATGAGAGTGCTAGTCAAACATACTATCCTTCTTCAAGGGCAATCTGAACCATTAGGTTAAAGTCGGCCTTAACTGAATATATATGCAATACAGGTAAAATTGTAATATACTTTCATTGGAGTAACCATGACCTACACGAAGAATGGTAAAACGTTCCACTGCCCGGTTGAGGCCGCTCTTGACGTGATCGGCGGCAAATGGAAACCCCTTATCCTCTGGGCCCTTGGTGACGACGTGCTGCGGTTTAATCAGTTGCAGAAAGGACTGCCCGGCGTCAACACAAAAATGCTAACCAAACAGCTCCGCGAACTGGAAAAGGATGGCGTGATCCGGCGGACAGTATACCCTGAAGTCCCACCGCGGGTGGAATACGCCATGACAGATTTTGGAAAAACCCTTATCCCGATCCTGCGGGAGCTCTGCAAATGGGGGGCAAACTATCTTGAGATTGATGATACTTCACGCGAATGCCCGGCAAAAAAAGGAAAGCATTGAAGATCGAGATTTTTAACTTAAAGATCGTTCGTTTTTGACCCGGCAGGATGCCTCAAACCACGATCAGAACAACAAAAGAGATCGTGAGTCCTGATAGGGTACCGAAGATCTCCCTGACCGGGAGCCAGTATTTTTTTTCTCCGCCAGCTTTTTTCCAAACTGTATATATACTAATATTAATATAAAATATACGCCGATTGAAAACTGTGACAAAAATCACCGGTGTGATATTGAACACGTAATTGGTCTATATCCCCATATCTTACGTCGAAAGAATATACCCTGCAGGGAGCGGTAAACCACGCATAGGGACAGACAAAAATCGGGCTCTTTTAGAAAGCCATGCTAAAAGATGGCAAAATAGCTCAGGTACGGCGTCTCCTTATCCATTTATGATGAAAACCGTGAGGAGAGACATCATAATTTCAAAAAACCGGTATATTAGGTGTGTTGAATTATAGTCCGGCGTGATCAAGGATGTGATCTTCAGCCTGATCGGTAACTGAGAAATGCTACAGAGCCGGATTATCCCTCAACGATCTTCTGCCCTTCTCTTTTTCCCCGGGCTAAAGAAGCAAAGATCCCGGCAACACACATCACGGTAAAGAGGATAAACGCCCAGTGCAGGCTTTGCGTAAACTGCGGGTAATTTGCCGGGGTAATCTCAACCTGGCCGATGATGATGGAAAAGAGCATCATGGCAACACCCATCGAGAGCATCTGCCCTAAAAGACGCATGGTTGAGTTAATGCCGGAGGCAACGCCGTAATACTTCTTGTCCACCGCACTCATGATGGCGTTGATGTTCGGGGATGAAAAGAGTCCAAAGCCGATGCCAAGGATTATCAGGACGACGATAATGTACCAGAGCGGCGTTGTCTGATCGAGGAAAACAAACAGGAAGAGGCCGAATGCGGTGAGCCCCATCCCAAGAGAGGAGAGTATCAGGGAATCGTACTTGTCGGAAAGCCTGCCCGCGAAGGGAGAGACGATCATCTGGAAGAACGGGGCGGCGATGAGGATAAAACCGGCGTATTCAGCCGAAAATCCCTTGGTATATTGCAGATCGAGGCTGAGCAGGAACGCGACCGCATAGGTTGCTGAATAATTGATCAGTGCGGCAATATTCGAGAATGCAAAGACCCGGCTTTTGAAAAATAACTGCATGTTGAGGACCGGATGTGCGAGGCGCTGCTCGAACCAGACAAAAAAACCAATCAGAAGAATGCCAGCAACCACCAGTACTTCACCGGAAATATCCGGAAGTACTGAGAACCCGTACATGAGTGAAACGAGCGCCACACTGTAGATAAGCGACCCGGCCAGATCGAATTTTTCACCTCTGCATTCCGCCCATTCTCCCCGGAGTTTCCAGACAATAAGAATGGCAGCGGCAATGGCAATCGGGACGTTGATATAGAAAATGCTCTGCCATCCGAACTGATCGGTCAGGACACCCCCAAGGAAGGGCCCGAGAGAAAGGCCCAGGTATACAGAGGTGATATAGATGCCAAGCGCTTTTCCCCGCTCCCCCGGAGGAAAGACTGCCGTCAGGATGGCAATCGCGGTGCCATAAATCATGGCGGCACCGATCCCTTGGATAATCCGGACGGTAATCATCTGGTGTTCAGTCGCGACGAGTGTCATTATAAACGAGGCCGCACCAAAGACGCAGATGCCCCACAGGAAGATCTTTTTCCTTCCCCAGATGTCGGCAATCTTCCCGAACGGGACAAGGAATACAGCTGATGCAAGAAGATAGGCGGTCGCGACCCACGAGAGCGAGATTGCGTCCATGTGGAATGCGGAGCCAATTGTCGGAAGCGCGATATTTACGGCTGATGCATCAAACGGCGTGAGAAAACCGGCAAGAATCGCAATCAGAAGGACGATACGTTTTTCGGTGGAGGTGACTGTAAGGGCCGGCATGTGGCAGATCGCTGGTTCCTGATCAACGGAGGGGATATCGGGTGGCATCGTACTTACTCTTTAACGTCCAAAGGAGGCACAACACGTTTTTTGAAAGGTGGAGATCCGGCGGTTATATCCCATCTGCCGGAAGAGAGCGAGTTAGAGCACGCCAAACCATGCTATGTACGAAACGATCACCATGATGACGACAAGCCCGATAAGTACCTTATACGCGCACTTTTCGCAGATACCAAGGGTTGAAGGATGACAGTCATGGCAGTATTCTGATTTGCAGACCTTGCATGTTGTATTGTGTGCATGGTCCGGGTGATTATCGCAACACGTCATACTTCACCGGTTCGGTGTGAAATGGTAAAGATGTGTCGGATGGGTCCCTTTTAAACCGTACTAAAAGAGAAAAGAATCGGTTGTTTCACGCAGGACTTTGAGCCCGTTTGACAAGATGTGCTGCCGCATACGCTGCCTTTGTGAGAATCTCGTCTTCACCCGGGATCTCACGTTCCAGCATCAGCACACGGCCGTTGCATATTGTGGTTTCCACGGCGGCACCGCTGCAGGAGTACACAAGGTTGGAGGCGGTATTATGGAGGGGTGTGTTGCATGCCGTCCTGGTTGCGACAAGGATAATATCGGCCGGCGCCCCTTCAGCAAGAGAACCGGCACCAAAACCAAGCGCCTTTGCCCCGTTTGTTGTTGCCATGGCAAGCGCCGCCGGTGCCGGAAGGATGGTCGGATCGTTCCAGAAAAATTTCTGCAGCAGCGCGGCAGTCTTTACCTCTTCAAAGAGGTCGAGATTGTTGTTTGATGCACATCCGTCCGTCCCGATACAGACGTTTGCCCCGGCGGCGACAAGCTGCGGGTAGGGCAGTGCACGGTGGGTGGCGAGTTTCATGTTGCTTACCGGGTTATGAGAGACATGCACCCCACGTTTCCCCAGTAGTGCACATTCGTCATCATCAAGCCAGCACCCGTGCGCTGCAATTGTCTTTGGTGTCAGGATACCACACTCGTCCAGCAGTGCCGCCGGCCGTTTGCCGTGCTGGGCAATGCAGTCGTTTACTTCTTTCTCGGTCTCGGACAGGTGTATATGGACAGGGACATTTTCTTCACGGGAAAATGCCGCACACCATTTCAGTCCTTCAGGAGAAACCGTATAAGGCGCATGCGGCCCGGCGGCGGCATGGACCCGGGGGTTGTTCATCTTCCGTATATGCTGAACTAACGATTCAGTTTCCTTACATTCGTGTTCCCGTTTCTCGGCATTGCCAAGGTCTATAAACCCATAGCAGAGGAGCGCCCGGATACCCGCCTCATCCACTGCTTGGGCCGCATCTTCCATAAAAAAATACATGTCGTTGAAAGCCGTCGTGCCGGTGCGGATCATCTCAAGGCAGGCAAGTCTTGTTCCCCAGTATACATCCTCACCGGTTAGGTGCGCTTCGAGCGGCCAGATTTTCTGGGTGAGCCAGTCCTGCAGGATCATATCGTCAGCATAGCCGCGTAACAACGACATGGCTGCATGGGTGTGGGTATTGGAAAACCCCGGAAGAGCGAGTGCACCGTCGCCGTCGATAATAAATTCCGCTTCGCCCCGGTACCGTTTCCGGACCCCCTCACCGATAGCGATAATAGTCTCCGTTCCATCGATGAAGATGTCAACCGGTCCGGAACTATCAACAACATTCGTAATCAATACCGATTTTTTCTTACCGAAGATATCTGCTGTTTCTGTCATTGTGATTTCCTCTTTGATTAGCTCATCTGCCGGATAATTGCGGTAACAATCTCTTCGGTCCGGTGCCGGTATGTCTTTGATGTGGAGAGGATATGGTCGTAGGAGAGCACGACATCACTCAGGCCGTTTGCATAATTATCGACTGTGCAGAGTGCAGCAAAGTCCATGCCAAGTTCGCATGCAAGCGTTGCTTCAGACGCAACGGTCATACCAACAACATCAGCAATGCCGGCAAGTGCTTTTACCTCAGCAACGGTCTCAATTCTTGGTCCCCGGGTCTGGACATATACGCCACCGAGCCGTGCTTCTGGGATAACATGCGACAGTTTTTCGGCAAGTGCCTGTTTCAGTTCCGGCATGATATGCTCGATGGCATGATCATGGATCGAGGGGATATCGGTTAAACTGACATAATCAGTAGGGATAAGGATGGTGCCGGGCGGTATCTCTTTTTTGAGCGACCCCGATGAGCCGAATGCGATAATCCGGTCAACGCCAGCAACAGCCATAGCGGCGAGGTTTGCCCGGTAATTGATCCGGTGGGGTGGCCGGCCGTACTGGTGGCGCATCAGGATCACAATGTCGCCGCAGAGAAGATCCGCATTGCCATAGGGCGTGGCAATACTCTTTTTTTCCAACGTCGGAAGTGTTGAGAAAAGAAGGCTTGTTCCACCGATGATACCAAGCATCAGGGATGACCTCCTGAAACGTTTGCGGAAATCCCGGGGGTAAGTGCGTGCCGGACCATATATCTTCGTCAAAAGGTTGTGTGCCCCGGCACTAATACCTAGCGCAGCTTAAACCATCAAATGTAAGAATATCCCGGTTCCAATATCTTCCTATGGGCATGTTCGATACCGTCAGCGATGAAACGATAAAAGAGGGTAGGTGCACCGACATCTATTTTGTCCGGACTGAAGAAGTCCTGGAGAAAGAAAAAGTCAATCCCCTGGTATCGATGGAAGTAACAGCCGCAGCACTTCCGGACGGCTGGGGGATTGTATGCGGTCTGTCCGATGTACTGGCACTCCTTTCTGGAGTACCGGTCGCGGTCGATGCAATGCCGGAGGGGACACTCTTCTACCCGGGGGAACCGGTGCTTCGTATTACCGGTCATTACCGTGACTTCTGCCGGTACGAGACCGCCATTCTAGGGTTCCTCTGTCACGCCTCCGGGATCACATCGGCAACTGCCCATATCATATGCGAAGCCCGGGGCAGGCCCGTCTATTCCTTTGGTTCGCGGCGCCAGCACCCGGCAATTGCGACGATGATCGAGCGTGCTGCGTGGATTGGTGGTGTCGACGGCGTTTCTAATACCTGTGCTCCTGACGGTATGCCTATCGTAGGCACCATGCCTCATGCGATGGTGATGTGTTTCCCTACGCCGGAAGATGCATGGCGTGCCTTTGACCGCGATGCCCCGGCCGATGTCCCCCGTATCATGCTCTGCGACACGTATTGCGATGAAAAGACGGAATCCCTTCGTGCCGCCGGATGCGGTGCAACGGCAGTGAGACTCGACACACCCCGCTCCCGCCGGGGCAACATGCGTTCAATTATCGAGGAGGTACGCTGGGAGCTGGACTCTCAGGGGTATTCCCGGGTGAAAATCTTCCTGTCAGGAGGCGTTACAAAAGAAGATGTGACCGCGTACCGGGACTGTGCAGATGCGTTCGGGATTGGCGGTGCAATCGCAAACGCTCCTGTCATCGACTTTGCCATGGATATTGTGGAGATAGATAAAAAGCCAAAGGCAAAACGGGGAAAGAAAAGCGGGATAAAACAGGTCTACCAGCTGGTCTGCGATAAACACCGGACTCTTCCTGTGGGCCAGGTTCCCCCCGCAAATGCCATCCCCCTCATCAGGAGTTATATTGTGGACGGCCGGGTCGTGCAGCAGTCTGATATGCAGGATGCCCGAAAACGTGTGCTTGCATTAATACATCATACCATAGAAGCAAACGAAGATAAAACAAAACCGGGAAAAAAGAACGGGAAAAACGGCTCCCAGAAAAAGGGGACCTTTTCGCTGTAAAGGTAAGATCCACCTAAATCTGTGGAATGCAGGAAGACCCCCCAATTCTTTTAACCTATGCCGTGCAACAATGTTAGAGCGGGCTGGTGGTAAAGTGGTATTACGCTCCCTTGGCATGGGAGAGGCCGCGGGTTCAATTCCCGCCCAGTCCATCATTTTGTAAGATTTTTGCGTTGTCGCGGCAAACTCCATGCATCTCCAATGGTATTTCCGGTGTAACTATTGATTTTTAGGGCTTTTTTCGCGGATATTATTTTATACTCCCAAATCCTGCATACCATTTGAAATTATGCGAATCCGCGACCTGATCCTTCCCGAAGACAAGATCTTTTTTACCCTCTTTAAGGAGATGGCCCAGAAGATCAACGAGGCGGCGACGACGTTAAACGAGATAACCCATGAACTCCCTAACGGTACAGAAAAATCCCATAAGGTGCGCCAGATCGAACATCAGGGAGACGAAATAACCCGGCAGATTTACGAACATCTCAATGAATCGTTGATTACCCCCCTTGAACCCGATGAGATCGCCCGGCTTGCTCCTGCTTTTGACGATGTTCTGGACAAGATCGATTGGGTAACCCACCAGCTGGCAAATTATGGTATCCAGGAGTCAAACGACGTCCTTAAAGAATATTCATACCTGATCACGATGACGGGAACCGAGATCACGCTGGCACTGGACGCCCTTGCCACGCTGAGCAAACCCGATGATGTCAGGGCACATGCAACCGAGATCAACCGCCTGTATAATCTCTCGGGAGAATTACTTTCGCGGGCGGTGCTTGAACTGTTCAAGGCCCAGGATCTCCTCCTTATAATAAAACTCAAGGATATTTATGAAGGGCTTGCAAAAGTCATGGAGAAATGTAACGATGTAGGCCATGCCTTATCCGATATCGCGATGGCCCATTCATGACCGGCTACGATGCGGTAATCCTGTTCGGTATCGTGCTTGCACTCGTTATGAATTTTTTCAACGGGCTCAATGATGCCGCTCACGCTGTTGCGACGGTAATAGCGACAAGGGCCCTCTCACCAGTTAAGGCAGTGCTCTTCACTGCTATCGCTAATATGATCGGGCCATTCATTTTTACGACGGCTGTTGCCACCACAATCGGCACATCGATCATCCACGGCAGTGCCCTTACACCGGAGTCTATTATTGTCGCGATGCTCGCATCGACGTCACTTGTTTTCGTGGCCACCCGTATTGGTCTTCCCATCTCCAGCAGCCATGCACTGGTCGGCGGCCTTCTTGGTTCCTGTATTGCCGCAGCCGGACTGACTGCGGTCATCTATCCAACCCTTTCCATGATCTCGCAGGTTGCAATTGGTGGGATTGCAGGGGCAATTATCGGTTCGGTTGTAGTGGGTCTGATCGCAAAAGCACTGGATGGTGATGTCACGCTGGCTCTTATTATTGGTGCAGTCTGCGGGGCCGCACTAGCTATTCCCATCCTGATGCTTCTAGGAATGATCACGATTTCGGGACTGTTTGGGATCGTCCTTTTCATTTTTATCTCCCCAATCCTCGGTGTCACTACAGCATTCCTGTTCGATCTCCTGATCTCCCATGCCTTCGGCCATTCACGTCAGAACAGGATGCAACGGATCTTTTCCCCTCTCCAGGTAGTAGCCTGTATCTTCCAAGCAGCAGGTCATGGGGCAAATGACGGCCAGCACGCGGTCGGTGTCATAACAGCGCTTCTGCTTTCTGCCGGGATACTCTCAACCTTTGCCGTACCTACATGGGTTCTTTTGACCTGTGCTATTGCCATCGGTCTTGGGACCTGTTTTGGCGGCTGGAAAGTGGTAAACAAGATGGCAAAAGAAATAACAAAAATCCGCCCGTACCAAGGATTCTGTGCGGCGACTGCCGGAAGTGCGACACTTGCCATGGTAACCACCTATGGGATACCAGTTTCATCAACCCATGTTATTAGCGGTGCTATTGTCGGGGTCGGCGTAACCCGGGGGAAAAATGCGGTTAACTGGGTTGTTGTCCGCCAGATGATGGAGGCATGGGTGATCACCATCCCAATTGCAGCAATCTGCGCTTTTATCGGGTACCTTCTCTTTACAACAGCCTACTCAGTTCTCTTGTGAGCACTATATTTCGCTATATTTTTTAATTCCTTTAACGATTACCAGTAGGTTTGTTTATGGGCTTACGGGAATTGCTGATACCACAGGACAAGATATTTTTCGAAATGTTTGAACGCCAGGCCGGAACAGTCCGCGAGGCGGCGTACCAACTGGTAGCCTTAAGCGAGAATTTTACCAATGTCAGAGAGAAGCGGCATGCAATCGAACTCCTCGAGCACCAGGGGGATCAGATCACCCATGGGATCTACGAGCAACTGAACCGCACATTTATTACGCCTCTTGATCCGGAAGAGATTTCCCGGCTTGCATCAACACTCGACGACGTGCTGGATTATATCGATGGATCTGCAGAGAAAATGTTCTACTACGGTATCGAGAACACTGATATCCATATGGTGGAACTCGCAAAACTGATCCACCTTTCTACTGTCGAGATTGAAGGAGCCGTTAAGCGAATCCGTTCGATAAAGGACCCGCGATACGTCGAGGAACGGTGCATTGAGGTTAACAGACTCGAGAACCTTGCCGACGATGTACTCGCCAACGCCGTCATGGATCTCTTCAAAACCAATGATGCAATCAAAATTATCAAACTTAAGGATATCTACGAGAACCTTGAAACGGCGACCGATTACTGCGAGGACGTAGCAAACGTACTCTCCGATATAGCCATCCGGCATTCGTGAGGCGTTTCCGGTGAACCAGATGATTTTGGGAGACTTTTTATGATTACGCCTCCGCTGATACTCATTGGCGCGATCATCGTCATCGCGCTTGTTTTTGATTTCACTAACGGTTTCCACGATTCTGCTAACTCAATCTCGACAGTGGTGTCAACGAAAGTCCTCTCTCCTAGGAACGCAGTGGTTTTTGCGGCTTTTTTCAATTTCCTCGCAGCGTTCGGTTTTGGTGTAGCTGTAGCGGATACGATTGCCAGCATCGTAAACCTCGACGTGGTCGCCGCCACCATCATTCCGTACATCGTCCTTGCAGCCCTAGCTGGGGCCATCAGCTGGAACCTGATCACCTGGTTCTTTGGCCTGCCCACGTCATCGTCCCATGCGCTTATCGGGGGCCTTGCCGGGGCCGGTATATCGGCAGCCGGGATTGCAGTCATCAAGTGGTCAACGCTTGGGCAGGTCACGCTCTTTATGGTGCTCTCGCCGCTTATCGGCCTTATCTGCGGGTTTCTGTTCATGGCCGCGATTCTTTGGCTGACAAGAAAATCCAATAAACCCACAACTGAGGGATATTTCAAGCGGCTTCAGCTCTGTTCTGCGGCAGCGTACAGTTTCAGCCACGGTACAAACGACGCCCAGAAAACGATGGGGATCATCGTTCCCCTCCTTTTTTCCATTGGGTATTATGGTGCGAGCGCGGATGCAAGCCACCTGTCGGTCCCTTACTGGGTTATTATCATCTGTTACACCACCATCGCCCTTGGAACCCTTTGCGGAGGATGGAGAATTGTAAAGACCATGGGGTACAAGATTACCAAGCTCCGACCGGTCCAGGGTTTTGCTGCCGAAACTGCCGGGGCCGTAACGATTTTAAGCGCTTCAGCTGCCGGTATCCCGGTAAGTACGACCCATGTGATCTGCGCATCCATTATGGGTGTAGGTGTGACAGGGGGATCGAGCACGGTCAAGTGGGGCGTCGCACGAAGCATCGTGATTGCATGGATTCTGACGATACCTATTAGTGCAATTATAGGTTTTGGAACATTCCAGGCAATACGGATGATTGTCGGGTCCTGAATGTGTGAAAAGAAGAACGATCTTTTTTATTTGTCTTTTTGTGTTGTCCGGTAATACCGGCACAGCGTTTTTATGACACACACCAGGCACTGCGGTTTTTTTGCCGTGCAGCATGCCCGTCCATGGGCGATGAAGACGTCGGTAAGATCGCCCCATTCTTTTGAAGGAAACAAGGCCATAAGGTCATTTTCGATCACCTTGACATCATCGGTGTCCGAGAACCCGATTCTCTGTGCCAGTCTCCGCACATGCGTGTCCACAGCAATACCGTGGTTCTTCCCGTAGCCGTGGTACAATACGATATTTGCCGTCTTTCTCCCAACACCGGGGATGGAAAGCAGGCCTTCCATAGTATCCGGTACCTCGCCGCCAAAGTCCGTTATCAGGGTTTTAGCCGCCGCAATGATGTGGCGCGCTTTCGCATGGTAGAACCCCAGGCTGTGGATGATGGGCTCCACATCAGCGATATCAGCATGGGCAAGGGCCTCCGGGGTCGGGTACGCGGAGAAAAGCGGTTTTTCTACCAGGAGGACGGCCTTGTCGGTTGTCTGGGCGGAGAGTATAGTTAAAATAAGCACGTGAAAAGGTGTTCCCCGGGCAACCGTCACCGGCGATTCTGGAGCTTCGGGATACTGTTTTAAGAGGAGAGAATAGATCCGGCGGGCATCCTGTGCTTTCATAACCACATGGGGTAGGGCGGATTCGAACCGCCGTCAAAGCGTCCCAAACGCTCTAGGATGGACCAGGCTACCCTACTACCCCGCGTCCTACAATATTGTCCGTGACGGCTAAAAATACCTGCTGTTCATCGCCCACTCATAAATCAGAGGGGGAGGATCTTTTTCTTTGTCTCACTTACGATGGAGCCATCAAGCTGCCCGGCCAAGAGTGCTTCGGAAAGGTTCTCCGGTCGGGTACCATCAAGTACGACAAGAGGGATATGGCTTCTTTCGACTACTCGGGCGGCGATAATATCCAGCACGTTGTGCGATCCGGCGCCAAGACCACCTCTGCCAACGATTTCAATAAGCTGCTGTGGGGTGAGTGTCCGGTGGTGTTTTGCACCGGGAAATTTTTTGGGGTCTTTGGCATAGATGCCATTGACAGAGGTTACATTGACAAAGACATCTGCATGAACGCGTTCTGCGAGGACTGCGGCAACAGCGTCGGTTGTCTGGCCCGGGGTGATCCCGCCCATGACGACAATCTTTTTTGATTCGGCGAATTTCTTTGCCTCGGAATGACTTTCGGCGACCTTGGGATACGCTGCATCGCCTAAAGCCGCAATCAGGAGTGTGGCATTGAGCCGGGTGACAAGAATGCCGATCTCGTCTGCGGTGCCTTCATCTATGCCCAGTTTCCGGGCGACTGCAATATAGTCCCGGGCCCCCCCTCCACCACCAACAACAATAAAGAGCCGGCGTTGTGTAGCAATTTTTTCAAGGACCGGAAGATAGGCCTGTATCCGGTTATTTTCCAGTTCCGGGATCAGGATCGAGCCGCCAAGCGAGATAACGACTGTCTTCATTGCACTAGTTTTTGTACAGGATGCTCATATAGAATTGTTCTGAGTGAGAAACCGACCATGTTGCGCTGTCCTGTCTGTAAGAGCCGGGAGATTTTCCCGGTCGCCGGGGGGTATATGGGGCAGGTATACCTCTGCAAGAACTGCAAATACCGGGGATCGTTTGTCCTTGAAATAGATGATGACGAAGCAAAAGGTGATGAACCGGAAGAGCCAGTCAAATAACGAGGGGACTCTGTTATGCATGAAGCACGCCAGTACGCAAAAAAAGAAAATAACGTAGTACAGTGCTCTTTGTGTAGTCACCGCTGCACCATTGCCCATGGAAAACACGGGATATGTGGTGTGAGAAAAAATGAGGGTGGCGTATTGTATGCGACGACCTATGGGCTCGTGAGTGCGGAAGCTGTCGATCCCATCGAGAAAAAACCTCTCTTTCATTACCTTCCCGGCACTCTATCCTATTCATTGGGTGGTGTCGGGTGCAACTTCCGGTGTGAACACTGCCAGAACTGGCATATCTCCCAGGCAGACCGGGACGGAGCCCGCCTTACGGGAATATCTCCTGGAGAAGGCGTATCACGGGCCCTTGCGAGGGGTAGTGCAAGCATCTCTTGGACCTACAACGAGCCGACTATCTGGCACGAGTATACACTTGATATGGGGACCCTTGCACGGGCGAAGGGTCTGGGGACAGTTTACGTAACGAACGGGTACATCACCGAAGAAGCGCTGACAGAACTGGCCCCCATGCTTGCCGCGTTCCGGGTTGATCTCAAAGCGTTTACCGATGATTTTTACAAGAAGATCTGCGGGGGACACCTCCAGCCGGTATTGGACGCGACCGTACGTGCCCGCGAACTCGGGATGCATATCGAAACGGTGACACTGGTCATCCCGGGGCTAAACGACAGTATGGAAGAACAGGAGTCTCTGATCCGGTGGGTGATCGAACACCTCGGCCCGCAGACTCCTATGCACTTTTCAGCATTCCACCCGGATTATCATATGACTAACCGTGAGGCGACCCCGGTTGCCCTTCTTGAAAAGATTTGTTCCCGGGCAAAAGAACTCGGGCTCCGGTATCCCTATCTTGGAAATGTCCCGCACAGCAGATGGGAAAACACCTATTGCCCGGCGTGCGGTGCGATGCTTATAGAACGCCGGGGATTTTCAAGCCGTATAACCGGCCTCGATGACCGGCAATGCACATCCTGCGGCGAAACCATCGAGATTGTGCGCCATGCCTCCTGAAACCCGGTTTATCGCAGACCGGATGCTGGGCACACTCACCCGGTATCTCAGATTTATGGGATACGACACGATCAGTGCAAACGGGTTCCGGTCCGGGAATGCCAATGAAGACTCCCAGCTGCTTACTCTTGCACTTAATGAGCACCGTATTCTCCTGACCCGGGACCACGAGCTTGCCCGGCGGGGTCAGGATCAGGCAGTACTGGTCACTGACGGGGATATACTTGCGCAGATACAGCAGCTTGCCAATCTCGGACTTATCGAACGGCGCCTTCCCATGAGCAGGTGCTCTCTCTGCAACTCGATACTCCGGCAAGCTACCGAAGCAGAGATCCAGTCTGCCGGGTATGCGCCTCGTGACCGAACGGATTATTCATTTTTCTGGTGTGAACACTGTGGGAAACTCTACTGGAACGGTTCACACGGAAAAAATCTCCAGAAGAAAATTGATGCCGGGCTCAATGCCTGATACATTCCGTTCGATCTTTCGTGCCGGATTAAAAGCGATTTATTCAATATCATGAACTTATGAGTTAAGGACATCCCCTTTTCTGTGCATAATTCACTGCCCTTGATGCTGTCAATATATCTGCTCCGTTCTGCATGAAACTACGCGTAATCTCTCTAACGAGGAGTCTTATCCAAGTACTGGCACGGTGAAGGCAGGAGTGTTCTCACGGCTTTTGCACATACCCCCGTAACAGACTCCCCCTCATGATACACAGTCAGGAAATTGCGATACCAATGGAGAAACCATGAAGTTAAAATGGAGTATTTTCAGTTGTATTCTGCTCCTGATGATGGTATCAGCGGCATATGCTGATGACACATCGAGCGATACAACCAGTTCTACGAGCAGTTCAACAAGTTCAACCTCGACATCAAGTACAGCGATCGATGAAGCTGCGCTGGTCTATGTCTCAAACGTGACTATGGACACACCGGCATATTTCCCCGGAGATTATGGGACACTTACTGTAACCCTCACGAACAGCGCGACAACAGCTATCGGTCTTTCCCATCCGGATCTTATCAGCAGCCATCTCATCGTTCAGGAGAATGATTGGGAGGGGATGAGTTATGTCGGTGCCGGATCGACTGTCTCGTACTCAATCCGTTTCCAGGTAAAACCGCCGGATGGATGTTATTATGCACTTTTTACCATTAATACGCAGAACGGTAACCCTATAGATTATCCCGTAAAAATTGACATAAGTTCTAACAGCCTCACAGGAGCGATAACGTCAAAACCGACATCATTTGCACCTGAGGCCGAACAGAACGTAACACTTACCTTAATGAACACCAGGGACGGGGAAATAGATAATGTCATGATTACCCCTGTGGGATCGTCTAGTATTGATGCCGATCCATCCACCGAACTTGTTCCCTCTATCGGTCCCAGCAGTTCGACTGACGTTACGTTCGGCATTACACCCCATGAGGCGTCAAACCTTACCTTCAACATCAGTTACCAGAATAGCGAAAACATTCATTATACGGATGTCGTACTGCCAATAAACATCGGCCAGGACAAAACAGCAGCGGTTCCTGTACTCAATGATGTAGCCCTTACCACATCAAGTGCAGATTACGACATCACCGGGGACATCTCGAATGCTGGTATTACCGATGCCTACGGTGTAATCGTAACTGTCGGGTCTCCTGCAACCGCCATGGGGACCTATCCCGAGTATGCCATTGGCAGCATCGCTTCTGATGACTCCGGGAGTTTTGAGCTAACCTTTACTGCAAATGATCTCTCAGCGGTTCCGGTCATTATCAGCTGGAAGGATGCTGATGGTAATGATTACAGTCTCACTAAAACACTTGATCTCTCCACGAACGTCGGAACCGGTAGCGGAACCACCAGCAGATCTACCAAGACTTCAACCAGCTCTACGGATTCCATGGGCGTACCCGGTGGGATGAGTGGCGGACCCGGAGGCGATATGGGAGGCCCAGGGGGCAGCAGTTCCAGTAGCGTCACGTCGCTGTTCACCGGGGGCAGTGGTGCCGGAATCAGTTCGTTTTACCCGATCATTGGCGCAGCGATTGCACTCATTGTCGGTATTGTCCTGTGGAAAAAGCGGAAATGGATCACAAGCAAGCTGAAAAAACAACAGTGAGGGATCGGATATGACCGATACCCCCCTTATCCAGCTTGTCGACGTGACAAAAACTTATCATCTGGAGAGCGGGGACTTTACCGCTCTTGATCATGTCTTCCTTGATATAAAAGAGAATGATTTTGTCGCAATCATGGGACCATCCGGTTCCGGCAAATCGACCATGATGAACCAGCTGGGGATTCTCGATGTCCCGACCTCAGGAAAACTGTTTATTTCCGGAAGGGAGGTGGCTACCATGTCAAACCTCGAACGGACACACATGCGCAGGGATACCATCGGGTATATATTCCAGAAGTTCTACCTGATTCCACTCCTTTCGGCATACGAGAATGTGGAGTACCCGCTCATCCTGAAATACAAAAAAAGGGATACCTCCGGCAAAGCATCGGTACTGCTCGAACAGGTGGGTATTGACAAGGACATGAGTGAACACCGTCCGACGCAGCTCTCTGGTGGCCAGCAGCAGCGTGTAGCTATAGCCCGGGCACTCGTGAATGATCCTAAAATCCTCCTTTGTGACGAACCAACCGGAAACCTCGACAGCAGGACCGGATACCAGATTATGGATATTGTCTGCGGCCTGCACAAAGAGGGAAAGACAGTTATCTTGGTCACCCACGACCCGAAGATAGCCGAGTATGCCCATCGCACTATCCGGCTTGTCGACGGGAGGATTGCAGCATCATGATGAAAGGGGATATATTCTTCAACCTCTCGCTCCGGAGCGTCCGGTTAAACTTCCTGCGATCGATGCTTGCTGCAATTGGTATTGTTATCGGTGTGGTTGCCATCGCGTCGATGGGAATGCTCGGCACCAATATGCAACTCGAAGTAAAAGAACAGCTTTCGGCGACCGCAAACACGATCGTGATATCATCGGATACAGTCAGGATGGGGCCGCCCGGGTTTACGCCATCTTCATCGACAGCTTCAGGAGTAACAAAAAGTGAACTCACAAAGATCGTATCTGTCGTGGGATCCAACGGGACGGTGATTCCCATCTATTCCACAGACGGTGAATTTACTATCAATTCCTTGGCCGGCAGGGGCTCGATCTACGGCATCGATCCCGGAGATATTGGGAAATTCCTCACACTGAACCAGACCTATGGCAACGGGACGATTGATATCGGGGCAGGTGAGGTTCTGGTCGGGGCAGACCTTGCAGACGATTTCAACCTCAAGGTAGGGACCCGCATCAGGATTGGATCGTTCACATCCTCATCCCGACCCGAACTTCGCATTGCCGGTGTCCTTCAGCCACGGGGGACCGTTGCAGATGGCATCTCGACAGATAACGGAATCGTAGTAAACAGCCAATGGTACACCGACCAGTTCGGGGGCAAGGATGAATGGACCCAGGTCAACGTGATTGTCAAGAATGTTGACGATATCAGTGATATCGAAAGTGCCCTTGATGCAAAGATCAACACCAATGCAAAGACTCCTTCGGTAAGGATTACGGACGCCTCCTCGCAACTGGCAACAGAGACATCTACCCTGAGCACGGTTACCACCTTTATTATGGCCATCGGCGGGATCTCACTCCTTGTTGCTGCGGTGAGTATCTTTAACGTGATGATGATGTCGGTGAGCGAAAGGATACAGGAAATAGGTATCCTGCTGTCTATCGGGACCGAAAAGGGCGAGGTGCGCCGGATGTTTTTGTACGAGGCGTTCATCCTAGGGCTCCTCGGAGCCGGGATCGGGGGGGTGAGCAGCCTTCTCATAGGATACACGGTGGTGGATGCGATGATTGGGACGACGGCGTACCTCTTCCAACCGGCAAGTATCCTGTATGTTCCGGCAGCCATGGCGGTTGGCGTGGTGGTCTGTGTTATCTCCGGGATGTACCCTGCTTGGAGAGCATCGAATATGGACCCGATCGATGCACTGAGGAGTGAGTAACCCGATGACGTCAGAAGAGGATGATGAAGATACCAAGCCCGTCCTGCTGAAATATTATATCCGGCAGGTCGTCTCAAAGATAGTCGTGCCAAAACTTGCACGTATAAAACAGGAAAACGAGAGAAAAGAGCACAAATCCCGGTAATTTTTTTGCCTTCAGGTAGTTCCCTTTTTTTATTATTGACCGTTTTCCGGGCCGATATCTTATACCTAGCAGTTGAAACAATGCCATCAAGTGAGGGATAATTGCACTCCGCTCATGAAACGAATATAATATGATCCGTGCGGTAAAGGCAAACAAGTGAGGGCTAGAAAGGGTCCTCGTAAAAGGAGGTGAGATTAAGACAACTGCAAGGATACAAAGGAACACGACACGATACACCCCGGCGCGAGGACTAAAACCCCGAAGCACATCTCGCGTCCGGCACTGCAGCTGATCCACGGTTAACGAGAGGATTACCCATCTTTCGTTAGGAGGAATGATGTGAGAAGCATACAATCAGATGAGGCAGAAGAAACCGATTCAGTAATACCATATAACCCGGGGGAGATACCAGACCCGCTCATCTACCAGGAGAGTAACCAGACACAATAACCGGTCGTTAATCCGATGGGTAGAAAACCTGCAGTGCCATCGGGTTTTCAGACCGAAGATAACGAAGATTTCTTTTTAAGAGGCATTGTTTTTGAACTGCCGGATTACACACCAGTCTGATATCCTTAACTATCCGGTTCAATTAATCGCCGCACAATGAAGGATATCACTTCCTCCATGCAGTAAATATAAGACACACTGTGTCGATACGAGAAGCGATGGATCGCCCCGTTACAGGGGATCGTCAAAGAAAACCCAGGGAAATGATCCTGTAACCTTGCAAGAGTGCACAAACCCGATGAACCGGGAAATGCATCAGGTACTTCACGAAAGGATTCCCTGCCCTGCAGACACAGGTCAGCAGGCTAATGTATGTGCATAAGATACGGGCGCCCCGATAATAACCGAGGCCCCGGAGTTTAAGGTGATTTAATCCATGAAAAAAAGTAGTATCCTTATGCTGATTGCATCAGCACTCCTCGTCGCTGGGATCCTGATTGCTGGCTGTACACAGAACTCAACCAGTACATCTCAGCAGTCTTCAACGCCTTCGGTTTCGTCATCGACCCAGGCGGTACAAGCCACGATGCAGGAAGGAAGCCAGACGAACAGCACCATGCCTTCAGGTACACCGCCGGGCGGGATGATGAATGGCACAGCGCCATCCGGGTCGCCGCCTTCAGGATCGATGCCATCCGGTACACCGCCGGGCGGGATGATGAATGGCACAGCGCCATCCGGGTCGCCGCCTTCAGGATCGATGCCTTCAGGATCGATGCCTTCAGGATCGATGCCATCCGGTACACCACCGGCATCAAAATAACCAGGAAAT
>CAYPEQ010000034.1:0-4801 GCA_964409915.1 uncultured Methanoregula sp. | reverse complement strand
GCCTTCAGGATCGATGCCATCCGGTACACCACCGGCATCAAAATAACCAGGAAATCATGTGGTGCAGTGGCAGGCTGGATCTCTTTACCCTCTTTTTCTCTTGAGCCTGCCTATTATTCTTCCGATTTAAGACGTTGAAGATCGTCGATGAGGGCCTCAACCGAGACGTACCGGTCCTGTGGACGTTTCCGGAGACATTTTGTAATGATAGCGTTTATAGCACCTGCATTTTTACCACCAGCTAAAGCTGGAGCAGGTTCGTCATGCAGGATCGCATGGGTAACCTCGCCCATACCATCGCCCGAGAAGGGTACATAACCGGTCAGCATCTCATAGAAAAGGACGCCCATCTGGTAAATATCAGTCCATGGCCCCGGCGCACCGTAGAGGTTAGGCGCCAGCTGCTCGGGTGCTGCATATTCCAGGGAAAAGCCGATAAGGCCCGATTGTTTTTTGCCCTGTTCCCTCGATAATCCCCAATCGGTTATTTTTGGCGTACCGTCCGGGGTGAGGAGGATGTTTCCCGGCTTAATGTCCCGGTGGACGATGCCCTGCTCGTGGGCGTACTTGAGACCCTGAGCAATCCCGGTCAAGATCGCAGATGCTTTGTGCTCGTCAACGGGAAAATGCATCTCCGCTAAAGACGACGGGACATATTCCATCTCGATATAGGGTAACGGAAATATGTTTGCCCCGTAAAGTTCGACGATATTGTTGTGATGGAGCCCTTCCCAGACCGTGAGTTCCTTCGTAAACTGGGTCCCGGTCACTTCATCGAACCGGATTGGGATCTTCACCGCTGCATCACGGTTGTTCTTTTCGTCACGAACCCGGAAGACCCGCGAGACCCCACCTTCGGCGATATATTCCGCGTCCGGGTATTTTTTCTCGAGGGCTGCGGGAAGACGAACTGCATAACCGTGTCCGGGCTGCTCCGGTAATGTAGTTCCTCCAGGTTTCTGAACAACCGTCGCATTCCTTGAGTCCCGTGAAGTAACAGGGGCCGACAAGGACTCTCTTCGCTGCCTGCGGGACTGTTCAAACCAGATACCACAGGCAGCAGACACCACAAGTGCCACCGGGATCAGCCACCAGAATTGGATGAAAAAACCGATCACCGGATTAGGAGGCTGGCCCTGCGGGATTATTTCTGATGGGAGGAGACCGGTAAACCGCGACGGTGATGACCCGGAGGTGACTTCAGGCTGAGCATCGCCTGGCTGCTGGAAAAAACCTCCCGGTTGGGTTAATCCACCCACACCAGAGAAGTTAGTGATCGATGCAGATTTGGTGACGGTGTATGCGGAAAGAGGACTTGCAAGCGGCGCTGAATCGACGATCATAACAGCACCGGGATAATCCGTTCCGACAGGCGCAAGCGTGTAGGGAGTGTCCCCGATCCCATGACCGCTGCTGTCGGTCACACTGGCACCCTGCCAGAAGTTCCCTAGCGGACCGGAAAAATTCTTTCCCTGGTACAAGTAATCTTGGCCGGCCGAAAACCATACATTATCACCGGACTGGCTCACGGCATCGAATGTGTTGTTGAAGCTGTTGAAAAAAAACAAATTAGAACCTGACATGCGATCCACGTCAATACCAAGGCTGTTGCCCCAGAGGGAATTTTCCGAAAGGACATTATTTGATGCCGATTTGAGGACAATGCCTGTATCATGGCCCGTTATTGATGAAGAACTGATCCGGTTGTTGCTTGAGAGCACCAACAGGCCGGTGGAAGCATTCCCAAGGATGGCCACGCCGTTAAGGGTAATACCATCTGCGGAAAGCGTTACACCTGCACCGGAACCGCTCGTGATTATACGCGGCGGATCCGCGGAATCGAGCGCTCCGAATTCAAGGGACCGGTCGATGACGATATTTTCGGCGTATGTCCCCCCGGCAAGAAAGATACTGTCGCCACTGCTTGCGTTATCGATTACATCCTGGATTGTTCCGGTTGTACTGTTTCCGCCGTAGGTAACAACTTTTGCCGAGACCGGCGCGGCGATCACGAGAAAGGAAAAGACAATAATGAGGAGTAAACCGCAAAAAATGACGTTTCGTTGAACTCCTGGCATATTTCAGCTCCTCATTTCTCCGGACGGGAAATTCCGATCTCCTTTATTTTTCCGCAATAAACAGGAACCGGGCCGCGTTTTCCCCCAGCGCACAGTCGATGATATCCCCATCCTTGAGTGCGGTCTTATGCAGGGGGGCACAAAGCTCTGTGTTGACGTAGGTGCCCCCGGAGCTGCCGCGGTCCTCTACCTGCCAGATGCTTCCTGACCGGGATATTACCGCGTGAGGTTTTGTAATCCGGGTGACCATGACATAGTCCTCGGGAAGAACAATATCGGTCTCACTAATCTTTGAAGGGTTATCCGGGTCAGCCCGGCCGACGGCAATATGATCTTTTTTAAGCAGGAACGTCTGGCCAGATTTACTTCCACTTAGGAGATGAAGTGCCGGGCTTGTTGTGCCGGCCTCTTTCAGAACCGCAGCCCGCACCGATTCGATCTTTTTCTGGATCTCACCAAATCCAATCGGGACATTTATCCGGGAAAAAACTCCGAGATTTTTAATCAGCATCTCAAGGCTGCCTTCGGCGAGGGAGAATTTCCAGACCGGGTGAATTCCTTTTACGGTCTCTCTGCCAAAGCCGGCCTCCTTTTTAACAATCCCGATATGTACCAGCTGGTCGATGTGTTTTTTTGTATTTGCATAGCTAGTATCGATACGGTTAGCGATCTCGGTTATTTCCTTGGGTTCCCGTTCAATCACCTTAAGGATCTTGAGCCGTACCGGGTTTGAAAGGACTTCGAGATATTCGGATAATTCCTGGATGAACTCCGGATCTGTTGAGACACTAACCGTTTTTTTGTCTGTTACCATCAAAAGACCCCCGATCGTTCGGGCACACCAGTGAGTGTCCGGTATGCTTTACCATACTATCATTGCAGGGGAATAAAATAGGTTGGCATTTCTGTTAGTATCAGAAGGTTTTGTGCGAAAACGTGTAACGGATCCGGTGAGAAACGGTTACCATGGAGTATATGATCCTGAGCAGTTCAATATATCAGGTCCGTGTGCATGTTTTCCCGGGAACCATGCCATCAATATATCCGTTATCCCTGTGTGTATCCTCCAGAAAGGAAGGAGATAGTGGCGATGTTGACAGCTATGGAATCCAGACAGAAATGGTTTATCATTACATCAGAGGAGATTGGGAGGATTCGCGAGCTGCTCTTTGAAGTAGAACAAGATACAGCTGGACCCAGTAGAGAGAATGTTCGAGAGATTGCCAGCATGATTACGTTAATCGAGCGACGGCTGGTATGAATTTTTACTCGTTCCTGAGCCGGTACCGGGCCGAGTGCCTGATCTGCATGATTATCATTCTCTCTGCATTCCTCAATCTCTGGAATATCTGGAATCAGGGATTTTCGAATACCTTCTATGGAGCTGCTGTTAAAAGCATGCTCGTGAACCCGGGTATCGGATTTTTCAGCTCATTCGATCCAGCCGGTTTTATAACGGTTGACAAGCCGCCGGTCGGCATTTGGATCCAGGCGGCATTTGCTGCAGTGCTGGGATTTAGCGGATGGGTTCTTGTCCTCCCCCAGGCACTCGCTGGTATCGGTTCTGTAGTGCTCATCTATTTTATTATCTCCCGCCCGTTTGGAAAGCCTGCAGGGCTTGTAGCAGCCCTTGCCTTAGCTGTGACCCCGATTTTTGTGGCGATCTCCCGTAACGGGACCATGGATACCCAGCTGATATTTGTTCTCCTTCTTGCGATCTGGGTCGTACTCAAGGCAGCACGGGAAAAATCACTTCCCTGGTTCCTTGTATCGGTCACCCTTATCGGCATTGGGTTCAATATCAAGATGATTCAGGCATTTATCGTAGTACCTGCCGTTTTTGCGGTTTATTTCTGGGGCACTACCGATTTTACCTGGAAGAAACGGTTTCTTCATGGAGGACTTGCTGTCGTTATCCTTCTCGCAGTTTCACTTTCCTGGGCTGTTGCAGTCGATATGGTTCCTACAGACCAACGCCCCTATATCGGGGGCAGCGGGGATAACACAGTCCTTGGTCTCATCATTGACTATAACGGCCTCAATCGTCTTGGGATAAGCAGTATAAGTGGAGGTCTTGGTACTGGGGGACCCGGAATTTCCATGAATGGACAGCCGGGGATGTGGCAGAATAGCAGCGTTATAACTGCTACAGGTCCAGCCGGATCCTCATTCCCAGGACCGGGGGATGGTCAGAGCACATCTGACACTACTATCGGAGTGCCGCCGGGCGCTCCGGATGGGTTCCAAAACGGTATGGCACCTGCAGGGCAGGGAGCACAGCAGGCACCATCCGGGATGCAGCAACTGGGATCATCCGGATTTACGGGTGGTGCACCTTCGGGCGCCAGTATGGGCGGTGGCATGAACAGCGGCGGAAACCCAAGTATTTTCCGTATCTTCAGGGAAGGTCTTGCAGGAGATATCTCATGGTTCCTCGTATTCGCCTTTATCGGTGTCATAGCCTGGATCCGGAGACCAAGAACCATCTCCCTCGGTGGATTTGACGAGGCCGGGTATATGAGCGAGAAAGCGCTCACTCTCATTGCGATGCTACTCTGGCTTATTCCCGGTCTCCTGTACTTCAGTTTCACTACCGGGTTCTGGCACGATTACTACATTGCAACAATAGCACCTCCACTTGCAGGGCTCGTAGGAATTGGAGCAGCCGGCCTATATCAGAAATATATCACCGGTAACCAGACAAGATGGCTCCTGATAATAGC
>CAYPEQ010000033.1:0-24801 GCA_964409915.1 uncultured Methanoregula sp. | reverse complement strand
CCGGTTGAAAATGCCGTTGTCGGGATCTTCCTTTTGCAGGACCGGCGCATTACCTTCCTCAACCCCTGGTTTGCCAAAATATTCGGGTATTTACAGGACGATCTCACCAACAGACCATTCCTTGAGTTACTCGTTGCACCAGAAGACCGGGAACTTGTCGAGCAGCATTTGTTGCAGAAGACAGATGAACCTGATGAGTCCGGGTATTACACTTTCCATGGCATAAAAAAGGACGGGACGCGGATCATCCTTGAACTCTCCTGGATGAGAGGGACGTTCCTGGAACAGCCGGCAATTGTTGGTACCATTGTAGATATTACGAAAAGTACGCAGACCCAGGCGGCCCTGGTTACCGGGTACGTCGGAACGGTCGTAGATATCGATAACCGTAAAGAATACGAAAAGACGCTTAAGGCATCGCTCGACGAAAAATCCATCCTGATCATGGAGATCCACCACCGGGTAAAAAACAATCTCCAGATTATCTCCGGGCTGATCCGGCTTCAGGCACGGCAAATTACCAACAAGCAGGCACTGGATGCACTTCATGAATGCGAGACACGGGTGATCACCATGGCTCTTGTGCACGAAAGCCTGTATCAGTCAGATAACCTGGCAAACATCAACGCACGACTGCATATCTCTAACCTCGCAAATACCCTTGTGATGTCGGATGACCACGAGGTGCATATTGATCTGGATCTCGATGTAGAAGATATGACACTGGATATGAATATGGCCATCCCTGCCAGTCTCATCATCAACGAACTGGTGATAAATGCCCTCAAATATGCGTTTGTAGGACGCACCCACGGGAGGATCCGGATCAGCCTCCACCATGAATCTGAAACGATGCTCTCGCTTATGGTCAGCGACGATGGAGTAGGTTTGCCACCAGGCATGGATATCGCCAAGATCAAAAGCCTTGGGCTCAAGCTCGTTACGAGGCTGGTACGGGATCAGCTTAAGGGAGATGTGACGATTCGGTCTGATAAGGGGACGTCGTTTCTGATGCGTTTCCCGGAGGTCGTGGCTGTAACCGCGCCGGTTCAAAGGAGCGCAGGATCTGGTGAGCACCATGCCTGATAAACGGATTCTGATTGTTGAAGATGAGACAATCGTGGCAATGACGATCGAAGACGCTCTCCAGACGATGGGATACGCGGTCGTTGGTACGGTTTCGACATCCGAGGATGCAATAAAAATGGCCGGAACCACTCGTCCCGACCTGATCCTGATGGATATCAGGATCCAGGGTGAAAAAGACGGGATTGCCACCGCAGAGGAGATCACCGCGATGTACCATATCCCGATTGTTTACCTCACGGCACACGCGGATGAAACGACCTTCAGACGGGCGATGAAAACCCAACCGTACGGCTATCTCACTAAACCATTCCGTGACCGGGAACTCCATTCCACAATAGAGATAGCTTTGTACAAGCACCGGCTCCTGCAGCAGCGGGATGATACGCCGCAGGTTTCAGCGGATGAAGGACCTGCTCCTGTTCTGGAGGAAAAACTTCACTATCCTGTAGCGATTGAAAAAAAGGTCCTTGACCTGATCGATCTACCGGTTTTTGTGCTCAACCGGGATATGCACCTTGTGTATTTCAATGCCGCGTTCGAACGGTTTTTCGAAAAGATGAGCTATCTCACCCCACGAAGAGACCAGGCCGTCTTTGAGGACGCATCCCTTTCGTTTTTGGGTAACCCCCGGGATTACCGGACGGTTCTTGAATCCGGGCGGATGAAGCAGTCAGAAAAGACGATTATCATTGATGATCGCAAGGCTACCTATGCCGTGATCCGTATGCCTGTCCTCGAGGGGGACACAGCCCGGTACGTGGCGGTTATCCTCCGTGATGTGTCACGGGAGCTGAGCAGTGAACAGAAGCTTGTCGAAATACGGGAAAGCTACGAGAAAATGCTCACGCAGCTTGCGGAGATCACCGGCATTACCGGCGATGACCCGGATCCCAGACTGCAGAAGATTGCAGGGATCATCAGCGATATTGTGGTCACTATGGCAAAGATGGACCCCCGGTAACCCAAAGGCAGGTAAACGGGGCTGCTGCCTTTTATACTGCTATAAGCGACGATGTCCTTCTCAACCTTCTTACATGGCCCTATACCGTCAACTCGCCTGACACTCCGGCATTGCAGACAAGACCGGCGACATACATGCAACTCCCGAAGACTGTAGCGAGCATTGTCGGGTTCCCGGTGGCTGGGGTACGGGATCTACCGGGTGGCCGTGTATGGAGAAGAGCGAGTCTGCATGGCAGAAGTGCCCTGCAATTCATGGTTGCATATTTTAATAAATATGTATATTTAAAAAGACGTTCCGGCCAGAAGTAGGTTTTATCGCCTTCTGTGGTGCTGTCATCGACTTATCTGCTGGATATCCCCGTTATGGAGCGGATGCTTTCGCACAAGAGGCGCCCGTCCGGGTTCCTGTGTCAAAACGTCACACCCCCTTCGTTGTGTCCCGGCAATGGATAAAGGATCCGGGACTAGGGGTAACCACAGGCCGTTCATGGCCAGAAAAAGGAGAGTCACTATGAAAGAAAAGACTATCAGCACGAGTAAGAATGCCAAGCTGGCAGGCCCCGGGCCTTACCCGGAGATGCGTGCCGGGTTCAGGGTCAACCTCCTGAGCAACCCCAATTTCTTTGGTACTGTAACAAAGAGCCCGTTTAAGCCGGTATTCCCCATGGCGGGGAACACCTACTACGAGGAACTTGTCTGTGTCGGATACCACCCGCAGAAGCAACGCCTTGAAGGTGTTGTCCATATCTACCAGCAGACGGGATATGGAACGGATCAGTGCGGGCCAGGGACTCCGGAATATGTCCGCTTCTTCCTCTCGTACGATAACGGGACGAGCTGGGAAGACATGGGGATCACTGCCTTTCAAGCGTACGACATCCCTGAAAGCGCGGAGAAGAAGGGACACCTTGAATATGCCGTGAGCCTGCCCGTCAGCCCGGAGTCCAAATTTTGCCTGCCGTGGCTTCACCCGGACACGCTGGTCCGGGTGCGGGCGATCCTGTCATGGAACGACCAACCCGTTGCAGACGCTCCGGGCTTTTCACCGGTGTGGGGGAACGTAAAAGAGGCAACAGTCCAGATCGAACCGGAATCGTTTATTTATATTAAGGATATCCTCACTGCTGCTTCCCAGAAGGAAATACAGTCACTTGAAGCGAGCATTGACCCCGGCAGCACGGTTGCGATGATGAAAAAAGAGCTCGGGGCAGCTGAACTAGCGCAGCTCTATAAGGACACCGATGTGCCGGTCCACCGCTTTGCATTCAGGGAGATTGCAGCGTTTGCAGACGGGATGGTATCGTCCTCTGCAGATTCCTACCTCACGAGGATCAAGGGTGTGAAGATCCCGGAAAACATCATCGAGTTACTCAACCCAAATTCGGACGGGAACACCACCTACGAAGAACTGAAGTGCATCGGCCTTGACCCAAATGTCCCGGACCAGCTTGTTGGAATCATCCAGATCAAAAAAGCCACCGGCTATTCCGGCCAGGTATGTTCATCCAAAGGCAGTGCCGAATATGTCACCTTCTGGGCGGACTTCGACGGGAACGGGACATTCGGGACGTGCCTTGGGACTGCGGATGTTCAGGTGTACGATATACCGTCGATCAAGAGCGATGGGATCTTCTATGCCGTGAGCCTCCCTGTAGACCTTTCCAAATATCGGCCGAAATGTTCCGCACCAAAGATTGTCCGGATCCGGGCCATCCTATCTTGGAACCAGGCCGTGCCGTGCACATGTCCCGGCTGTGTACCCGTCTGGGGCAACCGGAAGGAAACCCTCATCAACATAGGGCCAGCATCGGCGTCCCCGATGCAGACGGCTACGATCGCGATCCTCGGCGGTATCCCGACATCTATGATCGATGCAACCGGCCTAACAAAACCTGGCGCGAAGTTCTCCTCGAATAACATCGATGCGGACTCCCTCGGGAGACAATGCCCCTTTGGCGGCCTGGTTACGGTTCAGGGAGCACCTGTTGCAGGCATGAGATACATGGTCGAGGTTAGTAGCGATGGGAAGAACTGGAATCCGGTGACCTCGGACATCTGGACCACGGATCAGAATGGGTTCATGCACCAGCACTCCGCTGACTCGACGACGCACACATTCGAATACCTCGACTTCACCGATAATATCACCTGCCTCCTTGCAAATTGGTATACGTCAGGAGACGAGCAGTGGCAGGTCAGGCTCACGGTCTACAATGCCTCAGGCACGGCACCGGCATCGGGATATGGACCGGATACCCGTACCATTCAGCTCGACAACTCGGTACCGTATGCATCGTTGACTATCACATCAGGTACCGGCGACTGCGGCAAGGTCCCTGTGGGAACCGCGATCTCAGGGGAGTTTACGGTATACGACGCCTACTTCGGCAGCTTTTCCCTCGGCGTCGACCCTGTCACCATAAACGGTATCCCGGTACCGCTCAATCCTGTGAACCCTAACTACGGGACTCCTGAGACACCGACACCCCTTGAAGAACCATGGAGCCTGTCGACAGACGGGATGAGTCCTTGCGGCTACAATATCCAGCTCTATGTTGTGAACCGGGCCATCATGAACAGCGAGTCGGATAATAATGCGAACGCAGCATTTGTCGGTTTCTGCCTGTCCAAGCCCTCTTCTTGATAAGAGAAGGTTTATCAGACCGGCAATTCTTTTTTAATTAAAAATTTCGTCGAGGGCAGATTTGAAATCCGGTACGTTACTCTCCGTAAAATGAGACAGCAAACTCACAAACTGCACCGGCAATACAGATAAGACCGGCGACATACATGCAATTCCCGAAGACTGCAGCGAGCATTGTCGGGCTGCCCTGGGTCAGACTACTCAGGCCAAGCCCGGTAAGCTGGGCGGTCATAAGAAAGGTTGCAAGTGAGATCCCAAACATGATGCCGAGGTATTGGAGAGCAGTGATAAGACTTGAGCCAATCCCCTGGAGTGCCGCCGGAAGCGACCCCATGATCTCGATACTGTTTGGGCCCTGGTAAATGGAGCGGGCGATCCCTGCAATGATGAAGAGCCCAATAATAAGGGTGAAATTCAATTGGGAAAATGCAGCGCCCACGCCAAGAAATGCGACGCCCATGATGATAATGCCCGTCGCAGGATACTGTGAAGACCGGTACCGGTCATACAACCAGCCAAAGAACGGGGCGGCAACCATCATAGAGAGCGGCAAAATGAGGGCGATAAGTCCTATATGCGAAGGCCGGAGATTCATTACGTACTCGAAATAGAACGGCT
This sequence comes from uncultured Methanoregula sp., assembly GCA_964409915.1. GTDB lineage: Archaea > Halobacteriota > Methanomicrobia > Methanomicrobiales > Methanospirillaceae > Methanoregula. The sequence goes on along the minus strand of CAYPEQ010000033.1, from coordinate 19,487 downwards.
GGATGGTAAGCAGCAGAAAGGTCGCTGTCAGGTACAGGATCAGACTGATGGCCGGCAGGACAAAGGATCTGTTCCGGAAGATGGTAATCGGCAGGATCGGATTATCAACGGCCTTCTCGCGGGCTATAAATGCAACGAGGAATACAAAACACAGGGCAGACCAGAGGCCGAATGCATCCAGCCGGATCGGGGGATTTGAGAGGGCGTTTAAGGCAATTGCAAGCGTCGCCATGAGCCCGATAAGGAGGATCGCTCCAGCATAATCAAGATGGCGGAATTTCAGGGGTTCCCGATCGATTGCAAGATACCTTGTGGTGGTGACCAGAAGTACTATGCCGACAGGTACATTGACAAGGAAAATATATGGCCAGCCGATGATGTCGACAATGAACCCTCCTGCTGCAGGCCCGATGATCAGGCCAAGTGCGATCACGGCAGTATAACAGCCCATTGCCCGGCCGCGTTCTTCTTTGGGGAAGACCTGCATAATAATCGCGATGCAGACGCTCATCAGCATTGACGCCCCAATGGCCTGCAGGACACGGAACAGGATAAGTTCCGGAATCGAAGCCGCGATGCCGCAGCCAAAGGAACTGATAGTGAAGAGCAGGAGTCCGGCTTTAAAGAGCCTCCCGCTCCCGACGGATTGGGAGAGCGACCCGAAGAGTAACACGGTGGCAAGAACCGTGATCACATACCCGGTTGCTATCCACTGGATTTGACCGATACTTGCGTCCAGTGAATGCATAATGGTGGGAAGGGCAATCGCGACAATCTGGACATCGAGTACGGCCATGAACATGCCGACGAGAACGATGGCGAGGATGATAGAGCGGGATTTATACAAATCTTCTGGAACTTCTGGAAGGAAATCGAATGGTTCTGTCATAGTCGCACTTTTTTTATAAGGGAATTTTACAAAGTTGTTCAGAGAGTTTGTAAATTACTTACAAATTTTGTTAGTTATTTGTAATAATTGCAAATTATTTAAATTTATTGGAGAAATGTTTTTGAGATTGCGTATTGATTACACTATACAGATATCATGAGCGACGAACACCCCCCGTCAATGGATCTCGAACTGGTGCGGAAACTCATTGTCGGGATTGGCGAGGTTGCGGAAATTACCGGTGTCCCCCAGCGGCAGATCAGGTACTGGGAGGAGAAAGGTTTTATTTTCTCTGTCGAAGGTGAAGAAGGTTCTACGCGTCGATACGATTTTCTTAATATTAAGAAAATTATGCTGATCAAAGAACTGCTCGATGACGGTTTTACGCTTGCCGCGGCCGCAAAAAAAGTTGAAACCCGGATAAAAACGCTCGATGATGTATTCCGGAAATTGGCTGGCAAATAGGATTTTTGGATCGTAATACATACTATTTAAAACCGGGATTATACAATCCACCTGGTTTTTGGTCTTTTTTATAGACAGACAAAAATCGGGTCATCTGATTTTCCAGCGGTTCTGGGTCCTGTTATCGATGTCGAAAACAGGAGTCATCTGCTCATCGGCTCATCCCATCAACGCAGGTTGAGCTGTTTTTCGAGGGTGAAAGGGGGGCGTATACGAATTCCTTCTCTTTATCTTTTCACCGTCAGCTTTTTTCCGGATAACTCATATAAATATTAATATAAAATACACTCAAATTTAAACTGTGGCAAAAATCACCGGTGTTAAAGTGAACGTGTTATTACTGTGTTTCTATGACTTTTACTTCGAAGAGCAGGTAGTTTTGAAGCCCTTATAGGGACAGACAAAATGCGGGCTCTGTTAAAAAACAGCTAAAACCGATGTCAGATAGAGCTCAGGGCCACGTGAATGGTGGTCGGGAGAAGTAATAGCAGAAGAACCTTGAAAAAAAAGATAATCTAGTATTTCCTGTTTCTGCTCCGGTTTTCTGCTATGCAGTATATAGCACCTACGACAACGAGTGCACCGATTGTTACGGTAACAGGAATTGGCGTATGTGTTGTGGGTACCGGTGCTGGAGCAGGGACAAGCGTTGCCGTTACTTTGACTGTTTCACCGTTTGCCGGCCACTGGGGTATTGAACCGGTGTAGGGAATATACCCGGTATTCTGGACCCGGTACGACTGGACCGGTGTGCCGGTGGTAGCAACGGGCACGAAAAGAACACCATTTGAGACATTTCCTTCAAAGGCATTATCGAAATAGACCTGCGCCCCTTCAACGTTACAGTACACTGCGATAATACCCTGGCCGGAACCAATCGGCGGTGGAGACGGATAAAACGTCGGCGCATAGATTGAGACGTGTCCGGGGCTGACGGTAATCCTCTGGGTATCATCAGCGTAGCCACTTAACGTTCCCTTTATAATGTAGGTTCCCGGGGCAAGGTTCGGGATGGTGAGCGGGGATATACCAAAATACTGGTTGTTTAAATAAACTGCCGCTCCGGCCGGGGTTGACTGGGCGAAGATATCGCCCGTTTGTGCAGAGATCGGTGAAGGCTGAAGGGTGGGATAAAATCCTGAGGTATGGCTCTGTGTCACGGTGACTGCCTGAACATAAGCAGTGTAGCCGCTCAGGGTCGCCATTACCGAATAGGTGCCCGGGAAGAGGTTGTTGATGGTGAGCGGTGAGGTGCCGTAATAGACGCCGTTCAGGTATATACTCGCCCCGGCAGGAGTGGACTGAGCGAAGATAGCCCCTGTAACCATAGGAGGGTATGGTGTGGGTTGCATGGTCGGATAATACCCGGTGGTCTGACCAGAGTACACATAAACGGTCCGCGAATCGGAGGAGTACCCGTTCAGGCTTGCCTGGACCGTATATGTTCCCGGGAAGAGGTTATTGATTGTGACCGGGGATGTCCCGTAACTGTTGCCGTTTACATAGATTGTAGCTCCGGCAGGGATGGACTGTGCAAAGATCGCACCGTTGTTTATCACTTGTCCGTTCACCGTTATAAGATCCGTTTCAGTGATCGTATCCGATCCGTACATGTTGGAGGCGGTCATGGTCACTGTGTAGGTTCCTGGATTCGTATACGTATGCGTCGGGGCCCCGGTTAAGGAACCGGTTGAACCGTCCCCGAAGTCCCAGTACCACATCGTAGGGGAATTGAAGGATGTATCCGTAAACCGGACCGTGAGCGGCCCGGCACCTGATGTTGGGGAGGCAGTGAAATCAGCGACCGGTGCATACGGGCCCGGCATGGGGGGTGTCGTTTCCTCGGTTATCGGCATAACTGTAGGTAACTCAGTCGGCTGAGTAGTCTCCTCGGTGGGGTTGAGGGTAGGCTGTTCAGTCGGCTGAGTAGTCTCATCAGTGGGGATAAGAGTAGGCTGTTCAGTTGGCTGAGTAGTTTCCTCAGTGGGGTTAAGGGTAGGTTGTTCAGTTGGCTGGGTAGTTTCCTCAGTGGGGATAAGAGTAGGCTGTTCAGTCGGCTGGGTAGTTTCCTCAGTGGGGTTGAGGGTAGGCTGTTCAGTCGGCTGGGTAGTTTCCTCAGTCTGGTACGTGACGGGTTCCATAGTCGTTTCTGTGGTTGTTTCGTCATCGGCTTTGAGGAGGGGCAGACCTGCTGAAATAGCAGTCTGGCCAGTCGATCCAGAAGGGACAGTACCTGTGATCAGGGTCGCTGCTGACACAACGGACAGGCAGAGCAGGCAAAGCACCAGTGTCAGGAAAATGAACAGTATTTTTTTCATGGAATCATCTCTTCGCTAGATGGAGATTTATGTTCCTGTTCCTATATAATCTGCGATAAACTAAGGGATTTCCATAAAAAAGAACCAAATCTGCGGGAAAGTCCTTATGCAGGAACGGGGCTGATATCAGGGTATATAAAAAAACGTTGTTTTGAGGAACCTGTTATGACCGATACCGGAAGAGAAGATCTCAAAGAGAAAGTCCTTACTGTTAACGACCTTGTTGCGTACCAGCCGGGCACGGTCGCCAGCCGGATGATTGTTTTTAAAAAAGCCGGCACGATCACCCTCTTTTCCTTTGATGCCGGGGAAGGGCTTTCAGAACACATGGCACCGTTCGATGCGGTGCTCATGGTGACTGACGGTACCGCTGAGGTGCAGATTGCAGGAACGCCGTATACCGTCCGGGCCGGGGATATGATCATCCTGCCGGCAAACAAGCCGCATGCGGTGTTCGCCCGCGAACGGTTCCGGATGATCTTAACGATGATCCGCGAGTGAATCGTCAGATCCGTTTATTCAATAATCGTGATGATAGTCGCAGGGCAGAGGTCGGCTGCATCGCGGGCACAGCTGATGATATCGGGTATTTCTGTACTTTTTGCTGGATCTCCTGCCTCCTGATATTCTGGAACAATCTGGCTGAACGAATCCTTTTCGTTCTGGACAAAAAGAGCCGGGCAGGTATCCCAGCACGATCCACAGCTCACGCACTGCATACGGTCAATGGTCACCTTCATACGATCTCCTGATTTACATCATCGCATGTGGTTTTGAATGCGATAAATATTCCATTCGTACCATACTGTCTGTTCCATAACCGTTATTATTCCCCAGAGAAAGATACAAAGAAACCCCATTTTAATAAGGAGGAAACGTTTGCCGGAACCTGAAAAGAAGAACGCAGAACTCAAAATAACCGGGATGCACTGTGCGACCTGTGTGGTTGCCGTTAAAGAGGCACTTAGGCAGGTAAAGGATGTATCCGGTGTGGAAGTGAATTTTGCAAATGAAACGGCCCGTGTTGAGTTTGATTCTTCGAAAGTCTCCATCAGGGATCTCGAAATGGCCGTCCGGAACGCAGGGTTTGACGTGACCAACCGGGAGGTCGTGATCCGGGTCGGCGGGATGATGTGTGCCACCTGCGTCGAGACCATCGCAGCGGCACTCCGTGCATTGCCCGGGGTTATTTCCGTGAGCGTGAATCTCGGAAACGAACAGGCATATATAACCTATAATCCATCGCTGTCGTCGGTTGCGGACATGAAGCAGGCGATCGAAGATGCCGGCTACCAGTACCTGGGGCTCGCCGGTGAACTCAGTGATGAGGCAGAAAAGGCTGCACGTGAGGCAGACCTGCACGACAAGCTCATGCGGTTCTCGGTCGGGTTTGCCGTTGCCATTCCCCTTATGGTTCTGATGTGGGTGCCGCTGGGGGTCCCTATGCAGCTGATGGCGTATGCCATGCTGGTCATCTCCACGCCGGTTTTTATCTATGTCGCTTCTCCCATATTCAGGGCAGCAGAGGTGTCGCTCAAAAACCGGATCCTCTCCATGGATGTCATGTACGCCATGGGTACCGGTGTCGCGTTTGTGGCAAGCGTTATGGGTACGTTCTCCATTGTTCTTACAAACGAGTATATGTTCTACGATACCGCGATCATGCTTGCCGCTTTTTTAATGCTCGGCCGGTATCTCGAAGCCCGGGCCAAGGGGAGGACCTCTGACGCGATCCGGAAACTGGCAGGCCTCCAGGCAAAAACCGCGACAATGATCCGGGATGGAAAAGAAATCGAAATGTCGGTGAGCGATCTCGTTCTTGGCGATCTCGTTATCGTCAAGCCCGGGAACAGGATCCCGGTTGACGGTGAAGTTGTATCAGGCGAGAGTTATGTGGATGAGGCGATGATCACCGGAGAACCGGTCCCGCCGCTCAGGACTAAAGGGAGCCGGGTGGTAGGCGGTACGATCAGTACCAATGGCCTTCTCCGGGTGAAAGCGACAAGGATAGGCAGCGACACGGTACTTGCCCAGATCGTCCGGCTCGTAGAATCGGCACAAGGGTCAAAGCCGCCGGTACAACGCATCGCCGATGTGGCGGTCATGTACTTTATCCCGGCAGTTCTGGTAATTGCCGCGTCTGCGTTTATTGTGTGGTACTATGTGCTCGGCGCACCACTGATCCTCGCGCTAACGGCGCTTATCTCGGTACTGGTGGTTGCCTGCCCATGTGCACTTGGCCTTGCCACACCTACGGCGGTGACCGTTGGTGTTGGAAGGGGAGCGGAACTGGGGATCCTGATACGGAACAGTGAAACGCTCGAAACTGCAGCCAAGGTGACGACCGTAATCTTCGATAAAACCGGGACTTTAACGAAAGGAAAGCCGGAAGTGACCGATCTGGTGCCGGTTGGGGTTACCGAGGAGACATTGCTTGGCCTTGCTGCAGCCGTCGAGAAAAATTCAGCTCATCCCTATGCACAGGCTGTTTTTCGGGCTGCTGAAAAACGGGGTATCATTCTTGAACCGGCAGAGCAGTTCGATACTGTGGGGGGAAAAGGAGTTGTTGCTGATGTACTCGGTGAACAGGTACTGGTGGGTAACCGGCTGCATATGCAGGACCATAGCGTACCTGTCCCGCCCGATCTTGATGCCCTGATCAGTGGCTTTGAACAGGATGGAAAAACGGTTGTTCTGGTTGCTTCCGGTGGCGGCTTTACCGGGTTGATCGCAATAGCGGATACCGTAAAAGAGACCAGTGCAGAGGCTGTCCGCCTTTTCCGGTTACACGGGATTCATATAGTTATGGTAACCGGCGACAACCGTCGCACTGCTGAAGCCATCGCACATATGCTCGGTATCGACCGGGTAGTTGCCGAAGTCCTCCCGGGCCAGAAAGTTGCCGAAGTACAAGCCCTGCAGGAAAAAGGAGAGATTGTGGCCTTTATCGGGGATGGCATAAACGACGCCCCGGCGCTCGCCCAAGCCGACGTCGGGATCGCCATTGGGGGCGGGACCGATGTGGCTGTCGAAAGCGGCGATATCGTTCTTGTGCGAGATGACTTAATCGACGCGGTAGCGGCCATTGAACTCTCGCAAAAAGTGATGGGCAGGATCCGGGGAAACATCTTCTGGGCCTTTGCCTACAACGCCGCCCTTATCCCAGTGGGCGCCGGTATCCTCTACCCCCTCTTTGGCTTCATGTTCCGGCCGGAGCTTGCTGCCCTTGCGATGGCTGCAAGTTCAGTTACCGTTGTGACGCTTTCGCTGCTTCTTAAAGGATATATACCGGAAGCAAAGAAGGGAAAATCAAAGGAGTTGAACCCATTGGCAATTGATCCGATCTGCGGGATGACCGTCGATGAAAAGACGGCGAAGTTTACGAGTGAGTACAAGGGAAAGAAGTACTATTTCTGTGCCCCGGGCTGCAAGAAAAAATTTGACGCCGATCCTGCGAAATACGCGGTATAACCCTGATAAAACCGGGTTCAATCATCAGCATAATCACACTTTTTTCGTCTTTTTGAGGGTTTTTTAATAACCTTGATATACAAACCGCGGCAACTTGTTTACCTGTTAGTGAGAACGTGGTACAGGAAAATACAATAACCCTGAGGCGCATGCATGGCGTTTTTTCTCATCAGTCCTGATCTCTATAACTGGGTCATCCTGCCGGCCCTTATCTTCGTTGCCCAGATTGCAAACGTCTGCATGGAGACGCTCCGCATCGTTTTTCTTTCCAAGGGGATCAAGTATCTTGCTGCAATTATTGCTTTTTTTGAGATCACGATCTGGCTGCTTGCCATTGTTGGTGTTATAAGCAATCTCTCCAATATTGCCAACTTCTTTGCCTATGCATTCGGGTTTGCTCTTGGAACCTATGTCGGCCTTGAGATCGAAGAGAGACTCTCGATTGGCATGGTCATCATGCGTATCATTACGACTAATGAAACCAGTGCCGGGATAGCCGGGTTTTTACAGACCGAACAGCACGGTACTACCGTTCTCGATGCCCAGGGTGCGCGGGGCGGGGTTACGATGATTATCTCTCTGGTGAATCGTGAGGATGTGCCGCGGATCACCCGGTTTATTGAAGAAACAAACCCGGATGCGTTCTTCTCTATCGAGGACGTGCGGTATGTAAACCAGGGGATCTTCCGGCCCAGAAAACGTAACCCGGTGACCGGTTTTTTCCATACCCTTGCCCGGCCCCGGAAAAAGACCTGAACACCCGGTATTATTGAATGGCCTTTAAAACTGCGTATCCAATCCTAACGTTTTTCCCTTTTTAACGTTATATCCTCTATTTGTCATGATTGTGGGAGTGCATGCAGCGTTGCGGTGATGTCCGGAAAAAGGTGGGTGAAGGGCAATGAAGACCAACATGCCCCTTACTAAACCGATACGCAAGGTCATCAGCGACACCGAGCGGCTTCTGGACACCGAGCTTACCCTTCTGCGCAAACCGGATGCTGCTCCGGGAGGGACACTCATCGATGTATACACGTACAACATCGACAAGAACATTATCATTTTTCCTGCAAACTATATCGGGCTTTTAAAGGATTTTGTCATCGCAAAACAATGCACGCACCTGCTTGTCAAAGGTGCCGCCGCAAAAAAATCGGGCTATCGGGTGCTTTCGTACAATGAAAATTCGGTCTCCACCGGGTTACGTCAGATTTATCTTGACGCGCTCAAAGACGAGGCAAAGAAGGAAAAGAAGCTTCCGGTCAAAAAACTCATCGAGATGCTTTTTATATTGTTCCGGCAGTTCCACGAGGATATCAACGAACTTCCCTGGAACCCTATCGTCAATGCCCGGATCTATACCCGTATGGAACAGCTGAGAAAAACCCAGCTCTATATCCTTTTAAAGGACGGCAAACAGGACATGGATGAGATGATGGATATGATGGATATCGTCCCGCGGCGGTACTTTGTCCTCGACAAATCCATGTTCTATGCACGGGATCTCTACCTCGCAAAAACGCTCCCCTCCGACAAACTCATGCCGGTTATCAATATCCCCCAGATGAAAAAATTTGATCATCTCGAAGTAAAAGAAATGCTCACGACCCGCTGGACCCAAACGGCATGGTACCAGTCAAAAGTCTTTGGCGACGCAATGCTCACGATAATGGAAAAACACCTGAACGTGGACTGGGGGGCTGATATTTCACTTGATTATTATGCAAGCCTCTATGATGTCGGGGTCAACCTGACAAACGCTCTCCTTTCCTATATGACGATGAAGGACTGGTTTATCTGGGAGAAACCCCAACACCTGCTTGCAGCAGAGCAGCAGGCGGCAGTGTATGAGAAAGCCGCATTAAAGAGGATCTTTGGCGACCTGATTGAAGATTCATTGGTATGAAGAACATGCACAAAAAACCCAATAAAAAGAGTCTGAAAGGTGAAGCGTTGTGCCCGTGAGTGAAGTGCCCCGTCTCCTGAAACGAGCAGAATTGTATGTCCGGCAGACAAAGTACCGTGAGGCCCTTGTCCTGTATGATGAGGCAATCCGGCTTGAACCAAAAAACGCTGACGGCTGGTGCCATCGCGCAGCGGCTAAGATTGAGATGGAACGCTATGCTGATGCGGTCGCTGACTGCGATCACGCCATTTTGCTTAACCAGAATTACGCGGATGCCTGGTCAAAGAAGGGACTTGCCTTGTACCAGCTTGGGCAGTACGTGCAGGCACTGGCTGCTGCCACGAGGGCGGTCGCACTCAACGCAAACGATGCGACAGCATGGTATGTCAAAGGTATCTGCCTTGAAGAGACGGGAAAAAGCGAGGAAGCAGAAATCGCCTATGCAAAATCTCTCGAACTGGAGATCCTTCTCGATATAAAAGACGAAAAAAACCGCGTCCGGAAATAAGGCCGGTTGTGCTGAAACCCGGGATCCTTCCCCATTTTGTCGCCGGTTTGTTGTCACGTAAGATATGCTTATAAAAAAACAAACCAACTACACCACATACAGGAGGATTTCGTATGCTCTCAAAAACAATGGAAGAAGCGCTGAACCGCCAGGTTAACCGCGAGCTCTATTCTTCATATCTCTACTTGGCAATGTCAGCTTGGTTTGAGTCGATCAACTTCAAGGGATCTGCCGGGTGGATGATGGTCCAGTCAAACGAGGAACGGGCCCATGCCATGAAGATCTATGATTACATCATAGCACGACAGGGAAAAGTGGCACTCGATACCATAGAAGCCCCAAAGGCAAAGTGGACGTCGTGTGGTAAGGTCTTTGAAGAAGTGTATGTGCATGAGCAGAAAGTCACCGGCATGATACATGCACTCGTCGATCTTGCTATCAAGGAAAAAGACCATGCGACCTTCGAGATGCTCCAGTGGTTCGTTAAAGAACAGGTCGAGGAAGAGTCAAACGCGTCGCAAATTATTGAAAAGATCAAGATCGTGGGGGACGTCCCCGGGCACCTTTTCTGTCTTGATCACGAGCTGGGCAAAAGAAAATAGGTGATCCATTCTTTTTTATCTTTTGCCGTCAAAAGAACGAATGACGGTCAACAATGCTTTCAGTCCTTCTCATTGATGACGAGGAAGAAGTACTCAGTGTCACTAAGCTGTTCCTTGAACGGTTTGGCGACATGAAAGTCCAGGTCTCCAAATCGGCTAAAGACTCCCTTGCCGTTTTGCACGACCAGACCTTTGACGCTATTATTGTTGATTATGATATGCCGGAAATCAACGGGATCGAGTTTTTAAAGATTCTTCGTTCAAAGGGCGACGTAACCCCGGTAATTATTTTTACCGGGGTCGGAAGGGAGTATGCTGCCATTGAGGCACTCAATAACGGCGCGAATTTTTACTTAAAAAAAGGCGAGGATATCCAGCCACAGCTCCGGGAGATGGTGCATATGATCCGCCGGGCTGTCGAAGGAAAAATGGTTGGCAGGGGCATAGGTACCTCCCAGAAAATCCTCACCGATGTTGTGCACTTCTTTTCTGATCCGGCGTTTGCCATCGACCGGGACGGGAAAGTGATCGCCTGGAACGATGGTATGGTACATCTCTCCGGGATCGAAGCCGCGGATATGATAGGAAAGAAAGATCACGAGTATGCAGTGCCTTTCTTCGGGCGCAAAGTGCCGATGCTCGTGGACATGGTTAATGAAGATCCGGTGGTACTCAAGCGGAACAACTATGCGATCGTCACCCGGGAAGACGGGAAGATCATCGCGTGGACAAAAGCGCCGGGCCCGGATGGTGCCGATCGTATCCTGTGGATGAAAGCGAGCTTCCTGTATGACGGAAAAGGGATATTTGTCGGTACTATCGGCGGCGTCCGCGATATCACTCATACGGTGGGAACCGACCTTCTTCTTCACGAGGCGTCTGCGATAGCTGAAAAGACAGAAAAATCCGTTGCGCCCCAAGGCCAGGGAAAAATGTTTGACCGGCTGCTGGGTAAATCCAAGTCGCACTACCAGGAAGGTCTCCGGCTTTACTACCGGGAAGGGAAGTACGAAGACGCAATCGCTGCCTTTGACCGTGCCCTGGAAATAGAACCCTCACATACTTATGCCTGGCACGACCGCGGCGTTTGTCTCCGTGCCCTTGAGAGAAACGAAGAAGCGCTTGCATCGATAACAAAAGCACTTGAACTTGCACCTGCTGAAGAGGAAATCCTCTTTACCTGTGGTGCAACCCTCCAGAAACTGGGGATCCTCCGGGACGATTCGCGGATCCTCTCGGCCGCTGCGGACACCTATAACCAGCTGCTGGAAAAGAATCCGGCGAATGCCGACGCCTGGAACAACCTAGGTATCTGCGTACAGGCTATGGGCCGTGACGACCTTTCACGCCAGTATTTCGAGCGGGCTAAAGACCTCAAGCGGTACAACAAGGACCGGTTCCGGAAACGCAACCTCGATACCATAGTCTAAAACCGGGCACGACCTTTAGATAGGTAGTGCGACAATAATCCACCTTGGGATGATCCGGAAATGAAAAGTACTGTCTGGTTTGCCAGTCTCCGGGCACGTTCGGGAGACGAAAGTACTGAGGCAAAGGTACGAAAACTCTTTGAGCTTGCTGGTTTTTCTTCCTGTATTCATGCACGGGATCGTACAGCAATCAAGCTGCATTTCGGCGAAAAGGGCAACGATTCGTTTATCAGCCCGGTGTACGTCAGGCAGGTAGTGGAAAAAGTAAAAGAAGCAGGCGCCCTACCTTTTGTTACTGATACCAACACGCTGTATCTGGGCAGCCGGTCGAACGCCGTCGATCATATAACGACAGCGATCCACCACGGGTTTGATTATGCTGTGATTGGCGCACCGGTTATCATCGCTGATGGTTTGTCCGGGAGGAATGTCTCGCCGGTCGTGATCAACAAAAAACATTTTGCGACCGTTGCGATTGCCGGGGATATTGTGGCTGCGGACAGTATGATCGTTATGACCCATTTCAAGGGCCATGAAGTGGCCGGTTTTGGGGGAGCTTTAAAGAACCTGGCAATGGGCTGTGCACCTCCGCAGGGAAAAAGGGCGCAGCACCAGGCAAAACCGTTTTCCCTCCGGGATAACTGCACCGGATGTGGGAAATGTGCAGACGTCTGCCCGAAATCCGCGATTACGATTGTGGAGAAGAAATCAGTAATCGATAAAAGCCTCTGCATCGGTTGTTTCGAATGTATGACGGTCTGCCCGTCACATGCGATTGATATCGACTGGGAAACCGAGATCCCGCTGTTTACCGAACGCATGATCGAGTATTCATGCGGGGCAGTTAAGGGAAAGACCGACAGGATCGGCTACATCAGTTTTTTGACCCGGATCACACCGGACTGTGACTGTGTTCCCTGGAGCGATGCATCTATCGTCCCGGATATCGGCATCCTTGCTTCAAAAGACCCGGTGGCAATCGATGCAGCCGCTTGTGATCTTGTCAACCAGCAGCAGGGATTTGCGGAATCGCTCCTGAGCCGGCACCGGCATCCGGGCGAGGACAAGTTTACCGGGATGCGGCCGAACACGGACGGGCCCCGGCAGCTGCGCTATGCAGAAGAGCTTGGCTTGGGTACACGCGATTACGAGCTGATCCGGCTCTAATCATTTTAACTTCTCAAGCTGGAAGTATTTTTTTCGGCTCAAGGATCCCTCTTTTCTCTTCGCAGGGATTTCGTTTCAATATCCCGCCAAATTATAATATATATTTGGTAAAATCATTGAACAACAGGGATATTCCCGTTCCCTGGTGGTACGTCATGGATATGAAAAAGACCGAAAATGCTGAAAAAGAAATCAGGGCTGGCGTTACGAACCTGAGTAAGGGTGCAGAAAGTTTCAGTCAAGAATTCATGGACTTTCTCAAAAAGTACCAGGTTATCGGGCTTGCCGTTGCATTTATCATCGGCACTGCTGCATCGACGCTCGTCACGGCGCTGGTCAAGGATTTAATCATGCCCTTTGTCGGGGTCCTCATCCCCGGCGGCGACTGGCAGACTGTGACATTTGAGGTAGGACCCGTTAAGTTCATGCCGGGCGATTTTGCAAGCGCTCTTATCAATTTCATCATCATCGCTCTTGTGGTGTTCATGCTGGTGAAATACATCATGAAAGGTGATGTGACCCAGAAATTGTGATCTTTTTGCAATAAGCGCTTACAGCAATCCAAGAAAGATCGCGTAAATGGCAACTTGGATCACCGTCACGACAACACCGACACGGAAAAATTCTATAAAGGTGATGGTCTCCCCCCGGGTTTCGGCCTGCTGGATGATGATCACGTTACTTGCAGCACCAAGGATCGTGAGATTGCCGGCAATGGTACTTCCGGCGACCAGTGCCATAAGCCGTGCCGTACCGCCACCGGCCTGGAGGATCAGCGGCTGGAACAGTGCGACAAAGGGAACATTTGAAATAAACTGGCTTGTGATGACGCTGGTGGCAAGGATTGCCGGGACAGAGGATAACCCGGCGATTCCGGCTAATGACTGGAAAAATCCGGTCTCCCAGACTGCAGCCATCAGGACAAACATGGCAGCAAAAAAGATAAGCGTCGTCCAGTCAACAGACCTGACCACCTCAACTCTTTTCGCCGAGAAGACAAGAACGGGAAAGGCAGCGGCAATGCCGATGAGTGGCAGCGGCATGACTATCGCACCGGCGATAAAGGAGGCGGCGATATTAGCGAGCGTAAGCCCGATCAGGATCACAAGCGAACATTGCACGATCCGGATGAGGTCAGGATCCGGAGTGGTGACTGGAGCCGGTTCGAACTTTAAAAGAGCAGTCCACTCTTTCCGGAAGAAAAGATAGAGCACAAGCCATGCGGCAGCAAGAGATGCAATTGTTGGAAGAAGGAGCCACGTGGCAAAGGTAACAAACGGCGCATGCATCCCACTGTTGACCGCGACAAGCAGGTTTTGGGGGTTTCCTATCGGGCTTGTTACGCTGCCGGTCGTGATGGCAAAGGCAAGTGCAAGAAGCATCAGTTTTGCCGGGATACGGCTCCGGCCGGCAAGGCCAAGTACGAGAGGCGTTCCTATAATGGCGAGCGTATCGTTCATGAGCAGTGCCGCAAGAGCCCCAAAACCAAAGAGTACTAAAGCGACAAGTTCGCCGGACGTGTGCGCATAGCGGAACAAGGTGTCAGTAAGGGTGTCGAGATACCCGCTCCGACAGCATGCTTCCCCGACAATAAACATGCACAATAAAAAGACCATGACATCAGGATTTATGGATGCGAGAGCGTCGGCAGGTGTGATTTGGCCCAGGAAAAGGACGGCACACGCTCCGCCAAGCATAATATGCCAGATTCTCAGGAGAAACCTGCATATCTGCCTGACGGCAATGAGGAGAAAGACAAGGGCCAGAACGATGATCGTAAGATACGTACCAGATTATTTTCAATGCGGCCTGATGAGTCTTGGCATCCGTTAGCCCGTACGGGAAAAGAAGAATCCTAATTACTTCCGCCTGACTTTCCAGTGCACGAGCATACCATCGTCAACACGGGTGATTTCAGCAAGTTCGAGCCGGGAAAAATCGGCCTCGTGTATCCAGCCTTCACCGTCTACGAGTGTCGGTGCATCCTTCCCGCCGATGATGATACTTCCGATATAGGTATAGATCTCGTCAACAAGACCGGCCCGGACCAGCCCGGAGATCAGCGTACCCCCGCCTTCCACCATCAGGTACCGGATGCCCATCGCCCCCAGCTCATCAAGGACAAGACCGAGATCCACTTCAGTCTGCCCGGCTACGATCACTGTCGCCTTTGTCCGGAGTACGGCGACCCGGTCCGGATCAGCCCGTTCTGTTACCGCTATTACCCGGACGCCCTCTCCTTTGGTAAGGATAGAGGCATCCGGGGGCGTCCGTGCCCCGCTGTCGATGACAACCCGTACCGGGTGTTCCGGTTTCTGGTTTTTTTGTCGTTCGCGTTTGTAATCCGGGTTCTTGACCGTGAGCGAGGGATCGTCGGCAAGGACCGTGCCTATCCCGACCATCACGGCATCTGAGCCGGCTTTGAGTCGGTCAACCCGGGAAAAATCCTCTGCACCGGAGATCTTTACCTGCCGGCGTTCACGGGTTGACAGTTTTCCGTCCGCGCTCATCGCCACGTTGACTACCACGGAAGGGCGCATAGTACTACTATTCTTGTTGTCGTCATTTTTATATCCCGCTAGTGTATCCCGGCGATGGTAAAATCCGCTACTATTTACCCGAAGAAAGCCCAAACTGGCCGTACTGGAGGGCCACTCTATGGCGCTCATCGCAATAAAAAATTTAAGTAAACGGTTCGGGAACCTTGTCGCGGTCGATAACCTCAGCCTTGAAATCGGGGAAGGGGAAGTGTTCGGGCTGCTGGGCCCAAACGGTGCAGGAAAAACAACGACCCTCCTGATGCTGACCACTCTTCTCCGGCCTACGTCCGGAACTGCCGTCGTCAACGGTTTTGATATCGTTTCGCAGCCGGATAAGGTAAGAAAATCAATCGGTATCGTTTTCCAGGACCCCAGCTCCGATGAAACATTAACCGGCTACGAGAACCTGAACCTGCACGGTCTCCTTTACGACATGCCCCCGGATCTCCGCAAACAACGGATTGCCGAGGTTCTCTCCCTTGTTGACCTTACCGGCAGGAAAGATGATCTGGTGAAGAAATACTCCGGGGGCATGAGACGGCGGCTTGAACTGGCACGCGGCCTGATGCATCACCCGAAAATCCTGTTCCTCGATGAACCGACGCTTGGCCTTGACCCCCAGACCCGTGAGCATATCTGGGCGTATGTAAAGAAACTGGCATTCGAGAAAAATATCACTATCATCATCACCACCCATTACATGGACGAGGCAGACCGGCTCTGCAACCGGATTGGTATCGTTGATGCCGGCAAAATCGCTGTTCTTGGCACCCCAAAAGAGCTGAAACAGGCCGTGGGCGGCGACGTTATTTTTCTCAAAGCGAAGGCTTGCGATGTAGAATCATTACAGGCACTGCCGTTTGTAAAAGGTGTCCGGTCTGACGACGAGGGGATCCTTATTACCGTGCAGGACGCCGGCCTGCACCTGCAGGAGATTCTCGAAAAAGCAGGCCCGGTGGCATTTGTTGAGGTCAGGCCGATGACGCTCGAAAATGTGTTCCTCCATCATACGGGACGGGCAATCCGTGAAGGATCACCGGAAGGCAGCTGGGCAGAAAAAGCGATGATGGCGGGATCAAGACGATGAGCGATCTCCGGGGTATCTACGCACTCTGGTACCGTGAGTTCAAGGTATTTTGCCGGGAACAGTCACGGCTGGTGGCATCGGTTGCAAGTCCCGTCCTGTGGCTTTTGATTATTGGTGGGGGGCTTGGTTCGGTCATCTCATTTAGCGGGATCAATTTCCTCAGTTTCCTCTTTCCCGGGATTCTTCTCCAGACGGCGCTTTTCTCTGCGGTGTTTTTCGGGGTCTATATCGTCTGGGATAAAAAGATCGATTTCTTAAAAGAAGTGCTGGTATCTCCCTTGTCACGGACATCGATATTCATCGGGAAAATTCTCGGGGGGTCCACGGATACCATCATCCAGATAGCAATACTGCTTATTTTCGGTTACCTGTTTTCCGTCTTCGGTATCCTTGAAAACATCACGTTTTCACCGGTTACCGTTGCTATCTCCATAGCATTCCTTCTGGTTATGACGGTCGGTCTGGTCAGTATCGGCCTTATTCTCGGTTCCCAGATGGCAAGCCCGGAAGGGTTCCAGCTGGTGAGCAGTTTTCTCGTGACCCCGCTGTTTTTCCTTTCCGGGGCCCTTTTCCCCATCAATAACCTTCCTTCCTGGCTTGTGCCTTTTGTTCTCTGCAACCCGGCCACTTATGCCGTTGACGGTCTCCGCGGGACGCTTGTGGGCATGCACCAGTTTGATATACGGCTTGATTTTTGTATTGTCTGCATCTTCGCCGTGGTGATGATCCTGGTCGGTACCTATTCGTTCAAGCACATGCGGCTGTGAACATTATTTTTTAAAAGAAAACAGCGGGATGATCTCTCCTGCCATTTGATCGGTGATAAAGAAGACCAGCGTATCACCCGCTTCGAGCAGCATTCCCGGGTCCGGCTGGGTAAATCGCATCGTTCCCCGGCGGAACCCGAACTCCCGGATGCCGAACCGGTCCTTGAGTCCCAGTCCGCCGATGGTTTTTCCCTCGGCAAACGAGCCGGATTCTACTTGTACGGTATGGATATGGGTGGCTTTAAAGAGTGTCTCGAAATTCTGGATTTTCTGCTGCTGGACCGGATCGGTACACTTGGTAAACATGGCAGCGCCCATGCGTTGAGCCCTTTTTATGATTCTTGCGACTTCTTCTTCCGGGATCTCGTAGCGTTTCAGGGCCCGGGTAAATATTTCGAGTGCCGATTCAAATTCTTCGGAAATGACCTCGTCTGCACCGAGATCAAGAAGGTGCTGGGCGTTTCTGACATGCCGCGTTCTTGCGAGGATATGGACCTGAGGTGAGAGATTTCGTGCCGCGTGAATGATGCGGGGAATCGCTTCCTCTTCAGAAACGACGACGACAAGGGTCCGTGCCCGTTTGATACCTGCATGGAGGAGTACCTCTTCCTGGACGGCATCCCCGAAGATAAAGTTGGGCCGGTAGGGAGAGCGTTCCTGCCGGATGATTTCCGGGTTGAGTTCGATGACCATGTACGGTATACCGGCAAGGGTCGCTGCCCGGGCCACACTTTTTCCGGTAATCCCGTACCCGGCGATGATAATGTGGTTGGTGAGTTCCACTTCCGGACCGCCGTCATCCTCGGGTTTCTCGCGTTTTATCCGTGTCGGGAAGAGCCGGTACAGAAGATCGACAACACTCGGTGACGCCCGGATAGCAAATGGCGCACATGCCATCGTTACAATGGCCCCGGCAAGGAAGATCTGGTAGATCTGATCCTGTATGACGCCGGCATCGCGGCCCGTCTCGATAAGCACAAAGGAGAATTCACCGATCTGGGCGAGCGCTAAGCCGGTATAGATGTATACTCGCGCCGGCATCCCGAGTATTGCCGCCGAGAAAGCGCCGGTAAAAACCTTGACGCAGAAAATAACCAGGATGATTAAAGCGACATAAACGAAATTGTCGAGGATGGTCCCGGTGTTTAAGAGCATCCCGATCGAGAGGAAAAAGATGGCGGCAAAGACGTCCCTGAAGGGAATGATGTGTCCTAATGCATCGATGTTGTAGTCAGACTCCCCGATGATAAGGCCGGCAATAAACGCCCCCATCGTAACGGAAAGCCCGGCCTCGTTTGTCAGCCAGGCAATAATGATACAGATGCCGGCGATGGTAAAGAGGAAGAGCTCGTGGCTCCGTTCCTTTGCAACCCGGAAAAGAAGCATGGGGATGATCCAGTACCCAAGGACGATAATAACAAGGAAGATCAGTGCGATTTTTGCAATCTCGTACGGTACGACGGAAAGATCGAAACCGGTACTGTTCCCGGCAAGGAGCGGTACAAGAAGCATCATGGGAATAATAGCTAAGTCCTGGAAGATCAGGATGCCCAGAAGCGTCCTTCCCTGGAAGGTATCCACCTCTCCTTTTTCCTGGAGGATCTTCATTACTATGGCGGTACTTGAAAGAGAGACGATGAAGCCAAAGATTAAGGCCTCATTGAAGGGCATCTGGAATGCCAGGTTGATTGCCGTGATTATAAGGACGGTCGTGCAGATCTGGACGATACCGCCGATAATGACGGCACGCCACGAACGGAGGAACGACTGGAAGGAGAACTCAAGGCCGATGGTAAAAAGAAGGAGGATGATGCCGATCTCGCCGATGGTGCTGATAAGGGTCTGGTCCCTGATCAGTGCAAGCCCGAACGGCCCGGCGACCATACCGATAACGAGGAAACTGACAATGCTCGGAAGACCGAACCGGTGGCCGAAGTAGAGGAGGATTATCGACAGGATGATGACACATACGGCGGCAAGTAAAATGTCCATGGCAAAAGCACGCTCGGCAGCTATTTGTGAATAATTTACGGCGTTGCGAATGGTTATAGATTGCGTGGCCGGGCTGTATTTTAAAGAAGAGGATGATACGCTTTCAGTACACCCGCGTTTCTGGCCGCCATGGAGGCAGGGACCATATCAGTAATGCATCGGGGTAACTGAGCCCTTATCCTCATCCAGGAAAAGCCAGAAACTCGCCTGTCCAAATGAGGGCCTGCATGGATATTTTCGTTCGACGTAAAAGATGGGGATATACACCAGTTACGTGTACTATTTCACCCTGGTAATTTTTGTCAGTTATTTCCATTAGAGCATCCTTTATTTCCATTGGAGGAT
>CAYPEQ010000032.1:0-25389 GCA_964409915.1 uncultured Methanoregula sp. | reverse complement strand
TGGCGGCAATATGACTAGAGAGTAAACTATCTTTTTCGTTCATTAAAAATACCAATAATCTCTTTTGATTTTTTATATCTGTGCCTAGTTGTTAAATCTCTCGAATGAGAAAATTCGTTGACTTAAATAAATATCGTTACACTTGTCGATATAATTAAAAAAAAGCGTTAGTAAAAAAAATAAAATCAGAGCAGACCCGGTGCTTTGACACGGTACATCTGCCACAGCACACGGCCCATAACACGGTAGGTGAAATCAAGTTCGTCGAAGCTGGGGATACCATGCTCCTTGAGCATCTCACGACCAACATTCATCGAATCGCCGCCGAGTAGTGTCGCAATAAGCCGGTTTTCGGTCCGCTCTGAAAACTTGAGAATCTGTTTTGCCATCTGTTCTGACGAGAGCACGAGGTTGGGGAACCCGATAATAAACGCCATGTCCCAGAGATCGCCGTGTTTTGCCAGAATCTCAAAAGTCTTCTCAAAGCGTTTCTCCGTGGCATCGCCAAGAAGATCGAGGGGGTTTCCTTTGTTCCAGAATTCGGGGAGGAACTCATTGAGCTCATCAATGACGGCTGCGGGAAGATCGACGATTTCGATACCATACCGTTCAGCGTAGTCGGAGGAAAGAACAGCAAACCCACCGGCATTGGTAATGACGACCGCACGCTTCCCCTTTGGATACCGTTTGGGATGGGCAAGCACCTGTGCTGCAAGGAACGCCCCGGTCAGGGTGTGGACGGCAATAACTCCGGACTTACGGAACGCTTCCATATACACATCGTACGAACCGGAAAGTGACCCGGTATGGGAGGAAGCAGCAGCCTGGCCCCGGCGGGAAGAACCTGCTTTAATCGCGATAACCGGCTTTGACTTAGCGACCTCGGCAACAACTTCCATGAATGTCTTACCGTCAGTGATCTGCTCGATATACATAATGATGGCTTTTGTCTTGGGATCCTTTTCCACGTATCTCAGGTAATCAAGGAAATCGAGGTCACACTGGTTGCCGACAGAAATGACGTTGGAAAACCCGATATTTTTTGCAAGACTCCAGTCGACTACGGTGTTGATGATAGCCCCGCTCTGGGAAATAAAAGCGATATTTCCCGGCTTCGGTGACTGGTGGACATACGTGGTATCAATGCCCCGGGGTGGAACAATGATACCAAGGCAGTTTGGCCCGATAATCCGTGTGCCATGACCTCGTGCAATTGCCACGACACGGTCCTCAAGCGCTTTGCCTTCGTGACCCATTTCCTTAAACCCGGCAGTGATGATAATAACCATCGGAACGCCTTTTGCCCCGCATTCCTCAACCACTGATGGAACATTGATGGCAGGAACAGTGATGACCGCCAGATCGACCGGTGCGGGAATTGCCGTAATGGTGGGATACGCCTTTAGGCCCTGGATTTCTGCTCGCTTGTTGTTAACCGGATATAATTGTCCCGGGAAATGCAATAGGTTGTGCATAACTGCGTACCCCATTTTGGATGAGTCCTGAGATGCACCGATAACCGCAATTGAACGTGGTGTAAAATATTCTATCGGTACTTGGGGCCGTTCTTTTTGTTCTGCTTTTTGGATGACATCAGTAACTATAACCCTAGCATCCACGGCACAGGCACCGGATTCGTACAACCGGAGTGGATTGATATCGAACTCTATGATATGTTCATTTTCCATGAAGAAGCGGCAAACATTAGTGATGATCTTTACCAGTGTCTCTTCATCACGGGGTTTTGATCCCCGGTAACCGGCAATAAGCGGATATGCGTTGATCTCATGGATCATCTGCCGGATTTCAGATTCAGTCACCGGAAGGATACGCAGCGTCACATCCTTCATGAGTTCCACCATAGTGCCACCCATGCCGAAGGTAATCACTTTGCCAAAAGCCGGATCGGTTCTTCCCCCAATGATAAGCTCGAGGCCGGGATCTGCCTGCTGTTCGACCATAACCCCGTCGATCTGTGCCTCAGCGTTGTAGTTCTTTGCATTATCGATGATCTTGGTAAACGCACCCAGTGCCGCCTTCCTGCTCCCGATACCGACCATCACACCTCCCGCATCACTCTTATGCACGATCTGCGGGGATATGATCTTCATCACCACCGGGCATCCCATCTTCTCGGCTGCGAACGCCGCGTCCTCGCCATTTTTAACTATCTGGTACTCCGGTACCGGGATCTCGTATTTCCGTAAAATGTCATATCCTTCCGCTTCAGAGAGCATCTTCTGGGTCACAGTCGTTCACCTCGAATTATGGGTCAGGAGATTTAATCACTCCCGATAAATGCTGGTATGCAGGAAAAAGGTCCACAAAGGACACGAGTGCATACACCTGTTATTTATGTGATAACAAATTTGGCGAGACCTCATTTAAATGTGCTGAATTGTAAGCAATGCGCGATACAGGGTAAACGGGCTCAAAATTAAGCGAATTTGACCATTCTGACCGCAAAGATTAACTTTAATTCATCATTATTGATAATGTAGATTAAAGGTGCATCATGGACAAAAGCGCAGATGACGGGAAAAAGACCGGATATTACACACCCGACCCTTCCTACCGCGTGCACAGCTGGATGGGGGATTATACTTGGACTTATAATGAATTTGTCAAGGATCCAGACAAATTCTGGGATCACATTGCCCAGAAACTTCACTGGTTTTCTCCCTATGATAAGGTCAGTGAACTGAATTATCCGTACGCAAAATGGTTTGTGAACGGTAAGACCAACATTACCTATAATTGTCTCGACCGGCATGTGCTTGGTGACCGGCGCAACAAAGTGGCGCTTATCTGGAAAGGTGAGTTTCCCGAGGATGAGCGGGTCTTCACATACCGCCAGCTGTACCGTGAAGTCCAGAGGTTTGCAAACGGCCTTAAAAAACTCGGGGTTACCAAAGGTGACCGGGTCTGTATCTATATGCCGGTCATCCCGGAACAGATCATCGCTATGCTCGCCTGTACAAGGATCGGGGCCGTTCATTCAGTGGTTTTCGGCGGATATGGCGCTGCTGCTCTCAACCAGCGGATCGTGGGTGCCGGTGCAAAGATCGTCATAACCGCAGATATGGCAATCCGCCGGGGTAAAGCTATCCAGCTCAAGCATGTGATTGAAGAGGCAGTCATCAACGCCCCGATGGTCGAACGTCTTATTGTCCTGCGCCGGGAACAGCGTACTCCAGTCGAGCTCCATAGCGAGATGGAAATTGATTTCTATGAGTTAATGACAGACTTGGACTCCGATTGCCCCGCAGAAGTTATGGATTCTGAAGATCCCTTATTTATCCTTTATACGAGCGGTACCACCGGCGCTCCCAAAGGCATTGTCCATACCTGCGGGGGATACATGGTCGGGGCATATTATACAACCAAATATATCTTCGATATCAAGGAACACGATGTTTACTGGTGTACCGCAGATCCCGGCTGGATCACCGGGCACACATACGTGGTCTACGGACCGCTTTCAGTGGGTGCAACAATTCTTATTGCCGAAAATACCCCGGATTACCCGGACCCGGGCACCTGGTGGAAGATTGTTGAGGAATATGGCGTCAACATTCTCTATACGGCACCGACCGCAATCCGGATGTTCATGAAACTGGGAAGCGAATGGCCTGACAAGTACAACCTCAGCAGCCTGCGGGTGCTTGGATCTGTCGGCGAACCGCTCAACCCCGAGGCGTTTGAATGGTTCTACCATGTGATAGGTAAGGACCGGTGCCCCATTGTCGACACATGGTGGCAGACAGAGACCGGTATGCACATGGTGACAACCGTACTTGGAGAACCGATGCGACCGGGATATGTGGGCAAATCAATCCCGGGTATTATAGCCGATGTTGTAGACAAGGACGGTAATAGTGTCAAGCTCGGGGAAAGCGGGCTCCTTGTGATCCGGCAGCCATGGCCTGCGATGATGCGAACTATTTACAACAACGACGAACGATATCGCAAATACTGGGAAACCATTCCCGGCTGCTATGTTGTCGGCGACCTCGCGATAAAAGGTGAAGACGGCTATATCATGGTAATCGGCAGATCCGACGACCTTATCATAGTTTCCGGCCACAACATCGGTACTGCAGAAGTAGAAAGTGCACTTGTCTCCCACAAGGCCGTCGCAGAAGCTGCAGTCATAGGAAAACCCGATCCCCTCAAGGGAAACACCATAAAAGCCTTTGTTACGCTCCGTGTCGGCCATACGCCAAGCGAGAAACTTAAAAACGAACTTATCTATCACGTGCGAATCACCCTTGGCCCGATTGCAATGCCATCAGAGATCGAGTTCACGGAATCCCTGCCTAAAACCCGCAGCGGTAAGATTGTCCGGCGTATCTTAAAAGCAAAAGAGTTGGGCATGGACCCAGGAGACATATCCACGCTCGATGAGTGAGACCTTTATATCGGTCTCCCTGTTTTTCTTCGGGAATACCCGATGCCTTTTTATAGAGTGCTCCCCTTTCTTTATATGCTTTATAAACGGGGACACCGATCCAAGGATCTCCCCGGCCTTAAAAACACACGGGAAAAGGTAAAGGTGATGATACCATGAAGGCTAATCCAGAGGACTCACTGAAAATAGAAAATATTGTTGCTTCCGCAAAGGTGTGCGATTATCTCGACCTTCCGGCACTTGCTTCCAAGATCAAGGACGCTGAATACAACAAGAAACGATTCCCCGGGGTTGTCCTGCGGATGCAGAACCCGAAGATTGCTGCGCTCGTTTTTGGATCGGGAAAAGTAGTCCTTACGGGTGCAAAAAGTGTCGACAGCCTTTCAAAAGGGCTTACAATTCTTGGAAACCAGCTCCGGAGTCTGGATATCGACATCCCAAAAAAACTTACCTATAAGATCCAGAATATTGTCACTTCTGCTGACCTTGCGACGGCGATAAATCTCAACAAGATCGCGGTTGGTTTTAACCTCGACCGGATCGAATATGAACCGGAACAGTTTCCCGGCCTCGTGTACCGGCTTGAAAACCCCAAAGTTGTGGTCCTGCTCTTTGGCTCAGGAAAACTCATTATAACCGGTGGCAAGGAACCGGAAGACGCAAAGAAGGCCGTAGTCAAGATCCTCGCCGATCTGCGAAGTCTCGGCCTGATGTAACTTTTTTTAATAGTAATTTGGTAACAGTGATAGTTTAATTTTAGATTAGTTGTAATATATCACCCAACCCATTTGGTGAGGTATATAAAAGTTGTGTTTGTTGTTCATCAATAACAGAGGATATATATCGCAGAATTGATAATTTATGGTCAAAGAAAGGAAAAAAATAACGGAGGAATGTGCATGAGAACAGAAAATGTGATGTATTTTACGGAAAAGGAAGAAGAATTTGCAAACCTTCTCGTAGAGATCGGCACTAAGAAGAACGTCGCAAAAGTGCTGGTATTTTTAGCCAATATACCCGAGGCAACCTCCCGGGCAATAGAACGTGGAACCGACCTTCGCCAGCCTGAGGTAAGTATCGCCATGCGGTACCTGATGGACCAGGGTTGGATCACCAGCCGCGAAAGCAAAGCCGAGAGTAAGGGGCGCCCGGTCAAGATCTACGAACTGGCAAAGCCCATCACGGATATTATGGATAGTATCGAAAAAGAAAAGAAGAAAGAAGCAACAAACCAGCTCGCGATGATCCAGAAATTACGCGATTATATTCGTTGAATTTAGGACCCCACATTTTTTATCATTGCCGACGATTACCGTCGTGTTTCCCTGGAACCGGGTAAAAAGACCGCTCTCGACGACACCGGGGATTGCTGCGATTGCTGCTTCAATGGCACCGGGATCCTCGATCCCGTTAAACTGGCAGTCCACGATAAAGTTTCCGTTGTCAGTTATGACCGGGCCATCCTTTTTTACGGCTTCGCGGATGAAAGGCCGGCAGCCCAGTCCCCGTAGTTGTGCCATAGCCGGCTTTGTCGCAAAGGGAAGCGTTTCGACCGGTACTGTACCGGATAATTTAGGAACCATCTTTGACTCGTCCACAACGACAATGAACCGGAAAGCCGCGGCAGCCACACATTTTTCCCGGGTGAGGGCTGCACCTCGTCCCTTGATCATCCGGAAGCCCGGATCGACCTGATCGGCGCCGTCAATAGCGAGATCGAGTACCGGGTTGTCATCAAGCGTCGTAAGGGGAATGCCGTATTCCCGTGCTCTCATCGCGGTCTGGTAGGACGTGGGAACTCCATACACCGACAGACCTTCCCGGATCCTGCCAGAAAGGCATTCGATGGCATGATAAACCGTAGAACCTGTCCCAAGGCCGATTACCATCCCGTCCTCGACCATTCCTGCCGCCATATATCCTGCAGCCCGCTTCGCCGCGGCTGCATCTGTTGTACCAGCCATACTGATGATAGGGTTGGGGTGCCGGATAATTAAAACTGGTGAAGACCCTGGTCCTCCGGATTAGGAGGAACGCTTAATCCTCGAAGACTTTCCGTGTATCAGCGTCTGCGGTATGGGCTGTACAGTCCAGCGTTATGGGTGTAATGGAAACGTTTCCTTTCCTGACCGCGTGCACATCGGTTCCTTCTTCGGCATCTTCTATGAGAGGGCCGTTAATCCAGAAGTATGGCCGGCCCCTTGGATCGAGCCGTTTTTCGACTCCGGTATGAAAGAGTTTTCGTGCAAGCCGGGTTACTTCATAGCCGCCCTTAACCTTCGAAGGGATATTTACATTGATGACATCAGCATCCGGGCAGAATCCCGCAACAAGCACCCGTTCTACAACATCCCGCACGACTTTTTTTGCCTCGTCAAAACTTTGCGCTGACTGGCCGGGATCATCGAACTTGTCTCCCTGGTCCTCTACCTGCAATGAAAATGCAATCCCCTTAGTACCTTGGTTTGATGCCTCAAGAGCGGCACCCATAGTACCAGAAGTCATAATCGATTCATACGAGAGGTTTTCGCCAATATTGATACCGCTTACCACAAGCGTAGGTGCGAGCTTTAGTGCGTACAGCCCGATGATGACTGCATCAGTAGGTTTCCCTGCAACTGCCCATGCGGGAATACCGTTGATCCGGATACTGTTTGCCCGGATAGGTTCGAAGATCGAGATCGAGCGGCCGACCGCACTCTGCTGGGTCGCCGGTGCAACGACCGTAATGTCAGCGATGGGGGAAAGCGCCTCATACGCCGCCCATATACCAAGGGAGTTCACACCATCGTCATTGGTGAGCAGGATCGTGGGTCTCATAACACGGTACTCTTGGAACACCCTTGCCAAATAACTGATCGATCCACGCGGATCGCAGGCCGGGCACTAACGGATAGGGTAATTTCCTGCAAAGTTACAATAGTAAAGCAATGAAAGTTCTGCTTGCCGAGTATGCGTCAGCCCGCGACTCTGTTCTTGCCCCTGAAGGAAAGGCAATGCTCGATGTCCTTTCCAAAAGTTTTACCCGGTGTGGTTATGAAGTTGTTCTTCCCGGTCCCGGTGATTTCCTTGAAGAGATAAACCGGCTTTCTCCATCCTGTGAAATGGGCCTTGTTATTGCCCCTGACCGCCTGCTTGCTAAGTTTACGTTCCCGGTCGAGCAGTACTCCTATAACCTTGGCTGCGGTAGCATGAACGCTGCGCTCTGCGCAAACAAGATCACGACCGGCCGGATCCTCAAAAGCCACGGTATACCGGTGCCAGCCGATGCCCCTTCGGAAAGACATATCGTTAAACCGGTCGACAGTTGCGATTCTCTGGGTGTGCGGTTAACGACCGATGCCCCGGGAAATAATGAGTTTGCCCAGGAATATATCGAGGGAGAGCACTACTCGGTGAGCATTATTATAAGCCGGGTCGTGGGAGAAGCATGCCTGTACTTTTCCGGCAATCCCCCACTCGTGCTCGCAGTCAACCGGCAGGCCGTGATGCTCAATGCCGATGGCACGTTCACCTACTCAGGAGGAGAAACACCAGTCCATCCGTCACGGGAACTGGAAATCATAGAAACAGCGGTAAAAGCTGCAACTGTGCTTGGCTGCCAGGGTTACTGCGGGGTTGATGTGGTGGTCGGAGACAAGGTCTATGTGGTAGACGTAAATCCGAGAATCACCACAAGCCTTGTCGGCATTGCTGCCTGCATGAACGAAGAAATCGCCACACTGCTAGTAGACGCATCTCAAGGAAATACCCCTAAAAAGATTACCTACACAGGCAGCGTGCGGTTCGATACCCGTGGGACGGTTACCCCGTTATGATCGGGATTGACGTTGGCGGGGCAAACCTCAAGGTTGCGGACGACGACGGTGTCCATATCCACTATTGCCCGCTTTGGTCCGGGGCACCTCTTTCCGATTTGCTACGTCAGTACACCAGGGGCAGGGATACACAGGCCGCTGTTGTTATGAGCGGGGAGCTTGCTGACTGTTTTGAAAACAAGCTCCAGGGTATAACATTCATTGTCAATGCGATCCGGGAGGTCTTCCCGGCAGCCCGGTTTTACGGCACAGACGCCGCATTCCATGATCGCCCGGTGCCGGAACTTGCAGCCGCAAACTGGCTTGCTTCGGCTGATTTTTTACAAAAAACATATCCTGACGCAGTGCTGCTCGATATCGGCAGCACAACTGCCGACATCATCCCGCTCTCCCGTTTTTCTTCTCTGATTGGACTTTCTGATCTTGCACGGCTCCGCAAAGGATACCTTGTGTACACAGGTATGCTCCGTACTCCGGTGACCACGATCCTTTCTTCCGTGAACCTTGATGGGATCCCGACACCAGTCAGCACCGAATATTTTGCCACGAGTGCTGACGCACACCTTGTACTTGGCCATATCACGGAAAAAGATTACAGGTGCGAAACTCCGGACCACAAGGAAAAGACCCGCAATGCCTGCCTGCGCCGACTCGCCCGGGTGGTCTGCGCCGATGTTGAAGAGATTGGTGAGACCGGTGCCCGGCAAATAGCAGAAGCGTTCTGGGACCGGCAACAGGCATTGGTCTGCGATGCGGTGCACCGGGTTACTGACGATTCAGATGCTTCCTCGGTGATTGTCGCCGGTCTGGGTTCAACACTCTTTGCCCGGGCATGCCGGGGGACAGATCTCGCACACGTACTCGGGCCAGCATCTGACGCGCTCCCCGCATATGCTGTCAGAGAGGTGGCAGTATGGAAGGGTGGAACCTAAATTCATGGTCCCCTTGCCGGTTCCCTGGGAATTACGGCATTACTCTGGAACCTGCACCGGCCGTTCTTTTTCCTTTTCCTCTGTATACTGCTTTTCCCGTTCCTGAAAAAGCGGCCGGTTAGACGGCGTCCGATGTGAGGATGGGAAACCACAGGCAGCGATAATTTCTGCCCCGCGGACGGGACTGCCCTTTCCAGCCCCGGAAGAAACGGAAGACAGTGAGATCAACGAAAGGGGAATCCGGATACCGAACAGATCCGAGGAAGGTACTTCATGGGCCTGCTTTTGTACATACTGCCGGCAACTGGTCCGGTCCACGATAATATCCACAGCATCAAGCCATGCTGCAGTCCGGTTGACCGGCATCATGGTTGCAAGTGTCAGGCAGAGATCGACCACCGGGGATCCCATCCGTGTGCCCGGGTAGAACGGCTCATCGGCGTTTACTATCCTACCGCACAGTTTACAGGAAAAACGTTTTACCGACACCCTGAGCGTACGTTCATGATCATTCTCACGGATAATTGCAAACAGTTTACTCCGGGTGTCGTACCCTGATACCGGCCCCCCGCAGGCCGGACAGGCTGCAAGCTCACAAAAAGTTACCCCATCTACCGCAATGAGCCCGGCCTGGACGATCATAGTGAGCATTGGCGGGATACGGGGACTCTTCATTACGGTTCCTTCTTATGATATTGGTTGCAATGCTGCAAGGAAAAATTTCCCCTAAACCCACTAATAATCATCATATTTTATTACTTTTTGATCACCCTTAAATACTCCGGTGACAGAACTTTTTTGTTCGAGGTTAGAACATGAACTTCAAATATGTACCAAGCACCTGTCCCTACTGTGGCAACGGGTGTGGTGTCAACCTTGTCGTAAAGGAAGGCAAGTTTGTTGGGATATCCCCGTGGCACCGCAACCCGGTCAACGAGGGTAAGGTTTGCATTCGCGGAAACAAGCCATATGAGTTTGTCAACAGCCCTGACCGGATTAAGGCTCCGCTCGTTAAAAAGGGCGACAAGTTCGAGGAAGTCAACTGGGAAGACGCCTATAAGGAGATCGCCGCTGCGTTTAAGGCAGTCAAAGGCGATGCTATCGGTGTTGTTGCTTCTGCAAGGAACAGCAACGAAGACTCCTTTGTCCTGAAAAACTTCGCAGCAAACGTGCTCAAGACAGCAAACATCGATTACTGTGGCCGCCGGTGCAACGCTGACGCAGTGAAGGGTCTTGCTGACGCGTTCGGTAGCGGCGCTACCACCAACTCGCTTGCCGATCTTGAACAGGCAAAAGCCATCCTTATTGTGGGAAGCAACCCTCTCGAAGAGAACCCGCTCGCCGGACGAAGAGTTATCATTGCAAAGCAAAACGGTGCAAAGATCATCGTAGCCGATGCCCGTAACACGGCAACGGCACGGCTCGCTGACCTCCATATTTCCTGCAACCCGGGCACCGGTGTGGCCCTTGTCAACGGTATTATCACCGCCATCATCAAGGCCGGTAAAGAGAACAAGGACTATATCGCAAAGCACACCAAGGACTTCGAGAAGGCAAAGGCAGCCGCAGCAGTCTGCACGCCTGACGCGGTGGCAAAAGCAGCCGGTATCAGCGCTGATGTAGTCACAAAGGCGGCCGAGATTTTTGCCGAAGCACAGCCAGCGGCAGTCGTTACCTCCGCAGGCGCAGGTGCAGGCGACCTGATCCGGGCCCTTGCAAACCTCCAGTTAGTCACCGGTAATGTCGGTAAATCAGGCGCAGGTGTTAATCTCCTCCGCGGCAAAACCAATGCCCAAGGAGCAGCCGATGTCGGCGCAGTGCCCGGAGAGGGCGGTCTTACCGTTCCGGCCATGATCGATGCGGCCGCAACCGGAAAAATAAAAGCACTCTATGTGGTCGGAGAAAACATTGCATCTGCGGGTCCGCATGTCGCTGACGCCCTTGCAAAGCTTGACTTCCTGGTCGTCCAGGACCTCTTTATGACCTCAACGGCAGCAAAGGCAAACGTTGTCCTGCCCTCTGCCTCCTTTGCAGAGCGTGACGGCACCGTTACCAATGCCGAACGCCGTGTCCAGAGGGTCAGAAAAGCCATCGAGCCCATCGGCTCGTCCAAGCCCGACTGGCAGATCATAAGCGAGATCGCTAAGGCAATGGGTCACGAAAAGGATTTTGCATTTAAGGACGCAGAATCCATCTTTAACGAAATTGCAAAGGCTGTCCCGGCCTACTCAGGCATCACTTATGCAAAACTTGAAAAGCCAGAAGCTGTCCAGTGGCCTGCCGCCGGTGGCGTATTTGGCACAGCAATCCTGTACACAGACAAGTTCGGCACAAAGGACGGAAAGGCTGCGTTTGCCGCCGTAGAGTACAAACCTGTCGAAGCAGCTGGCGGGGACTACCCGTTTGCTGCATCAGTACTCTGGCCGCTTGGAACCCTCTCTTCCAACACCGCATCCATTATGCGCGAATGGCCCGAGCCAAAAGTCGAGATTAACAAGGAAGATGCAAAAGCACTTGGCATTCTTGACGGTACCTTTGTCAAGGTCACCGGAAAAGCAGGCTCGATTACCCTTACCGCTGATGTGACAAAGAATATCAAGAAAGGTGTCGTCGGAGTACCTGCAAATGTTGGCGCAGTTGTCAAGCTTGAGAAATCCACAGGAGGGAACTAACCATGACAAAGAAAGGCGATATGCTCTACGCGTGGACCAACGACGCAGAGATCCAGAAGAAGGCCGAACTCGGTGGTGCGGTCACGTCCCTCTGGAAGCACGCGCTCGAGTCCAAGACCATCGATGCAGTCCTCGTCATATCCAAGGGTAAGGATCTTTACGATGCAAAACCCACGCTCGTGACCGATCCGGCACAGCTTGCAAATACGGCAGGCTCACTCCACTGCGGTACGCTCCTCCTGCCAAAGCTCATCAAGAAGTACTTTGACGGCGCGGCAAACACCAGGATCGGTGTCACCGTAAAAGGCTGCGATGCAATGGCGTTCTACGAACTGGCCAAGAGAAAGCAGATCAACCTCGACAACATCTTCATGATCGGTGTCAACTGCGGAGGATCCGTCAGCCCGGTACTCGCCCGAAAGATGATTGCTGACAAGTACAGCGTTGACCCGGACACGGTTCACAAAGAAGAGATCGACAAGGGTCAGTTCATTATCGAGTACGAAGGCGGCCACAAGGGAATAACCGTCGACGAACTTGAAGAGCACGGCTACGGACGCCGGTCCAACTGCCGCCGCTGCAAGATGAAAGTCCCCCGTCAGGCAGACCTCGCCTGCGGTAACTGGGGTGTCATCGGACCCCGTGCAGGCAAAGCGACGTTTGTCGAAGTATGCAGTGAGAAAGGTTCAAACCTCCTCGACAGTGCAGTCAAGAAAGGTATCCTTGCGACCGAAGCCGCTAACCCCAAAGGTCTTGAGATCCGCGGCAAAGTCGAAGGTGCCATGCTCAAGCTCGGCGAGAAGTGGCGCGTTAAAGATTTCACCGGTCTTGGTGAAGGAAAAGACCGGCTCAAGAAGATCATGACCGAGACCTCACGGTGCATTAAGTGCTACTCGTGTATCTCTGCCTGCCCGATCTGTTATTGTGTCGATTGCACAACCAAGAACCCGGTCTATGTGAAACCCGGCGAAGTCCCGCCGGACTTCATGTTCCACCTCATCCGGTTCGCTCACATTGCAGACTCCTGCGTGAACTGCGGCCAGTGCCAGGAACTTTGTCCTGCAGAGATCCCGAATGCACTTTTCATGCATGCACAGCAGGTCGAGCTTGAAAAGATGTTCGGCCATGTCCCGGGTGTCAGCATGGAACTGCCGCTCATGGCGTTTGTTGAAGAGCGCGAAGAACGCGCCCGGCTCTCAAACACCGGAAGCGACATGATCTACCAAAACGTGTTCAACCCCGTTCCCAAGAAATAATCTTTTTTTTATCAGGGATTTTTAGTCATACTTTTTGAAACGGTGTTTTTTAATTAGCGTGCTCGATCATTTGTAATGCCGTGCAGTCTTCGGTACATCCG
Source organism: uncultured Methanoregula sp. (assembly GCA_964409915.1). Taxonomy (GTDB): domain Archaea; phylum Halobacteriota; class Methanomicrobia; order Methanomicrobiales; family Methanospirillaceae; genus Methanoregula. Next base: position 12,199 of record CAYPEQ010000032.1, on the reverse strand, counting down.
TACCCGGGCCCGGGTTGCAGCTGAAGGTTCCGGCAGGGGATCCCTGTTCCGTTTTCCCTCCACGGCCTCAAGGATGGCATTGATTGCCAGAGGATGGTTCGGTCCGTACCCGCCTTCAAGGACAAATGCCGGGGAAAGACCCGTTGCATCAACAAGAAGACCGGTTAACGTGCCATAATCTTCCGGAACAAGACCCATAACACTCAGGGGATCATCAGTAAGCATGTCCTGGCCTGCTGAAACTATGATAAGATCGGGATGCACCCGTTCCAGCACCGGGAAAAAAAGATCCATAAAAACATGTGCCACATCCCCGATAGTGCTCCCCGGCAGCAGCGGGGCGTTCACCGTATACCCTGCACCGGGGCCGGTGCCGGTCTCCACCGCAGCTCCGGAATAAGGGAACAAACCCTCTGCATGGACCGAGCAGTACACTACCCGGTCGCTTTTTTCAAATATTGCCTGCGTTCCGTTCCCGTGATGCAGGTCCCAGTCAATAATTGCAATTTTATCGACAGCATCAAGTGCCCGTGCGGCAGCGACCGCGACATTGTTAATGAGGCAAAATCCCATCGCCCACGCCGGAAGAGCATGATGGCCCGGTGGCCGGACAAGCGCAAAACAGCTTTCTCCATCACGTGCACGATCCGCTGCCCTGCAGGCTGCTCCTGCGGCATAGGTTGCAACCTCATATGACCACGGTGTGATATAGGTATCAGCATCGATAAACCACTGCACGGATGGAGGATCCCGGGTATTACCGGTAACAGGAAAAGGACTCAGGCTCCGCAGCCATGCAAGATAACCGGCCTTGTGGACACGACACAGATCCCCCGGCGTCGCCGCGACAGGATCAAGCACCGGAATGCCAGCCGGTAAATGCGCAGCAATCACATTAAGACGGCGAGCTGATTCGGGATGGCCCGGGCAGTCGTGGCGATCATAGACCGGCCCGGTAATAACAGAGCATTTCATACCCTACAACCGGCCCCGTATTGGACACGGAAATGATACGCGTATCAGCTGATGAACATTATGGCCGGAACAGAAAATCAGAATAATCTCAAAAGAAATGAAAAGAAAAGGGGATATGACCCTCAAAGATACCCGGAGTCCGTGGTACTATTCTTTTGACTTCCGGATCATCTGGACTTTCTGCAGTATGATCTGGCCGTGCTCAATATATTTTTCGATCTCCGGGAGCACCGCCATAATCTTATCTTCCGCATCCACGATCTCAAGGGTCACCGGGAGATCGAGGGAGAGCCCGATCACGTCCACCGTATGGACGATGCTTTCGTGACCGAACCCCGCCATACCCCGGAAGACGGTACACCCGTGAAACCCTTTCTCCTTGAAATAGCTCACCAAGTACTTGTATGCAGGCCGGTCTTCAATCTTTGCCGATTCAGCGATGTAAATTTTGAGTAATATCCCGTCCATTATCATACTTCAGCCTCAGGTTTTTTTAAAGCGACAGCCCGGTGCAGGCCAGGTATCCCGCAGCCACCGCAACCAGGCCACCTCCGACACTGATCGCAATATATGTCACAAGGGTGCGATAATCCTGATCCTCCATCATGCGAAACGTCTCATACGAGAACGTGGAAAACGTCGTAAACCCACCAAGACCCCCAGTCCCGATAAGATAATACAGGTCGCCTTTGACCTGTGAAAACACCAGGAGGGAGAAGGCAAAACTGCCGACAATGTTGACAAGGAATGTCCCGGAAGGGATACCCCGGATTGCCTCGATGCGCGAGAAGATAAAGCGAAGTACTGACCCCGCCGCGCCTCCGATGCCAACAAGAATGAGGGTATCCATTCAGGAAAACCTCCTGTACAGGATGACCAGTCTCCCGAGCCAGATGGCGAAAAAACCTAAAAGCAGCGTGACCACGAGGTTTGCAACACCGATGAGCGGCCCTGCTGCAAAGGACTGCACTTCAAGGGCAGAGAACGTCGTATACGAACCGATAATACCAACTGCACAGAACTGCCGGGTGGTTTGTGAAAATCTTCCCAGGTACATTGATTCGTACATGAAGATACCCAGGAAAAAGCAGCCGGTCGTGTTAACAACTAGGGTGCCTGGAAGGGTAAGGACAATGCCGGTATCGACCAGGTACCGCAGCACAGCACCAATAAACCCGCCGAAAGCCACGGCAGCAAACGCAATGCACAACTCAACAGAATGAAAAAATGCCGTATGAAGACTGCCGGACGACACCGCTTAAACTCCCCCAATCACCGTTTGTTTTGTAGAAGTCATCAGTCCCGTAAAAACGGTGACGGTTGGAGGCGGACTTCATCGCCGTTATTATAGATACGTTTTTGGGGTTCTTGAATCTGGCGAAATATATCATTTATTTTTTGGTTTTCCGTACTACCTCCCCGAAACGAGATTATTTATAAATCATCGAATCATTTTTTGTAAAAGGTTTCGTGGAAGAGCATAGGGTGATAGTGTGATTCAATCCACGAGGAAATACCGGTTCCGGTAAACGACTTTCGAAAAGTGCATGAAACAATTATATTGTCAATATGCAAATATTGACGTGTGATGCTCATGCAGCTTTTCGCGAAAGCTGGTGAAATAACCCAAACGAGTAACCCCTAAGAAAACAAAATAAGGACAAACATGAGACCCAGTACTATCGTTATTTGTATCCTCATCTCTGCCCTGATAGCCATGGTTGTGGTGCCGGTCTATGCCGATGATATCCCCACCGTAAACGTCGGCAGTTTTAAGGTAAATCCCTCCGTGCTTATGCCCGGCAGCTTCGGCACTATCACGATCACCGTCAATAATACCGCTGAAAGTGCTTCTATCACCCAAGAGTCCGGGGAGCTCCAGTCATCGACCTACACCCAAGTCAGAACCAATGATTTCAGTGTCAATGTAGTGGATGTCCATCTCGAAGGAAACGGCATTACGGTACTGACCAATGATATTGACCAGGTCGGCGATATCGGTCCCGGCCAGTCTATCCCCCTCACGTTCTCCATTCAGGCCCCGGATCAGCCGGGGTTATATTATCCCCAGATCTGGATCGATACAGAGGGAGGCCAGAGTGCAAAGTTCCCGATCCCGGTCAATGTGGATACGGCAATCGGGATCCAGAAACAGGCAATTATTATCCTCGACAGTAACATTACCGGGCCGGTTAATCCCGGCGATGAGATTCCGGTAACGCTGACGGTCAGTAACGCCGGCCAGCTCCTCGCTGACGATGTTGTCCTGAAAATTTCCAATGTCAGTACAGATATTGCACCAGAGAATACCGATACGTATGATCTGGGTCTCCTTAACGCAAGCGACCAGAAATCCGTCAACGTCATCCTCCTCTCGGATAAGCAGACAAACCCGGGCCTTATCCAAGTCCCGGTAAGTATCAGCTACAAAACCATTGATGGCACACCGGTGACACAGGCATCGAGTATCGACCTGACGCTTGACGGAAAAGCGGAACTCGGCATCGTTTCCGTAGATACCAATCCCTCACCAATTGTTGCGGGGACGCCGTTTGATATTACGATCCGGATTGAGAACACCGGCACCGGTGATGCAAAACAGGTCTCCGCAACCATAGATCTCCCGGCGGACGGAACAAAACAGGCCTTTATCGGTAAAATCGAGCCGGGCGATGACGCACCCGCCCTTTTCCTCATCGAAAACATGAAGGGGGGCACCTACCCGTATACTCTGATCGTTAATTACACCGATGATATGGGTGTTCATATCTTCACCGAGCCCATGAGCCTCCGGGTGCCTCCATCTGATTCTTACGGGAACGTGATCTTCGGGCTTATTGTCCTTGTGATCCTCGGGTATCTGGGATACCGCTACTGGTACCTCCCCCATAAAAAAGGCGACGGGACATTTCCATGGGTAAAAAAGAACTAAAGGTCGCCTTCCTGCTTGCGCTGCGGTCGCTCCAGCGGGGCAGCAGGTCAAGTGTGATCCTGACCATCCTGATTGTCGGGATGTGTTTTACCAATATGATCTTTTTACCGTCCCTGTTCAACGGTATCGAGCAGAGTATCACGTCCCAGCTTGTGGACTATGAAGTCGGGAATGTGTTAGTGAGCCCCGAACTGGGCTCAGGTAATCAGTATGTCACCAACCTGAGTGATACCCTTGGTCTTATTAATGGCATGCCCGGCGTGGAACGGGCGACACCCCATATATCCGAAGGTGCTACGCTCAAATACCGGGATCGTATCCTCGGGGTATCGGTCCGGGCCATCACACCTGATGACGAGAAGTACGTCTCACCACTCTACACAAAAATGATTGCCGGCAATTATCTCGGCAACACTGATACCGGTGAGGTCATCATCGGTAAACCGGTTGCAGGAAATCCTGCCATCCGACAGGAAGACGAGTACCAGCCATCCCTCGGAGGTGTTCGTGTTGGGGATTCGATCACGATCGATTACGCGAACGGGTATACAAAAAATTACGTGGTAAAAGGGATCTATTCCACTGGATGGACCGAAGCAGACAGTGCAGTCTATGTGAGCTGGACAGATATGGAACAGGTGCTTGGTCATCAGCCCCTTGATTATGCGGACGATATTACGGTCAAGACGGCGCCCGGGTATTCAGAGGACTTTGTTAAAGATGAACTCACCTCGTACGGGGTTTCCGACCAGGTCCAGACAACAGGCGATCTGCTCGCAAAGAGTCTGGGAACCGCGTTCCAGAGTTTTGCCATCATTAACCTCGTGTCCCTGATTGTAAGTATCATTATCACGACGGTTGTTCTCTTCATCGTCATAACGATCAAGACTCTCAACAGCCGTAAACAGATCGGGATCCTCAAAGCAATCGGTGTAGATAAAGAGGTTATCATGCACAGCTACGGGTTCCAGGTCATGATCCTCGCAGTCCTTGGCATTATCCTTGGCATCATTCTCACGTCGCTCTTGGCAGTTTACATGGCCCTTCACCCCATTGTGACTCCTGCATGGTCTGCGACCCTGTACCTGACCCCCATGGACCTGTTTACCAATTCCCTGATCCTCTTTATCGCTGCTATGGTTGCCGGCTATGTCCCGGCCTACCAGGTATCGCGTGAAGATATCCAGTCTGCAATGAGGGCTTAAATGATCGCGATCGATAATTTACAGAAAATCTACCGTATGGGAGATGTAGAGGTCAGGGCTCTTGACGGGATAACCCTCAATATTGAAAAAGGTGAGTTCCTCGGCATTATGGGAGCAAGCGGCAGCGGTAAGACCACGCTCCTGCATATGCTGGGGCTTCTTGATGTCCCGACCTACGGTACGATCACGATTGACGGTATTGATATTTCACTCCTAGATGATTATGAAAAGACCATGTTCCGGCTCTATAAGCTCGGCTATGTCTTCCAGGACTACGCGCTGGTCCCCGATCTCACAGTTATGGAGAATGTTTCCATCCCTGCGATGCTCCGGCAAGACCGTACCGATGAGCAGACTAAAAAGGATAGTCTGGAGATACTGGAGAGAATCGGTTTGCATGACAGAAGAGACCACCTCCCGCGGGAACTCTCTGGCGGCCAGCAGCAGCGGGTTTCGATTGCCCGGTCTATCGTGAATAAGCCGGATATCCTCTTTGCCGATGAACCGTGTGCTAATTTGGATACAGAGAACTCCCGGATAGTTCTTGATCTTTTTAAGGAGATCAACGAGGAAATGCAGCAGACGATTGTCATGGTCTCGCATGAAGACTGGCACAAGGACTATTTCCACCGGATTGTGCAGCTCAGGGACGGGAAAGTCATCAGCGACGCTATGCACTAGGAGGAAACCAGCACCATAATCATAATAATGTAACGATAAAATCATCAGGTATGTATAATGAAATAAAGGAACTGCTTTTTTCCCCGCATGCATTTTTCGCAAAGAAAACAGGACCTGAATTCAATCTTCTGATACCCGGAGCAATTGTTCTTATTGGCGGTATGATCGGCCTTATCAGCCCCTACGTAGTCAGCTATTTTTCCCATTACGGATTGGAACCGGTAAACATAAGTATCCCGGCCCTCGCGTTTCCTCTCTACCTGTTAGGACCGTTTGTTGCCTGGTTCCTGTTTTCCTGTATCCTCTATGTCATCTGTAAACTAGCATCTGGCACCGGGACGTTTATCCTGACCCTCCAGAATACCGGCTATGGCGTCCTGCCGCTCACCATTATCTCAACATTCCCGCTCATCCAGGGTATATTCTTGAGTGATTTCGGGGAAATTCCCGGGACCTTTGATCTTGGGGTCATGTGGGGAGTCAATCTTCTTTCCCTGCTGTTTATTTTCTGGGCAGGCTATCTTTGGGCCTGTGCAATGGAAAAAACCCAAGCCATCTCGTATGGTAAATCCCTTGTCGCTGCCTTAATTATGGTACTGATTTACCTAGGCTATCATCTGATCGTTTTGCTTGGTATGGCAAGCCGGATGCAGTCCTGATTTTTATTTTAAAAGAATAATTTTAAGTACACTTTCCGGTGACTTACTAGTATGGCTGTGATCGATCAGGAACGGGTGGGAAGGATCAAGCAGATGCTCAAATGGCACCCGAGGGGGATGACCATTTCTGATCTCACCAAAAAAATGCAGATAAACCGGAACCTTATCGCCAAAAACCTGGACATGCTGGTGATCTCCGGACAGGTCGAGATGCAGCCCATCGGCACCGCAAAAGTGTATTTCCTGGCAAAACGCGTTCCTGTTTCGTCCATGCTCGAATTTTCCTCCGATCTGGTAATTATGGTCGACCAGGAGGGTACGATCGTGTATACCAACGAACAGGTCCCTACCCTCCTTGACATCGGCCGGGAGGCGCTGATCGGAAAAAAGGTTGAAGATATCGACAACCCCTTCCTCCGGGATCTTTCTTTGAGTGTGCCAGATCACGATCCCAATGACCGGCTCGGTAAAGAATACATCGGCCAGATGAACAGCACCGTAAGAAACGTGAGCCGGTATTTCCGCACAAAAAAAGTACCCACAGCATTTGAAGATGGAAGCCAGGGATATACCTTTATTGTAGAGGATATCACGGAACAGAAAACCTACCAGCAGAAACTTGAGCTCAGTGAAGCCCGGTACCGGGGCCTTGTTATGTCATCCGGTGAGGCGATCATTGGGAGTACCGCAGATGGCATAATCACCAGCTGGAACCATGCGGCTGAACGACTCTTTGGCTACGCGGAAAAGGAGATCGTGGAACAGCCTTTCAGCCGGCTTGTTCCTGCTAAAACCTCCGGGGATCTTGACCGGCTCCTGCAGGATATCCGGCAGGGTGACTGCGTCCAGCGGCGCGATATGCGGATGATGCTGAAGGTGGGAAAGGTAATCGATACCCAGATCACCATTTGCCCGATCCGGGATGAGCAGGAGGTGATCACCGGAACATCATCGATTATCCAGGATATTACGTATGAGAAACTCGGTGAGCGAGCACTTGAATACGAAGATCGTTACCGCACCCTTGTTGAGGATATGAATGTCGGGGTATACCGGAGTACGGGAGATCCCCGGGGCAGGTTTGTCTGGGGAAACACAGCATTACTCCAGATTCTAGGCTTCGGCTCCATGGATGATCTCAAGGATATTGATGTTACCGCGGTTTTCTCTGAACCCGACGGGCGAAAAAGGCTCCTTGAGGAATTGCACATGAAAGGGTTTGTCAAAAACCGGATTCTCCACTTGAAACGCAACGATGGCGTGCCTGTAACCGTCAGCGTCACCGCCCTTGCCGAATTTAACGAGGACAAGAACCTTGTGTTTATCAACGGTATCGTCCAGGACATTTCAGGTTTTGTGAACCCGATGGCAGAGACCGGATAAACTACGAATGGGTCTTATTTACGGTAAAATCTCTATTGTAACCGTTTTAGAATTCACTGTTTTCTGAGGAAATCTCACCTTCAAAATAATCAGCTGACAATATGATCAGGAAAATAGCGAGGGAAAATAGTGACAAAACCGATTTGTGCCCTCTCAATTTTCAATAATAGTGACAAAGAATGTGAAAATGGTTGAACGAATTATTGAGAGTCCAGAGTGGGTATCAGCATCTCAAGATGTTTAAGAGCCACCTCAAGCATCGCTTGTCCTTCGGTAACTGGCCCAAAATCATCTGTAGCAATCCCATTCTGGATCGCGGCAATTGCAGTGGTTATACATATCATCAAATTAAGGGGCAGCGGGATGAAATCATCATCCATGTTTATCAGGTAACGTTCTTTAACGGTTTGCCGCGCTTTAATCATCAGATTTTCATAATCCATAATAACCCCATTTTCGCCACAGGATCGCAGAATTGTGGATCTAATCACATCGGAACATTTCTCATTTTTTGAATTTCGACAGATGCGGAACTATCGCTGCAACTGCACCGATACCTGCTGCAATAATTCCGAGTACAGATGCAACAATTGTCGGATTATCCAACAGCCCCCCGGAAGATGTCACAGCGGGTTGCACCGTTGCAACCGGTGAAGGAGTAACTGTCGGCAGGTTTGTAGATTTCGCTGATGACCCGGAAGAGGAAGCGCTTAATGGAGGTAGCGTCCCGAATACGTCCGTGACCTGGCCGGGAACGACATAAATGGTTCCCTCATAGTCGTAGTAACCGCTCAAAGTCAGCCTGATAATATGATTTCCCGCTGCAATACTGGTGAGATTCTCCGGGGTGTTCCCGTAGAGAACCCCATCAATCAGGATGCTTGCACCAAGGGGAGAAGATGCGATAGTAATATTCCCGGGTGATGGCGGAGCAGTTGAAGTGACCGTGGGTACTACAATCGTTGCGGTTGTGTTTGACACTGATATGTTCGTTACTATCTGATCGGTCGTAGAATTCGTTTGAATCACTGTTGTGGTGGAATTTACCGGATATTTTGTTGTTGTTGTCAGGTTGATTTCCGTAAGTGTCGGGACCATCGTTGCATTTGTTACATTCTGGGTACTTGCGGCAACAGGAATTATGATCAGTGCAATCATTATGAGAAGCATGTACTGCGGATGAATCTTCTTCACGGTAAGTTCTCCAATATAACAGATTTCGGAATCTTTACGATCACTCCGTACCGGAATACTGCTGAGAGGCAGCGGTGATTTTTAGGAATAAATATGCCCCCTATTTGATGGGCGTAATTAGCAGAGTGTTTGATAAAGGAAAATGTGAGAAGTGTCATGGCAGATAACGTGCCCCGGACACACCCATACTTCCCTTGACCATTTGTTGTTCTATGGCGGGGAACGATAATTTACTCCCGTTTCTCGGAAAACGATTCGATAAGCTTGTCCATGATCGCTTCACTACGGTTTTTGAGTCCAAACCCGACAATGATTGCGATTGCCGCTCCAAGACCAATGCCAATACCCCATGCAATTGGCGTAATAAACGTGTAGATTATCGTGAGATCAAGTTCCAGCTGCGAGAGTGCAAGTATTGCTGTCACGAAATACAAAAAGACACGGACCAGAACCAGTACTGGTTCGATAAACTGGACATTCTTTTGAGTGTAGTATCTGTTGAGAAAATCGATAAACGAGTCAATGAGTATGAAACCCACAACGAAAATTATCACAAATGCCACAACGTGCGGGATGTACTCGATAACCATCATCATCAGCTGGCTGATATAATCCAGGTTCAGGATGTTTACCGCCGCGAGAATGGCAATCAGGTATATAATTATACGGACTGCAATATCCCCGAGGTAACCTGCGGTGACTCCGGCACTTTTGAACGCACCGCGTACCGATACCACATCAGCACCTTCTTCGACGATATGCTGTTCACTTATCTTGTCTAATCCAATCCGGACTATCTTTCCCAGCAGGCGGCCAACAATCCAGCCGATAAGAAGAACGACAAGTGCACCTACAATACCTGGACCGTACATCATAGCGGTCGCATATCCTTGATATGTCATATTACCAAATACCGGAACCATACGATTTTCCTCTTTCTTGATAAATTTACAAATTACATTTATCGTGTTTGTATATATAAGTTTCTCTTATTAACAATACATATGGATAACCTACAATAATTATAAATGTGGATTAAGTTATACATAATTCAGGTTAGCATATTCCATGATGCAGAATTACCCGCAGGAACTCGCCACGATAAAAGATATTTTGCGGCAAAACCCTGAAGGCATGAGTGTTACCGACATCGCAAAAGCACTCAACAAGAACAAGAACACGACCGGACGCTATCTCGATATCCTCCTGATCTCCGGGCAGGTGGATATGCGAACGTACGGCATGGCAAAGGTCTTTACGCTTTCCCAGAGAGTTCCCCTCTCGGCGGTGCTCAGTTATTCGAAAGACCTGATCATGGTTCTTGATAAGGAGTCCCGCATCACAGAAATTAATGATAATTTCCTCAATCTTCTCAAAATCACCCGAAAAGAGGCATTAGGGAAAAATCTTGCATATCTCAAGGCTCCGGGCGTCGATGTCCACGAGCTGGTTAATTCCCTTGTGACAACACCCTCAGAAGAGACGGTCAACACCCTTTCATTTCATTTAAAAGAGACCGGTGAACAAATCTTCAAACAAAAATCCATTCCCACCGTTTTTAACGATGGTGCTAAGGGAGTAACCATTATTCTTTCAGATGTGACAGAAGAGATCCTCCGGGAGCGGGAACTTCGGAATCGTGAAGAACGGTTCCGGATGATGGCAGAAAACATCCAGGACGGCCTGCTTATCCTGGAGAATGATAAAAACACGTTCGTAAACAACCGTTTCGCGGAAATTACCGGGTATTCTTTTGAAGAATTGTGGGCAATGGACCCATTGAGCATAATTGCCCCAGAAGACCGGGTCACCGTAGAACGCATCATGAAATATCAGAAAAATCCCCCCGATGGCCATTTTGACGTTCATGCCCGCCTCCGGAGAAAAGATGGGGTATATCGGCACGTATATGTACGAAACACCAGTCTTCAGCATGAGCACATCCGTTATGGTTTTGTCATCATGACTGATGTCACAGAACTGGTATCCAAAGATGCGGCCCTTCTTGAAAGCGAGCAGCGGTTCCGGATGATGGCAGAGAATATCCAGGATGCCGTTATGATCATCGAGAATGAACAGCTTGTTTATTCCAATGGACGGTTATCGGAAATCAGCGGGTATTCTATGGATGAACTCACTTCGATGAACGCGGATGATCTCGTAATGCCGGAAGAACACCAGAAGATGATGAGACTCTTAAAAAAATCCATGACCTGTACAGAACCACCCATTACCTTTCAGAGCTCGATTGTCTGTAAAAACGGCGAAAAGAAAACTATCTACGGGCATATCAATTCGGTTTGCCGTGAAAAAACTATCAGCACCTACATTACGATGACCGATGTGACGACCTTTGCCCTTCGCGAAAAGGAATTGCTGGATCGGATTTCCCAACTCGAAAAACAAAATAAATGAAATGGTACCCGGCATTCTGCGTTAATTTTTCAGATAGTTCTGCAATTTTTTGATGCTTTCAAGTTCATTATTGGCCTTAATTTCTACCTCTTCCTTAATGGAATCAAGGATTTCCGTTATCGGTTTTGCAAGTTTGTAGATTTTGGCCGGCCGGGTTTTGTACTCATTCTTATACTCACTTGACGTGATCCAGCCTCGCTTCTTCAAAAGACCCATAGCGAAACTCACTTCGGGTTGGCGCATATCGGTCCCGGCCTCAATCATATGGGTTGTTGCCTCGGGCATATTTACTAAAAACACCAGCACTTTTGCCATCTTCCTCGTGATACCGATCTCCGTGAGCAAATTGGCAAACTCTTCCTCTTTTTCGGTGAAATAGATGACAGTTTCTGCTTTCACACAATCACCTTCTGGTCGGACCAGGTGAGAAGAACAATAATTCCAGATGAATATGAATCATTGAAAATCCATATTTATAATTTTTATGTATTGTTGATAAGACAAATAATTATATACAAAAAATTCCAACATAGGCTAAGCTTTACGATACTATTTGAGGATTTTCATGAAGAACAGCAATCGTTTATTATCGTCTGATAATTCACCATTTACTTTGTCTGGCGCACGATCACATCAGAATATTTTACAGTGGGGGTGCCTTGTTTTTCTGGTGTTTGCACTGGTAATGATCTCTCCGGTCATGGCCGGGGAAAAAATCATGACCGGGAGCCCCGAGCTGAATGCACACATTGCAG
>CAYPEQ010000031.1:0-26879 GCA_964409915.1 uncultured Methanoregula sp. | reverse complement strand
GCACCGATCGATCTGCTCCGGGAAACGCCATCGGCATGGGTCCTCCACCCGGGAGACACGTGGCATGGGTTTACTGGTTTACCGGACAATTACTGCATGCTAGACCCTATCAAAGTCACCGTGCTTATGCCGGGGGTCAATGATGACTGTTCGCTTGCGGACTGGGGTATTCCGGCAGCAATCGTTGTGAAATTCCTTGACACCCGGGGAATTGTGAATGAGAAGTCCGGGGACTATTCCATCCTGTTTTTATTCTCTATGGGCATCACCAAGGGGAAATGGGGGACACTTGTCACTGAGCTCTTCGAATTCAAACGGTTGTATACAGAAAATGTTCCCCTCGAAGAGGTCTTCCCCGATCTTACAACCACCTGGCCCGACCGGTATGCAGGAAAGAAGCTCCAGGACCTCGTGAAGGAGATGCACACCTTCAAAAAAGAGAACAGGATGTGCGAGCTTCTTGGGGAGGCGTTCGCAACGCTGCCGGAACCTGCACGCACGTATGCAGATACATTCGCCAAGCTGGTGAAAAACAAGGTTGAATACATCCCGGTTGAGAAGGCCGGCAACCGGATTGTAGCAACCGGTATCGTCCCCTACCCGCCGGGTATACCCCTGCTCGCCCCCGGTGAGAAAACCGGAAAAATTTCCGGGCCCGTTCTTCAGTACCTGATAGCCCTCCAGAATTTCGATAATGCATTCCCGGGCTTCTCACATGATATTCATGGGATCGAGAACGTGAAGGGGAAGTATATGATGTATTGTCTTAATGAAGCGGAAGCAAAAAAGGTGAAACGATCATGAGTGAAACAGCGGCTATGCCACAAAAGAAAAAGATACTGGGGGTTTTCACCCTTGCGATGATCAACGTCGCCGCAGTGTTGAGTATCAGGAATTTTCCCTCCATGGCGGAATACGGCTGGTCAAGCATTGGCTGGTACATCATCGGCACGATCCTTTTTCTTATCCCGATTTCGCTTGCCGGGGCTGAACTTGCTACCGGGTGGCCGGAAGGCGGAGGTATTTATGCGTGGGTCAAACGGGCCTTTGGCGATAAAGGCGGATTTACCGCAATATTCTGTGAGTGGTCAAACAACCTGGTCTGGTTCCCGACGGTGCTCGCCTTTATTGCCTCAACGCTTGCTTTCGCGCTTACGCCAACTCTTGCGAGTAACTCGCTGTATATGTTTACGGTAATGATGGCCGCGTTCTGGGGTACAACACTTATTGCCCTTTCAGATCCCGAGCTTACCAACAAATTTTCCAATGTAGGGGTCGTGCTCGGCGGGATTATACCTGCAGTCCTGATCATAGCTCTAGGCATGATCTGGATCATTGACGGATCGAAAACGGTGATACCACCCTTCTCCCTGGGCGCAATAGTCCCCACGATCACCCTTTCGACCTTACCCTTCTTTGCAACCATCGTCCTGCTCTTTTCAGGCATGGAAATGGCCGGGTTCCATGCCCTTGAAACCAAAAATCCCCAGCGGGATTATCCACGGGCCATGGCACTTTCTGCTATCATTATATTTTTGTGCACGGTATTTGCCACCCTTGCGATCGCCTTTGTGATCCCGGCGAGCAAGCTTAACCTTGCATCCGGCGTCATGCAGGCAATCCAGTTCTTCTTTGTCTCCTTTGGGATGCCGGGTCTTGTTGCACCTATGGCTCTGCTTATAACCGTTGGCGGTATCGTCCTTCTGGCAGCATGGCTTATCGGGCCGGCAAAAGGCCTTGGGGTCGTTGCTGACGATGGGAATATGCCACCTATCTTTAACAAGACAAACAAACATGGTGCACCCGTGGCAATCCTCATTATCCAGGCGGTTATTGGTTCAGTTATCTCCCTTCTCTATGTGTTCCTGCCTTCCGTAAACGCGGCTTACTGGCTTCTCTCTGCAATAACTACCGAACTTCTTGCCATTGTCTACCTGCTCGTCTTTGCAGCCCTTATCCAGCTCCGGTACAGCCAGCCGGATACGCCACGACCGTTCAAAATCCCCGGAGGCATGGTTGGTATCTGGATTGTAGGGGGACTTGGCGCATTCGGGGTTATTTTCACGTTTATCGTAGGACTGATGCCCCCCTCATTTTTCTCGAACGGGCCGGTTTACGTAGTATCTGTACTGGCAGGCACATTCCTCCTGGCCGTTCCTCCGCTGGTCTTTTTAAAGTTCAGGAAGGATTCGTGGAAAGTTTCGCCACCAGTGAACTAAAAAAACGTTCTTCTTTTTTATGAGAATCAAACCACAATTTTCTTCCCATGGGGAAAAGTAACATCCCTCTATGAGTGATCAGGGTCAAAAGGACAATAAATCCGCATTTTTCCTGCTTGTCCTCTCTATTTCGCTTGCCACGTTCATGGCGGGTCTTGACGGCACCATCGTAAACATCGCACTCCCTACAATCTCGGAGGCGTTCCATGTGTCTTCAACAACGGTCAGCTGGGTGGCTACCGCTTATCTCCTCGTGATGGCCGGCTGTGTATTAGTCTTTGGCAAGATTTCCGATATTATTGGTTTCAAACGGGTGTTTCTTTCCGGTTTTATTATCTTTACCCTCGGGTCACTTGCCTGCGGAACACTTCCGGACCTGTTTAATTCCCTTGGTGTACTGATTGGCTCACGCATGGTGCAGGCGGTCGGGGGTGCAATGATGACGGCGATTGCTCCTGCCATGGTTACCGTGTTTATCCCGATGGAGAGGAAGGGGACGGCTATGGGTATCGTAATGACCCTTGCAGCTCTTGGGACAGCACTCGGGCCGACCATCGGAGGATTTCTGACCCAGTACCTCTCGTGGCACTGGATATTTTTTATTAATGTACCGGTAGGGATAGTGGCAGTTCTTCTTGGTGCAAAGGTGATCCCCGCATCAACCAGTAAAGGATCCCTTGAAGGATTCGACCGGGCCGGCGCCTTCCTTATTTTTACCGGGCTTGCGTCCCTGCTCTTTGTGGTTTCCGAAGGGGACAGTCTGGGGTGGACCTCTCCTGTCATCCTTGGCCTGACGCTTCTTGTGCTGGTAACACTGGGCTGGTTTGTCCTGCACGAACGCCGGACGACCGACCCGCTTCTTGACCTCGGGCTCTTCAAGAACAGGAATTTTCTTTTCTTAAACCTCCTGCTTTCACTCGTTTTTTTCAGTTTTGCCGGAATCAACTATCTCCTGCCATTCTACCTCAAATACGTGCGGTCCTTTGATACCTCTACTGCCGGCCTCATCATGACCTCGCTCTCCTTTGCGATGATGGCTGCCGGCATCCTTTCGGGGATGCTCTTTAACCGGGTCGGGCCAAAGAGACTGTGTATAGCGGCCGGGATCTCCCTTTCCGCAGGATATTTCCTGGTGATGCAGCTCAGGCCCGACACGCCGGTATTGTTTGTGGTAATCAGCCTCGCACTCATCGGTTTTGGCCTCGGCCTTGTCATAACACCAGCTTCAAACATGGTGATGAACTCGGTGGCAAAGACAAAGCAGGGCATGATCTCAAGTCTCACGAGTCTTGAACGGTTTGCCCCACTCACTCTTGGGATCGCACTTTTCAATATGATCTTTTTGTGGGGGATCCTGACTATTGCGACGAATCATAACATAACAATGCAATCCCCGGCCGATATACAGCTCAAAGTACTGACGGCTGGTTTTGACCTGGCATTTCTTGGCTCATTTATCCTGAGTATTATCATTCTCATCCTGACGCTGGTGATACACGAGGATATCCACCCGGATTACAAGGACGAAGCAGGAGAAATCGGGCCGGGAATGATCTAAAAAAATTCCCTTTTCCCTTTATACACAATCACTTACCGTTTTATCTCGGAAGAAAACCGGATTCAGGAAAGTTCGCTGCTTCCGGACAGTTTTATGGGAAACGTGATGGTATAGACCGTTCCGTGATCGCCAGTCACACTTACCGACCCATTTAACTGGTGAACTAACCGGGTAACCAGCTGGAGTCCCAGGGATCCGGTATGTACCGTATCAACCGATGAGGGAATGCCACGCCCGTTGTCACCGACGACGAGAGTACACATTTGGCCGGAGCCGGAAACACGAATAAATATCTCACCCTTCATCCCCGGGAGGAACGCATGCTTCATGGAGTTCGAAACTAGTTCGTTGATAATAAGTCCGCAGGGAATGCACTCATCAAGAGTAAGGGCGATAACGGGGTCAACGCTCATGGTGACCTTGACTCCGTCTGAAAGATTGCCATACGACCCCTCTATATGCTGGATAAGACGGGAGAGATATGACGCGAGGTTTATCTGTGAAAGATTTTCTGATGCTATTAAGATCTCATGGACAAGGGCCATTGAGAAAATCCGGTCCCGGCTTTCGTGCAGGGCGGTAGCAATATCGGTATTATTCCCTCGTATTTCCTGGAGGTAAAGGAGGCTTGCTACCTGCTGGAGATTGTTTTTTACCCGGTGATGAATCTCCTTAAGCAGGACATCTTTTTCTTTGAGGGACGAAAGAAGGTTCTTTTCTGCCTTCTTTTTATCAGAAATATCATGCATGAGCCCCCAGACCTTCCCGGTCTTTTTGTCTTTTTGGTCAAGGGAGAAAAGCCAGGTTTCGAAGAACAGATCGTCACCCGGCGACCGGGCATACGAGTACTCTATAAAGGAAGGTTCTCCCGTCGTAAAGAAACGTTCAAGGATACGTGCGGCGTTTTCTGCAATTTTTGATTCGAACAGATCCGGTATCTTCTTATTGAGCAGTTCCTGAGGGGTTTTTCCGAGAAGCGACGCTCCCTTACGGTTAATATATTCAAGGCCGTTGGTTTCATCGTAGACAAAGATAATCGTATCGACCATAGTCTCCGTTAAAAGGAGATACCGTTCATTGCTTTCCTGAAAGGCAAGGGCAAAATCCTGGATCTGTTCCTGTTCATCCGTAATATCGGCGTTACTGATCCTTTTTCCGATAACTGCACCCTGCTTGTCCCGGATCATTACACAGGAATGGCCGATCCACCGCACGTCACCACTTCTGGTCACAATCCGGAAATTTACGGTATCACGCTGGTTTGGGGAACAAACTGCACCTTCAACCTGATCCGCATAGATCGTGCGATCTTCCGGAAAGACCATGTCCACCAATAAACGGGGATTTTCAATAATTTCAATCGGTTTGTACCCGGTAATCCGTTCGCACGAGGGTGAGACATACAGCGGGATCCCGGCTGCATCCAGCCACATCTCCCAGCTTGATGTATATTCTGCGATGAAACGATAGGTCTCCAGGCTGATCCTGTTGCGGGTATCGATAGCATGCTTGTGGAGTGCAATCTCAATAGTTGTCGCTATGGACGGAGGATCGAAGGGTTTTACAATGTAGCCGTAAGGATCGGTCTGCTTGGCGCTTTCAATATAGCCTTCTGATGAATAGCTGGTGAGATAAATAACCGGGATGTTGTATTTTTCATGGATCCTTTTTGCGGTCTCGATGCCATCGAGCTTTCCGCTCAGACTGATATCCATCAATATCAGATCGGGATGGGAGATACTGACGACCTCAAGGGCTTCCTCGCCAGAAGACACCGTTCCCGGAACAATATATCCTTTCTTTTCCAGAACTTCTTTTAAGTCCTCGGCAACAATGGACTCATCTTCAACAATGAGGATCTTCGCCCGTTCGATCATCTGCTTTCCCTTCTTTTTTGAATCTTTGTTTTATGCCCTATTTATGGCCATAGTCTCATCACAGTCGCTATCTGTTTTGTTAGCACAAGCTAAAATTATTAGTATCTGCTCTAAATTGAGATACGTTGGACCTTTGCAGTGAAGAAATACAAAAAATGGGGTTGAAGGATTATGGAGATAGTACCTGGAATTCACCAAGTCGATGGTGTAAATGGTAATTGTTTTATTATTGTTCGGGACGATCTAACAATTATCGATACGGGAATGCCCAAAAACAGCGCAAAAATAGTAACATATATTCAGGATATTCTTAAACGTGAACCTTCAGAAATCAAAACGATTGTCCTTACGCACTTTCATATTGATCATGTTGGCGACGCTTTCGATCTCAAAGAACTGAGCGGCGCGAAGGTGGCCATTCATGAAGCTGATGCGGACTATGTTGCCGGTAAAAAAACCCAGCCTGCACCGCCAGGTGGTATGGGAATAATCATGAAAGTCCTCATGCCCTTGTTTTTCAGATCAAAGCCTGTTAATCCGGATGTACAGCTCAAAGACGGTGACACCGTCGCCGGTCTCACCTGCATTCATACGCCAGGACATACACCGGGAAGTATTTGTCTTTTTGATCCGGCATCAAAAATTCTGTTTGTTGGGGATCTATTGAGGTTTAACGGCATTAAAATCGAAACGGGACCATTCTCATTAGACGCAGGTAAATTACAACAATCAATCAATAAAATTGCCGCAATTGATTTTGATATCATGCTGTCGGGACATGGAATACCGCTTAGACCCGATGCATCGGTAAAGGTCCGGGAGTTTGCAAAGTCATTACCCTGAGTGCGAAAAGAGGCAATCGGGAAATTTTATTTTTTCGTTTTTAACAGGTATTTATGTGTTATAAAAAAAAAAGTTACTTCGATTTTACCGGTGAAACACCGGAAATTTTTATGTAACGTCTCTTTAAGTTGTGTTTGCTACCAATAACGGCAAACGTGCGTTCCTCGGCCTGCTTTTCATTGGGTGCTTCAACAACTTTCGTGTAGGGCATCCAGTCTTCGCCCATCAGAAAGGTTCCTTTCACTTCAAATTTCTGCTCCTCTGCCATAATACTCACTCCATAAATCCGAATACATCCTCGATCCTGCCAAGTTCAAACCCGCTTGTCGCGTTACCGGCGATGTATCCAGTATCGTTTACAAGAACTCCAGTGCCAACAAGACCGCTGCCCATATTAATCGTTCCAGTACCTACCGGAACTTTTGCAACAGCTTCAAGTCGTGCAATCTCCTGTGCCGTCGCACGGGGATGCACAATTACACCTTTATTTGATGCGACACCGGCCATACCGACCGTCCGGACACCGCCGAGCGTTATATGGATCACCTCAACTTCCAGGAACTCGCCAATCTTTGACGCAATATCCGCAGGAAGATCCGGGTGCACTGCAGCAAACGAATCGTTTGCCATGATCACGTTACCTGCTGCGTTCATGGTTTCCGAAAGGGACATAACCTTACGGTACTTCCCAAGCACTTTGAGCTCTTCCTCTGTTGCAAGGCCAGAAACCACAAGGCCCCGGCTGTTCCCGGCGACAAGTGATCCAATGATAGAACTGCCCTGAATCGTCGTAACTACCAGCTCGACGCCAAGTGCTTCTCTGAGTGCTGCCCGGAACTCCTCCGGCGCTTCCGGAGGAATAACTGCAATATCGCCGGCTACCCGGGCAAAAACCCCAATATTTGGATCCCCGTCAAATGTAGTTGTGCGTTCCATAAGTTTACGATTCCGGGGCTAGTTCCGCCTGAACCTGCCCGTCTTCCATTTTCATGGCACGGATACGGATCTTAGATGGCGGTTTCTCGCTTCCCCGGCTCCATACCTTCTCATTGATGGTCTTGTCAAGCTTGACGTTGTCAGTCTTCATGTGCTTGGCAAGGTACTTGCGAATATCCTTAATCGCACCGTTAGCCCGTTTCCACCGGGGCATCCTGCGTGCATCCCGAAGGGGGATAATATAGACATGTTCCTGCATCTGTTCTGCCATGATTTTACACCTTTAACGTGCTTCTGCGCCAGTTGCGTCTTTTCGGATGGGAAACGACGCTCCTTTTCGTCCTTATCATGACCCACTGAGGCACGCGCCGGTTCTGGTCGCATGCCTTTGCCAGACGGATCTTCCTTCCTTTGCTGAGCTTGCTCATGATCTTCACCTAGTTGTTGTTGCTCTTTTTTCTTCCTACCACGAGCGATTGCTCATGGTGCGGTGGGAACAGGGAGGTGGGATCAGCTCCGCGGGTACGGATCGCCGCCCTGATCTCAGATTCGTAATCGCCGTTCTGGATTATCCCGGTCTCCCCGTACTCAACGAGGAAGAACCGATCAACCAGCCGGTCAACTTCGGATCGCATGTAACCGAGAAGCGGGCGCACGTATGTGCTCCCGGTCCGGCCACATATACTCTGCACTTCTGCCCTTGTGAGCATCGGGACCCGGTCATCAAACCGGGTGCCGTCGCCAACGACATTGTACTCCCCGGCAAGGGTCTCAACGGCAGTTTTATGGATGCGGTTGATGGCATCGTTGGGATACCCGCACGAAATTACCCGGTCTGCCATCTCTTCTGCCATTCCTTCGGGGAATACCCGTTTTCTCAAGGGAAACCCCAGCGCCTGCGCGGCATGTTCTATTGTCGGAATTAAGCGGGCGGGGTCGAACACAAACGTGTTGAGTTCAACCTCGTAATACGTACCCAGCATTATCGCTGCAAGGGAACTATCCTTCCCGCCGCTGTAAAGCACTCCTGCTTTCATCACTTTCTGGTGATCGAGTAATCCCGTTTTGCCGGCGCAAGCTGCCGGAGCAGCTCTTTTAACTGTGCATCGGTGATTTTCTGCTGGATTCTGCCGCTCTGGGCAAGCATCACCAGCTGCTGTTCCACGGCACCCGCGAAGTCCGGTTTAGTGAGTTTGATGGTGTTGAGGCGTTCCCGGGCGTCAGGCTCGAGAATCTGCATAAGCACCATCTGCATCTGGGACTTGAGACGCTGCTGGCGTTCTGCTTCTTCCTGCATAGCCTGCTGGTCGCCGGCCTGCTGCTGGAGTTGCGCCATTCTTCTTTTGCGGATCTCACTCAGCTCATCGTCTCCCATGGATTGTCACCACATCTTTACGCTTCAGGCTTTTTGCCTTCGGCCTTTTTACCTTCGCCCTTCTTTGCAGCAGGTTTCTTTTCGCCCTTTGCATCGTCAGACTTCTCGGCCTTTGCAGCTTTGTCCCCTTTGCCCTTCTTTGCATCGGCTTTCTTTGGCTCTTCCACAACCGGTTTTACCCGTTTTGGGATCGGCGCCGGGGGGTTGGCAAGGACATCTTGAGCCATTTTGTCCAAAAATGCCATACCGGCAGGGGACACTCTGCGGCCTGTCTTGTCATGAATGATAAGCCCTGCGGCTTCTAGCTGCTGTAAGGCCTTTCTGAGAATCGAGCCGCTGCCCTTCCGGAAAGCATTCGGTCTTGAACCGCGGTTCTTACTCCCTCCATAGAAACTCCGCATCCTCTCGACGCCCAAGGGGCCGTCAACGTAGACGCGTCTCAGCACTGCTGCTGCCCGGGTGAACCACCAGTCGGGGTCTTCGGGGGGCATCTCCTTATGCACCCCGGTTTTTGCAAAGGCAGCCCATGCCGGCGGCTTGATCTCCTGCCGCTTCCTGAGCTCCTCGGCAACCTTTCTGATGAGATGGTCGGCCGGGACATCATATACGGTCGTCATGTAGATTCCTCACTGTTTTTAAAATTAAATAACAGTCTTATCTTATTGGTAAGCGAGGTTTTTATATATTTCGAGATACCGGCATACCGGCAAAAGGACTTATTTTTTTCCTTTTTTTGCAGCTTCTGTAAGAACCATTGTCCTTCCCCGGACTTCGACGAGAACGGCTCTGGCCGCTGCAGCCACCGTTTCAGGATCGACATCCGTATTCTGAAGCCACTTTATCTTTATGGTCTTGCGCTTTTTGAGCTGGGCTACGATCTCTTCGACAGCCGCATCAGTGCAGCCCTGTTTGCCTATCCAGACTGTTGGTTTAAGGTCCTGCATCGCGGGATCCGTTTTTGTGGTCACGGGGATCTCTCCATCCTGTACCGGGTTGTCTTTCTACAATCGAGGCAGGTTACCGCCACCCATCCCGGGTGTATTCGCACACGCATATTCTCTCCCGGCATCAGGAACCGGTAGCAGTGGTGGCAGAAACGATGGCGATATTCCCGGTCGATCCTGACACGCTCACGCATGGAAATCTTCCGGGCAAGGGCGACATAACGGTCGCTATATGCGGGATGCTCATGATATACTTTTTCTGCTTCCGAAAAAAGCACTGCAATCCGCTCCCGAGCCAATGGTTTTACGGTGGCGGTGCGTTTCCTGTCCTTCATGTCTGTGACTACCTTATAGGTGTCATACTATCAGTGCCCGGGATATAAAAAGCGGGTGCCCCGGACAATTATCACCTTTTTTGTTAAAAAACGAATATTACTGTATGCGGACTTTTCTGCCATCGATGGTAAGCCGGTCCTCGCAGAATAATCTGATTGCTTCCGGCAGTGCAATGTGTTCCTGTATGAGGATGCGCTCGGCAAGGGTGTCCTCGTCGTCTTCGTCCATCACCCGAACGCAGCGCTGGAGAATAATAGGCCCACCATCCAGACTATCATCGACGAAATGCACCGTGCACCCGGCGACTTTTACTGCATGCTGGAGGGCCTGGCGCTGGGCGTGAAGACCGGTAAAACTGGGGAGGAGTGCAGGGTGGATGTTAATCATCCTCCCTGCATATTCCCGCACAACTTCCGGACCTAAAATTCGCATATACCCGGCGAGAACAACAAGATCAGGCTGGGATTTTTTGAGTGCGGCAAGAAGGGCGTGTTCGTAAAGTTCCCGTGAAGAAAATGTTGCATAATCAACCAAAACAACCGGGATACCTTCGGATTTTGCCCGCTCAATCGCATAAGCTTTTGGATTGTCGGTAATGAGTGCTCCGCAGACCGCCTTGATTGTCCCTCGTTTCAGGGCATTGATAATCGCCTGGAAGTTCGAACCCCTGCCGGACGCAACGACTACGATGCGTTTTTCCATAGTTCCTCCTTTACCGGGCTTCCCCACCATTCTGCATATCCGGGCGGACGATGCATTTGAGCTTCACAATGCGTCGGCCATGCATCTGCATGACAACAAGAGTTATCCTTCCTTCATCGATCTCGACTTTTTCCCCCGGGTGCTGAGGGATATGCCCGAGCCTGTCGATCAAAAGGCCGCCAACCGTTTCATAAGACTCGTCCATGGGAAGCCCAAGACCAAGCTCATCGTTGATATCCTCCACCCACATCTGGGCGTCGAGAACAAAAACACCGTCAGCAATCTTCTGGACGTCAGGTTCTTCCCGGTCGTACTCGTCTCTGATGTCACCTACAAGTTCTTCCAGGATATCTTCAACAGTCACTATCCCGACAAAACTGCTATATTCGTCAATTACAATCGCGATCTGGACCCGGTGAACCTGCAATTCCTTTAATAAATCGTCAATTTTCTTTGTCTCCGGTACGAACGTCGGGTCATACATTATCTCTTTAATAGTAATGTCCTTTCTTTTGGAAACCATTGCAGAAAAGACATCTTTTACATTAAGAACTCCGGTAATATTATCGATCTGCCCGTTATAGACAGGGATTCTGGAAAAGCCTGTTTCGTTGAAGATCCGGATAGCTTCGTTAATTGCCATGGTATCTTCCATCAGGGTAACATCAACACGGGGAGTCATGATCTCTCTTGCGGCCTTATCCCCGAATTCAAGGACAGAATATAACATCTCTTTTTCGTCCTGTTCGATGGTCCCTTCTTCCTTTCCTACATCTATCCATTCCTTGATCTCCTCTTCAGTAATGGCAGGTTCTCCGGAATCTTTACCAAAGCCAAGGGATGGACTCACCCGCTCAACAATCCAGATAACGGGAGAGAGAAGGCGGGAGAGAAACAGGATAACGGGTGCCACAGCCCGGGGGTATGTATCTGGGGCACGGGTTGCGTAAATTTTAGGACCGATCTCGCCAAACACCAGCAGGATAATAACTACAAAAACCGTGGCAATTCCTACGCCAATGCCACCAAAGAGGGTAATTGCAATCGCGGTCGCAATGGCTGCAGCCGCTATATTGACGATAGTATTACCTATAAGGATGGTGATCAGGAAATGATCCGGCTTCTCTTTTAAGGTGGCAAGCGCCAGAGATCCTGGTCTTTTGTCATTAACCAGTGTTCGAACCCTTGCCTTGGTAATCGAGATGAGAGCAACCTCTGAACTGGAAAAAAAAGCGGAGAGCAGGATGCAGATGATAAAGAGCAAAAGATAAAAAAAGTCTTCAATCATCTTCTTTCACGCCGTGCAGGAGCACGACCGTATCTTTGGTTCATAGTTGGTGTCTACAGCAAGTATGGGGAACGGGATTAAATAAAACCAACGGACGACGGTTTTTTATCAATCCGGCTCCATGCAATCCCTCATAAATACGAGGTCTCTTGCAAGAACGGTACATTTTTCCCCTGCAGACAACGGTTTTTCGAAGTTAAGGTCATCGATCTCAAGGATAAGGGCACCCCGGTAATGGTGATCGCAAAGCGCCCCGAGGATGCGGGCAATCACCGGACTCTGGTCCAGGGGGAGATGCATCCGACCATTTTCTGCTCTGCTAAGATGCACGTTTACGAGCCGGTCAGCGCAGAGATCAATATACTCCATAACTGTTTCCTCATATGCAACAAGTGCATGGGAGGTGTCAAGCGTAAACCTGAGCCAGGGTTCCGCATCAAGAACTTCCCTCATCCGCCGGGGCGTGCAGATGAGAGAATTAACTGCGGGTTCCATATTTTCAATGGCGACAGTTACGGTATTCTTGAGAGCGGCCTGCCGGAGTGCAGATATATAATGGTCAAACCGGGCGAGATCTGCATCTCCCGGAGGCCTTTTTGCCGTCCTCCTGCCAGGATGGACGGTGAAGACACACGCCCCGAGCGCCTGAGCCATGGCCATTGAATGTACCGCAGAAATAACCGAAATTTTTGCTACATCGGGATTTATAGAACAGGGATTGAGATCCAGAACAGGCGTATGAACGGAAAAAGTGGTGATTTCCGGGTGTTCCCGACGGTAGGCGATTAATTCATCGACCGGAAGATCACGAAGCCAGAAGTGGGGGGTTTCAAGCCAGAATTCAATCCCATCAA
The DNA here is from genome assembly GCA_964409915.1 of uncultured Methanoregula sp. Classification (GTDB taxonomy): domain Archaea; phylum Halobacteriota; class Methanomicrobia; order Methanomicrobiales; family Methanospirillaceae; genus Methanoregula. Next base: position 13,947 of record CAYPEQ010000031.1, on the reverse strand, counting down.
AACCGGTTTGCGTGATAAAAGAGAATATCTCCCCGGTGGTATACTCATGGAAGAACATGCTCGAAACGCCGTAAACGGTCATGATAATACTAATTAAATAAGCGCTTTGTGTATAATAAATCCTGATGGACTGGTTTTACCAATCCGAGCCAACGGATACGCAGGGACCGGGGCAAATACCTGAAATACCGCTCACGGTACGGGAGGTTAGTAGTATCATTGAATGCCTCCTCGATAATCAGCAATTACAGGATATAAGGGTACAAGGTGAGATCACCAACTATAAGCGCCACAGCCGTGGCCACCTTTACTTTTCGCTCTCAGAGAAAGGGGCGGAAAATATGCCTGCGGTAATCCGATGCGTTATGTGGCGATCGGACGCGGAACGGCTTTCCTTTACGCCAGAAGATGGGTTAGAGGTAGTTGTCACCGGTTCAGTCCGGGTATACCCGCCACAGGGGTCCTACCAGTTACAGATTAAAAAGATGAGCCGGAGTGGTGCCGGAGAAAAATTCATTCTTGTCGAAAGATGGAGAAAGGAGCTGGCAAAAGAGGGATGTTTTGCCACAGAACGGAAACGTCTTCTACCCCGGTTCCCCGCCCGGGTAGGTGTTGTAACCTCTGATACCGGAGCAGTTATCCATGATATCCGCACGGTTATTGCCCGGCGTTTTCCAGTGGAAATCATTATCTCTCCTACCACAGTCCAGGGAGAGGATGCGCATACCGAGATCGCATTGGCGATAGCACGGGTTGCAAAATATGTCGATGTCGTCATCGTGGCCCGGGGCGGCGGGAGTTTTGAGGATCTTTTCTCTTTTAACCATCCTGATGTCGTTCGTGCAATTGCCACATGTCCTGTACCGGTCATATCGGCTATCGGTCACGAAGTAGATATAACCCTTGCAGATCTCGCTGCAGATGTGCGTGCGCCGACTCCTTCGGCTGCAGCCGAACTGGTAGTTCCGGACAGAAAAGATCTCCGGATCGCGCTTATGGATCTCCAGTGCCAGCTGAGGACGACCCTGCTTGCCCGGATCTCGCGCGCAAAAGATGAGGTCACCGATCTTCGGGATCGTTTCCGCCCGCAACGGTTCACCCGAAAGATTAGTGAGAAAAAACAGGCAACTGCGGATCTCTCTGACAGACTCGAACGAGCGTTTGTAACCCGGATCGAACGGGATCGCCTCATGCTTGCGGAAATAAAAGCAGCGCTCGAAGGAAGGAGCCCCCGTGCTGTGCTCGCCCGTGGATATTGTGTGGCAGAAAAAAATGGTATCGTAGTGAAAACAGTGGATACTCTTAGAAAAGATGACCAGCTGGACCTGCGTTTTTACGATGGCAGGAGCCGGGTCGTGACGGAGCGTGTGGATCATGACTGAAACCTATGAAGAAAAGATCGAGCAGTTACGGCAGATAATAGCAAAAATAGAGGATGGCGGAACAAGCCTGGATGAAAGTATGAAATTATACGAACATGGAGCAGTGCTCGTGAAACAATGCGAAACCCTGCTTACTGATGCCGAAGAAAAAATTACGACTCTGAGTCGGGACGAGTGACCGTAAGGGTAACGGTCATTTCGGCACCGTCCCGGAGTCGGGCGATCAGATCCCGGGACACGGTTGCAGCAACCTGATCAGAGCAGATGCCGATGGTCCTTCCGCAGGTAAATGTACTGCGCCGCCAGACAATATCTGTCGGGTGATCAAGAGTCAAATGAGCGGAACCCCGCGATTGTATTTCTGCAGTCATGTTACCGGAACAAAGCCGGGTCACGAGTATGGCGTCATCGTGAGAAAGGAGGGTCCTGAATTCCGGGGAGAGCCCGGCACAGCCTTTGTCTGCAGCGACGCCAATAATGCAGTTGCCGTTTCGGCTCAGCTCCTCCTCACAGGTCACCTCAAACGTTGTCGGATGGGTCCCAAGGACGAAGGGATGTCCCCGGCACCGGATACTTTCCTGGGCCTTCATGCTTTATCATGTGAGGGTTGCCATTCATATTTTAATGTTTATCACCGTTTTATGTCCCGACTGCAGGGAAGAGACCGAGCATGAGGTTCTCTCAGAATCCCGCGATCGCCTCGTCCGGTGCACCACATGCGGTCACCACCACCGGATTCCTTGGGAGAAGGAACCTGAAATGCTTGTGATAAAGACCATTATTTCCCGGGAGGGAACCTCATTAACCGGTTCCATAGAATTTGATCCGGAAGACGAGTGTTTCCTCGAAGATCATCTTGTTGCAGAATGCGGGGATGATGCCTACGGAGTTGAAGTCACCGCGATTGAATGCGGGGGAAAAAGACTACCACGGGCAAAGGCTAAAGATATTACCACCCTTTGGACTCGCACCATTGACCGGGTCGTTGTAAAAATATCAGTGCATGACGGCAGGAAAACGATCCCTCTTTACTTGGAATGTGAGGGAGAGGAGGAATTTGTTGTAGGCCAGAAATATGTGGTGGATGGAAAACGGTTTACACTCTCCCACATTAAACTGCGCGATGGTCCCCTGATGAGAAAGGAGGACTGGAAAACCATCGCCCACCGGATTAAGCGTATCTACGGGTTCCGGTCATAAGATTTTTTTTAACCGGATATTTCTGGCAATGCAATCCGATCCCGGATTGTAATTTCTTTTTGAAAAGATCAGTTTAATGAAAAATGGCAATGACTTTATCCGGATTCAATCAGTCCAAGTAGAGGTAAGGTTAATAAAATAGAAAGCGGGGTCTGGGAAAACCCGGATAAAGACTGAATGATTTTGTCAAATTCATAAAAAAATTAAAAAAATATCAGATGTTTCCTTACCGGGATTAACTCGATGCCGAATTGATCGAGGCTACCGTTATATCGATACTGGGATAGGAGAAATCGATAGTAATACCATCCGCGGTCTTATTGACTACCTCTCCAATCCTGAAGTCCTGACTTGCGGATGCGTTGGACTGCGTTCCCTGGGATACACCGAGAGGTATCAGATCGCCCACCTGTATCTGTGAAACGGTCAGGTTACTTTGCGCCAGTTGTTGTGCTGACCAAAACTGAGTCAATGGTTTTGCAGAAGCGAGCGAGATCGTTTTCTTATCGTTTACCTTGAGACCGATAATACTCGAACTAAGCGTATTGTACTCGTCTGAGAATAAAGCGAACTGGTTTGTCCAGCCAGCGGATTTAGTATAGACCATCACCGGAAATATGCTCGTGGGAAGGGTCTGGTTTGCTGTTATTGTGAGCTGCTTTGAATAGATAACACCAGAGCCTTCACCTGCGAGTTGGGTATATAACTGCTGGTCTGAAGTTACAATAGGATTACCCTGAGCATCCATGAGCGTATAATCCAACACGGCGACATCCCCGGGTTTGATTGACGCTAGTGATGTGATCCAGCTCGATCCCATAGCTGAGAATATCATAAGAAAAACGAATAATATCCCTGCAAGGATTGCGATTACTTTTATCCACAACTTTTTTGATTTCTCTGCTTGTTTTTTTGTTCCCATTCCAATGATCCTCTCTATTAATTCACTGTTGAACGGTCATAAACTATTCTGATACGAAGTAAACCGGTTCTTGTGTGGGTAAGTGACTGTGCATCGACAATAGGAAATTTCACCCGCATCATTTCCTTTACCGATTCATTTAAAGTCACGAGAGCTGGAAATTATACAGATGGATAAAAAAAAGGTCAAGGATTATATGACCTATGATGTCGTGAGTGTGGATCTGCATGGGACAGTTGAATCAGTGATTGAAAAAATCCAGCAGACCAAACATGACGGCTTCCCGGTTCTTGACGGCGATAAAGTAGTGGGGTATATTGCTGCCCGCGACCTGCTTTTTGTAAAACCAGGTGAAACAATAGAACAAACCATGACCGGCGAACTTATTGTTGCAGATCCCGAAATGGACATCACTGACGCCGCAAGGGTAATCTTTAGAAGCGGTATTCAGAAACTTCCTGTAGTCGACGAAAAAAATCACCTGCTTGGGATTATTTCAAATTCCGATGTGATCCGTTCGCAAATTGAACACGTTTCCCCCGAGAAAGTCTTCAATTTTATGACAACGCTCAAAAAACTTTACGGCGTTGACCCCACACTCAACCGGGGGATTGTCCCCATAAAAGACCTACTCCCGACACAGTCCAAGATTTATGAAGACGAACTCGAAGGCAGGATCTACGAAATCAAAAAAGGACTTGCGGAACCCATCATTGTAGTGCGTCGACCTGGCCGAACGATTCTAGTGGATGGCCACCATCGTGCGGTTGCTGCAAAGAGGCTTGGCATCACGGCTCTCGATGCATATATCATTGAAATCAACAATGATATCGAGCTTGGTATGGAACGAACCGCTAACACGATGAACTTAAAAACGCTTGATGATGTTCAGGTATTGGATTATGCCCGTCACCCGCTTGTGGCAATAACGCACCGTCTTGTTAAACGGCAATAAAAAGATTGTCTATAGTTTACGATCCCTCACACCTTATATCGAATTTGTCGTTAAGGATATGTTCTTTTATGATCATGCCATCATTGACCACAACCTCCGGCCAGATCCGTGTCTTGGAATGCACCACGACGTTATCACGCAAAACTACACGGGGCCCAATCACCGTGTCATTTTCAATACTGCACCCTTCACCGATGTGAGTATCATTATCAATAATACTTCCCGAAATAGTCGTGTTTGCGCCAATACTTGCCCGATTATAGAGTGACGATGAGAAGATTTTTGCGTTATTCCGGATGATGCACCGGTCGCCTATACTGGTGTACGGTCCGATGAGTACATTATTCCCTATCGTAGTTCCAGATCCAATTGCTACGGGCCCGATAACACGGGTATTCTTTCCGAGTGTAATAGAGTCCCCCAGATGTACCGGACCCGTTACGTGGGCGCCATGCATGGAGAGATCGCCGATAATATCAGTAATAGCAATATCCTGCAGTTTCCATCGCTCTGCCTGACGGAGAGAGTGGGGACTGCCAACATCGCTCCAGTTCCCGCGTGCAAGCCAACCCTTGAGTGACTTGCCTTGTTCCATCAGGTGCGGGAAGAGATCCCTTGCAAAGTCAAACTTTTTTCCTGCTGGAATGTGATCGAAGATCTCCGGACTGCAGACATACATCCCGGTGCTTGCAAGATTGGAGAAAATCTCACCAGGTGCAGGCTTCTCTTTGAACCGTTTTATCTCATAATTGACGTCAATTTCGGCTATACCATATTCCCCAGGGTCATCGATAGAGATAAGGCCAATAGTAGCGATGGCTTTTTCTTTCTGGTGGATCCGGTAGAATTCAAGGACATTAAGGTCTGTCACATGATCGCCGCCGACAATAAGAAAATCCTGGCCTTCAAGATATTTCTTGGCGTTCCTGACACTTCCTGCTGTGCCAAGCTTCGTCTTTTCATGGACATAGGTAATATCAACGCCGAATAAGGACCCATCCCCGAGCGCCATTTCTATGTCCTTTCCCATATATCCAAGAGTCATCACTACTTCGCGAAATCCCAGATTGGAAAGATGTGAGACAAGGTGCTGGACAGAGGGCCGGTTGACAATCGGGATACAGGGTTTTGGACGTTCGAATGTGAGGGGACGTAGGCGCGTTCCTTCACCTCCACACATGATACAGACCTTCATGGTTCAAACTTTGGCTTTGAATTGTTTTAAGTATAGTGTCCGAGAAACTCTGATAAAGGAGCTGTTGAGTTGGGATCTGAGACGTACCGGGAACTTAATACCACGGATCATATGGTGCAATGTCTTCCAGATAAAAAAGAGCCGGTTGACCATTGCCGGTTCTGTATTCACTGCCGGGAATTCAAGATAAAGGGCCAGTACGTGAAATCCCCGTCCCTTGCCTACTGCATAAAGTGCCAGGTAACCGGGGAAGTAGATCTCTCATCAGTTCAGGCTGTGAAGTGCGTGGACCGGCAAAGTGAAGGGTTCCATAGCATTGCCGACATCATAGGGTAAAAAGGGGGGTATTCCGGATAAATCAATTTGTGGTTATGTCTTGAGCATGGCCACAATCGCATCTACATCTACATGTTCCTCGAACAAATATGCAAGCTGGTCATAAGGGTCCGCATTTTCAGCCGGAATCGGCATATAGGGAAGACCTTTTTTACCATACAGATATGCAAGCAGAGCATTTGCTGCGGTCGGATTGAGGAACAATCCGTGCATATAGGTACCAAACACAAGACCGTCAGGGCTAACCCTGCCATCGCCTGAGAATGCTTCGCGGTCGGTTCCAGGTTCCGTCACTCCCATATGGATCTCATAACCGGTAACTTCACCCATTGACGATAGGATCGGCAACACCGGGGCAGCCTGGCGCCGCACCTGTGTCGTATTCTTGGTATATGATGCAAATCGGGTGATGCAGTCAAGCAGGCCAAGACCGGGATAGATGCCAGCAGCGGATTCAAAGCCGTCATCAACAAGGGTTTTTCCAAGCATCTGGTACCCACCGCAGATACCGATAACCGGGACGCCACTTTGCTGGGCAGCCAACAGTTTCTGATCCATTCCGGCCTCCCTCAGCGCTGCAAGATCATCAATTGTGTTCTTGGTACCTGGAAGAATGATACAATCATAGCCGGTGAGTGATCCGTCGCAGGGAACATATTCGACTGATGCATACTGTTCGAGCAGTTCGAAATCAGTAAAATTAGAAACGTGAGGGAAATGGATTACTGCTATACGGACCGGTAAATTCCGATGAACCTTGTCGGCAATAGAGAGAGAATCCTCACTAGGCAGCGGAATATGGAAATAGGGCATAACACCGAGCACAGGAATCCCGGTGAGATCTTCGATGATCTGAATTCCTGATGCAAAAATATCGGGATCGCCCCGGAATTTATTGATAATAATGCCCCGTACCAGCGGCCGGATATGTTCCGGCAATAGTTTAATTGTTCCATATATCTGGGCAAAAACGCCACCACGCTCAATGTCCGCCACAAGAATAAGGGGAATTTGTAATTTCTCTGCAAGCAGCGTATTTGCAATATCGCGATCATAAAGGTTGACTTCGGCAGCACCTCCGGCGCCCTCGACTACTACTTCGCCATATTCCTTTCTGAGACGTTCATATGCTCCAAGTGCTTCTGAAAGAAGATAAGGTGTTTCTGAATAATATTCCGCAATGGGGACATCCTTATAGGGATGACCAAAAAGCACGACCTGTGAGGTGCAATCACCTTTAGGTTTGAGTAAGACCGGGTTCATGTCTGTTGATGGAGAAAGTCGTGCAGCCCAGGATTGCATGGCCTGGGCAATTCCTATTTCGCCACCATCTGCTGTAACAAAAGAGTTCAGGCTCATGTTCTGGGACTTAAACGGCGCGACACTGATTCCACGGTGTACCAAACACCGGCAAATCGCCGCCACTGTTGTGCTTTTTCCCACATGCGAGGATGTCCCTACGACCATAAGCGGCATACACAATAATTTGAATGGCACAACATAAAACGGATGCGTGTCTGAAAAAATCAAAATAGCAAATTTAGTTCCGGCAATGCCAAGTAATAAATAACCAGAACTGAAAAATAGCTGTAATGATTGGTGGCATTTGCCCGACGTGTGGACTTCCTAAAGAATTATGTATCTGTGAGGAAGTAGCAAAGGAACAGCAGAGGATCAATGTCAAAGTCAATAAACGCCGGTATGGAAAAGAGGTTACGGTAATCGAAGGCCTCGATCCAACAGACATTGACCTTGAGGATCTTTCAAAATTTATGAAAGGAAAACTTGCCTGCGGCGGAACCGTAAAAGGAAATTCAATAGAACTTCAGGGCAATCACCGCGACCGTGTAAAAGAACTCCTTTCCCTGAAAGGATACAGCACTGAAAACATTTCCTGATCCTTTGATTAAATCCTGTTTTTTTCATTTTTCCCTTCCGATTCCAGCCCAGCTGGCGGCCCAGTAAAAAAATGCAAACGACCCTTATTTTCCTTCCCAATAGTCTCAAAATGAGAGCATCTGTAAAAAAAAGATCAAATGAAGAAGCGGAAAACAACCCACGATATAATCAGCATAATTGCTGCATATTTGAGACCAGCAATGACGCGGCCTTCACCCATCTGGCCTGCACAAAGACCAGAGAAAAAACCCTGGATCATAGCTGCATGCGTAAACAGACGTTTATACGCCGGGAGATCGATCCTTCCCATAAATTTGCTGCTTGCAGCCGTTGCCTGTGCAGCTGAACCTGCTGTTGCCATTGTGCTTAAGAAGGAACTAACAAGAACAGCAATAACAAACATGAAGACCGCCCATGAAACGATGACAATTATAACGTAGATCAGCATGTTGTTCCGGCGTTCCTGTGCAAGATTGACCACTTCAAAGGTATCGTTTGCAGCTGCACGGAGCACTTCACTGATGTCACCACCGGCTTTACTTGCCTTTGCGATAAGATCAACGCTTCTGTCGGCAAGGGGTGTACCAAGGTTCTTTCCAAACCGGTACATTCCTTCAACAAAACCGACCCCCCATGACATTTCATTGTCCAGTTTTCTTATATGGGGCGTCAAGGAGCCGTATTCTGCACCGGCCACCAAGTGAACGGCATTCGGAAGGGTCATACCGGAATCATTCATGCCCGCAAGATCACGGAAGAAGTTGGGGAGTGCTACCTCAATGTTGTTTATCCGTGACTGTTGCCTGAAATCGAGTACAGCCACAGGGATAATAGAGATAAGGATTGCAAGCACCGCAAAATCATCGATAACGGTCGACGTGAAGAGTACGGTAATTCCATATATCTTTACCATCGAGATAAATCCGCCAATAAAAACGATCAATGAAAGGGGGAGACAGACTATAAGGATATTTTCAGGTTTCGCCAGAAGAACCTGAAGAGGATGCTTTAAAAATAGCCCTATCCCTTCCCGGTTTTTACGTTCAGATGCCAGTTTTTCGGTAATCTCATTAAGTTCCTTTTCCACCGAATCAAGCTCAGTCCTTGTGAGTGGCACACGCTGGGCGCGTGCATCCTTTTGTTTTCCGAGTATGCCGGTGATTCTGTCATTGAACGCCATATCAGGTCTCCGGGGTCATGGAACTAATCATAATAATAAACATTATTGTCCCAAAGGGAATCATCAGGTAAATGACAACATAGAGGAATAAAGGTTTTGAATCTCCGCCAAGAACAGACATGATGGACTGGAGGATAATCAAAAAGAGCGTCCCAGCCACCATTGCCGTAACGTAGGACTCAGAAATTAGCGCAAGAGTATCGAGGAACAATTTCTGGGTCTGGCGGTTTTCCAGCGCATACTGGTTGGCCTTTGTCCGGAAATAATCCGTAAGGTTTCCACCGCTCGAAATGCTGGCCATTGCACCCTGCAAAAATTCCTTCATACGGACTGAGGGGGTGCTTGAAGAGACTATCCTGAGTGCATCAATAAGATCCCGCCCGAATATGTCGATCTCCCGGGCGATATAGCGGGCCTCTACTGAGCTCTCGCCGTATATCGGACTGTCACCGAGTAATCGGAAGATCTCTGCAGGAGTAATTCCGGCTGTTGACATTGAGGTGATGTAATTAATGGCATAGGGCAGGGTCGCGTCGATATTCCGCCGCCTGTTCCCAGCCTCAACAGAGGGATATACATTAAAAATTGCATAGGTAATCCCGCCAAACACCAACAATGAGAACACTACTGCAAAAACGGTACCAATGATAAGACCGTACTGGGAAAGAAAGAGTACTGTTGCCGGTACCTCACCTTTGTATTTTATAAGATAGGGGATTTTGAGAACCCAGGTAAGAAGACCTAATCCGACCGCTGCTAGGAGCCCTACAATAATGGAGCTGATAATTGCTGTGGAGATATAGACTTCAAAGGGAGTTTTGATCCGTGCAGATATGAGGTCGTTACGGAGCTGGGCGTACTGGTCACGTTGGGCCTTCATCCGCATGCCAAGAAGATTGAAACAGAATCGCTCAAAGCTATTCATACAGGTCCTTCCTCACACGCTCTATGACCACTTCAGGTTCACGGTAATACGAGATAAGGATCTTCGCAACATCCTTATAATGCCGGATCTTTTTGATGCGCATCCATTCAAGCACTTCCTGCCGCCGTTTAAGTTCTTCCCGCATGCGGTTCTCGTTCCAGCCGCGGGCTTCCATGATATCTTCAAGGATGTAGGATTTACCCGAGTAGGTAATCTCATCAGTGGCTGATCGCCACCTGAAAACCTCATTTGTGATCAGTTCATTTGTTCGCGGGTCGATATCGAGAATTTCAACAATCTGTTTGTTCCGCCGGATCCGTTTTCCACCCATCCTTGCTTGGACCTGAATACATACAATATCTAAAGCGGAAAGCATGTTTCGCGGCACATCCATGGGGGGGTTCTCTATACGGTGGACAACACTCGATACTGAGTCCGCGTGGATCGTGGAGTAAGTAACATGGCCGGTACTCATCGCCTGGAAAAGGGTCTGGCATTCTTTCCCACGGACTTCTCCGACAATGATATACTCAGGCCGTTGCCGCATTGCCGCGCGCAGGAGTTCATACATGTTGATTTCCCCGCGTCCTGCTGTATCAAAGGAATCTCTTGTAATACTGGGGATCCAGTTTGGATGGGGAAGTTTCACTTCCCGGGTATCTTCGAGACTGACAATTTTCGCCATAGGGGGGATAAAAAGCGAGATCGCGTTTAATGATGTTGTTTTACCGGATGCAGTTCCCCCGGCGAAAATAGCAGATTTGCCATTCTCGACTGCAAGCCAGATATAAGCTACAGAAAGCGGGGCAAACGTATGCCACTCAATAAGATCAGTCGGGGTAATCGGCTCATCCTTAAATTTACGGATGGTGAATGTAGAACCGTGTGCCGTTACCTCCTGACCAAGGGTCATCTGGATACGGGAACCATCAGTCATGGTAGCATCAAGAATCGGTTCAGCAATTGAAATATACTTACCGGCACGCTGGGCAAGTTTTGTAACAAACGAATCAAGTTCCTCGGCATTGTGATACATCAATGTCGTCTTCATTGATTCGTAGCTGGCATGGAAGGCAAAGAGAGGTGTGTTGACACCATCGCATGATATATCTTCAATATATTTGTCATGCATGATTGCATCGATAAGTCCATCCCCGAGGAAATCCTTATGCATGTTATAGAGGATCTTCTCGCGCTGCACCGGGCTTAGTTTTATCCCGTAATCGGACAGGATATCATCCACTGAACTCCTGAGCCGGCGCCGGGCTTCTTCTTTTGATATATCTTTGGTGTTTATATCAAGGGTCTCAAAGAGTCGTTCTTTTATTTCTTTCAAAAGATCTTTTTCTGGTTCGGAAAGGACGGGTTCGATCACTTGATATGTATATTCATGTGTTGAATGGTCATAGATAACCCGGACATATGCATATGGTTCGTTGACGGGATACATCTCCATTTCTTCAACACCGGGCTTTATATCAAAGGAAAGATCCACCAGAGGACCGTGTAATTTGGGATCATAATCAACAGTCGTCTGTCGTATGGCGCCGAAAAGAGCGGCAAATCCGGATTTCTTTGTTGCAGCCTGATCAATTTTTTCCTTTTCCAAATTCAGTTCAGACTCCAGATCCTTGAACCCGGCGCTTGAAAATTCCCTTTTCCAGACATCAGCAAGTTCCGGGGGCAGAGAACCGGACCCGGTACTTTCAAATGAATGCATTCTCCCATGAAGATTGATCTCGTCAATCTGGAATGTCGCGCCTTTGGGGAGAATAAGTCCGGAATACTCCGAAATCTGGTCCGCGGATATGATTCGTTCATCTGCGTCGCTTACAATTACATCCGCTGCATTACCCTCTTCACCTTCACTTTTCACTGCCTTCTTTTTCTTGAAAAATTTGGAGGTTTTGCTTTCACGAGGGTCTTCTTCAATTATTTCTACGATAGGTTCAGGTAAGGATTCGGTCACTTTATGAGGGGATTTTTTTTCAGGGGGTGGAATGGCCACAGAAGGTATTGCCGGTTGTTCCATGACCTTGCTCTGACCTGCACGAACGTCATCATTGCTTACATCAGGAGGCTCACGAATTTGTTTTGCCGTGGAAACATCTTCAAGCAGGTCATCCAAATCATCCTGCCCCTCTTCGGGAATATGAGTCTTCTCCTGGGGTGTTACCGTTTCCGGCTCAGCACCTGTGGTTGCTTTGCTGTCCATGCCAAGTTTGCGAATAACCGCTGAGAAATCACCGGATCTTTCTTTTTCGGGCTCCCCAGGCGCGAGTTTTTTTTCAGGAAGAAAATCTACATTTTGAGGGAGGGGAGTTTCCTGATCAGCTCCAACCGAGGGAGGATTATTGGTGAGCCTGAGCTTTTCTATGAGCGCGGAAAAATCACCACTCTCACCAATATCTGATTCTCCTTCTCCGGGTTTCTTATCTGGAGGAGGTGCTACTGCGGACCCTGTCGATTCTTTCGCCGGCGCCTGAATGCCCTTGATTTTTTTAAGAAGGGTGCTTACATCATTATTTTCCTCATCATCCTGTGATTTCAAGTTAAATCTCCTCCTACCCGATATTCACCATTACCAGCATTTATATAAAAGATATTTTTTTCTCAGACTATATGTATTCTCTGAACGCAATGCAGGAAAAACCTTCCCCAGCAAATATACGTTGGTATGGTTAGTTTTCACGGTTCACCATATTCTGGATACTGCGGATAAGAACCCGCATGAGACCAAGCTGAGCATCCGCACGTGTAATGATACAAAGAAAAAGATCTCCCCAAGGGACTATTATAAATTTATTTTCTTCAGTTTCGAGGATCAGCTGGCCGGGCTGCCCAAGGTTCATATCCTGAGCTATTTTAGTACCGGTCCTTACAAAATCCTCTGCCCGTGCCGCCACATGTTCAAAATCGGCTTCACCTAATGAAAGGACGGGAAATCCTTCATAGAATGCAGAAACAGCGATAACTCCCGGCTGGCACATAAGTTTGTTAAGAATGGATTCGTCAACCCGGGGGGACGTGTGATCAAGGGAATGCTCTTGACTTTTATGTGAGAGAGGTGGGGTACTTTTCTCCATAGGGAGCGACTCCATCAGGAGCCTCCCTTGTGTGCATATTTTCAGAGATTCTGCATACTCTTCTTCATTATAAGATCTCATAACAAAATGTTGCTGATGGTGGCTGTCGCCGTCATTGGCAGGATTATCCATGATATATCTTACCGCAGCATCTGCCCGGTAAACACTTTCTTTGTCTTCGAAGAATGCTGCAATGAGTTCGCCATCACGTATAAGAATAAATCCCTTTCCCCGGATTGTTGTAATCTCAATAGCACCTCTAAACACCTTGAGGTACTGAATTACATCTTCTTTCTTGGGATCTATAACGACACCCTCTTGTCTTCCTGCCGGCAGTTTCATAAAAATAGCCAGATAACTAATGGATCTAGAGAGCTGCGACGAGACGTTCCTTATTTTTCTTTAATTCGTACCGGATCCTGCCGATGTTTGCTGTTGAATCCGCAACAATGGCGATTAGTTCATCTGCGGAGAGAGGCGCAAGAATTATAGGTCCTTTTTCAAGTTCAACAAGCATCTGGGAGAGCTCACCTTTTCCAAGGGTATTTCCCATTGCTTCAGAAGTCCCAAGGCCGGTTGAAGCCATTGCACCAAGAGCCTCCACATCCAGTTTCCCTGAAACTGCGCTTTCGATCACAAACCCATCTCTTCCCACCACGACCGCAGCAGATACTCCTTCAACCCTCAGGAACTCATCTAATAACGGTTTGAGCATCTTTTCACCATTTAATAAATGTTACTCTTGTTTTTTTCATATTAATAGGTTGGGTTTATTTATCAATTGGATATAGGACAATAATCCTTAAAAAACAAAAAAAACTTCATTAAAGCCTTGATCTGTAAACTAGACTATATTTATAGTAATTT
>CAYPEQ010000030.1:6330-27410 GCA_964409915.1 uncultured Methanoregula sp. | reverse complement strand
TTTTATAAAATATAGTAATCGTATTGATAACTCTCTGCATAGCCGGGCATAAAAACGATAAGACTCTTCTCATCTGAAAACAAATATCTGGTAAATGGCGAAGCAGCGGGGACTGGGATATGCAGCAGCGCTCACCGGTGGTGCCATCCTGGCCGGCCCGTACGTGCAGCCCCCATGGCTGATGGCTCTTATCATCATTCTTTTCTCTTTGATTCTTTGGCGTTTTTTTGATATGAAATATCTCGCGTATGTTTTTTGTATCCTGTCCGGACTTTACGCAGTCAACCTCCTCCCGTTTTTGGTCCTTGCAACGACGTTTGCCATGATTGCACTTGGCGAACTGGTCTTCCAGTCCGGAGCAGACGACCTTAACACATATTTTTACTATGTTATTTCCACAGCATGGGCGGGAATGCTTGTCATGGTTTATCTCCATGCGAGCGCGTTTCTGATGATCGTTTTTGGGATCATCGCCGCGGTACTCCTCAAAGTGATCCTCCTGAGATTCGAAGACTCACTTGTCCTAGAAGGAATTGGTATAGCAATGACGATGTATCTTATTCAGGCGCTTAATTACACGGCCAATATCGAAATTGTAATCATCGCTGTTTTCATAGCCTTTGTTTTTGGGTACTTTGCATTCCGGTTCAAGACAGCCGATCTATCAGGGCTCTTCTCAACAGCACTTGTTGGCATTATTCTCCTTGTTTTTGCCGAACCTACATGGTTTCTCGTCATGCTCACGTTTTTTATCCTCGGTTCAGTCTGCACCCGGTATAAGTTTGAATACAAGAAACGCATTGGTGTCGAGCAGGGAAAGAGCGGGGCCAGAGGGTACCGGAACGTCTTTGCAAACGGGATTGTTGCTTGTGCTGCTGCAGTCCTCTACGGCGTTTTTGTCCAGCCGGTCTTTATTGTGATGTACGTAGGAAGTGTAGCGACTGCGGCGGCAGATACCATGGCTAGTGAGATAGGGGTAACCGGGGGGATCCCCTACATGATAACCACGTTCCGGAAGGTTCCTATAGGAACAAACGGTGGCGTGACGGTAACCGGTGAACTTGTCGCACTCGGGGGGAGTTTTATCGTATCAATGGTTGCACTAGGCCTCAACGTAATCAACCCGATGATGATGATTATATGCACGATCACAGGATTCGTTGGCACCAACCTTGACAGCATTGTCGGAGCGCTTCTCGAGAATAAAGGATTTTTAGGCAATGCAGGAACAAACTTTCTTGCGACGCTAGGTGGCGGGCTCTTCGCCATCGCTCTCTACTGGATTTTTATTACCCATGGCATCTCGTGGTGAAGACGCCGGGTTTTTTTTTGAGGAAACGGAAAATCACGATTAGTATTATGATTTGTGCTGAATCGGCAATTTACTAAAAACCAAAAAAGTTACAGGCTGTCAAGGCTCACAGCGTTGAAATCCTGTGCCACATCCTTGATGTCCTTGACCCCAAACGCAGTCTGGACACTTGCAAGCTCCAGATCGTTTGCCGCGTCACAGACATAGTCGAGGATGTCAATGGAAAGCTCCTTTTTGACCTTGCTTTTCTTGAGCTGGTCAAGCAACGATGCCATCTTTTCCGGGGACTCCATGCGGAGCTTGGCAAGACTCATGACACACATATATATGCGGGTCAGGTTCCGGTCCGTGCCGGTGATCGTATCAAAGAAGTTCCTGATCACCTGTGCCTGGTATATCTCTCCACCCATGGAATTCACCTCCTTTCCTTTATCTCGGTATTTCCCCTATTCACAGCGTCATGTTATAAGGTTTGTGGTAAAAGGGAGCGGATTCGGGCTAAAATCGCGAAAAAGAGCCTAAATTTCGGGCAAGAGCGGCGCGACTGTCTGACATAAGGATGACAGATGTCGCACTAAACCCCAATCAATCCCCTTCTTCGCGGCAGCCCTCACTGCCGGTTATTATCAGTGATTCGCAAAAGACGAAATGATCGTCTTTAATACCATACCTACCGAGATAAAAAAAGGTGTATACCGAAAATGGCATTCATTCCTGATCCTATCGTGATTCTTAATCTCATTCTCTGTATCGTTATCCTCATAATCGGGTATGCAGCGTACAGTAAAAGCTCTGACATCAACGCACTCTTGATTGGTATAGCCTTTGGACTGTTTGGGCTTTCGCACCTCACTACGCTGTTTGGCCTTACACAAGTTCCGGATTTCTTTCTCGCAATACTCCGGCTTGCCGGGTATGTTCTCGTTGCCTGGGCATTGTACCGGTATTTCAGGAAATAATCCCACCATTTTTTACCAATTCTTACACCTCCCCCACCAGGAAAACTTTTACAAATGCAGTGTTTGATCGTTAACAAAAGAGAAGTTCTCATTTTAAGCTGAAACTGCATTTTCGGGAATGAGATTCTCTCACTCTCCGAAATAAAAAATGATTTTAGTTTTAATGGACTGATACGATCTTAATGATGTCACCGTCTTTTAAGACGTGGTTTTCCTTGATCCTCATCTTGGTACGGGCATCAATTGCATACAAAAATCCCTTACCTATATCCGTATGGACCTGGAACGCGAGATCGTGGGGGGTCGATCCTTTCTTCATCAGGAATGCATCCGGCAGCACATCTCCCTGCTTGTTACAGAACTTGTGTTCATCCTCAACCGGGTAAACAACGATCCGGTCAAGGAGTTCGAAGACAGCCCTGTTAACTGCGTCCTGAACACCGGTTCCGTTGTTCATTTTCATAAGTTCGGCTATTTTTACAAGACCCGCTTTCTGCGGGGCTGATAGTGTTATGCCTTCAGCAACTTTGAACTCCTTGTCACCTGGCAGATACGTTACCACCTTTGCTGTTGCAGCGTTTCTGAGAGCAAGTTCTGATGCTGCACTGACAAACGAAACCTTTTGTGCGGCAAGTTTTTCCTTCAAAGAGCCAGGTGTTTCATCGATCTTATTGCCGATAACAAGCATCGGTTTTGAGAGCCTGACCATCTCCGCACAGAAAGGTACAAGACTTTCCATCTGGGCATGAACGAGGTCAATCTTGAGCAGGAGTTCGGCATCACGGATATCTTCAGGGGTGATTCCAAGACCGGTGAAAACCTCGGCGATTCCTTGGTGGATTGAAAACGTTTTTACGGATGCCTGCCGGGAAAGACGAGACCAGTGCTTTTCGAGGATTCCGTACACCCACATGGTCATCTCATATTCGAGAAACTGCACATCTTCTGCCGGGTCATGGTTTCCCACGCCAACCGGGTTTCCTTCGCTGTCCGTACCGCCGCTTGCATCGATGATATGAAGGATTGCATCAGCCTGACGGAGGTGATCCAGAAACTGGTTCCCGAGTCCCTTGCCTTTGTGTGCATCAGGCACAAGTCCCGCAACATCGATGAGGTTTACGGCGACAAACCGGACACCGTCGATGCAGTGGCCGCATTTGAGGTCAAGGCCCTTGCAAGGGCAGGTCGTGCGCACGTACGCGACCCCAAAATTGGGATTGATGGTCGTAAATGGGTAGTTGGCGATCTCAACATTCGCCATGGTTGCCGCCTTGAAAAAGGTGGATTTTCCGCAGTTTGGTTTACCTGCAAGCGCGAGGGTGATCATCGTATGTCCTCAAAGATCAAGATAGATTAATATTCGCAGAATCATTGTACCGGTCCCGCGAGACTAATCATGGAAATGTCCATTTTAAAATCTGACAAAGTTTTTCATGGCTGCTTATTAAAAGGTACTTATGGCGTTTACTGCAAAAACCTGTTATTATTTTGATAGACCAGGCCCCGCCAACACCGGGGACGCGGCGCATTTTGCTATCGAACGGGCAAAAGAACTCGGGATTACGACCATTATTGTGGCAAGCAGCTCCGGGGAGACCGCGCAGGTCTTCTCCGATGCAATGAACGGCACCGGTATCTCCCTTATTGTCGTTACCCATGTAATGGGATTTGCACAACCCGGCGAATGGGAATTTTCTGAACCTGTCGCACAAAAACTTCGCAGCCAAGGAGTAAAGATTGTGACTGGAACCCATGTCCTCTCCGGTCTCGAACGTGCACTTTCACGATCCCCTAAGGTTGGAGGTGCGTCCAGGACCGAAGCGATCGCTGAAGCATTCCGCCGGGTAATCGCGGTCGGTCTCAAAGTTGCCGTCGAGTGTGTTCTTATTGCTGCCGACCAGGGAGCAATCGGGATTGAAAAGGAAGTTGTCGCTGTAGGGGGAACAGGGAGCGGCGCTGATACTGTCTGTGTGATTCATCCTTCCTATACTGCCAGTTTCTTTGATCTCCAAGTAAGGGAAATCGTGGCGATGCCCCGGGTCCGATGATCATGGTACTCAATGAGTTGCGTGAAGCGGTCCGTCTTATAACGAAGGCTCCAGTATTACTGTTACCAGGCATTGTCGCGGGATTGTTAGGTGCTGTCCTCTGGATCCTTTTAAATATCTCCGGGATGTTTTTTACCAGCAAGATTGTCGTCATTGCCTGTCTTGCAATGCTCCTTTTTGTCGCTGGTGCGTTGAACCTCATAAAGAAAAATGGGACCGATGCTCTCACGATGCTTCGGGACGGTATACACTATTATTTCCGGGTACTTCTTCCGGAACTGGTGCTCTGCTTTGTTCTCCTGCTCGTCTTTGTTACAATAACTATAGTGACTACAATTTCAGCCGGGGATTCTGGTGATTATGAGATTACGGGCATGCTTGCGATTCTGGTCATGATCCCTACGTTGTTTGTTACTTTCTTCTGCGACACGGCCGCTGTGTTTGAGGATCTCCCGGTCTTTAATTCCCTGCGCCGCAGCATTACCGTTGTCGCCAGCCATGCTGGCGAAGTACTGGGCTTTTATATTATCTACTGCGTGATTTTGTTTATTGACTTTTTTGTGTTCGCCATTATCTGGGAAGGCATTCTTTTTGACAAACTCGAACCACTCACGCACTATAATCAGACCCAAATCGCCGCAGTTACCCCCCAGCAGCTGATCGCTCTTGTCGGCCCTGATGGGATGTGGGTAACCGCTGTAGTTATTTTTTTTGCACTTCTATTCCTGGTGCCCCTTCTTCTGGCCTATAAGGCCTGCTTCTACCGGGCAATTACCGGGAGCCCGAAGTCAGGAGGGGGGCAGCCGATGACCGGAGAATTTGACAGCAAAGGCCGCTGGTACAAATATTAACAAACTTTTTTTGCACAGCGGTGATAAACGGGCACCGGAAAGCGGCATGGGAAAATCCGGGAAAAATGGTTTTGATTGATGATGAGGAATAACAGGATATAAAATCCGGCCTTATCTTATATCCTAAAGCATGCCAAGCGCACGCTTGTAGGTTTCAAGCATTTTTATCAGATACTTCCGGTGCTCTTCAAGGGCCTGTTCATCGTCCGGTGATGTGATCACTGCCACTGCGTACAGAAGAATAAGCGCATTATCGAGATCAAGCGTCAGCTGATCCTCAGTAAGCTCAGGTGAAAGGTTGACGGCAAGGTACGGTTTATCGGATTCGCCAAAAACCGGAATAGATTCAGGCCGGACCTGCGCGTTTTCGTAGGCTTCTGCGTACTTCCTGACAATCAAAAGCGAGGTTTTCAGTGCTGAACTGCCATTCCATTCAGGGACAAGAGAAAGAGCTGTCGCGCATTCCCGGAGGGTTTTTGGGTACAGTTCAAACTTGAACGAAAAAAATGCAGACGCAATAACATGTCCAGTCTCTTCAGATATCCCGCCAAAGGGTGGCCGTACCCGATCAATGTAATCCTTGAGGAATTTTTCCATGAGTTAGTATCTCCCTGATTTTTAGTATGCACCTAAAGGAGCGGTACGGTGCGCGTACAACTGATATCTAGTACTTGGGCGGAAATCGGACATGAACATATCCTTTTTAACGTCTCTTTATCCATTGATCGAACCGCGGGCATCACGGGTTTATAAGAGAATAAACGACCAATATTCTTGCGCTGATCTATGGGCACTGTAGTCTTTTCTGATGTGCATGCCGATGCAGATGCCCTTGGCTATGTTGCTGCATTTATCCGGGACCCATCGTTTTTACTGCACTTTGGCCCAGTCGATACTCTGATCAATCTAGGCGATCTCCTTCACCGGGGCAACTGCCCGGAGTCTACTCTCGAGCTCATCCAGGATCTTTCACGCGAATACAGGATGATATCGGTATTGGGGAACCATGACCACGCGTTCCTCAATGGTGTGCCGGTATCGGGCAGTGATGAAACCAGCACCATCCGGCACGAACAGCTCCGCGGGTCGCCCCTCCTGAGCATTTTTTCCGATATGCCCATGGAATGGGTGGAAACCAGGACTCTTTATGTTCACGGGGGACCTCTTGATCTCGGCAACCAGACACTCCGGCTTAAGTGCTGGCAGCGGCTTTCCCATACGGCCGGCGATTCTTTTACGGGATACCATTACACAGCATCAATGGCATTTGACGCGCTCGAACGGCGTGGCCTTTCATTTCTGGTATGCGGCCACCAGCACACCCATGTCTGCTGCCGTAAAACCATGAGGGGGATACAGGAGCACCTGATTCGGTACGTTCACAAGAAGATCCCTACATCCTTTGAAAGTACCGTAGAAACCGCACGTGTTCTTCTGGATTCACCGACGCTCTTCAGAATAGGCGGCTGTCATGGTGACAGGCCGGAATTTGCCTATATTGACGATACAGCATTTTCCTATATCCGGCTCACCCGGTCTGATGTGTTTAGTATACCCTTTGTGTAATTGAAGCCCCAATCCCCATGGCCGAATCGCCGCGAAAATACCTAAAAATCTCATTATTTTAAAAAAGGTTTAAAAAGCCGGTGATGATTTTAGAGAAATATTTATATAGTGTTACCACAAAGTGGTAATTATGCCTCGTGCAGGCGAGGGACGATCTATCCGGATTGATCCCGAAGTGTATGAGGCTTTGCTGACGCTCAAGCGTGGCAATATGACCTTCAGCGAGGTAATTGCACAAATGCTCCACGATTGCTATGGCTGGTCGGACGCCTTCCCTGCCGGCCAAAGCGAACTGGGAGATTTTGCAGGAACTAAGGAACTGAAATGAGGGAAACAATTGGCATTTCCCATGACGAAGGATCTTCACCGTCCCGGCATTCTCCCGGCGCGGGCAGGTCAGGCTGGCGCATCAGCAACGATATTACCTTGGATAACCTTGAATCGATCATCGAGAATACAGAAGACTTGTTCACATAAAAAAGAGAGAGAAACCTCATTATCAGAGGATGGCACCGGTGCGTTACCCTCCCACCGGTTCGTCCGGCTGAAGTTGCACCGTCTCCCCCCTCATCTCTCCCAATTTTTTTGCTAACTCATCACGGAGAAGCGGAATTGCAGCCTCAAGTTCCTTTCTGGCATTCAGGAGATCACGAGTCTCTTGTTCTTCATGCGAACACATGCTTTCCAGCTGTTCTTTTTCCCGCTCAAGTGACCTGAGCCGAGCCGGGACAGGATGGGAAAGAAGGGTTTCCTCTTCTTTCCGGTATCGTTCCCCGGTCTCCCGGTATTTCGTGCACAACCCGTAAACTTCACCAGAGAATTGTGCCGTATCAGAAAATATAACGCGTTCTTCCCTGTTTTTTAAAATAATATCTCCATCATCGATCATGGTTTGTACCACCGGGCAGGCGGCATTCAGTATCCGGGCCACTGATTCCGCTGAGGAAACCTCATGGTGGGAGAGGACATCCATGGCTTCTTTAAGAATATGGACTTCTTTTGAAAGATTCCTGCGTATTGCAATCTTTTCGGCTTTGCGAAAAACATGCGATGCGGTCATCGTCAGCGAGGCATAGTGCCGCAGCAGATCGTCATGTTCGCGGGTGAGATCGGCACAGCGGTTTCGTCCGGCATCAAGTGCCAGGAAAGATTCATCGACAGAAAGCCGGGCGATCTCGGCAGCGATAGATTCAAGGCGCGCGGTATTCCCGTTGATACGTTCCCGGATCCTTGCCTCTCGCGCAAACGACCGTTCCCGATCTTTTTCTGCATCGCTGAGCGCCATAAAAGCGCTGCGAGCTGTCTCAATATGGGAAGACTCCTCTTTAAACCGGCTAATGGCCCGGGTCATGACGTTTATCTCATGACCGATTGCATCGACACCGGCTTTGATATCTTTCATCTCTTCAGGGAACGCGACCATCAGGTACCGGCCCTGGCCGCGGACGGCATTAAGGCAGCCTTTCACGCATTCAACTGCCGCCGCATAAAATGCTTCAGGATCATCAGGCATTTCTTTTGCAAGAGAAGTATTCATCGCCCGGAGAAACAGGGGCAGGGAGTTTTTTGCAATACTTTTAATCCGGGGATGCGTCTCAGGGTTCTGATCTGCATCCTTGAGGGAATTAACGGTCAGCTGGAAGCGCGCCATGGCGTTCCGGATATTCCGGATCGGTTCCTCTACCTCATTATACAGGGTAGTATGTGCCTTCTTTTCCTGTTCAGTAAGCCATGACGGAACCTCACCTTTGGCGAGGTAAACCTGATTATCGGATGCAGGTCCTAAAAGGGATTTTAAAAATTTCAACATAGGATTACACCGGCGCGTTTGTTCGTTCTGCACACTTGGTAGGTTCTATTCGCTTGCACCAGGGAAATTGTTCGTGGTCATTGGTCGTCCTTTGCAATCTGGCGGAGCCGTTCCACGCCATCGATTTCGCGGAGTACGGTCACTACTGCCGGGGGTACAAGATGCTCCCATGGCTCACCACAGAGTATTCTTCGCCTGATTTCGGTACCGCTGTGCCGGTCACGCTCGTACATTTTGGGGGACTGCACTTCCACACCGGCTTCGCAGAAGAGCCGGACGACAAGCGGGTTTGATGAATAGCAGGTATCAAACGGCGGTGTCATCGAAATCACATGTGCTGCCCAAAGTGCATTTCGCTGTACATCCTCAATAGGAATGACATAATAAGGGCATCCCAGAGTAGTAAGTGCACGGGTGATCATCAGAACCCGTTCACCGGCCGTGAACGGGTTGTCCATCGCATGGGAGAGCTGAGCACTCCCGACACCAATAATAATCTCGTCACACGTCTCTGCAAGCTCAGTAAGGACAGCCTGATGGCCGTTGTGGTAAGGCTGGAACCTGCCTACGTAAAATCCGCGTTTCATGATATCTTCCCCGCATTTGCTATCCTTGCCGCAAAGGCTCCTGCGGTAAATCCAGCATCAATATTGACAACCGCTATAACAGAACAGGACTGGAGCATACTTGCAAGAGCAGCCTGACCTTCGCCCATGTACCCATAGCCGGTACTCACCGGGACACCGAGGACAGGAGTATCCACAAGCCCTGCTACAACGGCCGGGAGCGTACCTTCCCGTCCGGCACAGACAATAAAAACGTCGGCATCAATCAGGGGTTGAAGGGCCGGGAACAACCGGTGGATCCCGGCAGCCCCGACATCGTACGCCGTACGGACAACACACCCCATCTCCTCAGCGATAACCTTTGCTTCCTCAGCGACCCGGATATCAGAGGTCCCGGCGGTAATAACGGCCACAACACCACCTGTTTTTTCCGGTGCACGCCCTTTCGAGAGAATAAGTATCCGCGCCACATCCTTGTACTCGCACGTAATCCCTTTTCCCGCACACTTGTCCTGGATGGCAGCGACCTGTTCCGGTGTCACGCGCGTGATTACACAACGACCAGCCGTCTCTGCCTGCCGTTGAGCAATCTCCGCGAGATGTGACGGTTCCTTACCCTCAGCAAGGACAAACTCCGGCATACCACACCGTACTGAACGCCCAAGATCGAGGCAGGCAAAATCCCCTACCCGTTCAAGGCGAAGACCTTCAATCTCCTGTGCTGCATCTTCGAGAGCGATTTCGCCTTTTTTGTATTTTTCGAGGACTGCAGAAAGTACCGGATTTGCATGCATGATGTGATAATACAGATATGGGGAGGCGTAATATAATTTAGTTCATTGCCATGTCATACCTGATCTATGTCGCGTATTTTGGGGAAGCCGTCGTGATCTTTCTCTGGCTTCGCGACGCGCGGATCTTTTTCCGGACCGGTCTTCCCGGTTACCGTAAAGCGGCATACCATGGTGTCCTTTACGGGGCGCTCGGCACTTTAGGTCTTCTCTGCACGATTGCCGGAAAAACCTTCGAACTCCTGGGCCTTGGCATCATCCTTGCCGCCCTGTACCTGCAAAGCAGGATCGTGCGGGAAAAGGTCTGGAACGGAACAGAGAGTACGCTTGAGCGGGTGATTGGTAGCGCAGGACGTCGCTCTCCCACAAAAAAATAAGAGGCGGGGAAAAAACAAGATAAAGGATTTTAAAGACATGATCCAGAAACCACGAGGCACCCGAGATTTCCTTCCCGATGAGATGGAAGCGCGGCGCAGTATTGAAGCAAAAATGCGCGAGGCAGTACGCCGGTTTGGCTACCGGGAAGTCTGCACACCCGAATTCGAGGATCTCGAACTTTTCACCCTCAGGTCAGGAGAAGGGATCACAAATGAGATGTATGTCTTTGAAGATAAAGGCGGAAGAAGCCTTGCCTTACGCCCCGAAATCACGGCTGCGGTAATCAGGATGTACATTAACGAGGCCAAAGTCGCGCCAAAACCGCTGCGCTGGTGCTACTTTGCCGATTGCTTCCGGTACGAACGCCCGCAGAAAGGACGGTACCGCCAGTTCTGGCAGTTCGGCGCCGAACTCATTGGTGCAGACACAGCCTGTGCAGATGCGGAAGTCATAATGCTTGCAGCTGAGGCTCTTAACGCAACCGGGGTTACCTGGGATCTCAAGGTGGGCCATCTCGCTTTCATGAAAAACCTCTTACGGGACATTGACCCGGCTGCGCAGCACCGGGTAATGGCGCACCTTGACAAGCAGGATTTTGACGGGCTTCGCGCCACGCTTGCAGATATGGGAAAAGAAGATCTCGGTGGGTCACTTTCCGCACTCGTTGACTGCCGGACCCTTCCAGAGGCATTCGCAATAGCCGGGACAATCCCGGAAAAAGAGCGCATTGAGCGGATGATAGGTATTCTCGATGAAGCCGGGATCAAGTATATCCTGAACTTCGGGATCGCCCGGGGCTTGGACTATTACACCGGCATGGTCTTTGAAGGATTTGCCCATAACCTTGGCGCTGAGAACCAGATCCTGGGGGGCGGTGCCTACAGGCTCGCACACGTATTTGGCGGTGATGATGTGGCTTCAGCAGGATTTGCCATTGGTTTTGACCGGGTGATGGTGTCGCTTGGTGAGGTAACACCAGTAAAAGATACGGTCGTTGGTATTGTCTGTACCGATGAAGGACAACACTTCGCGCTTTCTGTTGCCCGAGTGTTCCGGTCCGGCGGTATAAGAACCGAGATGGACCTTATGGGACGCGGCCTTGGCGCACAACTGGCACATGCATCAAAGTCCGCAGACTTTGCCGTAGTTATTGGAAAACGGGAAGCAGACACCGGCCAGGTAACCCTTAAAAACCTCCATTCGGGTGAGCAGAAAATGCTTGACCCGGTTGCGGCTCTTGCCGAGGTGAAGGCATATGGTACTCGCTGAAGAGCTCGCAAAGCAGCAGCGCAGTATCAGTGTTGCGGAATTTTTTGAGAAGAACAAACACCTGCTCGGATTTGACTCGCCAACCCGGGGTGTTATTACCACCATTAAGGAAGCTGTAGATAATGCTCTTGATGCCTGCGAAGAGGCGCAGGTGCTTCCCGATATTTACATCAGTATCAAAAAAACCGGTCCCGATATCTTCAGGATTATTGTCGAGGACAACGGCCCGGGCATTGTTCCGGCACAGGTCCCTTTTGTTTTTGGGAAACTCCTGTACGGTTCCCGGTTCCACCAGATCCGCCAGACCCGGGGCCAGCAGGGTATCGGTATTTCTGCAGCCGTTCTCTATGCGCAGCTGACAAGCGGGCTGCCCACTGTCGTCATATCCCGCACCGGGTCAAAAGAACCGGCACACCGGTTCGAGATCCAGATAAAGATCGAGACAAACGAACCCGATATTATCGCTGAACAGCCATTCGAGTGGGACCGGATCCACGGTACCCGGGTCCAGATCGAGTTCAAGAGCACGATGTCGGCAAAAAAGAAACTGCTCGAATATCTCAGGTATACCTCGGTGGTCAACCCCCATGCCCGGTTCCGGGTAGAACTTGATGACGAATCGTTCACGTTTGAACGCGTAAGCCAGGAAGTAATCGCCTGTCCGGAAGCGATCCAGCCTCACCCGCATGGCATTGAATTCGGACAGCTCAAACGCATGGCTGCCGCAAGTGACGGGAACTTAATTGATTTTCTCATCAGTGGTTTTTCGAGAGTGGGGAAAAAAACTGCACTGGATATGTGTGACCGGGCCGGTCTTAAAGCGACGACAAAAGTCAACGGGCTCTCGGCAGAAGACCTCAAGAATCTCCTTGCTGCAATGCAGGAAATAGCCGTACCTGCGCCACCGACCTCCCAGTGTCTTTCGCCAATAGGCGAAGACCTGATCCGGCGCGGGCTCGACAAAGAATTCCAGATGGACTTTGTTGCTGCGAGAACCAGACCCAGTTCAGTATACTCCGGCCACCCGTTTGTCGTGGAGGCTGCAATCGGGTACGGCGGCAAACTGCCCCAGGAAGGAACCGCCCTGATCCTCAGGTTTGCTAACCGGGTACCGCTTATGTACCAGCAGGGGGCCTGCGCAATCACGGAGTGTGTCACTAACGTAACATGGAAATCATACAACATCTCCCAGCAGGGCCTTCCCCTGGGACCTGTCCTGATCCTTGTCCATGTCGCTTCGACAAACGTCCCTTTCACCAGTGAAAGCAAGGATGCAATTGCCGGTATCCCGGAGATTGAAAAGGAGATCGTGCTTGCCCTTCAGGATCTTGGCCGGGAACTCAAGACATTTCTCTCCCGACGGGACCGGAATAAACTTGCCGAGGACCGGGCCCGGGCAGTATGCGCAGTCATCCCTGAGCTCGCGGCAAAAGTGAGCGATATCGTGGAAAAACCCCTGGTGGACACCTCACCGATAGAAGGCAGGCTCATGCGCAAGCTGATTGCAAAGAAATGGACAAAGGAGGGGAATGTCACCATAGAATTGAACAATTACACCGGAGCCGATGCCGAGCTTTTGGTCTATGACATCTCAGCAGACACTGCTGCCGGTGCTGATACCGTTCCCGCATTTTCCACCGAGATGGATGGTCAATATACAAAAGTCTGGAAGGTAATCGTACCAAAACAGACCGTGTGGCGTGTCACGTATCCCGGCAAAGGAGGGGGTATGCTCGACATCAGGGGCATAGACAATACAAAGAAAATGGTGGTGGATCTCGATGTCTAAAGAAGAACTTGATGCACGATCGATGAAAGCGATCCTTGCTATTGCTTCTGCATGGTACGACCAGATGCAATCCGGAGAAATACCATCAATATCGCTGCCGACCCGTACCAAATACAACATCGAATACGATGACGCAAGCGAGGTCTGGAAATATGGGGACAAAGAGAGCCTCCGAACCGCAGCCTCCGCTAAAAGCGCCACGCATCTCCTGAAAATGGCTTATGTGATCGGTTTTGTTAAGCAGCAACTCAAAGAGAACCGGTCCTCGACACTCAGGGAAATGTATTACATCTCGGAAGGCTGGAAACGGGCAAAGTTTGGCGCACAGGACGAAAGCAACTTCCTTATCGAGGATCTTGAGATTATTTCCGATGTTCCACGCGAGGGGTTCCATCTCAGGCCTGAGGAAAATGGCGCAAGCATCTATGGTCCGATACGGATCCGGGAGCCGACCCGGAGGGGGTTGAAAACCATTCATTGCCAAGACGACGTAGGAGAAGCCGGGTACTCGATCCCCAATAACGTGGAAAACATCGAACTCGTCGACCACGATGCGAAATTTGTTATTGCCATGGAGACGGGCGGTATGTATGACCGGCTCATTGAGAACGGGTTTGACGAGGAGTACAACGCGATCCTCCTCCATCTCAAGGGACAGCCGGCCCGGTCCACCCGCCGGATGCTCAACCGGATCAGCCAGACCTGGAACATCCCCATCTGTGTCTTTACCGACGGTGACCCCTGGTCGTACCGGATCTATGCATCGGTCGCATACGGTGCAATCAAGAGCGCACATCTGTCCGAACTCCTCGCAACTCCGAAAGCGCAGTTTTTAGGTCTCCAGCCAAGCGATATCCGGGATTATAACCTGCCTTCGGACAAGTTATCCGAGAAAGATGTGGAAGCCTTACATGCTGAGCTGACCGATCCACGGTTTGCAACCGATTACTGGAAACGACAGATCAATTTACAGATTGAATTAGGCCTTAAGTCGGAACAGCAGGCGTTTGCAGCACGGGGACTCGACTTTGTGACCAAGAAGTATCTGCCATCGCGGTTGAGCGAGATGGGCATCATCTAGGAAGACCATGAGTATCGGTGTCAGGTACCCGGATCATTACGCTGTTGAGGAGACATTCCAGCTCCTTAAGGTACCTTGGGAATGGTACTTCGACGGCCGGGAATACGACGTCGTGATTGCACGAAAAGAAGAAGTACCCTGCTGGACGGGGCCCCTCATCGATCTCACGACAAACGATTATTTTTCCCGGATTGCCGATATACTCAACACCGGACAGCCCAACCTCCACGAACCGGTGTGCGATATCCTCATAGACACACTTCGTCAGGAACTCAAAAAATATATGATTCTGGTAGAGATTCCTCCCGTCCCATGGGGACACCCATATATGGTGGCACTCACGCATGACGTGGATGTCACATCTGTGAAGGAATGCAGGCTCATAACGGCCGGGTATGCAGCATTCCGGTGCGTGAGAGCCGGCGCGGTTTATGGGGGGATCCGTGTAGGATTTGCTTGGCTGGGCATCGGTACCGATCCGTGGGTCCTGTTCAATCACTGGAAAACCTATGAGAAGAAACTTGGCGTCCGTTCGACCTTCTTTTTTGTCCCAAGGAGAGATGATCCGGGGGTTCAGGCTCATCCGTACCGTGCAGTCCGTTATGATTTCAAAGAGAAAACCGCAATCCTGCACGATCTCGAAAAGCATGGTTGGGAAACCGGTGTACATGGTATCGATAACTGGACGGATCCCGTACGTGGGAAAGAGGAGTTGGAAGCGTTCGGTTCAGGAATGAAAAATCCCGGCAACCGGACCCATTGGCTTCTCTTTGACAAGGACAGCTGGAAAAATCTGGATAAAGCCGGATATCGTTATGACACAACATTTGGGTACAATGACGATGCCGGGTTTCGTGCCGGGACAACACAGGTATACCAGCCCCGGGGTGTTTTGCATCTGCTGGAACTTCCCCTTCACATCCAGGATCTCGGGCTCCTCGGGAAATTCTGCTGGGCGCCCTCCAACAAGGGTTGGGTGAAGACTCCGTGCCTGCAGCTTGATGAGATCGAGGCTCATGAATACTGTTCCCGTATTTTCGATTTTGCCCGGACCTACGGAGGAGCGATAACAATCCTTTGGCACTACGAAAACCTGATCCCGCCCCGGGACCTGTCCGGGTTCTACGCAGACCTGGTAAAACTGGCACAGGCTGACGGTGCGTGGGTAACGACAGCAGGTGCAATCGTGACGTGGTACCGCCAAAGAAGGGGCATCACGGTGACCTGTGAACACAACAAAGACCGTATTACGGTGGTTATTGAGGGCGACCTTCCCGACAGCTCCTTACAACCACTGACATTGAGAATACATAATCCCGATCGACAAATAACCGTAAATACTGAATCCAACCCAAAAGAAGGGTACACCGATATCAGACTAAATGCACGGATAACAACGGTATTTTTCTCATGAGCCTGCAAAAAATTTTCCAGAAACTAAAAAGTGCCGAAGTGGCAGATTCCTGGCTTATGCATACATTAGTGATGCAACATGTCGTAAAAAACGGTTTATTGGTTTTTAATTACCTTGCACCCAAAACCCGGCTCTGCCAACGGGTAAAAGCCGGATCACTTGGAAAAGGAAACTCTATCCACCCTTCTGCAATCATTGACTACGATCACGTCATTATTGGCGATTCATGTGTTATTGGAAAAAATGTGGTTATTGAAAAAAATACCATTATCGGTGATCAGGTAACCATAGAAGAAGGGGTAGTCATCGGTTCTGAGGGATTTGAGCTGCGGAGGGCTGCCGGTCAAATTATCCCGGTCGTCCATCTTGGCGGTGTTATCATTCACGATAATGTCCGCATCGGTTCTCATACCTGTATTGATAAAAGTTCTTTTTCAGAATATACGGAAATAGGGGCTTCTTCAATCATTTTGGCAGATGTCGAAATTGGTCACAACGTAAAAATCGGACAGCATGTGACCATAGCTGAATCGACCATGATAGGAGGCTATTCAAGGATTGCCAATGGCGTGAACATTGGCAGGCGCTGTTCTCTCAGCGATAGCTTATCGCTGGGGGAAGGTGTGGTTATTCCGGATGGTGTTGTCCTGACCCGTGAAATAAAAAGTACCTAATTGGATCTTTTCGGAGAGACTCCTTTGGAAACACTTTATGGATGAAAAGAGGTTTGGAGGATTGAAATGAGATTATCGGGTATCCTGCCGGAAACAACAAAAATTATCCGGGATGGAACGTTTTCATCACTAGGCACGTTGTTCTCCCGCCAACCGGACCACGTTGTCTATGCGACCCGGGATAGTGATGTTGCAAAAATCAGGGAAAACCCTTCCATAACCTGTGTCATTACAACACCCGCTCTGGCTTCCGCGATATCGCCAAATATCGGTACTGTAGTAGATCCGGATCCGCGTCATGCATTTTTCATACTTCAGGCAGCACTAGTTAACAACCATGAATTTGTCCTGAAACCCTTTCCTCGCCGGATTGCTCCCTCAGCAAAAATCCACCCAAGTGCAGTCCTTCCTGCCAGCAGCGTCTCTTTGGGAAAAGACGTTATAATTGAAAAAAACGTCGTGATCCATGAACAGACGATTATAGAAGAGGGCTCCATCGTCAGATCCAACAGCATTATTGGAAGCGTCCCTGCAATTTCCACTGATGCAACAGAAAATATACTCATTCAGCCCGCCGGGGGTGTATATCTCCATCGTGATGTGGATATTCACGCGAATACGAATATTTCCCGCTCGATCTTTAAAGGATATACTGAATTGGGTGAACAGACAAAAATTGATAACCTCGATACCATTGGCCAAGGGACCACCATTGGAAAACGCTGCCTGATCTGTGCCGGTGTAACTATCGGCGAAGAGGCAGATATTGGGAATGATGCATGGATCGGCCCGAACGTTATTCTTGAAGACCAGATCAGGATAGGGAACAATGTTTACATCACTCTTGGCTCCCGGGTCTGCCAGGATATAGCTGACGATAAGGTTGTCAAAGACAATTTTGCTATTGACCGGAAACGATTCAAAAAAATAATACGAGGTATGTAACGTGCATATTTTCATTCTTCCAAGGAAACGATATGCCCGTCGGCCGCTAAAGAGAGGGCAGAAACTATATGCATGACATAGGCATCGGTACGGATATAGAGGAAATCCGGCGTTTCGAAAACAACAAGGATCCTTCATTTTTAGCATTTCTTAAAAAAAATTTTACCCGTATAGAATTGGATTACTGCCTTTCCAAAGATACCCCGGCCCCTCACCTTGCAGCACGGTTTGCAGGAAAGGAAGCGGTTATAAAAGCACTCTCAAGCTTGAATATCACCCATACCTTCTATCCGGACATCGAGATTACCAATAACGAAAAGGGTGTCCCCTCCGTCAGGATTAATACCGAACACAACGAAAAATTAATAGTAAAGATCAGTTTATCGCATAGTTCCGGCATGGCACTGGCATTTTGTGTTATTATACGAGAGGTCTGAATATGGCATCATTCGAAGAACAAACCATAAAAAATATTTTTTGTGAAGTACTTTGCATCCCGGCAGAAGAAATAACCGATACCCTTGCCTACAATTCCTGCGTGCAGTGGGACTCCTTGAAACATCTCCAGATCGTTGCCATGATAGAAGAAAAATTTGAGATCGAAATTGATATGGACGATATCATCGCCATGGAAAATTACGGTAAGGTCAAGGAAATTCTCCATAAATACCTCACGTAACCGGTTATGAATTTTGTGGACTATCTCTTCGAAAACGTTCCGAATCTATATAAAGAGTGTATCCTGTCCCGCGATGGGACCCTCACGTACGGTGATTTGATCGAACGGGTTGACGCCCTCGCCGGAGATCTGGCCATCAAACTGGGGCAGGGAAATGAATGCCTCCTGCTTGCTGAAAATACCCCGTTTTTTATTATTGTGTATCTTGCTGTCATAAAAAGCGGGAATACCGCATTACTTGTCGAGACCCGAATCGCCGATGACCAGCTGGCCACAATTTTTCGCGAATGCCATATCCGCTGTGCATTTGTCCAGAAAAAATACCTAGCGAAGATCCCGGATACGTGCACCATTTTTACCGAGGATAACCTCCCGACACCCTCGCCATCAAAAACAATCGAATTTTCTTCGGTTAAGGATGATGATGTAGCTGTTGTGATCTTCACCTCGGGCAGCACCGGGACCAAAAAAGGAGTTATGCTGACCCACCGGAACCTGTGCGCCAACACGGGATCCATTGTGCAGTACCTTGGCCTTACCAAGGAAGACCGGATCTGTGCAACCCTCCCGTTCTTTTACTGCTATGGGGCATCCCTGTTGCATACTCATCTCAGGGTCGGCGGAAGTATTGTCCTCTCCAACAATATTTTTCTTGCAGGCGCCCTCCGGGATATCAATACCTATGCCTGTACCGGGTTTGCCGGTGTCCCCAGTACCTACCAGATCCTCGTAAACAAAACCCCGTTTTTAAAAGAACCACTCCCGACCCTGCGCCTGATGCAACAGGCGGGGGGGCAGCTGCCCAACAAATACATCAGGCAGATCGCAGAAGCATTCCCGGAGAAACATTTTTTCGTGATGTATGGTGCGACAGAAGCAACGGCCCGGCTCTCGTATCTCCCGTCGGGAGAGATACACACCCGGCTCGGATCGATTGGGAAGGGTATACCCGGTGTTACCCTGGAAGTAATCGATGAAAAGGGAAACCCGGTAAAACCCGGGGAGACCGGTGAGATCGTTGCATCCGGCGCTAACATCATGAAAGGGTACTACGGTGACCCTGAAGGAACACAAAGCGTCATCCGGAACGGAAAACTCTTCACCGGGGATCTCGCCACGGTTGACGAGGACGGATATATCTTTATCATTGGCAGGGCAAAAAACATCATCAAATCCGGAGGGTACCGCATTTCCCCTAACGAAATTGAAGAGTTCATCTGCTCCCTTGACGGTGTTGCCGGATGCGTAGTGCTTGGCCTGCCGGACGAGATCATGGGGGAAGCCATAGTAGCGGTTATCCAGCCCGGAAATACGCCGGAAACGATATCAAAAGAAGAGATACACCAGCACTGCACAAAGCACCTGCCATCCTATAAGGTCCCGACCGCCATTCATTTTGTCAAAGAGTTCCCACTCAATGCGTCGGATAAAGTGGACAAACAGGCAATTACTGCATCCCTGCTTTCATCAAAACAAAAGAAAGAAGAAGGTGGGTAATATGCCAAGGGTTCTTCAATCACCAGATGCTTCAGCACGAGATGGAATTCTTGCTGGTGCCCCGTACATTCTTGAAGATCACCGGAAAAACGAAAACCTCCTGCCGATAATCAGGGACCAGCTGAAAACCGCCATAAGGAATAACCGGTTTATCGACCATTATTTTTCCCGTCAGTCTGTCGATGTCGATAAAATCGGGCGGTTGGAAGACGTCCCGTATATCCCGGTCCAGATGTTCAAACACTTTGATCTCCGGACCTGTCCTGAAGGAGAGGTGGCAAAAATCCTCCAGTCCAGCGGGACGACCGGCGGCTCACCCAGCCGTATCCCACTTGATAAATCCACAACATTAAACCAGATTAAAGCCCTCAAATCCATTCTTGAAGACTACCTCGGGAAAAACCGGAAAATATTCCTCGTTATTGATCATGAAGGGATTAACAAACCGGAAATGGCTTTTTCTGCCCGGACCGCCGGAGTCCGGGGCCTGAGCATCTATGCGAAAAAAACGTTTTACCTGCTCAGGGAAGAAAACGGAACATTGACCCTGAACATGCCAGTGATCCGGGATCTCATCGAAAATTATGCGCACGAGGACGTGTATGCGTTCGGGTTCACCTATATCATCTGGACAGTCTTTTATGAGTTGCTCAAAAAAGAAGGGATCCGGTTCTCTTTTGACAAATTCGTGCTGTTCCACGGGGGGGGATGGAAAAAGATGAAGGATCTTGCGGTCTCAAAGGAGACTTTTTCCGCAACAATTGCCGGACTCTTCGGTGCAGTTCCGGAGAATATTCTGGATTTTTACGGTATGGCCGAACAGACAGGCATTATCTTTGTCGATTGCCCGCATGGCAACAAACACGTACCTGCATTCTCGCAGGTCATTATCCGGGACCCATTCACCCTTGAACCCTGCGAACCGGGAAAACCCGGCCTCATTGAAGTAATGAGCATCCTTGCCGACAGTTATTACGACCAGGCTGTCCTGACCGAGGACCTCGGCATGCTTGTCGGCGTAGATGACTGTCCCTGTGGGCGCAAAGGAAGGTATTTCCGGTTCGTTGCCCGGGTCGAGAAAGCCGAGATACGCGGGTGCGGCGATACGTTCCGGGAGTTACACTGATGATCGCCTGTTATCTCTCTGATGGAAAATTTGAGACAACGTCTCATAAGGACTTTGAAGTAGTTGCACAGGATGTCAATGTCGGCCGGGAACGCCTTGCTGCCCTGCCGCTTGACGTCATTATCAAAATTCTTGATACGCTCGGCAAAAATATCCTGAAAAACCCGGAGATTAATAGTGTCCCGGGGGTCAGTTACATCTCACTGTGGCTGCGCCGGGAGAATCTTGAACGGATCTGCAGGTTCAACTATACCGATAACCGGTACCTTGACGGGTTCTGCATTACCGAAACGCATTTTAAGATGATGGCACAACCCCGGGGGAT
>CAYPEQ010000030.1:0-6230 GCA_964409915.1 uncultured Methanoregula sp. | reverse complement strand
ATTATCTTTGGGGGGGCAGAAGCGGTTCGTGCAATTGCACGGCTGCCCTGCAGGGACCATTGCGAGACCATTATCTTCGGGCCGAAATACTCGTTTGCCGTGTTTGACCGGATCTATATCGAATCCCCGGGTTTTACCAAATCCCTCGACCGGTTTGTGAGGGATATAGCCGTGTTTAACCAGATGGCCTGTTCTTCCCCGCATGTCCTGTTCCTGGAGAAAAGCCGGTTTTCGCTGGAAGATATTGCCTCCCGGCTTGGTGAAGCGTTTGAACGATCGCCGGCTGCTCTCCGGATGCAGGATATCCCGACAAGCCTTTCGGCGGCAATTATCAATGCCCGGGCCACGTATCTCCTTGCGGATAAGAAAAACTGTGTTGCCAGTAAAAATCTTGGCTGGACCATTTTAACCGGCGGGGATACCTGTCTCGAAGAACCTATCCAGGGAAAATGCATTTTTATAAAAGAAGTCAATACCGTGGACGAGGTTATCCCACTCGTAAACCACAAGATCCAAGCAATTGCTATCGGGATTCCGGATTTGATGAAGCGGGAGGCATTTGCAAAGGCTGTTACGTCCCGGGGTGCAGACCGTATCGTCATACCCGGCACCATCCACGACTTTATTCTTCCCTGGGACGGGATCATGACCTTAAACCGGCTCGTCCGGTGGGTTATCTTAAGAGATGACCAGGGTTCGCAGGTTTGATTACGGCCAAGAGAGCGGATTTTATTTCTACTCTGCAATTGCAAACAAGATATACACGGTATGGAGGGACAGGAGTTGTTAGTACAAGGGAAAAATGCAGTGATAACCGGTTGTCTGAAGGGAATCGGCCGTTCAACTCTGGACCTTTTCGCCAGAAACGGCGCAAATGTCTGGGCATGCTGTCAGTACGAAACCCCGGAATTCCTTGCCTACACAAAAGAGCTGGCGGCGGCAAACAATGTCTGGATCACACCGCTTTATTTTGATTTTCTTGATCCCGAACAGATAAAAACTGCAGCGCACGCCATTCGGGACACGAAACAACCGGTTGACATCCTCGTTAATATTGCCGGGATGACCCAGGATGCACTCTTCCACATGACCACCATGGACCAGATGAAAAAAGTATTCGAAGTGAATTTTTTCTCCCAGATGCTCCTTACCCAGTATATCACCCGTAATATGGTCCGGCATAAATCCGGTAGTGTCATCAATATTTCGTCTATCTCTGCAATTGACGGAAATCCCGGACAACTCTCTTATACGGCAAGTAAAGCTGCGATCATAGGCGCGACAAAAACCCTGTCTGCCGAACTAGCCGCGTCCGGTATCCGGGTAAATGCCATCGCACCCGGGGTGATAAAAACAGACATGACAGAAAAAATGCCGGGAGAGACCATGGCGCAATTGATGGCCAAAAGCGATCTTAAACGCATGGGATCACCGGAAGAAGTGGCCGAGGTCATACTGTTCCTTGCATCGGATCTGTCATCCTATATCACCGGCCAGGTAATCCGCGTTGATGGCGGAATTGGATAAGAGAGGAAAGGATCATGCTGCTCAAGGACAAAAATATCATTATCACCGGTTGCGCACGGGGCATCGGCAATATCATTCTCGAAACGTTTGCTGCGAACGGCGCAAACATCTGGGCATGTGCCAGGACAAAAACGGATGCCTTTGAAGCCCGAGCATATGACCTGTCCGGGAAATATGAGGTAGAGATTTGGCCGGTCTATTTTGATCTGGCGGATCACGATCAGTTGAAGAATGCGGCGAAATCGATCACCTCTTCGAAACGAACCGTGGACGTACTCGTGAACAATGCCGGTATCACCTTCAATGCAGTGTTTCTTATGACCCCCATGACAAAAGTTCAGGAAGTATTTGACGTAAATTTTTTCTCACCTTTCCTCTTCACACAATATATCGCAAAAACGATGATCCGGCAAAAAAAGGGCAGCATCATCAATATCGCCTCATCGGCAGGTATAGACGGTAATGCAGGTCGTTCTGTGTACGGAGCAAGTAAGGCAGCCGTCATTTGCACAACAAAGGCGATGGCGGCAGAGCTCGGCGAGTTCGGCATTAGGGCAAACGCCATCGCCCCCGGCATAACCCAGACCACTATGATTACCAGTATGACCGACAAAGTAATCCAGGACACCATTCTCCAGACTGACATGAAACGCATTGGAAATCCCCTGGATATCGCAAACACGGCCCTGTTCCTCGCATCGGATAAATCATCCTACATAACCGGCCAAGTATTGCGGGTCGACGGTGGCATGTAACGTTTTCCCGGAACACTCATGACCACACACGACCAGATTTTGGGAAATATTGAGGAGATGGCATGCCGGATGCGCAAAAATGCCCTGGACCTTGCATTATCGGCCGGTAATAATGGCGCACATCTGGGTTCAGGCCTGTCAATCATTGAGATAATGGCCGTTTTGTATGGTGGGGTCCTCAAGGTTGATCCCAACAATCCCCGGTGGGTGGAAAGAGACCGGTTTATTCTCAGTAAAGGACATGGGACATTAGGGTATTACACGGCCCTTGCCGAAGCCGGGTTCATCTCAAGGGAAGAACTTGCAACCTTTGAGAGAAACGGGGGCATCCTGCCGGGCCAGCCGGTAATGAATCCGGATAAAGGCATCGAATTTTCCAGCGGAAGCCTTGGCCATGGCCTTTCCCTGGGTGTCGGGGTAGCACTTGCCGGAAAGAAACGCGGCCGGAATTACCGTGTTTATGTGCTGATGGGTGACGGGGAATGCAACGAAGGATCGGTCTGGGAAGCAGCAATGGCTGCAAAACATTTCCAGCTTGATAACCTGATTGCAATCATCGATGCAAACGAGATGCAATCCGATGGCGCCCGGTGCGACATAATGTCAACCGATTATGCTGCTATGTGGCAGGGATTTGGCTGGGACGTTGTTTTTGCAGACGGGCATAACATCAGCAGTCTCTACAATGCCCTTATCGCTGGTACCACACCAAGTATTCCCCGGGTGATCCTTGCCAGTACCGTAAAAGGAAAAGGGGTCTCGTTTATGGAAAACAACAACGAATGGCACCACAACCGGTTGACCAAAGCCCAGTACGACACTGCGATCAACGAAATTTCATCCCGGTGAACCATGAGCCCCATCAATTCACTCAACGCACGCTTGTGGTCAAAGCTCGGCCAGCGGGGGACCTTTGGTATAACCATGCTGGACCTGGAAAAAGAGATCGATGACTTCATGGTGCTCACCGCGGATCTCTGTTCCACTTCCGGACTGGACCGGTTCCGTGCACAGGCTCCCGACAAGTTTTTGAACGTCGGTATTGCCGAACAGAACCTTGTTGGAATTTCCGCAGGTCTTGCAAAAGAAGGCTATACGGTTTTTGCGACAACCTTTGCGAATTTTGCCGCAATGCGCAGCTACGAACAGGTCCGCTTGAACCTGGGGTATATGGGCATCCCCGTTAAACTGGTCGGCCTTGGCTCAGGCTTTGCCATGGGCATGTTCGGCAACACGCATTACGGGATCGAAGACATCACGTTAATGCGTGCTATACCAAACCTCTGTATTCTCTCCCCTGCCGATTGTACCGAAGTAGTGAAGGCGACGGTTGCTGCATCCCGGCATCCCGGGCCGGTATACCTGCGGCTCACGGGTATTACAAACAATCCGATTGTCAATAAGGAAGATTATGCCTTTGAAATCGGCACTGCCCTGACATTGAAAAAGGGTTCGGATATTGCCATTATCGCCACCGGCTCTATGGTCCATCACGCTCTTGTTGCAGCGAACCTGCTTGAAACCCGGGGGATCTCTTCAACGGTCATCAATATGCATACGATAAAACCGCTCGATACCAGAGTATTAGAAGAAGTCTGCAAAAGCTCGCGACGCCTAGTGACCGTGGAGGAACACAGTGTTATCGGTGGTCTTGGCGGCGCAGTGGCCGAATATATATCTACGCGTTCCCATCACCCGCCCCTGCAGATGATCGGCATTCTGGATAGGTTCCAGAAAGCCGGGGATTACCCCTACCTTCTTGAACAGAACGGTCTGACGGGCCCGCAGATAGCAGATCGCATTGCGAAATTAAACGAGGAGTGAGACGTATCAATCAGCACCAGGACGACCCGGATTATGACACCAAAGAGAAGACGCTGCTGGTTATTACGCCGGATTATCCGGATAAAGATAACCGGTACATGGGTTCGATCTTTGTAAAAGATCATATGGGCTCGCTCAAACCTTTTTTCAAGGAGATCGTGGTTATCTGTCCCGTTCCTTTTTCCTTCGGGATTATGGCAAATGACCGGTACTGTGCCGATTACCATTATGACAATGTTTCCGTATTCTATCCCCGGTGTTTCTTTATTCCCCGCATTCTCCCTGGGATGAGTTATAAGAGGAAACTGGATTTTGACTTTCGATCGTATGCTATCCGGAAATGCATTAAACAAAAGAAAATCGCATTCGATCTAATCCACGCCCAGTTTACCTGGCCGTCCGCGTATTGTGCCGCGCTGCTCAAAGAGGAGTACCACGTACCTTATATTCTTACTCCCCACGAAGACCCCGGGTGGCTCAAAGAAGAGATCGATCTTAAGGATCGCCGGATGGAACGTGCCTGGGTTGATGCTGATACGATCATGTACATGAACAGCTTCGGGGTTTCGCAACTGAAAAAATTTAATCCTCGTACAATCTCCGTTCCCAGCACCTACGAACCCGTGTACCATCCGCAGGACATGATGATCAGCCGCGATGCATTAAACATCCCCAGAGATTCGCGGATTCTTTTTACTTTTGGAAACCTGCAAAAGCGAAAAGGATTGGAATATCTTGTTGAAGCGATGGATAGCATCCGAAAGACACATCCCGATGTGCACTGTTATATTGGTGGTAAAGCCGAATACGAAAAATCATACGAGACATTTATAAAAAAACGGGTAACTGAATTACATCTTGAAGACCGAGTCCACTTCCTTGGTTTTATGAACTCACCAGACATTCCACTATGGCTGAATGCATGTGATCTCTTTGTCCTCCCCAGTATCGAAGAAGGGTTTGGAAGAGCTCAGGTTGAGGCACTTGCCTGTGGGAAACCGGTGGTTGCAACAAAAAACAGCGGGAGCCTGGATATTCTCACAGATCCGGATGTAGGCATCCTTTGTGAGCGTGCAGATGCCAAGGATTTTGCACGGGGGATCACCGAGGGGCTTGTCCGTTCCTGGGACAGGGAAAAAATCACGGCGTTTGCGGAGAAATACCGGGGAGAGAACGTGGCACAGATCATACACTCTGTCTACCGGCAGGTTCTTTCTAAAAACACCTCTGGTAACGGATGATACTATTCATTGATGTATTAAAAAAAAGGTTTGGAATGAGACAGATGAAAATTGCTTTCGAGTCGGCGGTCCTCGATGATAACAATATGGGTCTGGAAACATATGCCCGGAATCTCCTCGAAAGTTTTTCCGCGATGAATAAACTGGATCAGATATATACAATCCATTATAAACCACAAGCGGATGGATTTTATGCGGATAAAAACGAGGTTCTTGTCCCTCATTACCCTTTTTACCTGTCTAAAGTATTCGGCATACCCGCAGCGATAAAAAAATGCAACCCCGATCTTGTCCATTTCCCGGTTCACAGATGTGATGATTTTCTGTCGTATTTCTTCAACAGAAACATAAAAAAAGTTCTTACGATTCATGATCTTATCCCATTTTTTTATAACGATAAACAAGGTTTCCAGATGACACATCTCTGGATGCCGATGTTACGGATTGCGCATGCCCGAAATGTCCGGATCATCACGGTCTCCGAAAATACCCGGAAAGACTGCGAAAAATATCTGCATATCCCCAAAGAAAAGATCCGGGTTATACATCCTGGCGCTGATCCCCTTTTCGTCCCCCGGAAAGATAAAGATACAGTCAAAGAGAGGGTCAGGGTAAAGACCGGAATTTCCGGCCCTTTTATCTTCTATACCGGATCGCTCCTGCCACGGAAAAACATTCGTCGGCTCATCGAAGCTTTTATTTTGATAAAACGGAAAAATTACCCCCACAAGCTGGTAATTGGCGGAAATCCAAAATCCTGTTTTGAGGATGTAAAAGAGATTATCAATCAGGAAATCATTCAAAAAGATGTCCTTTTTACGGGATACCTGAAAAAAGACGATCTGGTGGATATGTATAACGCTGCTGACCTGTTCGTTTATCC
>CAYPEQ010000029.1:0-27542 GCA_964409915.1 uncultured Methanoregula sp. | reverse complement strand
TCTGTGCGACTGTAACGGTATCAATGTACTCCTTCTAAGGCAGAATGAAATCTTCAGGGAAGGATAGGTTTGAATTCCAAACCCGTCTTGCAATATCACGTCAGTCATTCAGCGTGATCATTTTCAATGACAGGACATTGTAGATCTTCAGTTCTGCCGGGGCCCCAAGCCATCTCGCGGTTTTTGCAAAAAATTCCTGCATATGGGTCTGTAACAGATGCTCGTCGAGATGACGTTGGGATTCCCATTCCTCAAGAAAATGAACTTCCGCAGGAGAGGCCAAATTTGTAAAAAGTTCATACCGGTTGCAGCCGGCCTCGCTCTTTACCAGTGGCATGATCTTTTGAACTTCCGCAATATAGTCCCGGCGCATTTCCGGCACGAGGGTAATCCGCGCGTCTAACAGTATCAAAAATCACCATCTCCTTATGAGAATTAAGGTATCGTTGGGCGTTCCGGCATTTTTCCCTTTTCTTCGGACGTGCATGTTTCAGTTGCATCTTATGTCTGCTACCAGAATATACCATGTAATCATTATTCCATCAACTACTACCACAATAGCACTGCTTGCAAAAATATTCATTATGTGCCACACACCAGATCGAATATTATGCACGATATTGTCAGCAGCAAAAAAATGGAGAACGGGATCGTTGTATTCTGGGAAGAGAAAAGCGAAAAGAAATACGAGTCATTCAATTATGCCGAACTCGTTGACATGAAGATTAATGCACTTGATCTGCTCGACCGCCCGAAGTCGTACAAAATCGATAAGGAAGCACACACCCTTATCTCAAAGAAATAATCCTCTGCCCCGGTGTCCGAAGTACCGATGTATTGATTCGGCTCTTATTGTTTGAGGCGATTGAGTTAATGTTCGGTGAGCTCCAGCCTTTTATGGTACAGAAGAACAGAGTACATGCATCAGGTTATGGAAAAGGGACGAAAAATAGTTCCTGCGGATAGATGATATACCAATGTACATTCTTTGTTCACCCTGCATTTTATCGCCGTCGCTCCGTGCCAAAGGTATTACGCATCCTTCGGACATTGCCGCGTTCGCCCGTTCTATTGGGCGTTGTAAAAAATTCGGCATAGATGTTGTGTCACTGCCTTGCCCGGAAACTCTGTATCTTGGCAATGACCGGCAGCCTGGCACGTTCCTGGAAAGGCTCAACACGCCCGAATTTGCCTCGATCCTCGAAAATCTGTCCCAGCAGGTGAACGCCATTATTGAGGAACGGGGACCACCCCTTTGTATACTTGGTGTGAACTCCTCACCGACATGCGGGGTAACCAGTACATATTATGGCGCTGATGGTGAGGCACCAGATAAACGATCCGGTCGGGGTGTGTTTTACGCAAAATTTCCCAATATCCCGGCGCAGGATGTTTTCGATTTCTCAAAATACCGGATTTACCTTGCTGCGCCTTTGTTTTCGGAAGCTGAACGAACTTACAATGCCAGTATCGCCGATCTCCTCAGATCTCATTATTATGAAGTGTATCTCCCTCAGGAAACCGGTGATGATCGTGCGGAAAGGGGCAAAAAAGAGCATATCCAGATTTTCCGCCGCAATAAAAGAGCGATTAAAGATGCGGATTTCGTTGTTGCTATCATTGACGGGGCAGACGCAGATTCAGGGACATCCTGGGAAATCGGCTATGCTGCAGGGCTTAAGAAAAAGGTTATTGCTCTCAGGACAGATTTCCGGATGGCAGGCAGTCATGAACGGGTGAACCTCATGCTTGAACAGTCAGCGAGCGTAGTGACCGATAAACATAAACTTCTCGCTGAACTTGGTGCCCTTCGAGTGGATGTCCCGATGCTGGGAAAAAAATCCATATAATCTTCAGTTGTCACTTACATTTTTTAAAGAACTCTAAATTTTTCCGAGGACGCGACAGGCAAGATATATCTGAATTCACACAAATATCTATTGAGCACAATGGTAAAGAAAAAAGAGGGACGGAGACCCGAAAAAAAACAGGAAATTTCCGGCGAGTGCGATCTTGACGGAGGGTTTGAATCTCCCATCAAAACATTGCGTGATATTTCTCTAAAAAACCTACAATCCCTTGCTATCAAAAGCCGGTACTTTCAGGCACTTATTGTCGTCACCCTAATCGGTCTTTTCCTACGCTTCTATAACCTCGGGTACAACTCTATCTGGCTAGACGAAGCCACCACGTATTTCACCTCAATAAAATCACTTGCTGATATCTGGCAGGCAACTACCGCTGGTGAATTCAGCCCGCCGCTTTTTATGTGGGGTGAACATTTCATGCTCATGCTCGCTAATAACGAGGTCATCCTGCGCTTCATCCCCGCTGTTCTCGGTGTCCTTACGATACCTCTCTTTTATGTCATTGGGAAGGAATTCCTCGACAGGAATGCAGGTATTATCGCAGCCACTGCTTGTGCAGTCTCACCCTTTTTAATCTATTACTCTCAGGAAGCACGGGCATATTCAATGATGCTCTTTTTTTTGGCACTGGCAACGATTTTTATCTTTAAGGCAATAAAATCCGATAGTCTTATCGACTGGGCGCTTTTCGCGGCATTTTCGGCACTGGCCTTCTGGTCGCACTTCTATGCTATTGTAATGATAGCGGCACTGTTTTTCTTTGCCCTGATTGAATTGGTGCCACGAATACGTGCCGACATCAGAAACCTGAAAACGTTGGTTCTAGGCGGTGTTGTTTTCGTAATACTTTCTTTGCCTTTATTACTTCTTTCTGTTCCGCTCTTTGCATCAAGAACGGCATCTGCGCCCACCTATGGGATTCAGGGTCTGGGGATTATTGTAGAAACGTTCTATGAGATCTCGGGATCAGTCGATCTCGTGATGTTTCTGCTGGTAGCTCTTTTTATCATAGGCATTGTGCAGTCATTCATTATCAATAAAAATAAAGGGGCGTTCCTTGTCCTGCTCACGGTCATCACTGTTATTATCAGTTATTATCTCTCGTTTAAAATGCCGGAGCTCCCCCGGTATCTTATATTTTTAAGTATCGTCTTTTTCCTTGGCATAGCGGTCTCCTACCGGTTCTTTTATTCACTATGGAGGAGTAAAGCGGTGGTATACGGATTTATCATTATACTTTTCGTTATTAGTGCACCGATGTTATCCGTATATTATTCCGGCTATTCCAAGCCGGACTGGAGAGGTTTTTCAGAAGCACTTCAGGAAAAAATCAGTCCGGGTGATGCAGTTGTTTCCGTTCCCGGGTACATAAGCCAGCCTCTCGATTATTATTTCTCGTCAGCACAGACTAACACGAAAGAATATGGGGCCACAACAAGTCAGGATCTCGAAAAGATCTATT
This sequence comes from uncultured Methanoregula sp., assembly GCA_964409915.1. GTDB lineage: Archaea > Halobacteriota > Methanomicrobia > Methanomicrobiales > Methanospirillaceae > Methanoregula. Next base: position 24,212 of record CAYPEQ010000029.1, on the reverse strand, counting down.
CTCAGAAGGGGAATAGCACAATGTATTTTGTCATGACTGATGACATCAGTGCTGCAGACCCGAACGGTGATGCAATGGCATGGCTCAAAAACAATACTAACTATGTAGGACAGGATACAGGGATCTATCTCTTCACTTCAACCTAACACCAGGGATTGTTTTTATTTTTTCCTGTCAGAAAAGAAAAAACGAACTGGACACCGTTTAAACCGATAATCCTCTCAAGTGGGCCTAAAGAAGTTTTAGTTAAAACAGCCTCATAAACTATAAATCACAAACAACATTAATTATTTTATGGATTTTCCTCTCGATATTCTCTCAAAATTTCATCTATCCTCAGGAAAGATCCATTCCTTGATTGTAAAATATCTCGTTCCGTTTGTAGCAGTCGTCCTGATTTATGCCTCTCTGAGTCCAACAACTCATACTTTCATCGCATCGTATAATGATCTTCTCCAGACTTCGATGCAATACCTTTATTCTCCAAATCTCTTTTTCTCTTGGAATAATTTCTGGATTACCGGATTTCCTGAATACGCAAGCCCTCTTATCGATAGATTTTATCCGTTATCGTATCCGTTTTACCTCGTCACTCATGACATTTTCGTAATGAATTTCGTTATTTTGCTCCATCTTTTCATCGCATATCTCGCATTCTACAAGCTCGGATCCATCTCAATCCGTAATCCTGATCTCCTCATGATCTTCTCCCTGTTCTATGTTTTTTCAGGAACCATGATCATGCGCATTGTCGGGGGTGCAATTTTCTATGTATTTGCATTTGCCTGGCTTCCCCTTGTGTACTATTTTTTCTTTAAAATAGTCTCCAGCGAGCGAAAGAACATCTGGGACTATGTCTTCTTTATCATCAGCTTCCTTCTTGTATATTTGACCGGGGTTGACTATATATTTGCTTTCGCCGCCGCACTCATTTTTATAATGACATTCCTTCTTCTTGTCACAAAGAAGATTGATCTTAAGAAATTATTTGTGCTGATTGCAACCTCGATTATTTTTCTCCTTTTGGCTGCGATACGTCTTATCCCCTCGTTGGAGCTTTCCGATAAAATCGTGCGAATCGATACGATTTATCCTCTGGTGGGAGGGGGACCAATTGAAAGCTCGATCAGTTCATTTATGTTCGGAACGGTGCTCGACACAGTCTATGGGAATTACGAGAGTATTGCACTGATTGGCGCTATTGTTGTGTTATTAGCAATAATAGCTTTGATTTGGGGAAAAGATTGGATTATCTTTCCCTGTTTTGGGGCAGTTATCTTTTCGCTTCTCTATGCGGATGGCGGACAGACTCTTCTCTCATTTATCCATTTATTTCCTGTCTTTGATGGATTCCGTTGCCCCGGTCGTATTTTTGGTGCAGCAATGCCAATCGTTCTCCTATTAGCAGGATACGGTTCTGAGATCTTCATTGACAAAATACGGGCAGATAAAAATTTTATCGTAACAGAATCAGAAAAAAACAAGATAAAATGGGGGGTCATTACACTTTGTGTTCTTAAAGTGTTTGAACTGCCATTTCAGCAGATTCCATCAGTAGAGTCTATTGTCTCCGTTCTCCTCATCGGCATCATTCTGGGACTATTTTATTTTAACAAGGCAACACTCCAGAACCTCAAGATCCTGATTTCCGCCGCTCTTGTTTTAGAGATTGTTCTCGTCGTGAAAAATTATCCAACGTTTAAAACCCCATTTATTATCAGCGGATTCATCATCCTCATCCTTATCACTCTCGTCCTGTTCATCTGGAAAAGTGATATCACCAGCAATCCGTCAACACGATATTTTACCGCGATCCTTCTTGTCAGCCTCTTGCTCATTATTATCGTGAATTCAAGTAACCTTTCATTGTCTGACCCTGGCTTCGATAAAAGTCCAGCACTTCCTGTTATTGAAAAAATGATGAGTTACAATACATCTAACAGCCAGATTTGGGTATATGAGTCTGGCTGGCCCGTAAAACATATGGATTTTACGTATTGGGATATTATAAACGGAATTCATCCAATGCGGGCGTATTATGCATATTTCCTGAAAGATTCGATCTCTGACGAGAGTTACGATATCGGTGGAGTTCAGTATTATCCCTATGATTTTTACGTTGATAATGCAATTCTCGATGATGGGAACCATCATCTGGACAACGTAACATTTTCTGTAAATGGTATAGATGTTTACCGTCCTGACCATGTGCTTCCGAACGTTTTTGTACTCCGCGATAATCAATTTGTTCCCCTTAAAATTGAAAAATTTTCATCAGACGAGGTTATTGTAACGGGAGATTTCAAAGCCGGGGATATCGCAGTATTAAAAAATTCATATTACCCCGGTTGGAAGATTAATACAGTAGACGCTCAATCTGATAATAATTTTATTGGTGGGGCTCTCACATCTTCCACTCAACAGATCGATTTCCGGTTTGATCCGACCGATTTGAAAGTTGGCATTATATGCACTTGTATTGGCATCCTGTTATTGGGGATTGTCATTCTTAAACGTAAAGAAATTGAAGTATATCTCAATGAACCAGAAGAACGATCATTACCTAACAAAAGAAATCTTAAGAAAAAGAAATAGAATCCTTTCGGATTGATCGTGTGAACCAAAGCATGTGAACCCTTATTTTTTCATGTGTTTATGCTTTTTCCGCTGTGAGGGTTTTACCGTGTTAGAAAGTGTCTTTATTGTATATTGCAACATCTCATCGGTCAGTCCGGGATATACCCCGATCCAGAACAGGTTCTTCATAACAAGATCGGTATTTTCAAGGGAACCAACCTGCCGGTAATTCATGGTTGAATAGGCAGGTTGTTTGATCAGGTTTCCGCCGAACAGCATCCGGGTTGCGATATGAGCACTTTCAAGAGAATTGACAATGTTATCGCGGGTGAACGGGGCGTCGTCTTTGACAAGAATCGGGAAACCAAACCAGCTTGGTTCCGCATGAGTTGTCGCCTGAGGAAGAATCAGGTGGGTCTCACTTTTTTCCAGGCCCTTGCATAACATATTGAAATTTTTCTTTCTTTTATCGATAAATGATGGCAATTTTTTTAACTGCTCTACCCCGATTGCAGCTTGCATATCGGTCACTTTGAGATTGTACCCAATATGGGAATATACATACTTGTGATCATATCCCGGTGGAAGCTCGCCAAACTGCCAGTCAAATCTTTTTTTGCACGAATTGTCGTGTCCAGGATCGCACCAGCAGTCCCTCCCCCAGTCGCGGAACGAGGCAATAATTTTTTTCAGTAGTGGATCATTAGTGAGGACTGCCCCTCCTTCACCCATCGTCATATGATGGGCCGGGTAGAAACTGAACGTAGCAATATGGCCAAATGTTCCGGTAAATTGTCCCCGGTACTTTGATCCAAGGGCATCGCAATTATCTTCTATATACCACAGGTCGTATTTCCTCACTAATTTCATTATGATATCCAGGTTAGCAGGATTTCCAAGAGTATGAGGAATAAAAATTGCTTTTGTTTTATCAGAAATTGCCTCTTCAATAAGGTCTACCTGAATATTATATGTGCCCAGTTCCACATCAAGAAAAACAGGAACAAGATTATTTTGAAGGATGGGATTCAGTGTTGTCGGAAACCCACAGGCAATGGTTATAACTTCATCTCCTGCTCTTAATGCCCGATGTCCCAGTTTGGGTGATGTGAGTGCTGAAACCGCAAGCAGGTTTGCCGATGATCCGGAATTTGTCAAAAGACAATATTTCATGCCAAGGAACGCTGCAAATTCGCTTTCAAACTGTTGCGCGAAGCGACCGGCAGTGAGCCAGAAGTCAAGTGACGCATCGACAAGAGCAATCATCTCATCTGCATCATAAATCCTGCCGGCATAGGGTATTGGTGACGTCCCCGGAACAAATGCGGACCGCTGTTCACGCAGTTTGTATAACTCGGAAATGCTTTTAAAAATTTTTTCACGTATTTTTTTTTCATCCATAATTTCGTCCTAAACTAAAGAAATCCGTTAAATCTTAAACTCGTTTAATTATCAAGGTTATCGATCATTAACACTATTAGGGAATAACTTCCAATAGCATTAACAGGATGAAAAGGATTTTACTCACCGGTGGTACCGGGTATCTTGGCAGTAGAATACTCAGGAAGCTCGCAGACGACGGTAATTGCGTTATCCTCCTGAAAAGATCTTTTTCAAACACGGAAAGAATAAAAGAATACATAAAAAAGATTTCCGTTTACGATATTGATCGTGTCCCTTTGGAAACCGTTTTTAACGAAAATGCGATCGATATAATAATTCACTGTGCAACAGATTACGGAAGAACAGAAAATAACCCTCTCGCTGTCGTAGACGCGAATTTGATTTTCCCCTTAAAATTACTCGAACAAAGTAAAAAAAATCATATAAAATGCTTCATTAATACGGATACCGTTTTAGATAAGCGGATAGACAATTATTCACTCTCAAAAAAACAATTTAAAGAATGGTTATACACGTACCGAAAAATCTTTAGCTGTGTTAATGTTGCATTGGAGCATTTTTATGGGCCTGGGGACAACCCAAATAAGTTTGTCACTTATATCCTGCATAATCTGATAAAAAATGTAGACATGATTGACCTGACGAAAGGAGAACAAAAACGAGATTTTATTTATATAGATGATGTGGTAGATGCCTTTGCGAAAATCATTAAGTCATCAGACGATTTTTTTGAGAATTTCTATGAATTCGAGATAGGTTCTAGTCAATCACTTTCTATTCGGGAATTTGTTGAACTGGCAAAAAAAATATCTGGAAACACCGGTACGGTGCTTAATTTTGGCGCGATACCGTATCGGGAAAATGAAATTATGTCTCACCAGGCTGACACCACGGGAATCTCCGGTTTAGGGTGGAAGTGCACTATTTCACCCGCTGAGGGATTACGTAAGATGTTTGAGTCAGAAAAACGACTTATTAACCAAGATCTCTCATGAAAATATTAATCACCGGTGGTTGCGGTTTTCTTGGATGCAATATCGCCCGTAAAGTTTTAGCAAGGGGTGACGAGCTTTTCATCTTTGATAACCTGTCAAGGGTAGGGTCAGAAAAAAACCTCGAATGGTTAAAGGATAAGGGAAATTTCAGATTCATTCACGGCGACATCCGGGATAAAAACACGGTTGCTGACGTCATAAAGAACGTGAAGCCGGATGTCATTTTCCACTTAGCCGGACAAGTGGCGATGACTACATCGATCAGCAACCCCCGGCTGGATTTTGAAATAAATGCATTAGGATCATTTAACGTACTGGAATCAGTAAAAGATTACTCTCCTGACACCATCGTCGTGTATTCATCGACAAATAAAGTTTACGGGGATCTCGAATGGGTAACCTATGACGAAACAGAGAAAAGGTACGTTGCCAGAGAATTTCCTGAGGGGTTCTCTGAGACAACTCGCCTGGACTTTCATTCGCCGTACGGGTGTTCCAAAGGATGTGCGGATCAGTATATGCTTGACTTTCACCGCATCTTTGGGGTTAATACCGTTGTTTTCAGGCATTCGTCAATGTTTGGTGGAAGGCAGTTTTCGACAATAGACCAGGGTTGGATAGGCTGGTTCTGCCAAAAAGCTATCGAAACAAAAAAGGGCACGTTAGAAGAACCTTTTACCATATCAGGTAACGGAAAACAGGTCAGGGATGTATTATATGCCGATGATATGGTTGATCTCTATCTTGGCGTAATAAAAAATATCGATAAAGTAAAGGGACAGGTTTTTAATATTGGTGGTGGCATGCGAAACAGCTTATCCCTGCTGGAGCTTTTTGATATTCTTGAAACCAGGCTCGACATTCAGTTAACCTATGAGGAAATCCCTGCCCGAATGAGTGATCAAAAAATATTCGTTGCTGACATTCGTAAAATTAAGCAGTTCATTGGCTGGGAACCAAAAACGGACAAAATAAACGGCATAGAAAAAATGCTTCAATGGATCGGTTCGAATGAATAATTCAATAAAATTAAGCGTAATAATGCCGTGTTACCTGGAAGAAGAAAATTTGCGGTTACTGCTTCCCCGACTGGTACATGAACTTAAGCTGACCGGGGACCCGTTTGAGATATTAATTATCGATACCATGCAGGTGATGGATAACACAAAAGAAGTCTGCGAAGCAAACGGAGCGATATATATCTCCCGACACGGAGGAAACAATTACGGGGATGCAATAAGGACCGGTGTAGCCCGGGTCCAAGGTGAATATACCATTTTCATGGACGCTGACGGTTCTCATTCACCTGAATTTATAAATAACTTATACAGACACCGGAATGAATACGACATTGTTATTGCATCAAGATACATTGAAGGAGGATCGACGGATAACACCTGGTTATTGATCCTGATGAGTTATATAACCAATCTCACGTATGCAGTAATACTGAATTTACAGTATAAAGACATCTCTAACAGTTTTAAATTGTACAAAACAGCCTGGCTGAAAGAACTAACCTTGCGATGTAAAAATTTTGACATTGTTGAAGAGATATTATACAAAATTAAGAAAAACCACAAAGAATTAACTGTTCTGGAAATCCCGTATTCTTTTAAACAAAGGCTCTTTGGCCATACAAAAAGAAATTTATTTGTTTTTATTCTGACTTACATTGTAACTATTATCCGACTGAGGTTTGATTTTTAATGCCTCCTTGGTCCGACAACTGTTTTTTTCGTAACTGTCGTGGAAAAATTGAAGAATTATACGAGAATAGTTTTTTGCGATTTTTATTTGTCGGTGCACTCGGCACTGTTGTTAATATCCTGATTTTTTTTATACTGGCAGATACGTTACATTTTGATGCCACTTTTTCTTCGGTTGTTGCATTTTTATTTGCCGTAACGCAAAATTATATCCTGAACCATGTGTGGAGTTTTAAAAATATTGTAAACTTTCAGGTGAACAGAAAAAGTTACTTCAAATATGTGTGCGTAAATATTTTTGGGTTGCTCATTAACCTCTTAGTACTAAATCTGATTCTCCTTTGGTTTAATCCTGCAATAAAAACAGAGGCCCAATTGTTCGGGGTGCTTTCAGGTACCCTTTTCAATTTTATATTGTCCAGAATGTATGTTTTCAAGAAAAATCCGTAAATCTCGTTTTTCAGATTCTGCCTAAATCATATTTCTTATCTGCATGATCAGTAAATTCACGGATCTGATTCAATGAAATGTTACCCATATCCCTATTGCCGGAGCTATATAGTTTATACCATTCAACCGTTTTCTGAATTGCAATATCAATTCCGTACACCGGTTTCCATTCAAGTTTCGTCATTGCCTTTGCGATGTCAAGCTTAAGGTAACCGGCTTCATGGACTGAATTTTTGTCGGGCAAATCAATTTCCCACGTTCCCGAGCCCCATTCACCAATCACTTTTTCCGCAATTTCCCGGACCGTAATGTTACTGGAATAATGCGGGCCGAAATTCCAAGCATCTGCATAATCGATTGGATTTTCTTTCATCTTAAGTGCAAGGAGGAGGTAACCGGACAAGGGATCCAATACAAACTGCCATGGACGAACGGCATCCGGGTTGCGGATTTTAATCGGATTGTCTTTTTCCAGGGATCGTATGCAATCGGGAACAATGCGGTTTGCTGCCCAGTCTCCGCCGCCAATAATATTGCCTGCCCGTGCGGAAGAGACCGTGCTAACCGGCGCCTTTCCTTCAGGATTGAAAAAACTTTTCCTGTACGATGCAATCGCAATTTCAGCAGCACCTTTGCTTGCGCTGTAGGGATCATAGCCTCCAAGAGCATCGTTTTCCCGGTAAGCGTAAATCCACTCCCTGTTTTCATAGCATTTATCACTGGTGATACAGACACAGGATGTCGGGTGCCGGGATAGCCTGATCGCTTCAAGAATATTGACGGTTCCCATCACGTTTACATTAAAGGTATCCCAGGGATTTTTGTACGAATCCCGGACTAATGGCTGGGCAGCAAGATGGAAAATAAAATCCGGACGGTATTTTTCTACAACGCGAGTAAGTTTTTCTTTCTCTAAAATATCCCCCCGTTTGTCTGTTATCAGGTTTTTTAATCCAGTCTCCTGGAAAAAAGAAGGATTTGTCGGGGGATCAAGGCTGTAGCCAACAATTTTTGCACCGATTGCATGCAGCCATAATGCCAGCCACCCGCCTTTAAAACCGGTATGTCCGGTTACGAGAACGGTCTTCCCGTGAAATGCGTCCGAAATTCTATCCTTGAAATTCATCAGTCCCACACGTTCCACGGTGCTTTTCCAGAGCCCCAGACATTTTCGAGGTAGATCTTATCTCTGAGTGTATCCATAGGATACCAGAATCCCTCATGTTTGTAGGCATTGAGTTGTCCTTCTTTTGCCAGTGCTTCCAAAGGAGCCCGCTCAAGGGTAGTTGTATCATCTTCCAGATAATCGAACAATTGCGGTTCGAAAACAAAAAACCCTCCGTTAATATATCCGCTTCCTGGTTTCTCTAAAAATGTGGTTACGTTTGACCCTTTTAATTCCAAAACCCCAAATCTTCCCACTGGACGAATGGCCGTTAAAGTTGCAGTCTGACCTTGTTTTTTATGAAACTCTATTAACTTGGGGATATTTACATCGGACAAACCGTCTCCGTACGTAAGCATAAAAGGTTCGTCACCGATATAGGACTGGATTCTTTTTACCCGGCCACCGGTCATCGTATTATCCCCGGTATCAATAAGTGAAATTTTCCAGGGCTCTGAGAAATTCTGGTGAATTTCTGTTTTGTTATTTTTTATATCAATAGTGACGTCGGACATATGGAGGAAATAATTGGCAAAATATTCCTTTATGACGTACCCTTTATATCCCAGACAAATTATGAAATCGTTATATCCATAGTGAGAAAAAATTTTCATGATATGCCATAAAATGGGTTTTCCCCCTATCTCCACCATTGGTTTGGGTTTGATAACCGTCTCTTCACTAAGGCGAGTACCCAGTCCCCCGGCAAGGAGTACTACTTTCATGGATTCGGTTTTCGTAAACATTCACCTCTAACAAACAAGTATACTTATACATAATTGTTTTTAAACCAATAGCACAAAATTACCCTTTAATTTAAGTTTAAATAATTGAAGCATTGTACAATTAATTCCTAGGAACTCCGGATTTAAGAGTCCTTTTTTGAGCCCACAAAAGTGTAACTGTACGGTCTCACTGCAACAACTCCATAAAAAAATACTCATATCCTTCAAGATCCCATATAATTGCTCATGTCCAATATCACTGTCGCGGTCCTTGCCCCGAACGGCTTTTCTGAAGAGCTGGGAAAAAAGGGGACGACAAGCGATATCACTTTTTACAACCTCAAGAGAGGAGAATCCACCGTAACCCTCATTGAACCTACGCGATACCCCGAAAAACTTTCCTCGCTGTTTTATGCAATCTCTCTTGCCGATCGCGTCATCCTTGTGGTTGATGAAATTACTGCAACGTTTGGTGAGACGGTTCTTATGCTCCAGAGCGCTGGAAAAGCAGAGGGGTATATTATCTTCCGGAATTACCTGACCCTGGACCAGGTTGCACCGCTCATCAAAGGCACGGTTCTTGAACACTATGAAGTAATCGAACACGATCCAATAGGTCTACGGGAGAAATTGCTCGATGCTGCTGCAAAATTGACTTCACACCAGAAAGTAATGGAGGGAAGCGGCAACGGAGCGGTCCCTATTGATCATCATTTCAATGTCAAAGGTGTCGGAGTCGTGATTTTGGGATGCGTCACTCACGGTGTCATAAAAAAACACGATTCCCTTAAGGTGCTCCCGACCACTAAAACCGCCCAAATCCGCTCTATCCAGAAGCACGATGATGACGCGGATACTGCAGTTACCGGTGACCGGGTTGGTCTTTCTCTCAAAGGTATCGAAGCAGAAGACCTTGACCGGGGCTATGTCCTTACAAACGATCCGGCGATTAAAAGCTCTCTTACACTCACCGGTAAAGCCCAACTGGTGAAATACTGGCCCGCGCCTTTAAAAGAAGACATGGTAGTATTTCTTGGCCACTGGATGCAATTTTTACCCTCTCGTATCACCCGGGTATCGACAGAAGGGGATTGGAGAATGCCCGAACTCTCGGTTACTCTTGAGAAGGAACTGGTCTACCCTCCCGGTGCCCGCGTGGTGCTCCATTACCTGGAAGGCGGCAAACTCAGGGTTGTAGGTTCCCTGACGCTCTCATAGACTGCTCGCCGGTTGATATCTATCCTTTTTTTGGCGGACTCGCAACAAAATGTCTGCCATTATTCCGGTTTACCTCACCTATTATCTTGTACCAAATTGCAACAATGTACTGATGACCTATGTTTGAAGATATCATCGGTTGGATAATTCTTGCCGTAATTATTGTCGTTGTTATCGGCCTCATTCTGTGGGTAGTCGGCATTTACAACCGGTTCTACTCTCTGAAAAATGCGTCTGAAGCGACTCTTGGGCAGATCCGGGTCGCAATGAAGAAACGCCTGGATATGATAGACCAGCTGCTGGGTGCAGTGAAAAGCTACGCAAAGTTCGAGCAGGAGACGTTCACCAAGGTTACTGCAATGCGATCAGCGGTCGCGACCGCAGGGCCCGGGGATCTCAATAAAGTTGAGGCAGAGTCCCGTTCCATCTTCGGGCGCCTTCTGGCAGTTGCAGAAAACTACCCGGAATTAAAGACCTCCCAGACGGTCTCTTCTCTCATGGACTCCGTAAAAAACCTTGAGAATGAGATCTCCCGCCACCGGTATACATACAACAATATCTCACAGGAATTCAACACCATGATGGATACCATTCCCTCGAAATTTGTCGGCGGTATGACCCACCTGACAAAGCTTGAATACCTCCAGTTCGAAGAAGAAATCAAGACACCGCCGAAAATCGAGTTTTAAAAAAGTCAGATCTCTTTTTCATACTAGGAGAAAAGAGATATAAATCCACATCAACTCAATGAATACCAAAGATACAATAAAAGCGGGCGTTTATGCAGTATTCAGAAGGCCGGCTTGGCCGGGTATTTGTCCTCAGGATCGATGACGGCGAGGATTTTCTGGCTGTCACACAAAAGTTCATACAAGATAAATCTGTCAGGTCCGGTACCCTCCTTTTTCTTGGAGCACTCAGGCAGGGGCGGATGGTTACCGGTCCTGAGGTGCCCACTATCCCGCCAGAGCCGCATTTTATCATGTTCGAAGGCGGCTGGGAGATGGTGGGACTCGGTACGATCAGTGAGGGTGATAATGCCCCAGCCATTCATTTCCACGCATCAGTAGGGCGGGCAGGTCATGCCTTGACCGGATGCCTCCGGGAAAAGGCAATCACGTATATTGTTGCTGAGGTCGTTATTCTCGAATTTTCTGGTCTTGATATCCATCGACGCCTCGATGAAAAGACGGGTGTACCCCTTCCGGTCCACACAAAAACTGACGAGTCGGGACGCACCTCTCTTGTAAATCCCGAACCTGATACAGTGCCAGAAAAACCTGTGCTCTCTGCCGGGAGCGGGAAAAGGGAAGAAGAGGTGCCTGGGGGTCTTGCTGAAATTATCCGCGACCTTACCCGGCGTCCGCGAGCCTGATTAGGATCAAAACACATTGTATGAGACCTCAACCATCATTCCTTCCTCTTTCATCGGTCGAAGCTAAATCTTTGGGTATAGAACAATTTGACATCATTCTCGTCACGGGGGATGCTTATGTTGACCACCCGTCATTTGGAACAGCGCTTATTGGCCGGGTCCTGTGGGATGCGGGATTTTCTGTTGGTATTATCGCCCAGCCGGATATAAAGACAGAACAGGATTTTACGGCACTTGGGAAACCCCGGCTATTCTTTGGCATATCTTCCGGCAATGTAGACTCAATGGTCAATAACTATACTCCCAACCTGAAACGCCGGAGTTCTGATGTATACTCTCCCGGTGGGATCGCAAAACGCCCGGATAGGGCAACAATCGTTTATACAAACCGGATCCACAGCCTGTATCCCGATGTTCCCATTGTTCTAGGGGGGATAGAGGCGAGCCTGCGCAGGTTTGCGCATTACGATTACTGGCAGAACCGGGTACGCCAGTCCATTCTTGCCGATGCACCGGCAACTCTTCTTGCCTATGGTATGGCTGAAAGGCAGATGGTAGAGATCGCCCAGCGTCTGGATAACGGGAAACCTTCACGATTACTCCGGGATATACAGGGGACTATGTATACTATGGAGGTGGCAGAATGGCGTACGCCACGGCCACAAGGCATTGTTGAAATCCCGTGTTTTTCCGAGGTCGTTTCAGATACTGCAGCATATGCAAAAGCGTTTGCCATCCATTACAAAGAACAGGATCCGTTACATGGGAGACCGGTAGCTCAGCCTCACCCGAAGACAGTTATCGTCCAGAATCCTCCGGCCCGGCCTCTTTCTTCCTCCGAACTCGATCATGCGTACGATCTGCCCTTTACACGACTGGCACATCCTTCTTACCGTGAGCCTGTCCCTGCACTTCTTCCGGTACAGTTCTCGATCGTGAGCCACCGGGGCTGTTTTGGCAGCTGTTCGTTCTGCGCTCTTACCCATCACCAGGGGCGGATCGTCCAGAGCAGGAGCCCTGAATCTATCGTCCGTGAAGTGATCCGGATGGCAGCAATGCCGGAGTTCCGGGGAATCGTCCAGGATGTGGGGGGTCCGACGGCCAATATGTACAATATGGGGTGCGATCTGTGGGATGCTGCCGGTGCATGCCCGGACAAATTTTGTTCTCCTGCCTGTAAAAACCTCAAGACAAATCACCGGAAACTCAGGGAACTTCTTAAAAAAATAAGAGAAGTGCCCGGTGTGAAAAAAGTGTTTGTCGGCTCCGGTATCCGGTACGACCTTGTTCTTGCCGATGATGAAGGGTTCATGTTCCTGAAAGATCTCTGCGAACACTATGTTTCCGGGCATCTCAAAGTTGCACCTGAGCACGTCTCACCGGTTGTTACGGCCGCAATGAACAAACCGGATGGTGTTTTTTTTGATCGCTTTCTCACCCTTTTCACGGCATTCCAGAAAGGCAAACCCAAACGCCAGTACCTGGTCCCTTATTTCATGTCCGGTCACCCGGGCTGCACAATAAAAGATATGATTGAACTGGCCGAGTATATCCGGGATCACAAGGTATATACCGAACAGGTCCAGGATTTTACACCCACTCCTCTGAGCGTTTCGACGTGTATGTACTATACCGGCCTCAATCCCTTCACGCTCGAACCGGTGCATGTTCCAAAAGGACAGGAAAAGAAAATCCAGCGTGCACTCATGCAGTATAAGGAACCCCAGAATCTGGATCTTGTTCTTGAAGGACTCCGGACTGCAGACCGGAACGATCTGATCGGGACCGGAGGTAAATGTCTTGTCGTGGGTAAAAAACTCCCGGGACTGGTTAAGGCCGGAGCCAGAAGTTCAACAGAAAAAGTTGGACAAAAGGATCGTGATCAGCTATGATGATTAAAAATGAAAAGAAAAAAAGTGTTTATTTCCTGCCATAATCATCATCAAACCGTACGATGTCGTCTTCTTCGAGGTATTCCCCCAACTGCACTTCGATGACTTCGAGAGGAATTACTCCCGGGTTTTTAATCCGGTGCTGGACCCCGCTCCGGACAAATGTGCTTTCTCCCTGCCGGAGCAATTTTGTTTCGTCGTCGAGTTGCACTTCGGCGGTACCACTGGCAACAACCCAGTGTTCGCTCCGGTGATGATGCAGCTGGAGGGAAAGCTTTTGTCCGGGTTTTACCGTGACTCGTTTGATCTTGTGCCCTTTTGACTCCTCAAGCACGGTATATGACCCCCATGGTCGGTGAACCTGCCGGTGGAACCGGGTAACCGGGTCGTTTTTCTCATTAAACCGGTGGACAAGATGTTTGACTTGTTCTGTGTGCCGGCTATCACAGATAAGAAGTGCATCAGCGGTATCCACAACGACGAGGTTATCAACGCCAATCATGCCAACATGCTTGCCCGGGGCGTGCACATAATTATCCCGTGCCGAGAGGTACTCTGCCGTTCCGACATTCCCCTCGCCATCATGCGGACTTATCTCGTATAGCGCTGAAAAGGTCCCGAGATCACTCCACTCCGTATCAAGCGGCACAACGGCAACCGTTTTTGACGGCTCAAGAAGGCCATAATCGATAGATATGGCGTCCAGTTTTCCGAAATCCGGCACTTTATTCCCTTCAAAGGCTGCAAAAAGCCCGGGCTGATATTTTTTGAGTTCCCTGAAGAATACAGGGATGGAAAGCAGGAATATCCCGCTGTTCCAGAGATATCCTTTCTTCACGTAACCTGAAGCGGTCTTTTCATCGGGTTTTTCCCTAAATTGTTCGACGACAAAACCTACCGGCAACGCTTTTCCCGGTTTAATATATCCATACCCGGTGTGGGATGAAGATGGTTTGACACCGAATGTAACAAGGTATTTCTTTGAGAGTGGTTCCGCGGCCTTAATCTGATCGATTGCAACATCTCCAAGGTGGTGATCGCTTGGAAAGACTACCGCTGTTGCGGTTCTGTCTTCCTTTCTGATCTGCTGAAAGGCCCAGGCAATGGCGGGCAAAGTATTCTTTTGCTCAGGTTCTGCAAGGATGTGGTCTTCGGGTAAAACGTACCCCATATCTTCCATCTGGTTGCGGACAAGGTACTGGTGGATCTCATTTGTCACTACCCATATCTCGTCCTCCCGGGAGAATTTTCTCGCCCTTTCACAGGTTTTCTGGAACAGGGATTTCCCGTCCATGGGAATAAACTGTTTAGGGAAATATTCGCGGGATAGAGGCCAAAGCCTGGTTCCCACGCCTCCGGCAAGAATAATGGTTTTCATGGATCCTCGTGGTTTCTTTTCCGGGATTTTCTCTCGGTCGTGTTCTTAGTACTGTGTCTTGGATTATTCCTAATAAAAGTCGATCCTGCGCAACATTGTCATCAGGCAGCCGGTGTATCGACAAATTTCCTCAGCCACAGCTCGGCGCAGGCAATCCGCCAGATCTCTGGAGAATACACAGAGGCACCATCAAGGAATGCCTGATAATCCTGCATTACCGCAGCGGCATCCCAGTACTGGCGGGATCTAAAACTTTGCGATGAGAAAATCTCAAGCATGAACGGCCTGAGCTCGTTTTTCATCCAGCATTCCTCGGGTGTGACAAAGCCCATCTTGTCACCGCGACAGCGCACTGATTCGGGGACCATTCCCCGGATTGCTGAACGCAGGACGACTTTTGTTTCCCCTCCCCGGATCTTCTGGGAGAGGGGGAGCGACGCGATATATTCTACTAAATGCACGTCAAGGAAGGGAACCCGGGATTCCAGGGAAAATGCCATTGAGTTCCGGTCCTCGTAGTGAAGAAGTGCAGGGAGATTAGTGGCGAGGAGCTCGCGGTGCAGGACTTCATCGAGCGTGCCTTGGTAACGGTCAATCGTTTTTGGATAGCAGGTTAGAAGATTCCGTCTCATCCTGCGGATATGCATTTGCCGCTTCGCGCCAACAAAGAAATCCCGGTGTCTCCGGATACTTCCAATGATCTCCACTAGTGCTGTCCACCAGTGAAATGTGCGAATGAGCCCCTGGATGTAACTTCCCTGGTACCCCAGGTAACCAGCCAGAAGTTCGTCGGCCCCCTGGCCGTCAAGTACCACGGTGACCTTCTTTTTTGCAAGTCTCATCACACAGTACTGGGCGTAAATGGAGAGTGAACCAAACGGTTCATCCTGTATGTATACTAACCGGTCGATATCCTCACGGAGCTGGCCTGGGTTGGGTTCCGTTTTGTCTGCGTCTACCCCGGTTGCTGCAATGACCTCGTCAATATACCGGCTCTCATCAAATTTTTTGTCCGAAAATACGACAGAAAACGTCTTCTGTCTCAAACCTACGCTTTCCGGGGCCTCATTTTTAATAAGCGAATTAATCAGGACCGTCAGGGTTGAGGAGTCAATACCTCCAGAAAGACAGGTACCGACGGCAACATCGCTTCTCAGGTGGATCCTTATCGCTTCCAGGAGATGTGCATCAAGGCAGGCTGCAACTTTGAGATCGTCTTCACTTCCTCGTATCTCCGGGTTTACTTTTACATCCCAATACCGGAACGGGGACTGAATTCCCTCTGCGGTAACAACAAGGGCATGAGCCGGTTCGATCTGGTAAATTCCTTTAAACATGGTGTGGCTGCAATGGTCATGCACACCCCATGCAAGATAGGTACATAGCATATCGTCATCCGGCATTTTTTTGACGCCTGGATGAACCAGTAGTGCTTTAATTTCGGATGCGAACAGAAATGATCCATCAACGATAGTGTAATAGAACGGTTTAATGCCGAACCGGTCCCGGGCGCAGAATAGCTCCTGTTTATTATCATCCCAGAGTGCAAATGCCCACATGCCGTTGAACCGGTTCAGGCAATCATGGCCCCATTCTTCGTACGCATGCAGAATTACTTCAGTATCTGATTTCGAGTGAAATGTATGCCCTTTGTCTACGAGTTCCTTGCGGAGTTCGATGAAATTGTAGATCTCGCCGTTGAAGACAAGCCAGAGCGAATTATCCTCGTTTGCCATGGGTTGAAGACCCTCGGGAGAAAGATCGATTATGGCGAGGCGCCGGTGGACGAGACCGGCACTACCGTTTACATGTAAGCCCTCCCCATCAGGACCGCGATGGAAAAGCCGATCAGACATAGCTGCAAGGAGCTGGCGATCAGGCTTTCCACCGTTATAACAGTACTCACCTGCAATCCCGCACATTCACTAGATCGTTAGTCGTTGTGGGGATTAAAATATGGCATAAAAAAAGATTACGGTTGTTGATGATGGAGAATTACTTGGGATTTCTTCCATCCTTAGCTCTTTTTTGTGGGGTTTTTTCCTGGACCGCCATTATATCACAGGGAAAACACTTCTCCAACCTGTCGTCAATAACCCGGTATGCATTGGCAAGGACCGAGGAATTTGAGATCATTCCTGAAAGCAGGATCACTTCGAGGATTTCCTCTCGTGTTGCACCCATTTTGATCGCGGCCTGCATGTGATAGCTCGTACAATACTGGCATTTCAGGGCCGCACCTACTGCCATACTGATCAGTTCCACATACTTGGGGTCAAGCCTGCTGGTCTCAGCAACACTTCCTTTGTACAGCAGGTGGGAGATGAGGACTTCGGGACGTTCTCCCATTCGCTTAAAAATAAGCGGAACTTTCCCGTATTCCCGTTCGATGATCTTTAGCCATTCTTCGGCCGTTGCATCGGTACCTTGATCGACAATCTGTTTGAGCCGATCCTCAAACTCGGCTTCCTGTTTTCGTCCCATAGTCTTCTCCTAAATCACGGTGTTGGTTTCTGAAAATGGCCTGACTCTCAAAATAATGTAATCACGCATACGCGAAGGTTCGATGTCGGCGATATCACCGATTTTTATCCCGTCTTCAATCTCAACCTTCCGGAGTACCTCGGCATATGTATCGTACGGCAGTTTTACCCGGAGACCTGACATCTGCACCGTAAGCGGGGTTGGGGATGTAACAGCAAGGATAGCTGGTACATGCTCATGGATAACGTCCATAAGCCGTGCCGGGGATACTGAAAGGGGGTCTTTTGCAAGTTCCTCCCGGCGCTTTTCGAGAACCCGGGTGATCTCAGCGACAATCTCATCAAGTTTGGTGAGTTCCTCGGACTCTTTGGTCCGGTGCATGAACCGGCCGACGTTTCCCACATAGCCATCCACCGCAGGCTCAACGATTCGCTGAAGCGTTTCTTTATCAGGACCGCCACAAAGAACAACCGGTACCTCTATTCCCCGAAGGAGCAATGGCATCTTATGCTCGATACAGGTCTCGAAATTGCCAAGCAGGTATACGGCAATATCATGTTCGTTTATGACATCGCGTTCCTCATCGTTGATCCCTGCGATCCGTTTTCCCGGGCCACGTGCCAGACTTACCATGTTGCTTTTGGCACCTATCCGGCGCACATACTCGGCTATATCACATGAAGGATGCGGCAGGTGGTGGATCTCAAGGCTCATACTGACCACCGCGATTTCGGTTCCTACCAGTGGTGAATCGATCACCTCTCCAGCAAGTGGTTTTCCAATTGCCCGGATCAGCTCTACGTCATCCTTTGGCACAAAGCACTGGAGCACAACTTCCTGTGCAATCATGTGTTTCTGGACAATGTACCCGCCAAGATCTTCGATCAGGTCGATAATTTCGTTGTGCCGGTACACGCCACCTTTGTAGGTGATCGGTACCAGGATCATGGCGTCTCCCCCATAAGCGCGAATTTTTCTTTTATCAGGGAAAGGCCGGTTTCAGTCAGAGTATCCTCGCTTGCCACAAACGAGAACTTTTCAGCCCCAAAGTTTTCGCTTCTGACCCGGAACCCTTCGGGGCAGATGCACCGCAGGGCGTAGACGAGATCCTTGTACAATGCCTCGCTGGGATCGGCAATTGCCATCTCTTCGATTTCACGGGGATTTGCCGCAATTCCAGTCAGGATTACCGTAAACCGGTCAGGCTGATCAACATGATCCTTGCCGAACCGGTCCCAGAATATTTTAAGCATAGCTGCGAGATACGTTTCGTCCGATATCGCAAGCGTCATCTTGCCTTCTTGGGGGTTGACATTGGCGATATCACTTACCCGCACAAGAGTTACAACCTTTTTAAGAATTCCAACGGCTACGAAAATGGGGATTTTTGGATCGATGTAGATGTGGATCTTGTGGATTACCCGGAGAAGATTGTGGTCGAGAAGGACGTCGTTTGTGATCTGCCCGTAGTATTCCCCACCGAGTTTTTCCGTACATTCCACTTCAAAATACTCAATGGCCTGCATCTGCCCCGTCCCTGATAAATCCTGATGCCAGCAACGCTGAACCCACTGCACCTATATATTGTGAGTTCGGTGGAACGACAATTTTGGTCTTAAGGAGTTCTCCCATCGCATATACCAGCCCTTCGATGAGTGAGGTGCCGCCCACCATAATTACAGGTTCTTTAATGTCCACTTCCTGGAGCTGTTGTTCGAAGACCTGTTCGGCAACGCTATGGCATGCCGCTGCGGCTACATCTTCCCGGCTACTTCCGGCAGCAAGGGCATTGACGAGACTCTGGGTACCAAACACGATACAATAACTGTTCATGGGAACATGGGCACCCATGCCTTTCATAGCAAGCGGCCCGAGTTCGGTGATCTCGATGCCAAGACGCTTTGAAGTCATTTCGAGGAACCTGCCACTGGCGCCGGCGCAGATACCGCCCATTGTAAAAGTGCCGGGAATACCGTCCATTACTGAAATGGCTTTGTTATCCATCCCTCCGATATCGATAACGGTCGCCGGGCCGTGCTGCCGATCCGCGAGGTATACTGCACCTTTCGAGTTTACGGTCAGCTCTTCCTGGATGAGATCTGCATTAAAATCTTTTCCGACAAGGAACCTGCCATAGCCGGTTGTTCCGATCGCTTCAACATCTTCAAGTTTCAATCCCGCTTCGCCAAGAGCATGGGTGGCGACATCCCGGGCGCTCTTGAGCACTTCGGTAGTCGGCTGCCAGCCTCTCCCGATAATTTTGTTATCCTTCATCAACACTGCCTTTGTCGTGGACGAGCCGGAATCGATGCCAAGTGTTATACCCTCCTGAACTTCCCTTGCCAGTAGCGCCCGTCTCCTGGCAATCGTTGTGAGGGCCTCCATCCGGGTGAGGAGCGTACCTGCGGTCGTGCGTTCAGTAAATGAGTAACTTACAACAGGAAGCTTTGAGTGCTCGTGAATATACCGCCGTAGCTCGTTTCTTACTATTGCAGCTTCTGCACAACGGAAACAGGTTGCAATAAAGACCGCGTCAGCTTCGATCCTGCCATCAACGAGTGCCATTGCCCGTGAAATGGCGAGTTTAAGATCGGGGCTCCTGACTTCAAGACCGAACGCGTCAAAATCACGCATTATGTCTTTAAGGGCAACATCCGGGAAAAAGATCTCACCGTTTACGGATTTCGCAGCTTGGTTTATTTCTTCCTGAACACCTGAGTAATCCGGGCCGCAGGAGAGCTGAGCAATACGTACCGGCGCTGTCATGATTTTCCCCCCAGATCGGAGAGGAACCGTTTAAGTGCGGCAACAAATTGTGTCCCTTCCTCCTCATTTTTCGGGTATTCCAGCTCGAGCTTTGGCATATCCTTTTGACGAATTAAAAACTTCAACAGCTCGTTTGTGCGTGCACAGCCCATGCAGCCGAATGCGAGATCGGCGTTATTGATAATGATTGCAGCGTCGCACATCTCAATCATCGGGCCATACAGGGACATGCGACCACGGACACCGCTTGGGACTTCCACTGCCGCCCACCGGAGCCCCTTCTTGGGTTCTTCAGGAGTGATCTGGAGGGGTATGGATTCGAGTCCGGCGGTTTGGACACGTTCCCGGATAGCGATTGCAGAACCAAGGGGTGTGTGGCCGAACCGTGTCACCATATCGGAAAGGATCAGGCTTGTTGCAGGGTAAATGAATATTTTTGCCATGGTCAGGGCTCCTGTGCATCGATCATTTTCTTCAACCGGTAAATATCAAGACGGGGCGATGTCAGCTGGGATTGCGGGGCCGGCACAGTTGAGGCATCGCGATGTTCAAGTTCTTCAATAGCGTGAGAAATGTACGGGAGGATGGTCATCTCGAACTCGATCCCGTGGAACCCCGGCCTCGCTCCACCAAGAGTTGCCCGGCACCGCCGGGCATCCCCGGGCGGGAACCCGCGGTCTTTTACAAAAATATGGGCCGGGTCCATTTTCCGTACTTCAGCGATCACCCGGTTGACCTCTTCTTCTTTTCCCATAACGACAAGGCCAAAACAGTTCTCCTTGATCATCACGCCTTTTGCTACTTCGTATGCCCGGATAGCTACGTCCGCAGGTGTTACGGTATACGATTCCACCACTACGTACCGGGTCACGGTCCCGACGTTTGCCGGGGTATAATCAGTCACTGTTTCACCTCGCGGATGTAGACGATCTGCCGTTCTTTTACGTGCTTTAGCTTATCCGTATCGATAACCCGTCCGATAATATTAGTGCCGTCGAACGGTTCGGAAGTCGGACCAAACTCGCGGTTCGCCGATAACCTCACCCCAACAAGGCCAGAACCTTTACGGGAATCATTGGTAATAGCAAGGGCTGCCGCCGGGGCTTCGCCAACCGGACAATTCTCAGGATAGATTTTGAAGGTAGTCGGGATTTTTGGTTTGAAAAGATACACATCATCGAAAATAAAGAATGCCGGCATCATACCTGCATCATGCTCGTGCAGCCCGGTAATACGACGGAATGTATCGCAGCTCATGGGAGCCTTGGCATCATCAAGAACGATATCAATTACCTGATCGAAGGGCGCTGTTGTCACCTTTACTGAACGCTCGCTCAGCACATCAAGTGTGGTCCCTGGTTCCTGTGATACGACAATCCGGTCTTTTTTGTCGATATCGACAACGAAAGAAACCTTCCGGTCCGCCGCGACTTTTTTAGCATCTTCCAGAGGCAGACCAAGGAGATCGATACGGGGAGGAACGACCTGCATTGAGAGAATATCGTTTTCTTTTGCAAGCTTTACCAGTTCGATGCCATGTACTACCTGTCCAACTACACTATGAGTCGGGCTGCTGGGGACATCGGCCCTGTAGATATAGACCCCTCCAACTGATGGTCCCCCGGTTCGTACGGTAACTGTACCCTCGCGACGGGGACGCTTGAACTGTGCAGGCACATCGGTTCCAACAAGTTTCCGGTCAAGGATATGGGTGCTTGTTGCACGGTCGACGACAAATTTTCCGGACTGGAGAGCCACAAGCAGGTGTTCTACACTACCTGCCGCCTCGGTAGTAACCCGGTCCGGGAAAAACCCCTGCCCCGTCACTCTTACCTGTGTTACGATAAGCATGCCGTCTTCTACAATAAGATTCAGGTTTGTAGTGGTAAACGAACGACTGGTGTCGGCCCAGCTGATCACTGGTTCCACCGTTGTTACCCTGTCCCCGGTTTCCCACCGGTCGAGTACGGCTTTACCGCTGACGACCCGGCCGATAACACCGCCGGTTTCACCAGCGCCGTGATCTGCAGTATGCCGGATTTTTGAGAAAATGAGATACGAGGTTTTGGGATCGTATCCGCCGCAACCGAGAATAACATCCCCTCTCTCGTAAAGCCGTGGTTTACGCAGCGGACGAATGCCGGAAGGAAACGGGCCGAATGCAGCAGCGTACCGGTCAGTCCAGTGTAAGGCAAGCCTTTCAATGGCATCCCGCCGTTCAAGTACATCGACCTCAACCCCGGCGAGCTCAATGGTTATCTCTCCGGCGGTTGTCGTTACCGTAAAATTTTCAGTTTTCTCCTGTTCCTTAGTTGCAGGTCGGATAACGGCGACAGCACATTCACGGGGATGTTCCGGAAGAAGGGAAAGAAGTGTGCTTTGCTCGCTTACCTCATGGGGCTCTCCATCGAGATGGACATGGATCATGTGAGCCTCTCAAGAGTGAGGCTGGGCTTGGCTCATGATCTTACGCTCATCCTCGGTAAGGTGTGCGAGCACATCAACCGTCTTTCCTATCTCCACGATCTTTCCGCCTCGCATCAATGCAATCCGGTCGCATATTTCGCGCACGAATTCCATGTCATGCGAGACCACGATGAAGGTTTCATCGATATCATCGCGGGAATGCATGATGGAATGTTTGACATCTATCTTGGTGATAGGATCCATCGTGCCCGTCGGCTCGTCCAGGATCACGATTTTGGGTTCCCGGATTAGTACCTGTGCGAGTGCGACCCGGTGGCGTTCGCCTTCCGAGAGTTGCCCTGGCAACCTTTCGAGAATCTCTTTACTCTTCTCCTCAGTAAATCCGGCCATTTTCAAGGTGACAATAGCTTTTCGCATGGCCAGCTCCTTGGGGAATTCAAGGCCGATTGCATCAGTGAGATTATCAAGGACGTTACGATGGGGATAGAGATCGTATTCCTGGTGAAGCAATCCAATATATTCTTTGGCTCTGCCCCGCTGATCTACACCCGGCTTGGTCATATCCACCCAATCATCCCCAATCTTGATGTTGATCTCTCCACTCGTAGGCTCAATGAGTCCGGCAATAATCCGCGAAAGCGTTGTTTTTCCTGCTCCGCTTTTTCCGATGATGCCGAAGATCTCTTTTGTGTATACATCGAAGGTGACGCCATTTACCGCTTTGACAACACCACGGTCGACGGATATGTATCGTTTGACAAGATCCCGGGCAATGACTATCATCTCGCCCGCCTCTGTGTGTTCGAAGACCTCTGTATCGTCGCAGCCGGCCATGAATTCACCTATCACTTCTTTAGGCGAACCGATTTTTGCAATGGTACCGTCGACAAGCAGGATGGCGCGACTGGCCACATCTTCAATTACCTGCGAGAAGTGGGATGTCACCACCATACCCATATTGTTGGTCTTTGCTGCTTCAGTGAGCATCGAATGGACAATCTTTGCGGTTCCGGGATCCAGCGTGCCAGTGGGCTCATCGGCAAAGAGTAAAAAAGGCTCTTTTGCAAGCTGCCTGGCTAGCACTACACGCTGCTTTTCCCCCCCGGAAAGGTCACGGGCGATATGCATCATCCGGTGGGAGAGCCGGACCTGGTCGATGAGGTCGGCTGCACGGTTGATGGCTCTTTCCTGAGGATAATTGATATCATCAAGTGCATGAAGTACGTTTTCGATTACCCGGTCGTCGCCATAAAGGGCGAAGGTCCGCTGGAACATAATAGCAGTACGCCGCATCACCCTTCGTTTTAGCGCTTCGTTGGTTTCGTTCCAGAGATCAACATCGAGAGCTGCAAGTATTCCCCCACAGTGCGGGCAGGGTTTCCCGGCAGAGCTAGCAACGTCCATGTAATCACATGAGGGACATGCCGAAACATGGTATATAACTCTGCCACTAGTCGGGGGCTGTTCCACACCTCTCATGAGGTGCATCAGCACGGTCTTGCCGGCGCCGCTTCTGCCAATGATCCCCAGAATCTCCCCTTCAGCGATTTCAAATGAGATATTTCTGAGGGCTTGCGAGCCATCAAAATCCATACAGATGTTGTCGACCGTGATCAGTGGAGCCTTCATAATTCCCTTGTACCTAAT